>CAYJPW010000182.1:0-10030 GCA_964372055.1 uncultured Polyangiaceae bacterium
GGCACGACCCTCCGCCGGTCGCAGCGTCTCCGCCGGCGCGCGAGCCGCCGGCTCAAGGACCGACCGAGCCGGGACAGGAGCCCGCGACGCCGCGGAGGCGGGAGCCGAAGCCAACGACGACGGCGAGCGCCGCGCCCGCGACCGCGAGCGCCCCCGACGCGCGCCGCCGGACCGCGAAGGGCGCACCGGCGAAACCGGTGACGGCGAGCTCGGGCGCACCCGGCGCGGACGGGCCCGCGGCGGCCGGGTCCAGGGCCGGCGCGGCTCCGGGATCGGGCGGCTCCTTCGGCGCCGAGGGCGAGGCCTCGGTGCGCGATCTCGGCCGCGCCTTCACGCGCGCGATCCCGCCGGCGTCGGACTCGGATCCAGCGTGGGCCGCGCTCCCCACGGGCGACGCCGGCGCCCTCGAGGTCGCCATCGACGTCGACGCCACGGGCCACATCACCGGCTGGCGCCCCCTCGACGAGCACCCCTCGAAGCACCTCTCGAGCCTGGTGAAGCGCACCGTCCTCCTGCTCAAACAGGGCACGTTCGCCCTCCGCGGCGGCGACGTCGGCGCCGGCGCACAGGTCCTGCGCCTCGGCGCCACCGTCAGCGACGTCGAGGTGCCCGCGGATCACCCGGGCGGGAGCTTCGGCCTCAAGTACGCCTACGCCGGCGGCAAGGGGACCGCCGCGTTCACCCAGATGAGCGGACGCCACGTCGAGATCACGGTCAAGCTCCTGCGGGTGGAGGCCGCGGCGCCCGACCGGTGAGCCGCGCGCGTGGGGCTCAATCGAGCGTCGGGCGCCGCACGTGCCCGCGCAGCGCGCGCATGAGCGCGTCGACGGCGGGCTTGTAGGCGAACGTCGACTGCTGGGGCCCGGTGACGACCGGAGCGCAGACCGAAG
The DNA here is from genome assembly GCA_964372055.1 of uncultured Polyangiaceae bacterium. Taxonomy (GTDB): domain Bacteria; phylum Myxococcota_A; class Polyangia; order Polyangiales; family Polyangiaceae; genus CAYJPW01. The sequence goes on from CAYJPW010000182.1 coordinate 891, forward strand.
CGACGGCGGCCTGGTCGCCGAGCGCGCGCAGGACCTCGAGCTCGCGCGTGGCCGGGAGGGCGCGCGCGAACCGCTGCACGCTCGAGAACGATCCGTCGGGCGCCTGGCAGATCGGGTTATTCTGGATCACCTCCGGCTCGACGCACTCGCACTGGGTCGCGGAGCAATCCTGGGGCGACGGCATGGGGAAGATGCAGGCGTACTGGAGATCGTTGGTCTTCGGGATGGTGCGCTCGTGGCCGTTGATCTCGTTGGCGAGCGCCTCGGGCGCGTCCGCCGGCGCGAGCGGCTCGCCCGTCGGCGGGTTCTGGCCCTGGCGCGGGAGGATCGACTCGACCATGAGCGGATCGAGCGGCGGGAGGCCCGTCGTCGGATCGGGCAGCACGAGCGACCAGTCGACCTCCGGCCCGGCGCGGTACCCGGCGGCGAGCGACTTCGCGTCGATGGCGAGGTCCTGCCAGGGCACGCCGACGATGCCCGCCATCACCACGAGCTCGCTCGAGCGCCCCGAGGCGAAGAGCGGGTTCGCCACCACCTCGCCGTCTCGGCGCGCGACCGTGCGCTCGGTGAGGCCCTGCACGTACCGCCGGATCGGATAGAGGAAGTCGATCCCGAACCGGCGCTTCTGGTCGAAGCAGCGAAGGTTGATCGGATCCTCGACCTCGGTCATCGGCGGGATCTGGCACTTGGGGTCGAACGCGGGGTCCGGGCAGCCCTGAGGGGCGGCCTGGCCGCAGGACGCGCAGCACGGATCCGACGGATCGGCCACGCACTCGCTCCGGGCGCGGGGGAGGTGGAACGGCTGGCCGTCGCCGCCGAGCCCGACGTTGGAGAGGTAGTACTGGCCGCCCTCGCGCGTGGAGCAGTCGTTCTCGTCGGTGACCAAGACCACGGCGACGAGGGAGTCGGGGCGGAGGAAGTCCTGGCGCTGCTGGATCACGATCGGGTCCACGCCGACCGGCGTCGCGAGCCCGTTCTCGACCACGATCTGCGCGGGCGGCTCGGGGTCGACCAGGAAGCGGTAGATGCTCTCGAGCTGCGACTCGAAGCCGCAGCCGTCGCGACCGACGCCGCGCACGATCTCGACGAGCTTCGCGCCGAGCGTGGCGACGTCGCCGTCGCCGGGCGGCGTCCGCTCCTGGCCGGGATCCCACGCGAGGAACCCGAGGTTCTGGTACGTCGGGATGACACCCCCGGCGAGGCTGCGCGTGAGCAGGTGCGCCGCGTCGTTCATCGGCGGCTCGAACGTGACGCTCTGCGGGCCGCACACGTCGGCGCCGTGGCCGCCGAGGCTCGTCGAGATCACGGCGACGTGGAAGTTGGTGAGCGGCGGGAAATCGCGCTTGCCCAGCGGGCACGGCGAGGACGGCGACGGCGGCTCGGCCACGACGTTGCCCAGGCCGTTCACGCACGGCGGGTTGACCAGACGGCCGAGGAGGTACGGGATGGTGTCGGCGAGGAGCGCCTGGGCGGTCTCGAGGTTGCGCGAGTTGTCGACGACGAGGAGCAGGTCGACTTTGTCGCTGTCCTCGACGGGAGGCGGACCGGCGTCGTCGGGCTCGACCCCGGCGTCGGCGTCGGCGCCGGCGTCGGCGGCGTCGATCTCGAGGAGGCTGCGCCCCGCGCAGCCGGAGGCGGCGAGCGCGGCCAGCATGGCTGCAAGCCACGGCACGAAGCTCGAAGGCATGGCCCAAGGCTACAGCCTGGACGCCGGGGCTGCTACGTTACGGGCATGGGCGAGGTCGGCGGAGGCGAGCGCGCGAGGTGCCCGACGTGTGGATCGCACGTCTTGCCGCGCCCCGACAACCGCGCTTTTCCCTTCTGCACGCCCCGGTGCAAGCTCGTCGATCTGGGGCGTTGGCTGGATGGCAGTTACCGCGTCCCCGGCCCTCCGGCGGACCGAGCGGACGACGGCACGCGAGAGGACGACGCATGACGAATGCAGAGCTGCGCTGCGGCCGGGGCCGGCGCCGAGGAAGTGGGTGCGCCGCCTTCGGCGCGGCCGCGCTGCTGCTCACGTTCGCGCCGCAGGCCGCCGCGCAGATGGGCCCGCCGCCCACGCCTCCGCCGCCCGCGTCGACGCCCGCTCCCCTGCTCCCGCCGGCGCCCGCCGCGCCGTCGCCGTACGATCCCTCGATGCAAGCCGGTGGGCTGACGCCGCCGGCGCCGATGCCGCCGGCCCCGCCGCCGGGGCAACCTCCGGGCGGCGTCCAGGAGAACCTCGACAAGTCCAAGGAGGAGGACTCCGGCCGCGGGTTGAGCTGGGTGTGGCTCAACGTCGAGGGCGGGTTCGAGCACGTCGGGCTGCAGACCTTCAACGTCGACGAGGCGAACTTCACGGCCGGCTTCGTCGACACGTCGGCGAGCGGCGGCGTCGTCGGCGCCGGGCTCGGGATCCGGCTGCTCTTCCTCACGCTCGGCGCGCGCGCGCGCGTCGGCTTCTTCAGCGCGTGGCAGCTCTTCAGCCTCGGCGGCGAGCTGGGGTTCAAGATCCCCATCGGCAACTTCGAGCCCCACCTCGAGCTCGGGGCCGGCTACTCCGGCCTCGGCAGCGTCACCGGCGCGGTGAGCGGCGCCGCCGACGCGATCAGCATCCGCGGGCTCGACGCGCGCCTCGGCGGCGGCTTCGACTACTACGTCACGCCCGTGCTCTCGCTCGGCGCCAACATCAGCTGGGAGCTCCTCGTGCTGACGCGGCCCGGCGTCTCCCCCGACGAGATCGCCAGGATCAAAGCGTCGGCCAACGTGGACGCCGCCCGCGCCGACGCGCTCGCCGCCGAGGGGTCCGGGTACGGGTCGGCGCTCGCGATCACGGCGATGGCCGGCCTTCACTTCTAGGCCCCGCGGGCGGCCCGGCTGGTGACGCCCCTCTCCGTCCTGCTCCTCGCGGTCGCGGTCGCGGCGCCCATCGCGGCGTTCCTCGCCGTCCTTCCTCGGTCGGAGAGGAGGCACGGCAAGGCGCGCATCGTGCTCGGGACGCTCGGGCTCGGGGCGGCGGCGGTCGTGCCCGCTCTCGTCGCCGAGCGCGCGCTGGAGCGGTGGACCGGCCTCGATCCGTCGGCGGGCGGGCACGGCGATCTCGCCACGCTCGTGTACCTGTTCCTGGTCGTGGCGCCGCTGCACCAGGGGCTCAAGGTCGCCGCGGTGACGCCGGTGTGGAGATCGCGCCATTTCCAGGAGCCGTTCGACGGCATCGTCTACGCGTCGGCCGCGGCGCTCGGGTTCGTCTCGGCGCACAACGCCGTCTTCCTCTGGGGCCGCGCCCTGCCGAGCGTCGACCTGGCGCGCGCGCTGCTCGCGGTCCCGGCCCACGTGTTCTTCGCCGGGATCTGGGGCTACGCGCTCGGGCGCGATCCGGAGAAGCGGCTGGGCGGGCGCGCCTTCAACGCCGCCTGGCTCGGAGCGACCCTCTTCAACGGCATCTACGACCACATCGCCTTCGGCCGGAGCGCCTCGGCGCTGCTCGCGACCGCACCCATCCTCCTCGGCATGGGCGCCGTGGCCTACGTCGCCGGGCGCGATCTGCAGAGGCGCGGCGAGCGGCTCGACCCGAAGCCCCCCACCCCGGCGCGCCGCTTCCTCCGCTCCATCGCGCCGCCCTCGCTCCACGCCATGCGCGAGGCGCTCCGTTCGAACGAGCGCCCGGTGATGCTGACCTGGATCGGCTTCGGCGCGCTGGTCACGACGGGCGTGATCACCGCGGCGCTCGCGGGGGCGGTGGTGCTCGGCCACCGGCTCGGGATGGACTTCGCCGCCGTCGATCGCGGCGATGCGGCCGGCGCCGGCGCCGGCACCGCGCCGCTGGTGCTGCTCGGCACCGCCGCGCTCGGCGCCTTCCCGGTCGCCGGCTACCTCGTGGCGCGGGCCTCGGCCACGCGCACCGTGCTCGAGCCGGCGATGTCGGCGGCGCTGGCCATCGCCGGCTCGCTCGTGCTGCTCGGGCTCGCGGCGCCCATCGCGGTCGTGTTCGCGATCGCCTTCGCCCCGATCGCGTTCGGGCTCGCCTGCGCCGGCGCGTGGATGGGGCTCAAGCGCTGACCGGATCCATCGGCAGCGAGCGCGCTCCGGCGCTCGGCGCGCCTCAGGCCGTCTTGGCTTTGCCGTCGGCCTTGGCGAGCTCGTCCTCGAGCTCGCGGAGCAGCTCGCGGGCGCGCGGGGACACCGCCTTGGGCACCTCGACCTGGAGCACCACCTGGAGCGAGCCGCGGCCGCGCCCGTCGACCCGGGGGGCGCCCTTGCCCTTCGAGGTGATCACGTCGCCGGGCTGGCTGCCGGCGGGCACCTCGACATGGACCGTCGACTCGTCCGGCATCACCACGTCGACCTTGGTGCCGAGCGCCGCCTGGGTGAACGGGAGGGTGACGCGGGTGATGAGGTCGAGCCCGTCCCGCTCGAAGCGCTCGTCGGGGGCGAGCTCGACGTCGACGTAGAGATCGCCGGGAGGCCCGCCGAGCGTGCCCGGCATCCCCTGCCCGCGCACCGCGAGCCGCTGCCCGCCGTCGATGCCTGCGGGGAACGAGACCAGCACCTTGCGCGTCTTCTCGACGGCGCCGCCGCCGTTGCACGACGGGCATGGCGACTTCACGACCGAGCCCTCGCCGTGGCACTCGGGGCAGGTCTGCGTGAACATCACGAAGCCGCGCGACGTCGACACCTGACCGACGCCGTTGCAGACGCCGCAGGTCTTCCGCTTGGTCCCCGCCTTGGCGCCGGTGCCGCCGCAGTCCTCGCAGGCGACCGGCGTCCGGAGCGAGACCTCGCGCTTGCAGCCGGTGAGCGCCTCGCGCAGCGACAAGCGCTGCTGGAGCCGCAGGTCCTGCCCGCGGGTGGGGCCCTGGCGCCGCCGCCCGCCCCCGCCGAATCCGCCGAAGAACTCGGAGAAGACATCCTGGAAATGGGAGAAGATGTCCCCGCCCATCTCCGGCATGCCCTCGACGCCCGCGTGGCCGAACTGATCGTAGCGGGCCCGCTTCTGCTCGTCGGAGAGGACCTGGTAGGCCTCGGTCGCCTCCTTGAAGCGCGATCCGGCGGCGTCGTCACCCGGGTTGCGGTCGGGGTGATTCTTCAGCGCGGCCTGCCGGTACGCCTTGCGGATGTCGTCGCACGTTGCGTCCCGGGACAGCCCGAGGACCTCGTAGTAGCAGCGTTTGTCATCCATGGAAGACGGCCGGTCGCGAGCGCCGGGTAGAGGGCGATCGCGACCATAAGTCGCCCAGCATGGCTGTCAACGCCGAAGGCGGTGGGGCGGCGCGACGCATGGTCGCGCCGATCGGGAGGGAGGCGCTGGGGTGGGGACGAACGAGCGGCCGGCTCGAGGCGCGTCAGGTGCCGCCGCGACGCTGGTACGCCGGCGTGTCCCAGTCCGCGTCGAGCGGCGGGACGAAGCTCGCCCGCTCGCGCGGAGCGGCCGTGCTCGACGGGCTGCCCGCGTGCGCCATCGCCGGGGCGCGGCGCGTCGGGAAGGCCGAGAGCTCCTGCGTCTCGCGGAGGGCGGGGCGCTGGGTCGCCGGCGCGTGCGCGACGCGCGCGGTGAGCGGCGCGGCCGCCGCGGCCGCCGCGGCCGCGTGCGAGGGCACCTGGACCGATACGGCCGGGCGCGACGAGGTGGCGGCGAGCGAGGCGGGGACCTCGCTCGCGACGTTGTCGAAGCCGGTCGCGATGACGGTCACCTTGATCATCTCGCCCATGTTCTCGTCGATGGTGGCGCCGAAGATGATGTTCGCGTCCTCGTGCGCCTGCTCCTGCACGAGCGTCGCCGCCTCCTCGATCTCGCGCATGCGCATGTCGGGGCCGCCGACGATGTTGATGAGCACGCCGGTCGCGCCCTCGACCGAGATGTTGTCGAGGAGCGGCGAGGTGATGGCCATCTCGGCGGCGAGGCGCGCCCGGCCCGCGCCCTTGGCGCAGCCGGTGCCCATGAGCGCGCGGCCCATGTTGGCCATCACCGTCTTCACGTCGGCGAAGTCGACGTTGACGATCCCGTTCTGGGTGATGAGGTCGCTGATGCCCTTGATGGCCTGGTAGAGGACCTCGTCCGCCTTGCGGAAGGCGTCGACGAAGGAGAGGTCCTCGTCGCCGAGGCTGAGGAGCTTCTGGTTCGGGATGGTGATGAGCGTGTCGACGTGCTCGGCGAGCATCGCCAGGCCGAGCTCGGCGCGGCGCGCGCGCTGCTTGCCCTCGAAGAAGAACGGCTTGGTGACGACGCCCACGGTCAGGCACCCCTCCTCGCGCGCGAGCTGGGCGATGACCGGCGCGGCGCCGGTGCCGGTGCCGCCGCCCATCCCGGCGGTGACGAAGACCATGTCGGCCCCGGTGATGATCTCCTTGATGCGCGTGACGTCCTCGAGCGCGGCCTTGCGGCCCTTCTCGGGATCGGCGCCGGCGCCGAGGCCGCGGGTCACGCTCGACCCGATGGGCAGCTTGAGCGGGGCCGCGCTGGCGCCGAGCGCCTGGGCGTCGGTGTTCACGACGCAGAACTCGACCCCCTCGAGGCCGAAGTTGATCATCGTGTTGACCGCGTTGCCGCCTGAACCGCCGCAGCCGATGACCTTGATCCGGGCGTCGTACCCAGTGTGCTCTTCGGCGAACTCGATGGAGAAACTCATGAACTCCTCCCGGGGTGTCGAACCTTTGTCGCTCGGAGCCGCGCCGCGCTCTCGCGCTGCAGACGCTCGGTGGGGGCGCCTCTTCCCTCACCGACGTCCGACCCTCGACCGATTGCTCACCAACTCAATCGAACTACTCGACAGACTCAATCAGGATTCCGGGCGGATCCTAGTCACCCAACCCCGCCCGCATCATGCCTAGAATGCCGCCCTCAGCCAATTCCAAAAGCGACCGCCCCCACGTTTTTCAATCATGATTTCTTCCGCGGCCCTCGCCTCGGCCTTGGCCCGACGGGCCTCGCCTCGGGGGGGCGGCTCGCTCGCGGCGCCGAAGCCGGTCGCGCCGGCGCGCTCCCGGGCCTGCGCCAGGGCGCTCGCGCCGTACTGCACCAGGCCCACGCCGGTCGCGTACTGCGGCCCGGCGACGAGCTGGGTGATGCCGCGGACCCCGACCGGGACCCCGAGGCGAACCGGCATGCCCAGGATCTCCTCGGCGAACTCGGTCATGCCTTCCATCAAGACGGCGCCGCCGGTGAGGACCACGCCGGCCGAGAGCTGCTCGAGCATGCCGGTGTCCTCGATGCGCTTGCGGATGACGGCGAAGATCTCCTCGACGCGCGGCTCGATGATGTCGCTGAGCACGCGCCGCGCGGCCTTCCGCGGCGAGTGGCCGCCGACGCCGGGCACCTCGATCTCCTCCTCGTCGCCGACCATGCGGCCGAGCGCGCAGCCGTAGTTGCGCTTGAGGCGCTCGGCCTCGCCCATCGGGGTGCGCAGGCCCGCCGCCACGTCGGCGGTGACGTTGTTGCCGCCGGCGGGGATGACGCTGGCGTGCGCGATGCCCCCGTCGACGTAGAGGAGCAGGTCGGTCGTGCCGCCGCCGATGTCCACGACCGCGACGCCGATCTCCTTCTCGTCCTCGGAGAGGACGGCCTCGGCGCTGGCGAGCGGCTCGAGGACCACGTCGGCCACGGTGAGGCCGCAGCGCTCGGCGCAGCGGACCACGTTCTGCACGCAGGAGGTCGCGGCGGTGATGAGGTTGACCTTCACGCCGAGGCGCACGCCGCTCATCCCCACCGGGTCGCGGATGCCGTCCTGGTTGTCGACGGTGAACTCGCGCGGCAGGACGTGGAGGATCTGGCGGTCGGCGTCGACGGGGATGGCGCGGGCGCCTTCCAGCACGCGATCGACGTCGACGCGGGTCACCTCGCCGCCGGCGATCGCCGCGACGCCGTCCGAGCTCTGGCTGCGGATGTGGCTGCCGGCGACGCCCGCGTACACGGTGCGGATCTCGACGCCGGCCATCGTCTGCGCGCCCTCGATCGCCTCGGCGATCGAGCGCACCGTCCAGTCGATGTTCGAGACGACGCCCTTGCGCAGACCCCGGCAGGGGACGTTGCCGACGCCGAGGATGGTGATGCCGTCGGCGTCGACCTCACCGACGACCGCCGACACCTTCGTCGTGCCGATGTCCAGGCCGACGACAATCTCGGTAGTGTCCATCCGGCTCTTCATTCGCTCTCCAGGATGCGGTGACTGGGAGAGCGCCCGCTCGCGGCGCGCGCCCTGCTCGACGAGGGCGGACGCTGACACGACGCCGAGATCGTGGCCAAGTTTCGCGCCCGCGCGCGCGGCCCTGCCCGTGGGCCCGCGTGCTCCGCGCTCATCGCATCCTCACGACGACGCGCTCGGGGTGGGCGTCGTTGTCGAGGAAGATCACCGAGGCGTTCGCCTTGCGCGCCGCGACCTCGGCGAGCACGCGCGCGGCCTGCTCGACCTTGCCGCGGAACGGCGCGTGGCCGAGGTGGAGGGCGACGCCGTTCGATCCGATGGTGACGACGAGCGATCCGTCCTTGTCGACGAAGATCTCCTGGATCGGGTAGCGCTTGGCGATCCCGGTCCGCTCGAGATCGGTGACCACGTCGAGCGCGCGCTTCACGGCGAGGGAGGCGCCGGCGCGGTCCTTGGCGACGGCCTCGGGCTGGATGCCGTTGACGAGCGGGAGATCGTAGGGATCGTCGCCCTCGATCTTCTTGAAGAGATCGCCGTCGGCGGTGGCGAGGTAGAGCTCGCCACCGATCGCGGCGAGCGCGCGGGCCTCGCGCTCGACCACGGCGATGTGGACGGTGCTCGGGAGCTTGCGGGTGACGCTCGCCTCGACGATCCACGGGTCGGCGACGACGCCGGCCTTGGCCACCTCGAGATCGAGGCCGAAGATGTTCTTGCCCACCGAGACGCCGGCGGCCTTGGCGACCTCGGCCGCGCTGCGGCGGCTGTGCCCCTCGACCTCGATGGTGCGCACCGCGAAGCGAGGGCTGGAGAGCACGTAGCGGCGCGCGCCCCAGGCCACGGCGATGGAGCAGGCCAGCACCACGACGACGCCGGCCACGAGCTGCAGCGAGCGCAGCGCGCCGCTTCGCGCCGACCTCGGCGCCGCGGGGGGGCGGACCGTGCTCGAGACGGCGCCCGGCGGCGCCGGCGCGATCTCGTCGCCGGCGCACAACGGGTCCCGCGGCGCGGCGCCCCCCCCGCCCC
>CAYJPW010000182.1:10040-21784 GCA_964372055.1 uncultured Polyangiaceae bacterium
GGGCTATATCGGGGCGCGGGCTAACTTCGGGGCGGGGGGCGCGGCGCCGCCGCCGCCCTGCGGGGCGCGGCCGGACGGGGCGCCGCGCCCCGCCTTGGCCTCGGGCAAGCGGCGGTTCTTCTGCGGCGCGCTCACGAGGCCTCCCTCGGGGGCGGCGGGACCGAGGTCGGGGCCGCCGGCTTGCCCTCGAGCCGCGCCTTGAGATCCCGCACCGACGCGTTCACGTCGCCGGCGCCGAGGGCGATCACCACGTCGCCGGGGCGCACCAGCTGCTCGAGGACCTCGGGGAGCTCGGCCTTGTTGGGCACGTAGCGCGCGTGCTGGTGGCCATGCTCGCGGATCGACTGGACGAGCTTGTCGGCGGTCGCGCCCGGGATGGGCGTCTCGCCGGCGGCGTAGACGTCGGTGACGAGCAGGACGTCGGCCTGGTTGAACGCGCGCGTGAACTCGTCGAAGAGGTCCTTGGTGCGGGTGAAGCGGTGCGGCTGAAACGCGACGACCACCCGGTGGTTCTCGCCGGGGTAGGCGCGCCGCGCGGCCTCGAGCGTCGCCCGGATCTCGGCGGGGTGGTGGCCGTAGTCGTCGACGAGCGTCACGCCCTGCGCGACGCCGATGACGGTGAACCGGCGCGCCACGCCGCCGAAGCTGGAGAGCGCCTGCTTGGTGACGTCGAGCGGGACCTCGAGCTCGTCGGCGACCGCGATGGTGGCGAGGCAGTTGAGCACGTTGTGGGCACCGGGCATCTTCACGGTGAACCCGCCCAGCGACTGACCGCGCCGGTAGGCGTTGAAGCTCGTCTCCAGCCCGCGGAACTGGATCCCACGAGCCGCGTAGTCGGCCTGGGGCGAGACGCCGTAGGTGACGTGGCGGCGCGGGATCTTCGGCAGGATGTCCTGCACGTGGGGGTGGTCGAGGCAGAGCACCGCGAGCCCGTAGAAGGGCACGCGCGCCGCGAACTCGACGAACGCCTCCTTGAGCGTCTCGTGCGTGCCGTAGTGGTCGAGGTGCTCGGGATCGATGTTGGTCACGACCGCGATCGTGGGGGTGAGGCGGAGGAACGAGCCGTCGCTCTCGTCGGCCTCGGCGACGAGGAGGTCGCCGGCGCCGAGGCGCGCGTTCGAGCCGAGGGCGCTCATCTTGCCGCCGACGACCACGGTCGGGTCGAGCCCGGCGGCGCGGAGCACCGTGGCGACGAGCGAGGTGGTGGTGGTCTTGCCGTGCGAGCCGGCGATGGCGACGCCGTACTTCACCCGCATCAGCTCGGCGAGCATCTCGGCGCGGCCGATGACCGGGATGCCGAGGGCGCGGGCCTCGCAGAGCTCGGGGTTGTCGGGGCGGATGGCGCTCGAGTAGACGACGACGTCGACGCCGCGCACGTTCTCCTCGCGGTGGCCCACGTCGATGCGCACGCCCAGCGTCTGGAGGCGGCGCGTGGTCGAGCCCTCCTTGAGGTCGGATCCGGAGACGTCGAACTCGAGCGACCGCAGGATCTCGGCCAGGCCGCTCATCCCCACGCCGCCGATGCCCACGAAGTGCACGTGCCGTACGCGGCCACGGAACATCAGGCGGCCCTCCTCTTCTTCTGCGCGAGCTCCAGCAGGTCGACCGCGATGCGCGCGGCGGCGTCGGGCCGGCCGAGCGACGCGGCCGCGGCGGCCATGTCCGCGAGGCGCGCGGGATCGCGCGCCAGCTTCTCGATCTCGGCGGCGATCCTGGGCGGCGCCGCCTCGGCCTGCGGGAGCGCGACGGCGGCGCCCGCGGCCTCGAGCGAGCGCGCGTTCTTGAGCTGGTGGTCGTCGACGGCGAAGGGAAACGGGATCAGGATCGACGCGCGGCCGATCGCGCAGAGCTCGGCGGTCGCGGAGGCGCCCGATCGCGCGATCACCAGATCGGCGGCGGCGAGCGCCGCGGCGACGTCGTCGATGAAGGGGACGACGGTGGCGCGCTCGACCCCGAGCTCGGAGTAGAGCGCACGCACCGTGGCGTCGCGCGCCGGCCCGCTCGCGCCGCCGGCGTCGCGGCCCGTCTGGTGGATCACCGAGACGCCGAGCTCGCGCGGGAGCGCCGCGATCGCGCGCGGCACCGCGTCGTTGAGCGCGGCGGCGCCGAGGCTGCCGCCGAGCACGAGCACCGAGGTGCGCCCGGGCCGGGGCGCGAAGGGCGCGCGCTCGAAGGCGCGGCGCAGCGGCACGCCGGCGCGGAGGACGACGCTGGGCCGGAAGGCGCGCTCGACCTCGGGGAACGCGGTGTAGACGCGGTGCGCGAGCGGCGCGAGGAGCCGGTTGGTGAGGCCGAGCGCGTTGTTCGGCTCCAGGATCGCGAGCGGGATGCCCGCCATGCGGGCGGCGACCGAGATCGGGCCCGCGGCGTAGCCGCCGACCGAGAGCACGACGGACGGGCGGCGGCGGGCGATGAGGCGGCGCGCGGCGGGGATCGACGCGAAGGCGCGCGCCGCGCCGCGGAGGAAGCCCCTGAGGCCCTTGCCGCGGAGCGGGAGGATGTCCATGAGCTCGAGCTCGTCGCCGCGCTCGGGCACGAGGCGCGCTTCCATGCCGCGCGCCGTGCCCACGTAGACGATCTCGGCGCCCTCGGCGCTCTTCCGGATCGCGTCGCCGACGGCGATCATCGGGAAGACGTGGCCTCCGGTGCCACCTCCGGCGATGAGGACGGTCACCACCCGGCCGCCTCCCCGCCGGCGGTCTCGTGGTGGGCGATGACGACCGCCGAGGCGCTCGGGAGCGGCTCGGCCTCGCCCGGCGCCGGCTTGGACGGGCTCGGCGCCTCTGCGCTGCGCGGGCGGCTGACGCTGAGGAGGATGCCGACCGCGGCGGCGTTCACGAGGAGCGACGAGCCGCCGTAGCTCATGAACGGGAGCGTCAGCCCCTTGGTCGGCAGGATCGCCATCGCGACCGAGAGGTTCACGAGCGCCTGGACGCCGAACATCGTGGAGATGCCGAAGGCGAGGAAGCTACTGTAGTCGTCCTGCGCCTCGAGGGCGATGCGGACCCCGCGCGAGACGATGACCAGGTAGCAGGCGGCGAGGCCGAGGATGCCGAGGAAGCCGAGCTCCTCGCCGACGATCGCCGAGATGAAGTCGGTGTGCGCCTCGGGCAGGTAGAGCACCTGCAGGCCGCGCCCGAGGCCGAGCCCGAACGTCCCGCCCGAGCCGAAGCTCATCACCGACTGGAAGGGCTGGTAGGCGAGGCCCGACCGCTGGCTCTCCATGTCGATCCAGGCGAGGTAGCGCGCGTAGCGGTACCCCGAGAACCGGACCGCCGCGGCGCCGCCCAGCGCCAGGAGCATCGAGAACGCGGCGATGTACGGGATGCGCGCTCCGGCGACGAACAGCAGCGTGAACGTCAGGAAGAGGAGCACGACGGCGCTGCCGAAGTCGGGCTGCTTCAGGCAGAGGAGCATGAGCACGCCGACCACCATCAGGTGCGGCAGGAAGCCGACGGCGAACGACTTCACCTTCTCGGCCTTCTTCGAGAGCGAGTAGGCGAGCCAGATCACGATCGCGAGCTTGGCGAGCTCGGACGGCTGCACGTTGACCGGGCCGAGGTTGATCCAGCGGTTCGCGTTGCCGGCGCGGTGGCCGAAGCCGACGACGCAGGCCACGAGCATGCCGGTGACCGCGATGAGGATCGGGTAGGTGAAGGGCTTGAGGCGGTGGACGTCGACGCGGCTCACCAGCCACATGACGCCGAGCGCGAGCACGGCGTAGATGGCCTGGCGCTTGAGGAAGAACTGGGCGTCGTGGAAGCGGACCGTCGCCTCGACGGCGCTGGCGCTGTAGACCATGACCACGCCGAAGCCGATGAGCGCCACGACGACGGCGGCGAGCACCGAGTCGACGGGGCCGGCGGAGCTCGGCGACATCAGCCTGGCGCCTCCGAACCGCTCGCGCAGCGACCACCGGGGGCTCGGGGAAGCGGCCGAATCGGCCGGCGCGGCAGGCGGATCGACGTGACGGTTCCGGGGGACGCTGGGGCGATCGGACGCGCTCACGGGGCCTCCTCGGCGAGCTCGCGGACCGCGCGCACGAAGGCGTCGCCGCGGTCCTTGTAGTCCTTGAACATGTCGAAGCTGGAGCAGGCCGGGCTGAGCAGCACGGCGTCGCCCGGCGCGGCGAGCGCGCGCGCGGCGCGGACGGCCTCGCGCATCGAGGCAGCGCGCGTGATCGGGCAGGCGCCCTCCGCGGCGGCGGCGATGCGGTCGGCGGCCTCGCCGATGAGGACCAGGGCGCGCCCGCGGTCGCGGAGCGCGTCGACGAGCGGCCCGTAGGCGCCGAGCTTGTCGCGGCCGCCCGCGATGAGCACCGCGCGCGCCTCGGCGAGCCCGCGGAGCGCGGCGACCGACGCGCCCACGTTCGTCCCCTTGGAGTCGTCGTAGAAGCGGACCCCTCCGACCTCGGCCACGAGCACGGTCCGGTGCCCGAGCCCCTCGAACGAGGCGAGCGCCTCGGCGATGGCGGCCCGGCGCGCGCCCAGCGAGCCGGCGACGGCGACGGCGGCGCAGGCGTTGGCGAGGTTGTGGGCGCCGGCGATCTTGAGCGAGCTCACCGGGTAGGCGCCGCCGTGCACCCGGTCGACGATCTCGCCGCCGCGGACGGCGACGTCGGCGTCCTGCCCGTCGCCGGAGAAGGTGACGACGCGCGCGCGCCCTCGCGCCGCCTGCCGGGCGCACATCGGATCGCGCGCCGGGACGACGGCGACGTCCTCGGGCGTCATTCGCACGAAGGGGTTGCCCTTGGCGTCGGCGTACTCGGCGAGGCTCGGGTAACGATCGAGGTGATCGTCGGTGACGTTGAGCAGCGCGTGCGCGCGGGCGTGGAGCGTCGGCACGCGCTCGGCCTGGAAGCTCGAGATCTCGAGGACGAGCACGTCCCACGCCCGATCGACGACCTCGGCGAGCGGGACGCCGAAGTTGCCGCCGACGAAGGTGCGCCGCCCGTCCCGGGCCATCGCTTCGCCGACGAGCGCCGTGGTGGTGCTCTTGCCGTTGGTGCCGCCGATGAGGGCGATCGGCGCGGTCACGAAGCGCGAGGCGAGCTCGAGCTCGCCGATCACCTCGCCGCCGCCGCGCTCGAAGGCCTCGAGCGCCGCGAAGGAGGGGACGCCCGGCGAGACGACGCAGAGATCGCGGCCGTCGAAGTCGGCCGCGGAGTGTCCCCCCGCCGAGAGGCGCGCGCCCTCGGCCTCGAGCGCGAGCGCCTCGTTCGAGAGCCGCCCGCGCGGCGAGGCGTCGGTGGCGAGGACCTCGGCGCCGCGGGCGAGGCAGAGGCGCGCGGCGGCGACGCCGCTCCGCCCGAGCCCGACCACGACCACCCTCTTGCCCCGGAGATCCATGGCGCGCCTACCGGAGCTTCATCGACGCCAGGGCGACCAGCGCGAGGAGGATGGAGATGATCCAGAAGCGGACGATGATCTTCGGCTCGGCCCACCCCTTCTTCTCGTAGTGGTGGTGGATCGGCGCCATCAAGAAGATGCGCTTGCCGGTGAGCTTGAACGAGACGACCTGCGTGATGACGCTGACGGCCTCGATGAAGAAGATGCCGCCGAGCAGGATCGAGAGCAGCTCGTTCTTGGTGAAGACCGCGAGCATGCCGAGGCCGCCGCCGAGCGCCAGCGACCCCACGTCCCCCATGAACACCTGCGCGGGGTAGGTGTTGTACCAGAGGAACCCGATCCCGGCGCCGATGACGGCGCCGCAGTAGACCGAGAGCTCGCCGGCGGAGGCGATCTTGGGGATGTCGAGGTAGGTCGCGAGCGAGAAGCTCGCGATGGTGGCGCCGGCGACGTACGCCCAGATGAGGTAGGTGCCCGCGTTGATCATCACCGGACCGATGGCGAGACCGTCGAGGCCGTCGGTGAGGTTCACCGCGTTCGACGTGGCCACGACGACGAACACCGCGAAGGGCACGTAGGCCCAGAGCGGCAGATCGATGGCGAGCTTGGAGAAGGCGACGAAGGGCAGCGCCAGGCGCGTCTTGATCGCGAACCAGTCGGCCGGCAGCTTGGTGGTGGGGAGCAGGAAGGTGTAGCCGACCGCCGCGCCGCCGATGAGCGTCTGGCCGAGGAGCTTGTAGCGCCCGGGCAGGCCGCCCGAGCTCTTGCGCTTGATCTTGAGGTAGTCGTCCAAATACCCGATGACGCCGTAACCCGCGGTGACGGCGGTGGTCGCGAGGACGAACGGGTTCCGGAGATCGGCCCAGAGCACCGTCGGCAAGAGGAGCGAGAGCAGGATGAGCGCGCCGCCCATCGTCGGCGTGCCCGCCTTGATCTGGTGCGTGGCCGGCCCGTCCTTGCGCACGACCTGCCCGATCTGCTTCTTGCGCAGCTCGCGGATGAACCACGGCGCGAGCACGAACGAGAGCAGCATGGCGGTGATCGTCGCCATGATGGTGCGGAACGGGATGTACCGGAGGACGTTCAGCCAGGAGAGCCAGCCGTAGTGGAACTTGAGGGGGTAGAAGAGCTCGTAGATCACGGCGACGCTCCCGCTCCCCCGCGGCCTTCGTCGTGCGCGTCGCCGAGCGCGCGCACGACGCGCTCGGTCGCGACGCCGCGCGAGCCCTTGACCAGCACCACGTCGTCGGGGCTCACCGCGGCGAGCGCGGCCCGCGCCGCCTCGGCGACGTCGTCGGTGAAGCGCGCCGGCACGCCCGCCTCGCGGACCCGGTCGGCGATGCGGCGGGCGTGGCCGGCGACCGCGATCACCTCGGCGGCGCCGCGCGCGGCGGCGGCGCGGCCGACCTCGTCGTGGCCGGCGTCGGCCTCGGCGCCGAGCTCGCGCATCTCGCCCAGCACCAGGACCAGACGACGCCGCGAGGCGCGCGCGATCTCGGCGGCGGCGCGGATGGAGGCGCAGCTCGAGGCGGGGTTGGCGTTGTAGCTGTCGTCGATGAGCCAGAGGCCGTCGGCGAGCACCCGCGGCACGAGGCGGCCCGCGCCGGCGCCGACGTCGGCGCGCGCGAGCGCGTCGGTCGCGAGATCGCCGTCGACCCGCTCGCCCGTCAGGCCCTCGGCGGCCGCGATCGCCGCGGCGCACGCCAGCGCGCCCGCCTCGCCGAGGAGCGGCGTCACGAGATCGACGGCGGAGCCGTCGGCGCGCTCGATGCGGAGACGCGCGCGCGTCACCCCGTCGAGCTCGCGGCGCGCGATCCGGTAGTCGGCGGGGGAGGCCACGCCGTAGGTGAGCCGCCGGCCCGCCGGCGATCGCTCGAGCTCGCGCCGGACGCGCGCGTCGTCGGCGTTGCCGATCGCGAGGCCCTCGGGCGAGAGGGCCGCGAAGAGCGCCCCCTTCTCCGCGGCGACGCCGTCGATCGATCCGAGCCCCTCGGTGTGCGCCGCGGCCACGAGCGTGACGATCGCGGCGTCGGGCTCGGCGACGGCGGCCAGGGCGGCGATCTCGCCCGGCGCGTTGGTGCCGAGCTCGATCACGGCGAGGCGGTGCGCCTCGCCGAGGCCGAGCAGCACCATCGGCGCGCCGACGAGGTTGTTGAGGTTGCCGTAGGTCGCGTGGACCTCGCCCGGGCACATCCGCTCGAGCAGCGCCGCGAGCGCGACGCGCGTCGTCGTCTTGCCCGCCGAGCCGGTGATGGCAGCGATCGCGCGCCGGCCGCCGAGCGCGCGCCAGCGCCGGGCGTGGGCGCGGGCGAGCGCGCCGAGCGCCGCCAACGTCGAGGCGACGCGCACGACCGCGAGCCCCTCGGGGACGGCGACGTCCTTCTCGCAGAGCGCGGCGCGCGCCCCCGCGGAGGCGGCCGCGGCGAGGTGCGCATGACCGTCGAAGCGCTCGCCGGCGAGCGGCACGAAGAGCGCCCCGCGCTCGAGAACGCGCGTGTCGGTCGAGACGCCCTCGATCGAGGTCGGACCGGCGGCGCGCGCCACGACCGAGCCTCCGGTCACGCGCGCGATCTCGTCGAGATCGAAGCGGGCGCGGTTGTGGGGGATGGGCGTGCCCATGGCTAGCCTCCCCTCGCAGCGCGGCGGAGCGCGAGCGCGCGCCGCGCCTCGACGCGGTCGTCGAACGAGAGCGTGGTCGCGCCGATGATCTGGTAGGGCTCGTGGCCCTTGCCGGCGACGAGCACCACGTCGCCCGGGCTCGCCTCGCCGACGGCGCGCTCGATCGCGGCGCGCCGGTCGAGCTCGACCGAGTAGCGCGCGCCCGCCGCCTCGAGCCCCGGGAGGATGGCGTCGGCGATCGCGCGCGGGTCCTCGCTGCGCGGGTTGTCGTTGGTGACGATGGCGAGATCGGCGCCGCGTCCCACGGCGTCGCCCATCAGCGGGCGCTTCTTGGGGTCGCGGTCGCCTCCGCAGCCGAACACGCAGATGACCCGCCCGCCGGCGCGCGCGAGCGGGCGCACGCTGGCGAGGACGCGCTCGAGGGCGTCGGGCGTGTGCGCATAGTCGACGAGCACGGTGACGTCGTCGCCGGGGCCGCCCACGCGCTCGAGCCGGCCGGGGACCTGGATGGGCGCCGAGAGCGCGGCGGCGGCGGCGCGGAGGTCGAGCTCGAGGAGCCACGCGATCGAGAGCGCGCACATCAGGTTGGAGACGTTGTGCGCGCCCATGAGCGGCGACCGGATCGCCACCTCGCCGTCGGGCGTGCGCGCGGTGAGGGCGATCCCCTCGGGGGTGTGCTCGAGCGCCGCCGGCGCGATCTCGGCGTCGATCCCTTGGTCCTGGCGCGCCGAGAAGCGGGCGAGCGGCAGCGAGGGCGCGCGTCCCGGCGGCGAGGAGTGCGGGAGGCCTCCGCCGGGCCCGAGGCGCGCCGCGAGCGCGCGCCCGAAGTCGTCGTCGACGTTGATCGCGGCCGCGCCGGGCGCGAGATCGGTGAAGAGGCGCTCCTTGGCGGCGGCGTACGCCTCCATCGTGCCGTGGTAGTCGAGGTGGTCCTGCGTCAGGTTCGTGAACGCGGCGACCCGGAAGCGCACGGCGTCGGCCCGCGCCGCGGCGATGGCGATCGACGAGACCTCCATGACCAGGTGCGTCGCCCCGCGCGCGAGCATCGCGGCGGCGAGCCGCTGCAGCTCGTCGGCCTCGGGGCTGGTGTGCGTCGCGGCGAGATCGAGATCGCCGAAGCGGTAGCCGAGCGTCCCCACGATCCCGGCGCGCCCGCCGCAGCCGTCGACGCACGCCTGGACCAGGTGCGCCGTCGTCGTCTTGCCGTTGGTGCCGGTGATGCCGACGACGTCGAGCGCGAAGGTCGGGTGGCCGTAGACGGCGGCGGAGGCGAAGGCGAGCGCCCGCGGGACGTCGCCGGCCTCGATGCGCGCGGCGCCGGCGGTGCTCGCGGCGCTGCCGCGGTCGAGGAGGACGGCGCGGGCGCCCCGCGCGATCGCGTCGGCGACGAACGCCGCGCCGTGGGCGCGGGCGCCGGACCGCGCCACGAAGAGATCGCCCGGCTCGACCGCGCGCGAGTCGTGCTTCACGCCGGTGACGACGAGACCGAGCTCGCCGTCCACGAGCACGGCGCCGGGCACCTCGCGCACCACGTCGGCGAGCCGCGCCCCGCGCGCGCTCGAGGGCGCGGCGGCGCCCTCCGCCCCCACGGGGCCGTGCTGGGAGGAGCCCTCGGCCATCATGTGGGGGGCTCGAACACGAGCTTGAGCGTGGTGCCCTTCGGGATCACGGCGCCGGCGGCCGGCTCCTGGCGCGAGAGGCGCCCGGTGCCTTCGATGCTGGGCGCGAGCCCCAGGCCGATCGCCGTCTTCACCGCCTCGCGCGCGGGCAGGCCGGCGAGATCGGGCACCCTCACCTCGCCCGCTTTGGTCGGCGCGCTCGGCGTCACCGCCGCCGGCACCACCGGGGCCGCCGCCGCCTTCGCCTCGTTGATGACGTCGTACGCGCCCTGCGCGGGATCGCCCTCTTTGGCGCGGTTCGACACCTCGGACAGCTTCATCGGCGTGCTCCCGCGAGGTGTAACGCCCAGGTAGCGCAGCGCCATCTCGCCGACGCGGCGGAACACCGGGGCCGCGACCGAGCCGCCGGCGTAGGTGCCGCCCATCGGCTCGTCGAGAACCACGGCGATCGCCAGCCGAGGCCGCTCGGCGGGCACGAAGCCCACGAACGACGCGACGTAGTGCGTGTCGGTGTACTTGCCGGTGGCCGGATCGATCTTCTGGGCGGTCGCCGTCTTCCCGGCCACGCGAAAGCCTGGAATCGCGGCCTCGACGCCGGTGCCCTCACCTTCGGTGACGGCGACGAGCATCTCGCCCATCATCCGCGCCACCGCGGGCGGGACCGCGTCGCGGCGCACGTGCGGCGCGGACTCGGAGAGCGTCACCCCGGTGCCGTCGGTGACCTTCTTCACCAGCGACGGCTCGAGGAGCCTGCCGTTGTTCGCCACCGCCGCGAGCCCCATCGCGAGCTGCAGCGAGGTGACGCTGATGCCCTGCCCGAAGGCGGCGGCGGCGGTCTCGACCTGGACCCAGGGCCGGCCGCGCGGACGGAGCACGCCCATCGCCTCGCCCGGCACCGGCAGCCCGGGCGCGTCGCCGAACCCGAACCGGCGGAACCCCTCGTAGAGCCGCTGCTCACCGAGGCCGAGCGCGATCTTGGCCGTGCCGATGTTGGAGGATACGGCGAGGATCTGCGTGGGGCTCAGCCACTTGTTGATGTGGGTGTCGTGGATCACCACGTTGTCGATCGCCATGTTCCCCTCCTCGCAGTAGATGGTCGCGGTGGGGCTGACGCTCTTGGCGGCGAGCGCGCTGGCGATGGTGAAGATCTTCATCGTCGACCCGGGCTCGAAGCGGTCGACGACGCAGCGGTTGCGGCGCGCGTCGAGCGGGCTCGATCCGTAGTCGTTGGGGTTGAAGCCGGGCGCGCTCGCCATCGCGAGGAGCTCGCCCGTCGCCGGGTCGACGACGACGACCGAGCCGCCCACGGCCTCGTACGTCTTGATCGCCGCCTCGAGCTCGCGCTCGGCGGTGAACTGGATGCCCTTGTCGATGGTGAGGTAGACGTTGTGCCCGGCGAGCGCCTGCTCGTCCTCGATGCCCTCGGCGAAGATGAGGCGGCCGGAGCGATCGCGCAGGCCCTTCACCTCCGAGACGTGGCCGCGCAGCTCGTGCTCGAGCGAGAGCTCGAGGCCGTCCTTGCCCTCGCCGTCGGGCGAGACGAAGCCGAGCAGCGGGCCGGCGAGCTCGCGGTTGGGGTAGAAGCGGTGGCCCTCGCCCTCGATGGTGAGGCCGCGGACCGGGTAGCGCTGCGCGCGATCGCCGAGCGCGCGGACCTTGGCGACCTCGTCCTCCGAGATGCGCCGCTTCAGCCAGGTGAAGCGCCGGCGCCGCGAGAGCTTCTCGACCACGTCGGCGACGGGCAGCGAGAGCGCCTCGGCGATGCGCTCTGCGTACTGCTGCGTCCGCATGGGGACGTACTTGTCCTCGATCCCGCGGAGCAGCTCGACGGCGTCGACCGACACGCTCGGGACCTCGACGCTCTCGGCGAGAGGCGTCCCGTTGCGATCGTAGATGGTGCCGCGCTTGGGGCTGATGTGGAGCCGGCGCTGGCGCTGCTTCTCGGCGAGGTCGAGCCAGGCGTCGCCGTCGTCGACCTCGATGCGGTAGGCGCCCGAGACGACGACGCCGAGGCCGAGGCTCATCAGCCCGCAGAGGACGCCCATGCGGATCCGGATCCAGCGGGCACGCTTGGGATCGAGGTTCCTCACGGCGCGCTCCCGGGCCGGCTCGGCGGCTCGGCGGCGGCGCCCGCGGGCGGCGCGGCCCCAGCCGGAGG
>CAYJPW010000183.1:0-21781 GCA_964372055.1 uncultured Polyangiaceae bacterium
GGTCCACGCCGGCGCCTGCGGCCCGCGTGGGCGTGGCGCTCCCGGCGCGGCCTTCGCCGCCGGTGCCGGCGCTCTCCCCGCCGCCGCCGCTCGCGAACGAGGGCGCGGCGCCGTCGGGACCGAGGCCGCCGATGCCGAGCTCCGCGCCCGTGGCGATGGCGGCGGAGCCCGAGCGCCCCAAGCCGGCGCGCCCCGACATGAGCGATCTGGCGCGGAGCGGCGACCGCGACACGCCGACCGAGATGTACGTGAAGGGCGTGCACGGCGTGGGGCTGCCGCCGCCCGCGATCGTGACCGGCGATCGCGACACGCCGACCCAGGCGGTCGACGTGCCGCACTTCGCGATCGAGGCGCGGCCCGCCTCCGGCGGATCCGCGTTCGCGGCGACCGATCCGCTGCCCCAGCACCGGCCCACGGCGCGCCTCGACGCCTTCGGCCGGCCCGAGGTGACCGAGACGCTCGAGCCGCTGGGCGAGCCGACGACCTCGCCGCTCGATCCCCAGGGGCTGCGCGGGGCCGATCCGCTCGCCAGCACGGCCCTCGACCCGCGACAGTCGTTCTCGAACGAGCGCGGCCC
Organism: uncultured Polyangiaceae bacterium; assembly: GCA_964372055.1. Classification (GTDB taxonomy): domain Bacteria; phylum Myxococcota_A; class Polyangia; order Polyangiales; family Polyangiaceae; genus CAYJPW01. The sequence continues at coordinate 578 of CAYJPW010000183.1, forward strand.
CTTCGGGTCGCCCTCTTCGGCCTCGGCGAGCTACCCGGCGCAGATGACGCCCGCGGGGGCGAAGCCCGGCTGGCAACAATCGCTCGACCGCACGCTCGAGGGCGTCGGCGGGTTCCTGGAGCGCAACGCGGGCCGCGTCGCGACCGGCTTCCGCACCGCGACGCCGAACCAGCAGATCGTGATCGTCGTCGCCGGCGCGGCGCTGGTCGCCATCCTCATCGTCCTCACGGCGTACTTGATCATCGGCTGAAGAGGTGTCGGACCATCGTCCGACCGACGCCACTCGAGGCGGGAGGTCCGACGCCTCTTCGGTTCGGGGGTGCGGGGGCAGAGCCCGCGCTCGCGACGGAGCCGCGGCGCCGGCGTCAAGCCGCGCGGCGCTCTGGTTGCACGGCCTGCCATTCGGCGAAGGCGGCACTAGGTTGCTCCATGGCGCGGCCACCGCGCGCACGGCGGGCTGCATGCCCGCTCGGAGGCGACTCGTCATGGAACGACTCCTGCCCGTAACGCTCGGGCTCTCGATGGCCGCTGCCTGTGTGGCACTCCTCGTGCTGACGGCTTGCAGCCAGGATTCGCAAACATCCGGCCGCTCCGGAGCCCGCGTCGGGACACCCGAGAACACGTCCGGGGCTGGAGAAACGGGCAGCGGAGGCGCGGGCGGCAGCGCCGGCACCATGGCGACGGAGGATGCCTCCCCGGAGGAGCTCTGCGCGGCCACCGGAGGAAAGGTCGGGCTCGTCTCCTGCTGCTTGCAGACGAGCGACTTCCCGGATCAATGCGACATCGACACGTGCGACTGCTCGCCGAACAACAGCCACCAAGTGCAAGGCTGCGTGTGCCCCGAGGGCAAGTGCTTCGACGGCACCGGGTGCGTGCCCGCAGGATAGGCCGTCCAGGCGAGGTCAGCCTTCTTGTGGCCCGCCGAGCTTCAGGCGCACCGGCTTGGTCATGTCGAGGCCGAGCGGCGGCACGTCCCTCCCGGAGCGGATCTTCCAGCTGTCGATTCCGGCGAAGAGCTCCGGCGTGATCGTGAGGTCGAAGCCGCCCGAGAGGTCGGCGAGGACCGACCCGTCCGTGCAGCAGGCCCACCACGTCCACTCGAGCGACTTGCCCACCAGGCCCCCTTGCGGCACCGCCGTCTCGCCCGGATCGTCCGACACCGCCAGCAGAACGCCCTGCGGAAGCCCCTTGAAGGCGAGCTTCGCCTTGCCGCCGGAGCCACTGGCTGCCTTGCCGTGGATGATCACGAGGCTGAGCCGGCCGATGTCCGCCTCCAGGTAGAACAGCATCTGGCTGAGCTTGGAGACCTCGAGCGGAGGGCTCGTGTTGGACGACGCGATGTCCTTGCCCGAGTAGCCGTAGAACTGCTCGACGGTGACGGTCGCGTTCCCCTTCTTCTTCTCGGCGATGAGCGGATAGACCTTCTGCGTCTTGCCGCCTTGAGAGACGAGGATGGGACGATGCCGCAGCGACTCGCCGCGCGCCGCATCGGCCGGGCCGGCGTGCTGTCGCTGCTTCTTCGCAGCTTCGCTCTGCCCTCTCCCCTTCCCGGGTTGCGCGCCAGGTTCGTTGGTGCCACTTCCACCCTGAGCGTGAACGACTCCGGCGGTGAGTAGCACGAGAGCTGCGAGCATCCACGATCGGGTGTTGCGCATGTTCCTCGCCAAGGTCTACGTCGACGCGGACCCGGCGTTCCTCAGCGATCGCTCATCGGCGTGTGAGCGTTTCCTCAGGACCGGGGCGTGTCCGCGAAGGCCACCGCGAGTCGGAGGAACGACGGGGCGCAGGGCGTCGTGGGCTTCGGCATCCGTCACGTGCTCGGAGGCCAAAGCGCTCGCGGCGGGAGCCGCCGCCTGGGCTCGGACGTCTTCATCGAGCATGGAATGCGGCGCCGGAGGGCCTCAGGCGGCGCGGGCCGTCGAGGAGACGCGCGGGAGGTCGACGTGGAAGGTGGTGCCCCGACCGGGGGCGCTGTCGACGGCGACCTCGCCTCCGAAGGCGTCGACGACGCGGCGGACGATCCAGAGGCCGAGGCCGAAGCCGCCGCGGGCGCGGGGGTCGCCGGCGCGCCGGAAGCGCTCGAAGACGTGGTCGAGCTCCGCGGGGTTCATCCCGATGCCCTGATCGCGGACGCGGAGGCGCGCCGTGCCGTCGCTCCCCTCGAGGGTGAGCTCGATCGGCTTTCCCTCGCCGTACTTGATCGCGTTGGAGAGGAGGTTGTGCACGAGCTGATCGAGGCGCATGCGGTCCCAGCGGCCGACGAGGTGCTCGGGCGCCTCGACGCGGACGGTGGAGCCGGCGCGCGCGGCGTCCTCGGCGTGCCGCGCCGCCACCTCGCGGAGGACCTCCGCCGCGTCGACGTCGACGAGATCGAGCTGGAGCGTGCCGGCGGCGATGCGCGAGACGTCGAGGAAGAAGTCGACGAGGGTGGTGAGGCGGTCGATCTGCGCCTCCAGCATCCGGAGCTCGTCGGCGAGCGCCGTGGCCGGCGGCGCGGCGCGGCGCGCCTGCATGCTCATCTTCTGCACGCGCAGCTTGAGCGCGGTGATGGGCGAGCGCAGATCGTGGGACGCGATCGAGACCATGTCCTCGCGCGCCCGGATGGCGTCCTGCGCCTCCCGGTAGAGGCGCGCGTTGTCGAGCGCGAGCGCGGCGCGGCGGCCCACCTCCTCGCCGAGCGGCACGTCCGACGCGCGATAGCGCCGCGCCGGCGAGGTCGAGATGAACCCCATGACGCCGAGGGTGCGGCCTCGGGCGCGAAGGGGCACGGCCATGAGCGAGACCGGGGCGAGGCCGCGCAGGCACTCGATGAGCTCGGGCGCGTAGTCCGCCGCCAGGTCGCGGTACGTCGCCTCGGTGACCTCGGGGATGACGTCGGCCTCGCCGGTCCGAAGCACGCGGGCGAGGCCCATCCGCGCCTGCGCGGGCATGGCGCTGCGCTCCAGCCGCTCGCGCGCGAGCGCGCGCTGCGCCGGATCGGGGTGGGCGACCGCGACGCGATGCGCGCCGTCCTCGATGGCGAGGGCGACGCAGCAGTCGGCGTAGTCGGGGACCGCGACCGCCGCGACGGTGTCGAGGGTGGCGGCGTAGTCGAGGGACTCGGCGAGCCGGCGCCCGCTCTCGGCGAGGAAGCGCTGCGCGCGCTCGGCGGCGTGGCGCTCGGTGACGTCGCGGAAGTAGAGCGAGGTGCCGATGTCGGACGGGTAGGAGCGGACCTCGAGCCAGCGCCCCAGCCGCGGTGCATACTCCTCGAGCTCGTGGTGCTCGCGCGAGACGAGCGCGCGCGCGAGCTCTTTGAGCAGCGGGGTGTCGAACCCCACGGGGAGCACGTCCTCGAGCGTCCGGCCGAGGAGATCCGCGCGCCGCGCCTCGAGGAGCCGCTCGGCCTCGGGGTTGACGTAGGTGAAGCGGCCCTCGCGATCGATCGCGCAGAAGGCGTCCGAGATGCTCTCGAGGATGCCGACGGTGCGGCGGCTGGCCTCGGCGAGCGCGTCCTGCACGAGCTTGCGCTCGGTGGCGTCGCGCAGGACCTTGGCGAAGCCGCGGAGGCGCCCGTCGGGCTCGCGGATGCCGGTGAGCACCACGCTCGCCCAGAAGCGCGAGCCGTCCTTGCGGATGCGCCAGCCCTCCTCCTCGTACCGTCCGCGCTCGGCGGCGACCCGGAGCGGCGGCTCGGGCTTGCCGAGGAGCGTGTCCTCCTGCGGGAAGAAGAGGGAGTAGTGGCGGCCGATCACCTCCTCGCTGCAAAAGCCGGTGATGCGCGCGGCGCCCGCGTTCCACGTGGCGACGCGCCCGGCCGGATCGAGCATGAAGATGCCGTACTCCTCGACGTCCTGGACGAGGCGCCGGAACCGCTCCTCGCTCTCGCGGAGCGCCTCCTCGATGCGCGCGCGCTCGGTGACGTCGTGGAACGTGAGCACGCCGGCGACGATCCGCTCGCCGGCGTCGCGCACCGGCGCCGAGCAGACGCGGACGGTGAGGCGCGCCCCGTCCTCGGCGACGATGAGGTGATCGCCGACCACCGTCTCGCCGCGCAGGATCGCGCGGCCGAGCGGGTGCTCGTCGGGCGTGAGCGGGGTGCCGTCGAGGCGGAGCACCGGGAGGCGCTCGTACTCGGCGGTCGAGGTCGGCAGCTCGACGGGGCGCCGCCACATCGCCCGCATGCGCGGGTTCGCGGCGATGATCCGCCCCGAGGGCGCCTCGGCCACGGCGACGGCGGACGGCATCTGCTCCAGCACCGACGCGAGCAGCGAGCGCTCGGCGACGAGCGCCTGCCAGGCCGACTCGCTCGCCGCGACGCGCAGCTCGCACGTCTCGCAGCGGCGCGCGCTGGCGATGGCCCCGGCCGCGTGATCGGCGAAGGCCGCCAGGAGCTCCGGCTCGATCGAGGCGCGCTCGCGCTCGTCGCGGCGGAGGAGCGCGAGCGCGCCGGCGTGCTCGCCCGCCGCGCCGAAAGGGACCGCTGCGCACGACGCGAAGCCGAGCCGGCGCGCGAGCTCCACGAGCTCCGCCGCCGCGTCCGACCCGGCGGCGACGCGCACCTCGGCGGTCCGCCGCGCGTCGACGCCGTAGCTCGACGCCACCGCGAGCTCGCCCTCCTCGGAGGGGAGCAGCAGCAAGGCCGCGTCGGCGCCGAAGGATCGGGCGGCCTGCTCCGAGACGGCCGCGATCACATCCGCGGCGCGCGACAGGCGATCGAGCTCGCAGCTGGCGCTCAGCGCTTCACGAATCATGAGCATGCGTTCTTTGGGCCCCGGACCGCCGACCGGGAGTGTCTCGAAGCGCCCGGGCGTGCGCGATGCGCGCGCCCTCCGGCGCGGCCTGCACGCCCCCGCGCTCCGCCCCGGACGACGCGGCGGCGTCGGATCGCGTGAGCCCTTGCCGCTCGAGCCGAGCTGTGGCTCGTAGGGCGTGGGCCCCGGCGATCCGCGGCGCGAGGGGTGAGCCCTCGGCGTCGATCGCGGGGGAGGAGGGGACCATGACCACGACGACAAGCACAGAGGCGTCCGCGGTACACGCGGGCGAAAGGCCGCGCACTCTCGACGATCTCGCCGAGCTCGACGCGACGGAGCTCGACGCGCTGTACAGGGCGTGCACCACGCCGCGGGTCACCGATCTCCACGGCGACCTCGACGGGCGGATGCTGGCGAGCCCGCACGCCGGCCGCGCGCTCGGCGCCGCGATGCGCACGCTCGCGCGCTCGCGGCTGTTCCCGTGGCGCGGGAAGTCGTTCGCCCCGCAGGGGGAGGACCGTGGCGAGGGGCGCAACCGCGTCCTCTCCGGATCGATCCGGTGGTTCCGCTTCGAGACGTCGATCGGCCGCTCGCGCGCCGGCGACTTCGACGCGCTCCAGCTCGACTACGATCTGCGCGACAACCCGTTCTTCCTGCGCGGGGTGCGCGACGAGCTCCGCACGGTGGAGCCCGGGCTCCATCTCGGTCAGGCCTACGTGCCCATCCGCGGCAGGCACGAGCTGGCGCTCTACTTCGCGCTCCAGCGACCGAGGTAACGCGTCGCGCTCTCCCGCGGGATCGAGCGCCTCCGCCCCCGCTCCGGTGTTCAAACGCGGCCGGAACGCGGCTACGTTCGCCCACCATGGTCTCCTACGACGCCAAGAGCTGGTGGAAGATCCTCCTGCACCTGCACGGCTCCGTCCTGCTCGCGCTGCTCCCGAGGATCGTCGCCTGCGCCGCCATCGGCGCGGGCGCCGCGTGGCTGTTCGACACGCGGCAGTTCAAGATCCCGAGCCTCATCCACACCATGCTCGGCGTGGTGCTCGGCTTGCTCCTCGTCTTCCGGACCAACGCCTCCTACGACCGCTACTGGGAGGGCCGCAAGCTGCTCGGGGCGACGGTGAACCGGTCGCGCGATCTGGTGCGCCAGGCGGCCGCCTACATCCACGGCGAGGACGACGCCGCCCGCGCCGATCGCGCCGAGGTGCAGCGGCTCGTGGTCGCGTTCTACGCCCTCTTGCGCCAGTACCTGCGCCAGGAGCGCGAGCTCGGCGAGCTCGGCGCCACCGTCACCGACGCCGAGCGCGCCGCCCTCGAGCCGGCCGCGGTCCGCCCCAACCTCCCCGTGCTCTGGCTGAGCGAGCGGCTCCACGCGTGCGCGCGCGCCGGCCGCCTCAGCGAGGAGCGGCTGCGGCTCCTCGACGGGAACATCACGGCGCTCGTCGACCAGTGGGGCGGCGCCGAGCGCATCATGCGCACGCCCATCCCCTTCGCCTACGCGCAGCACATCAAGTCGTTCCTGACGATCTTCTGCTTCACCTCGCCGTTCGCGATGGTCGAGACGATGCGCTGGTACACGCCGATCGCGGCGGCGCTGCTCGCCTTCGGCATGTTCGGGATCGACGAGATCGGCGTCGAGATCGAGGACCCGTTCGGCTACGACCCCAACGATCTGCCGCTCGACGTGATCGGCAAGCGCATCGACGAGGACACGGCCCTGCTCGTGCGCGAGCGCCGCGCCGACGCCGGCTCGCAGGCCCGCGCCGCGTAGCTCCGGGACGAGCGCGGCCTGTCCGGAGGCGCTCGCTCCACGGGGTTTTCGCTTTCGTGCGCGGCGCCTTCCTGGGATGCTCCGGGGAGGGTGCGCGTGAGCTTCGTCACCGTCAAGACCTTCAGCCGGCCGCTCGACGCGCAGCTCGCGCTCGCGCGGCTCGACGCCGAGGGCATCGACGCGCTCATCCCCGACGAGCAGGTCGCCACGATCGATCCGCTCGTCCTCGACGCCCTCGGCGGGGTGCGCCTCCAGGTCCGCGTCGCCGATCTCGAGCGCGCGACGGCGGTGCTGTCGATGCCGCTCGAGGACCCGGTCGACGACGAGCTCGAGCCGGGCCCGCGCTGCCCCAGGTGCGACTCGGTCTACGTGAGCCCGGAGTGGACCGGGATGCAGCTCCTCCTCGCGGTGCCGCTGCTCGGCCTCCCGCTCTCGTTCATGAAGAAGCCGCTCCACTGCAAGAAGTGCGAGCACGTCTTCCCGGCGCCGGAGCTCGATCCCGACAGGCCCCCGCCGAGCTCGCCGTTCCGCATGAAGCCTCCGCCGGCGCGACGGCAGGGCCGCCCCATCTTCCGGCTGCGCCGGAGCCACGCCGGGCTCGGCGGGTTCGCGGGGCTCGTCGTCGGGGTGCTGCTCGGGCTGGTGCTGGGCGGCGCCGCGGCCACGGCGGCGGTGATCCTGCTGCCGCTCGCGGGCTGGGCGATCGGGCACGCGCTCGGCCACGACGTGTGCTCGGATCCGCAGTGCCGCGCGCCGCTGCCGGGCGGCGAGCGCGCCTGCGCCGGCTGCACCGGGAAGATCGAGGGTCGCATCGATCGCGCCGCCGAGCACTTCTCGGCCAAGGCCGAGTGGCACAAGACGCCCGAGCCGGCGCTGCCCGCGGCGCGCTCGCGGCGTCGCTGACCCGAGCGCGGCGCTGCTCGTCGGGCGCGCGCGGGCGCTCGCCGCCCGGCGCTACTCGCCGTCGGGCGCGATCGCGTCCCAGCCCGTCGCCTTGGCGAGGCGCGACATCGCCATGTCGAGCTCCATCGTGGCGTTGAGCTGGTTGTACCGCTGGGTGGCCCAGGCGCGCGCCGGCTCGAGGAGGTCCTTGTCCTCGGCGGTGCCGACGTCGATCCCCTGCTGCACCGTGATGAGCCACTTCTTCGCGTAGCTCGCGGCCTTGGTGTACGCCTCGAGGCGCTTCTTCCAGTCGACGACCTCGGCGTACGCCGTCTCGACGTCGGCGCCGACGCCGCCGAGGGCGAAGCGCTGCTGCGAGCGCACCTCCTCGAGCTGAGCCTCGGCCTGCCGGATGCGCGCCGCCTGCGGAAGGACGTCGAGCTTCCACTGGAAGACGAGCGCCGCGCCGTAGTGGAAGTAGTTGCCGGGATCGCTGACGTAGGGGTTGATCTGGTTGGCCACCTCGGGCGCGGCGGAGAGCCCGGCGGAGAGGCCGATGCCGATGTCGGGGAAGAGCTGCGCGCGCGCGAGGTGGACCTGCGCCTCGCGCGCGGCGACGCCCGCGCGCGCCATGGCGATCTCGGGCCGGTACAGCCTCGCCGCCGCGAGGTAGCGGGTCACGTGGCCGAGCGGGTGGCGCGGCGGCTGGATGGGCGCGTCGGCGATCTCGAGGTTGGGCACGCCGCTGTAGAAGCGCAGGCCCGCGAGCGCGATCGTCAGGTACCGCTCGACCTCGGCCTCGCGCACCTCGAGCTCGGCGGAGTAGGTCTGGAGCTTGAGCAGCTCGATGGGATCGCCCTCCTCGCGCTGCACCGACTCCTCCATGCGCTTCTGCGCCTTGTCGAGCTGGGTGCGGGCGTCGCGGAGCAGGAGCTGCGAGTCGCGGGCGAGCTGCAGGCCGAAGTACGCCTTGCGCACGTCGAGGCGGACCGCGTCGCGATCGACCTCGAGGCTCGCCTGGTTGACCTTGATGTTCGCCTCGGCCGCGTCCCAGAGGTTCGTGATCTTGCCGAACGTCCAGAGGGGGACGACGCCGTCGAGCGTCGCCCGCCAGGCGACGCCGAGGCTCGAGGTGAGCGAGACGTCGGTGTTGGGGCTGAAGACGTTGTTGCCGCGGACGGTGGGCGCGAGCGAGACGCCGCCCGTCATCTTCCACTGGCTGAACGGCGCGTAGCGCGCCTCGTCGAGCTGGGCGCGCGCCATCAGCACCTTGGCGCGCGCCTGGGCGATATTGGGGTGGTTCGAGTCGGCGAGCTCGAGGATGCGGCGCAGGCTGTAGATACCCGAGCGCGCGACCGGCCGGGCCGCGTCCTCGGCCGCCGCGGGGGCCGCGTCCTGCGCCGCGGCGGGGGCGGCACACGCGGCGAGCGCCAGCGCTGCGCCCAGCGCGATCCCGCGGCGGAGCTTGGCACCCATCGGCGGCGGCAAGGTAGCACGCCCGTTCGCAGGCCAGATCACCTCCTCTCCAGGACTCCCGCAATCCACCCGGGTCGTGGACGCGGACGCGGGCGCGGACACGGACGAGCCCGGACGACGCCGCCCGTTCCCGGGATCGCCGCTCAGCGCCGGAGCTTCATCATGAACAGCAGCGGCCAGCCGAGGTACTTCTCGATGCGCGGGCACGCGCCCACGAGCTCCCGGTCGACGGAGCGCTCCGCGACGAGCTCGATCCGGAGGCCGGCCTGCACCGCGCCCATGACGTAATCGGCGATCTGGTTGGGCGCGCTCTCCGGCAGCACGTCGCGACCGGTCGCCGGATCGGTGAAATGGGCCTGCACGCCCCGGAGCATCATCGCCGGGTGCATCGCGGTGCAGAGGACGAAGCCGTCGGGGCGGCAGACGCGGCCCAGCTCGCCGAAGAACGCCGGGAGCCAGGAGACGTGATCGAGCATGAGGCACGAGATCACCCGATCGAAGGTGCCGTCGGCGAACGGGAGCGGCCGGCGGAGATCGTGCTCCACGAAGCGGACGCGGTCGGCGCCGGGCTTGGCGCGCGCCTTGGCGAGCATGCCCTGCGAGAAGTCGATCCCCGTCACCCGCGCGCCCGCCGCCGCGAGCGGCACCGCGTGGCGGCCCGTGCCGCAGCCGACGTCGGCGATCTCGAGCGACGCCACCGGGCCGAGCAGCGTCTCGATCTCGCGCTCCTCGAGCAGACAGAGCGCGTTGACCTGATCGTCGTAGAGCGCGGCCCAGCGGTCGTACCCCTCGCGCGTGGACACCACGTCGGCCGGCGTGTCTCGAGGGAAGAGCGCGCTCACCTCCCGCGCACCTTCTTGAGCAGCCGCCGGAAGTTCGAGCGGTCCATCCCCGCCTGGCGAGCGGCCTCGCTCACGTTGTTGCCCGTGCGCGCCATGAGCCGCTCCAGGTACGCGCGGTCGAACACCTCGAGCGCCCGGTCCTTCGCCTCGGCGTAGGGGAAGTCGGCGAGCTCGCCCGCGAAGAGCGCGTCGCCGAGGCTATTGTCCGGCGCCGCGGCGCGGGACAAGGGCAGGTTGGCGGGGAGGATCTGATCGCCGCGCGCCATCACCACGGCGTGCTCGATGGCGTTCTCGAGCTCGCGCACGTTGCCGGGCCAGGGCTCGGCGCGGAGCTGGCGGAGGGCCTCGACGCTGATGCGGCGGACGTCGCGGCCGGCGCGGCGCGCGTACTTCTTGAGGAAGTGGTACGCGAGGAGCGGGATGTCGTCCTTGCGCTGCCTGAGCGGCGGCATGGGGATCGGGATGACGGCGAGGCGATAGAAGAGGTCCTCGCGGAATCGCCCCGCGGCGATGCGCTCTTTGAGGTCGACGTTGGTCGCGGCGATGACGCGCACGTCGACCCGCCGGTCCTCGGTCGCGCCGACGCGCTTGATCTCGCCCTGCGCCAGCGCGCGGAGGAGCGACGACTGCGCGAGGAGCGGCAGATCGCCGATCTCGTCGAGGAAGAGGGTGCCCTTGTCGGCGAGCTCGAAGAGGCCGGGGCGATCCTGCGCGCCGGTGAAGGCGCCTCGCACCGAGCCGAAGAGCTCGGTCTCGACCAGCGTCTCGGGGATGGCGCCGCAGTTGACGGCGCGGAAGGGGGCGTGGGCGCGCGACGAGTGCTGGTGGATGGCCCTCGCCACGAGCTCCTTGCCGGTGCCGTTCTCGCCCGAGATGAGGACCGTGGACGTCGTCGGGGCGACGCCGAGCGCGACCCGGTAGACCTCCTGCATCGGCGCCGAGCTGCCCACGAGCTCGCCGAAGCTCTCGCTCTGCTCGAGGCGCTGCTCGAGCGCGCGCGTCCGGTCGAGCAAACGCCGGTGCTCGGCGGCCTTCTCGAGCACCAGCGTCAGCTGATCGGGCGCGTCGAAGGGCTTGGTGACGAAGTCGTACGCGCCGGCGCGCACCGCGGCCACGGCGCCGTCGACGTCGCCGTAGCCGGCCATCATCACCACCTCGACCTCGGGCTCCATCGCCTTGACGCGCTCGAGCACCTGGGGGCCCGAGAGGCGGGGCATCTGCATGTCGAGCAGCATCACGTCGACGCGCGCGGTGGTGAGGAGGGAGAGCGCCGCCGGACCGTCCTCGGCCGTGAGGACGTCGAAGCCGCGGGCCATGAGGACGCGCGCCACGTTGCGCCGGAGCGCGGGCTCGTCGTCGACCACGAGGACGCGCCCGAGCGCCTGGCCCGCGCGGGGCGGCGCGGGGGCCGCGGCGTTCGCGTCTGCGTTCGTCATCCCGGCCGAGCCCCCGCCCGTCACGTCGGCTTGCGCGCGACGCCCTCGACGGGCGCCTGCGTGATCCGCTCGCGCTCGGCGCCGGCCGGATCCGCGACGAAGCGCGGGCCCCCGGCCGCCGCGGCGGCGCTGCCGGCGCCGATCGCGGGCGTGTACATGTACCCTTGCTGCTGGAAGACGCAGATGCGGTTGCCGCCGTCGCGCTTGGCCTGCTGGAGGGCGGCGTCGGCGGCGCGCAGGAGCGCGTCCTTGGTGCGCACGTCGCGCGACGGGTAGAGCGCGACCCCGAGCGAGACCGTGGCGCGGTGGGTCTTGCCGTCGACCTCGCTCGAGCTCTCGAGCACCTCGCGCCAGATGCGCTCGGCCACCGTGACCGAGCCGGCGAAGTGGGTGCTCGGCAGCACGACGAGGAACTCCTCGCCGCCGTAGCGGGCCACCACGTCGACGTCGCGCACGCAGCGCTTGATGGCGTCGGCGACGCCGGTGATGAGCGCGTCGCCGACGGAGCGGCCGCCGAGGTCGTTTTGCGCCTTGAGGTGATCGATGTCGACGACGATGCAGGCGAACGGCTCGTGGTAGCGCTCGGCGCGCTTGAACTCCTCGGCGAGCCGGGTGTGGAGGTAGCGGTAGTTGTAGAGGCCCGTGGCCTCGTCGTGCACGCTGAGCCGCTCGAGCTTGGCGCGCTGGGCGGCGACGTGATCGTGCAGCCGCTTGATGCGCAGCATCGCGTCGACGCGCGCGATCAGCTCCTGCTCCTCGAACGGCTTGCAGACGTAGTCGTCGGCGCCGATCTTGAGCCCCTCGACGCGGCTCGCGGTGTCGGTCTTCACCGTGACCAGGACGACGGGGAGGAAGCCGTCCGAGGTCATGCCCTTGAGGAGGCGACACGCCTCGAGGCCGGAGAGGCGCGGCATGACGATGTCGAGCAGGACGAGATCGACGCCGCCCTGCCCCACGCGCTCGAGCGCGTCCTGCCCGTCCTCGACCGGATCGACGGTGAACCCCGCGTTGCGCAGGATGGTCGCGAGCATCTCGCGCGCGACCCGGTCGTCGTCGGCGATCACGATGCGCGCCGGCCGGATCTCCGCGCCCTCCATCGGCGTCGGGATGCGCTTGGACCGCGGGCGATCGCTCATGTCGGCTCTAGACTCCCAACTCGAGCGCGCGAGCGCAACACCCAGCGGTCGGGCCGAGGTCGAGACGGTCGGCGCCCCGCGCTCGCGGCCGCTCCCTCGTTCAACGCCCGCCCCCGGATCGCGAGGGCGAGCTTTCGGGACGGAGCGGAGGCGCCAGATCGATGGTGAGCCAGACGTCGACCCCTCCCCTTCCGACGCGCCGCGCCCCGCCGCCGTCGATGGCGAGGCAGCCGCAGGGGTGGTGGTAGCCGAGGCCGCCGCGGAGGCCGAGCAGCTCCCCGGCCTCGAGATCCGCGTCGGCGCGCACGATCGTCGAGAGCGCCGACGTCCAAGGGACGGTGAGATCGGCGCCGCCCGAGATCCCGCCGCGTGCGAGGTAATCGAGCTCCTCGCCGGGGAGCGAGGCCGCGGAGCCATCGGCGATCGAGCGGGCCATCTTGGCGCCGGTCCCCCCCTGCGCGGCGGCGTCGACGCGCAGCCGCAGGCCGGTCTCGCGGCCGAGGCGCACGCGCCCCAGCGCCGCCGCGCCGTTCTCGGCGCCCGGCGGATCGCCGGGTCCGGGGAGCGCGACCCACGCCTCGGGGCGCGTCCCGACCGCGCCCGCCTCGCCCGAGAGGCCGATCCATTCGTCGGTTGCCTCGATCCGTGCGCGCGCGACGGGGCGCACCGTCCGCGCCCGCCGGCCGAGCGCGCCGGCGCGCAGATCCAGCGTCGCGGCGCTCCCGGCGAAGCGGCCGAGCGACGTCGAGAGGCCGCCGCCGGCGGTCCACGAGGTGTTGGGGATCTCGTCGAGGATGCGGCGCAGCGAGGGCCCGCCGCTCGCTCCGGCCGCGAAGCGCCCCTCGACGACCGGGATGATCCAGTGCGCGAGCGGCGCCTCGGCCTGCGACGGGAACACGCGCACGAGCGGGAGGCGCGCCTCGAGGCGCCCCGCGGCCACCACGTCGCGCGCGATGGCGTCGCCTTCGCCGGCGTCGGCGACGCGCGCGCGCCCGAGCGCGCCGGCGCGGAGATCGAACGGCCCGGGGCGCGCGTCGAGCTCGGCGCCGAGCGCCCCGCGCGCGACCTCGGCGTTGCCGCCGCCGCTCCGGCTCGCGACGAAGCCGGCGCCCGAGGCCTCCCAGGTGCCGGCGCGCCCGAGCGCGCCGCCGAGCGCGGCGAACGCCTTCGGCCCCGCCGACACCAGGCCCTCGCCGCGATCGGCGCGGCCGAGCACGCCGGTCGCGAGCAAGAGCGAGGTCCCGCCGCCGGACGCGCCGGCGACGCGCGCCGAGGTCTCGGCGTCGAGCGCGTCGTGGGGCAGCGAGGCGGCGCCGAGATCGATCGTGCCCGAGCGCGCCCGATCGCCGCGGATCGCGTCCACGTCCCACGCCACCGCCACGTCGCCGGTCGCGTCGGCGACGATCGATCCGCGCGCGTCGGCGAGGACGCGCCGCCCGTGGATCTCGTCCCAGGCGAGGTGCGCGGTGGTCGCCTCGGTGTTGACGCGCGCGTCGACGGCGCCGCCGCCCTCCACGTACCCGGCGCCGCGCAGATCGAGCGCGCGCGCCGAGCCGTCGGGCCCATGCCAGGGCAGATGCACGCCGGCGCCGGCGACGAGGCCGTCATCGCCCCGCCACGCGACGCTCGGGGGCAAGAGGCCTACCTTGTCCGGCGAACGCAGCCAGATCCACGGCAACGCGAGCACCGGGACGCCGAAGACCTCGAGGCGCGGGAAGCGGACCACCAGATCGCCCGGCGGCGCGACGCGGCCGCCGCTGAACGCGATCGCGAGCGGCGGATCGGGGCACGGGCAGAAGGCGACGCGCCCCTCGCCCTCGACGAGCACGCCGCCCGGCGTCACCGCGAGGTGGAGGCGCTCGCTGCGCAGCCGGTAGCGGCCGTAGGTCACGACGACGTCGCGCTCGAGCGTCATGTCCTTCATGGGCACGTCGGCCTCGATCCGGCCGGCCCGGAAGGTCAGGTCCTCGTCGAGCCGGCGCTCCTGCGCGTTCGCCGCGCGGGGCGCGAGCGCCAGCGCCGCGACCGCGATCCCCCTCCGAGCGAGCGGCGCCACCGGCGTGCGACGCCTCGAGGTCAGTAGGGCGAGTCGGAGCTCGAGCCGACGCGGGTGGTCGCGGTGGACCTGGTCTTCGCCGGCGGCGCCGGCGCGGCCACGATCGCGCCGGCGGGGATGCTCGCGAGCTCGGGGAACGTCACCACCAGCACCTGACCGCCCTCGGTCTCGACGACCTTGTGCGTCGCCTCGGTGGGCGCGCGCAGCTCGATCACGAGATCCATGTCCTCGGCGTCGACCTCGACGAGCTGCACGCGCGAGACCGGCGTGCGGAAGAAGCCGGTGAGGAGCGGCAGGCGGTTCGTCCGGGTCGGCGCCTCGACCGCCTTCATCCGGTAGGTGAGCCGTCCCTGCGCCTTGTGCTCGGTGATCTCGACCTTGCGGCTCAGCTCGACGTACACCTCCGACCCGCCGCCCTGCCGCATGCGGAAGCCGGGGAAGGTCGCGATCGCGGCGTTCGGGTTCCTGGCCCGGCCCTTCTTGCGGCGCAGGCGCGACTGCGCCCTCGGCGCGCGCGGCGGTGCGGGCGCCGCCGCCTGGCCCTGGGGGCTCGCCGGTGCGGCCGGCGGCGGGGCGGCGGGCTTCTCGGGAGGCGGCGTCTCCTGCGCGAGCGCGGCGGGCGCGATGCAAACGAGCGCGGCGGCGACGAGCGAGGGGCGGAGGCGCATCCTCGAAGTAGACCACGTGGCGCGCGACGCGCAAAGTCGCGCGCCCGTGGGCGTCCCTGCGCGGCCAGCGCCGCGAGTCAGAAGTGTGCCGAGAACGGGAGGGCAGTCGCGCGGTGCTGGCGGGCGCGGAGCGCCCCTCGGGGGGTCGAGAATCGCCGCGCTTGCGCGGCGATTCCGGGGGGGCGCGAGGCGCCCCCCGAGACGCTGTCAGAATCCGCAGGACTTCGGACGAGGGGACTCAGCGCGAGGCGGTCTTCGTGGGCTTGGTCGCGGCGGCGGCCTTCTCGTCGCGCTTCGTGATCTTCGAGTAGATGACGTCGAGGTTCGCGGTGATGTCCAGGTAGAACTGGGCGTCGGGGCTGTAGAAGATGGTGCGCCGCTGCCCGTCCTCGCCGATCCAGCGCGTCTCGTTGTTGTAGCCGAGGGTCAGGTCGACCACCTCGAACACCGGGTAGCTGAGGGCGAGGTCGAACGTCGTGAGCGGCTGGTAGAGGGTCCGATCCTCGGTGCGGGCGGCCTCGACGCACGGATCGTTGGCGACGGCGACGTCGCAGCCGCTGCCTGCACCAGGCTCGAAGTCGTGCTTCAGGTTGCCGACGATGCGGAACTGCGTCGCGAGCGACAGGTCCTTGTAGAGCGGCAGCTCGAAGCTCAGACCCGCGGTGAGGCGGTTCATCGCGAGGGAGCTGGTGGTGAGGACGTCGGAGTCGATCGTGCGGCCCGACGCGTTCTGGCGCGTGCGGTGGAGGTCCTCGTTCGTCGCCGTGTACGAGCGCGCGAAGAGGTGGCCCCAGGTGCCCGTGGCGCCGACGGTGATGTTGTTGAGGCCGTCGGCCTTCGTGCCAAGGAGCTTCACCTGCTGCTTGAGGCTGAGGCCCAGCGCCGTCGTCAGGTAGCGCCCGGTGTTGAAGCTCGTCGGCGACGTCGGGAAGACGAGACGGCCGGTCAGACCGCCGGAGGTCTTGTACTCGCCCTCGTCCTTGCCGCTGCTCTCCCAGAGCGTGCGCGTGTAGCCGGCGCCGACCTGGAGGTCCTTGAAGTGCGTCTCGTTCTTCTCGGTGGTCGTGTCGCTGTCGGTCAGCTCGGTCGCCCAGCCGATCTCGGCGAAGGCGCGGATCTTGTCCTTGGGCTGATCGTAGAGATAGACGTTCGGCGCGAAGGTGAAGTCCCAGCCGTAGAACTGGCCTTCACCGCCCTGGTAGTCCTGGCCGAGACCGAAGATCGTCGTCGTGCCCGCCTGGTTCCAGGTGAACGTCGTGGCGCGCCAGGGCAGCGGCTTGGTCGGACCCTTGGCCCCCGCGCCGGTCGACGCGCCCGCGGCGTCGGCGCCCGTGGGCGGACCCCACTGAAGAGGAGGCTGGGGCGGCGGCGCCGACGGAGGCGGCGGGGCCGGAGGCGCCGGCGGCGGCGTGACCGACGGAGGCGCCGGCTGGGCGCCCGCGGTGGGAGGCGCCGGCGGAGCCGTCGGATCGACGGGCGGGGCGCCGGGCGTGCCGGGCGTGCCCGGGGCGGTGCCCGGCGGAGGCGTGCCCGGAGGCGGCGTCGTCGCCGCCGGCGGGGTGCCAGGCGGCGTCTCGGTCCCGGGAGGCGCGGGGGGCGCGGGGGGCGCGGGGGGCGCATTGGGATCGACGCTCGGCGTCGGCGGCGTCGGCGGCGTCGGCGCCTGCGCGGCTGCGATGGAAGCGATGCTCACGACGCCGGCCGCGATCAGCGCGCCGGTCACCATCCCCGTTCGGAACTTCATGTCTCCCACCTCTCCACCAAGCAACGAGCCGACTCCCGGGATCCCGAGCCGCGACGCATCTCACAGCCACCTACTCGCGTCAACGGCGGGACGGGATGCGTGCAGAAATCGTACCTTCGCGGGTAAACCACCAAACATCTGAATCTCGTAGCGTTTTCTGGCACGCGTCCCGGGCGCGTTACCGCCCTGACATGCGGCGCCGTTGCGAAGCTGACGATGCGTGCGATAAGCCTCTCGGCATGGATCCGTCCTCCCCCGGCGATCCGGGCCGAGCCGGTCGAGCCGACCGTCCGCCCACGCACGGGGCGCAGGGCGAGCGGCCGACCGAGATCACCGCGCTGCTCGGCCGCGGCACCCACTTCGAGGGCAAGCTGAGCTTCGACGGGCGGGTCCGCCTCGACGGCAGCTTCCGCGGGGACATCCGCGGCGACGACGTGCTGGTGATCGGCGAGGGCGCGCTGGTCATCGGCCAGATCGAGGTCGGCACCTGCATCGTCACCGGCGGCGAGGTCCAGGCCGACATCCGCGCCCGCGACGCGATCGAGCTCTACGCCCCCGCCAAGGTCACCGGCGCCCTCCACGCCCCCGCCATCTTCATCGACCGCGGCGTCCAGTTCGAAGGCACCTGCAAGATGGCCCCCCTCGACACCGGCGACACCGAGGTCACGACCACGACGTGACGCCTCTCCCCCGCCCGCCGGGGTGTGGCCGACTGTAAACACCAGGACACGGGTGTCGCGACGCCGGGTGTGGTGGCACGCGCACGGTGGATGGCTCATGTTGCGGCTGCCGAAGGAATACCCCTGGAGAAACGGGCACCCTGCGTTACTTTGAACGGTCGTGAGAGGCCCGGCATGAAGGGTGCTGAGAGCCCGCTCGTCCAGCCCCCCCGGAGATGTCGATGAAGCACCGCTCCCTGCGCTCTCTGTTCGTCCTCGTGGCCCTGGCTGCCGCCGTGACCCCCCCGGCGCTCGCCCGCGCGGACGGCGAGGACGACGCCGCCAAGCTCGCGGCCAAGGGCGACGCCCTCCGCTACACCCTGAAGACCACCGCGCCGGCGAGCGCGATCGACACCGGCGGGGCGGCGATCTACGTCAACGCGCCCATCGCGACGGTGCGCAAGATCGTCCAGAGCTACGGCGACTACGCCAAGATGATCCAGCCCTTCAAGGCGAGCCGGGTCCTCTCGAAGAAGAACGGCGTGAGCGAGGTCTACCTCGAGGTGCCGGTCGCGCACGGCGCTGCCACGGTCTGGGCGGTGGCCAGGATCGGCAAGCCGGTCAAGGACGGCGACGGCGAGAAGATCGTGGCCGAGTACACGCGCGGCAACGTCGACGACTTCCGGGCGGTGTGGCGGCTGCGCGCCGTCGACGCCGAGCACACCATCGTACGGCTCGAGGTCCTGGTCGATCCGAAGCTCCCCCTGCCTTCGTCGATGATCACCCCCGAGCTCCGCTATGCTGCCGACAAGGCGGTGACGGCGGTGCGCGACGAGTCGCAGAAGGCGGCGGAGCGGGCGGCGACGGCCGCCGCGGTGGCCGCCGCGCGCGCGAGCAAGCCTCCCGTCGCCAAGAAGTGAGGCCGCTCGGACCACCGCCTTGACGCGGTGGCTTCGGTTTGCGACCGGAAGTCGCGATTCCCGCTGAACCCGGCCGAGGTTCCGGCTGAAGCCGGCTGAAGTCGAGGGCGTCGCCTGCCCTTCCGCGGCGGGCTCGCCCTCCACACGAATGCCGTCCTGCTGCTCATGTCCTGAGGCTCGATGTGAGCCTTGATAACTTCTCCGTAACCCCGCCGCTGCTACAGCAGAGGTACCCGCGCGCCCAGAGGTGGCGCCCCCCGGAGCAGCTTGCGCGCGTGCGCCATCCGCTTGTGCGACGACCTTCCCTTTGAGACGCTGCACGAGCCGGCTTTGTCGTCCAGACGAGGTGCAGATGGATCTCGACTGTGTGCGCGCCGTGCCGGTAGGAGGGCATCGATGCTAGCGCGACCGCCTCCGAAGCGCGATCCGCCTTCGCGGTCGCTCGAGCCCCAGCGCGATCCGCCTTCGCGGTCGCTCGAGCCCAAGCGCGATCCGCCTTCGCGGTCGCTCGAGCTCACGGCGACCGAGTGGCACGTCGAGCTCGCGCTCCTCGCGGCGGCGGCCGACGGGCGGTCCATCGAAGCGAAGACGCTGCGCGCCTACGTCCATGAGGCGCTCGCCGCCGCGCTGCCGGAGCGGCGGCAGGCGACCGCCGAGGTGACGTCGCTGGCGGTGCGCTCCGTGCTCGACGCGTTGCCGCCGCGGCGGCGATCCGCCGAGGCGCTGCCGGAGGAGCCGGCCTCGCGCGTCGCCTTCGCCCACGCGGTCGACCGATCCATCGGGCGGCTGCGGCGGGCGGGCGCCGGACCGGCGAGGCTGCGCGCGCTGGCGACGCCGCGCGCCGAGCTCCTCGCCGACGTGATGGAGGGCGTCGACGCCGTCTTCGCCGCGCGCGACCTCGTCGATCCCCGCGCCGCCGGGCGGGCGATCGCGAGGCGCGCGCGCCGCCAGCCCCCCCGCGACGCGCCGCGATCGGTGCGCGTGACCGGCAAGCTCGCCTGGGAGGGCGACGATCTCGAGCTGCTCGAGGCGCTCCACGGCGCCGCCCGCGGCGCGGGGGGCGAGGGGGTCCGCCTCGTCCTGCCGCGCTTCGGCGGCGACGACGATCCCGTCGGTCCGATCGCCGACGCGCTCGAGCGGCGCTGGGCCTCGCTCGACGACGCGCCCGAGATCGAGTGGCAACCGGCCGCGGCGCCGGCGGTCGCCGAGGTGGTCGACGCGCCGTCGCTCGACGCCGAGGCGCGCGCGGCCGTGTGCGCGGTGGTCTCCGCGATCGCGGCGGGCGCGGCACCCGAGCGCGTCGCCATCGTCGTGCCCGATCTCGACGAGGAGGCGCTCGAGCCGCTCCGCGCCGCGCTCGCCGAGGCGGGCTTGCCGTTCGCCGAGCCGCGCGGGCGGCCGATCGAGCGATCGCCCGAGGCGCGCGCCGCCCTGGCGCTGCTCGCCGTCGCCACCGGGCCGGTCACCCGCGACGACCTCATCGAGCTCCTGCGCGCGCCGGGCGTGCACACCGGCTGGTGGACCGAGCGCAACGCCGAGGGCGAGGCGGCCGAGCGCGCCGCCGCGCTCGGTCGGCGGCTCCGCGATCTGCCGGTGGGCGTCGCCCGCGACGGCGCGCTCTTCGTCGACGCGCTGCGGGCCGAGGTCGTGGGCCGCGCGAGCGAGGCGTGGATGCCGAGGGCGCTCGAGCGGCTGCTCGCGAGCGCGGGCGCGCTCGGCGGCGCGCGGCCGCGGCGCGAGCTCGCGCGCGCCTTCGCCGAGCTCTGCGACACGCTGCGGCTCGGGAGCCCGTCGATCGAGGAGATCGCCTTCGCGCTCCGGGCCGAAGGCCGGGGGAGCGCCGCCGGGGGCCTGGCGCTCGCGGCGATGGGCGAGGGCGCGGCGGCGGTGCGCGCGCTCCGCGAGGCGGCGGCCTCGATCGCCGAGGCCGCGGCGGACGTGGGGCTCGGCGAGGCGCCGGCGACGATCGCGGAGCTCGCCGTCGAGATCGAGCACGCCACCGCGGCGCGCGGCGCGCGGCGCGGCGGCGCGGCGGCGCGGGCCGGGGCGGTTCGCATCGCGCTCGCCGGGGATCTCTGCGCGCTCGAGCACGATCTCGTGGTGGTGACGCGCCTCTCGGCGAGCGCCTACGGCGGGAGCGGGCGCGACGTCGATCCGCTCCTCGACGAGCGCCTCTGCGCCGAGCTCCCCGTCGTGTGCCGCCCCGCGGGGCCGCGGGAGCGCGAGGCCTGGCAGCGGGCGGAGCTCGCGTGGGCGCTCGCCGGCGCGCGCCGCGTGGTGCTCACCCGATCGGCGGCGCGCGCCGAGGACGCCCTCGGCCCCCCGCACCCGCGGGTTCGGGCCGCGCTCGAGCGAAGCGCGTCGCATCGGAGCGAGCCCGCCTCGCGCCTCGCGCCGGGCGCGGCGGCGCTGTCGATGCGCGCCGCCGAGCTCCGCGCGCTCGCGGGCGGACGACGCCCCGACGCCGAGACCTCCGCGCGCGCGGCGATCGAGCGCGAACGGCTCGCCTTCTTCCTCGATCCTGCGGCGCCGGGCGGGCCCCACACCGGCGGCATCCTCGAGAGCGCGACCGCGGCGCGCGAGGCGCTGCGCGCGTGCGTCGGCGGGAGCTCGCCGCTCGAGACGGTGGCGGTGACGGCGATCGAGCGCGCCGCGGGCTGCCGCTTCGCCGGCTTCGCCGGGCGCGTCCTGCGCATCCGGCGCGCCGAGGACGTGGGCGAGGCGGCGGGCGCGCGCGATCGCGGCACGCTGGTCCATCGCGCGCTCGAGGCGGCGTTCGTGGGCTCGCGGGCGCTGCTCCACACCGGCGACGCGGCGCGGATCCTCGCGGCGGCGCGCGCCGCGGCCGAGCGCGCCCTGCGGCTCACGCCCGCCGCCGGCC
>CAYJPW010000184.1:0-21283 GCA_964372055.1 uncultured Polyangiaceae bacterium
CGGTCGGGTCAATTGCCGCCCAACATGGGGGCTCCGCCCCCAAACCCCCGCGGCATGCGACGGCGCGCCCGGGCGTTGCCCACCCATGTCCCCCCGCGCGCCCTCCCGCTTCGCGGTCGTGATCGCGGCCGGCACGATCGCCGCTGCGGGCTGCGCGCGCGGTGCGTCGCACGGCGACGACGTCGCCGTTTCCGCCGAGCCTCCGCCGCCGCCCGCACCCCTCCCAAGCGCAGCGCCGCAGCCCGAGGTGGGCGCGCCGCCGAGCCCGAGCGCGCGCGGCTCGGCGCCCTGCGTGGCGGCGGCGCAGCTCCGGCGCTTCCGGCGCAACCCCACGCTCTCGCTCCTCGGCGACGGCACCGTCCTCATCGTCGGCGGCAAGCAGCACGACGACAGCGGCTTCGTCGCCGACGTCGACCGCTTCGATCCGAAGACGCGCGCGCTCCGGCCGGCCGCGCCGCTCCGGGCCGCGCGCGCCCGCCACCGCGCGGCCGTCGCGGGCGACGGTCGCGTCGTCGTGGCGAGCGGCCGCGTGACGAGCACGATCGAGGTCTACGATCCGAAGGCGGACCGCTGGAGCACCGCCGGCTCGATGAAGCAGAGCGTCGTCGATCCGATCGTCGTCACGCTCCCGAGCGGCGACGTGCTCATCGCCGGCGGCGATCTCATGTGGAAGGACACCCTCACGGACGAAGCGCTCGTGTGGCAGGCCAAGACCGGCAAGCTGCGCGCGGTGGCCAAGCTCCCGGATGCGCTCATGGGCCGCTACGCCCTCCGCCTCATCGATGACCGGGTGGTGCTGGTCGAGACCCGCTTCTTCGCCGGCGAGCCGCCGGTGACCGCGCCCGACGCCATCTTCGACGAGGCGCACGGCACCTGGAAGGTAGGACCGATCGACGACGCGCTCGTGCGTACGCTGCACGCGCTCCCGAGGAACGACCTCGGACACGAGACCGAGGGCGAGCTGCTCCGCCGGCCTGCCGGAACTGCCCCGCTCCTCACGTGGGTCGACCGCTACACGGCAAAGGAGATCCACGCGTTCGATCCGATCCGGCACGAGACCCGATCGCTCGCGCGGATCGAGCAGATGGACGCCGCGGCGGTGATGATCGACGCGCACACCGCGGTGATCGCCGGCGGCGACGAGGGGCAGACCGCGGTGCTGGTGTGCACGCTGGGCGTCTGACGCGAGAGGCCGACCCAGGGGGCGGTTGGCCGCGCGACGTTGTTCGTGTCAGGATGACACCAACACGGTCGTCCCTCGCTCCATGAGCACCAACAAACGCACCTCCCTGGCCGCGATCGCCAGGCAGACCCAGGAAATCATCGAGCGAGGCGGCTACGTGCTCGGCGGCGACGGCCCCGGGCGCGCGCGGGCGGTCGACCTCTCGGCCGCCGTCGCCCGCGCCGTCGCTTCGACGAGCGCCTACTCGCCGGCCGATGTCGAGCGCCTCGTCGCCGAGAGGCGCGCGGCGTCCGCCGGCGCCGCGCCCCCGATCGAGATCACCGGCGAGACGTCGCTCGAGGCCGCGCGGCGCCTCGGCGGCGCCGGCGGCCGCGTCGGCGTCCTCAACTTCGCCTCGGCGAAGAACCCGGGCGGCGGCTTCCTCGCCGGGGCGCGCGCGCAGGAGGAGAGCCTCTGCCGCGCGTCGGCGCTCTACGCGACCCTGCTCGCCCAGCCGCGCTACTACGAGGCGAACCGCGCCAGCCACGATCTCCACTACACCGACCATGCCATCCACTCGCCCGACGTTCCGGTGATCCGCGGCGACGGCGGAGAGCTCCTCGAGGCGCCGTTCCCGGTGTCGTTCATCACCATGCCGGCGCCGAACCGCGGCGCCATGCGCGAGCCGGACGACGGGGCGATCCGGCGGACGTTCCTGCGCAGGATCGCCGCGGTGCTCGCCATCGCGGCGCGGCACGGCCACGACACGCTCGTCCTCGGAGCCTGGGGCTGCGGCGCCTTCCGCAACGATCCCGCCGTGGTCGCCGGCGCGTTCCGCGCGGTCCTCGACGAGGCGGCCCTCGCGGCGCCGTTCCAGCGGATCGTGTTCGCGATCTTCGAGGCCCGCAGCGATCACGGCAACCGGGCCGCGTTCGAGGCGGCGTTCGCGCGCTGAGCTACCGCGAGGTCGTCTCGGGCGCCTCGCCCTTGTCGAGGATCTTCTTCTCCCACGTCAGGGCGGGCGCGCCCTCGGCCACCCAGCGGTCCCGGATCTTGGTCGCGACCTCGCGGTGCTCGGTCGCGACCACCGCGAAGGCGTGGATGAGGCACGTGCCCGGCCACGACTGGTACGCGGCGATCGCGCCGACGTAGTCGTCGCTGGCGAGGAGCGAGTCGATGCTGCCGTCGACGAGCTGGATCACCATCGGGCGCTCGTCGCCGGAGACCACCTGCGTCGCCGCGAAGGACGTCGCCGGGCCCATCTTCACCTCGTAGAGCTTGGCGATCGGCTTGGCGAAGCGCATGAACTTGTCGAGGCAGCTCTGCGGGTCGTCCGGGCCCTCGCTCGGCGTGTACCAGACGGTGCCGACGGCGTAGTGGTCGTCGCCATAGCGGAACGACGCGCGCATCGGGTACCCGGTGAGCTTCACCCGGCGCCAGTTCTTCCAGTCGGCGACGGGCACCCGGAGCGACTGCCACCTGTCCTTCCTCACCCCCCACGGCTCGCTGACGAGGCGCTCCAGCGCGGCGAGCTCGGGATCGGCGGCGTCGCCGCCCGGGTTGGCGCGGGTGATCGACTTCGGCGTGGGCGGCACGCCCGGCGGCTGCTTGGGGAGCGCGCCCTCGCAGCCGAGGAGCGCCGCGGCGGCGACCATCAACGACAGTCCGGACGATCGGGTCACTTCCACTTCGACTTCACCCCTCGGCCTCTTCTCTCTCTTCTCTCCTGCTCTCCGAGCCCGAGCGGCCGCGTGCGCGGACCGCGCTCGGGCTAGATGGCGACCTCGCGCAGCGTGATGCGGTTTCTGTCGAATACGCCGAGCCCCAGGTCGGCGGCCGCCTTGATGTAGAGCGGCTCGCGCTTCGCCGCCGCGAGCGTGGGCAGGTCCTTGTCCTTGCGCCACTGCTCGACCACCGCCCAGCCGATGACGTCCATCGCGACCGGATCGGTGGACACGTAGACGGCCTCGTGCGGGACGCGGCACTCCTTCTTCTTGTCGAGCGGGCCGCCGTCGTAGATCACCTTGAACGCGTCGGTCACGTGGAGCCGCACCCTGCTCTTGACCACGTCCTGCGCGTAGAGGTGCGCGATCTGCGGGCTGGCGTTGTGCTCGTGGAACGCGTGCGGGTTGATGCTGGCGCCGTGGGTGATGTTCTTGAGGCAGCCGGTGTATCCGCAGATCGAGTGGTCCTTGATGAGGTCGACGGCGATCACCGCCGTCGCCTCGGTGAAGGGCCGGACGAACTTGGTCGGGATTCCGCCGACCGTGATCTCGGGCATCGTGGCGTCCTTGTTCTCGTGGACGACCGCGGTGATCCCGACCGGGAAGGCCGGATCCATCTTCCCGCTGCGATCGGCGACGCGGGTGCCGGCCAGGAACGAGGGGTACTGCTCGAAGACGACGATGTTCTGCGGCGGGACGCCGGCGGCGACGACGCCGCGCACCACCTCGAGCACCAGCTCCTTGTTCGACGCCATCGTGGCGCCCTTCTGGCCCGCGATGCCGTTCGGCTTGATGGCGACCTTGTCGTCCTTGTGGACGATCTTCGCGAACGCCTCGCCGAGGTCCGACTTGCCGGTGAGCTCGGCCATGGCGCGCTCGAGCATCGCCCTCGCCGCGCCCTCGGTCGGCCAGAGGCCGTTGGGCTGGAGGGTGTTGGCCTTGGTGACCTTGACCACCCGGCCCGGCACGTTGAGGGGGGTGAACCCCGCCGGCGGGCGGGCGAAGAGGTTGTCCGCGGCGGCCTCGCGGGCGCCGAGGAGCGTCGCGCCTGCGCCGGCGGCGACCGCGCCCAGGAACGTTCGGCGCGAGAGGGGATCGGTGCGGTCGAGCATCGGTCGGTCTCCGGCGTTGGACGGGTAGCGCCCTCTTCGAATGCTACCCGAGCTTTGGCCTCCCGGCACGCGCCCTCGGCGCGCGAGGTGCCG
Organism: uncultured Polyangiaceae bacterium; assembly: GCA_964372055.1. Lineage (GTDB taxonomy): Bacteria > Myxococcota_A > Polyangia > Polyangiales > Polyangiaceae > CAYJPW01. The sequence continues at coordinate 4,092 of CAYJPW010000184.1, forward strand.
AGGCCCCCGACCCCACCAGAAAAGGCAGCGATCCCGCGCGCGCCAGCCGGAGCGGCGCGCCGCGGGACCGCCGCGGGCTGCATCGTCATCGGGTGTTGGGCACCCCCGCGTCGAGGACCGGCATCCCGCCGGTGCTGGGCAGATCGACGGTGATCGCGGGCTTCGCGGTGCCGATCGACGGCCTCGAGGTGCCCATCGGGCGGATGGGCTTGATGCCCGCCTCCGCCATCTCTGGCGTCCGGATCGCGACGGCCGGATCGATCTCCGGCATCGACGGCTTCTCCGGCATGCTCATCCCGTCGAACGCGGGGTCGAGCGGCGGGAGCCGGTCGGCGAGGTCGCCGTCCGAGGCCTTGCCCGGCTCGGAGCAGACGCAGACGCCGTCGACGCAGCTGCCGAGCGACTGCTGATCCATGCACTGCGCGATGCAGGCGCTGATCTCGCAGACCGTCTCGGCTTGCGTCGCCGTCGCCGCGGGCTCGCCGGCGTTCGGAGTCGGATCGGCGGCGGGCGCCGCCGGCTCCTCCGGGCTCGCGGTGGGATCGAGCCGGACACGGATCTCCGGATCAGGCTCGGCTTGGGCTTGCCCGGGATCCGGCTCGTCCGCCGGTGGCGGAGCGGCGCCGGACCCGTGCTCGGGCTCGCGGTAGTCCACGTCGTTGGAGCAACCCCACACGACGAGGACGGGTGTCGAAACGATGACCAGGGCGAGTAGGTGGTGCGTCTTCACAACCATTGCCTAGTGTTGGGCACCCCGGCCCGGTAGCGGGGGGGAGCAAACACGCCGTGGACGCAAGCCGTCCGTTCCCAGCGCGCTGGCGGAGCCTGGCGCCGCCATGGCGGCCGCCACCCCGAGCGCGCCGAAAACCACGCGATTCCGCGGGCCGTACGCGGGCACGACCGTCGCATCCGCGCCCGCCCGACGCGCGCACGCCTGCGCGCAGGCGGGAGGCGAGCATGGAAGCAGTCAGCGGAAAGCTCAAATCGGTGTGGACCCTCGCGGAGCGGGGCGGGCGGATGTACCGAACGCGCATCGGCATCGCCTGGGATGCGGGCGACGGCACCCTCACCGCGCGCCTCGACGCGCTCCCGATCAGCGGACGGCTCGTGATCGGCGAGTGGGTCGCGGGCGCCGAGATCGGAGCGGCGGAGCCGGCGCGGTCGGGGACGCGCGCGCCGAGCGGCGCGAAGGAGGTGGCGCCGTGACGCACCTCGATCACGCAGCCGCCGAGGATCGCGCGCGCGCCGACCTCGAGAATGAAGGCGCCTCTTCGCGATCGTCGGGCCGCGCTCCGCCGCGGTCTACCGACCCACGCGCGTCGCCGTGGGAGCCCGGCCGCTCCGCGCTCGCGCGCGCGCGGGGGTTCCTCGCCGACTCCGCGTTGGCGCCGCTCGCGGGCAAGGCGGCGGCGTTCGTCGTCGCGGTGATCGCGCTCGCCGCGGTCGGCTCGGGCGCAGCCACGGGGCTCTTGCCGGGCAGCGGGGCGACGCCTGCAGGAGCGCACCTCGCCGGCGTCCTTCCGCAGATGGCGAGCGCGCCGAGCGCGGCCGCCGACCCGCGGACGCCGCCGGGGGACCACGCCCCCATCGCCGCCGATCCCGCGCCCATCGCGGGCGATCCCGCGCTCGTGACGGGCGACGCCGGGGTTCCCGACGCGTCGCCCGACGCGAGCGCGCCCGGCGCCGCGCTCACGCCCGACGGCAAGGTGATCCTGAACCTGGCGCGCGAGGACGATCTGCGCCGTCTCCCTGGCATCGGCCCGTCGCGGGCCCAGGCCATCCTCGCGCTCCGCGAACGCCTCGGCCGCTTCAAGCGCCCCGAGGATCTCCTGCGCGTGCGGGGCATCGGCCGCCGCTCGCTGGCGCGGCTGCGCCCGCTCATCGTGGTCGATCCCCCCTAGCGCCCCGATCAGGGGGATTTCACAGGGAGGCGGGGAGACGGGGAGGATTTGCTGGGGGTCGATCGATGCCCACGCCAAGCCCGAGGTCGACGCGGATCGACCCCAGAAAATACTCCCCGTCTCCCCGTCTCCCTGTGAGTTGAAATCCGGCAACACGTCTCTCCAGCCCGACTTGGCGGCAACGCGCGCAGGATGCGAGGATGCGCGCCATGCGATCTCCCGCCGCCTCGCTCGTCGTGCTGCTCGCGCTCGTGCCGCTCGGCTGCGACCCCTCCCCCTCGGGCGCCGCGGGCTCGGCATCGGCGTCCGCGGCGACGAGCGCGCCCACGCCGCCCACCGCGGCGCCCACCGCGTCGGCCGAGCTCCCCAAGCCGCCCGACGATCTCGATCCCACGGAGCTGAAGAAGCTCCTCAAGTGCGGCGCCGACGCCAAGACCGGTCCTTGCGGCGTCCTCGTGGGCTTCGGGTCGTGCAGCAAGTGGAGCGCGTCGGTCCCTTCCGGCGACGGCCGCTGGATCGGCCGCGGCTGGCTCGTCGAGGACGGCAAGACCGCCGAGCAGTTCACCATCCTCCGCGCCCGCCGCGTGCCGACCTCCGAGGTCGGGCCCGGCCAGCTCGGCGTGAAGATCGGCATCGCCGAGATCCCCAAGGAAGAGAAGGAGGCGTTCGGCCAGGCGGATCGCGCGCTGAGGCCGCTCGAGCGCCACGACGTCGTGCCCAAGGGCAACCTCGCGCTCGAGTACCTGAAGAAGCGCACCGACTGGCCCGAGGCGTTCGCGACCCAGACGGCCGGCGGCCAGGTCTACGCCGTCACGCGCGACGGCGCGTTCCTCTGCCAGGGCGCGAAGCAGCAGATCCTGCTCGTCCAGCGCGCCGGCTCGCGCAAGCACGCCGAGGATGGCGTCTACGCCGAGCTCTGGGCCACGACCTGGTGAGCCGCCCTGCCTTCGCGGGCACCCCTGTGATACGCCCTCCGCCGTGTCCCGCTCCGATGGCCGCTCCCTCACGCAGCACCGACCGGTCGAGGTCGTGCCTGGTTTCCACCGCAACGCCGAGGGCTCGGTGCTCTACCGGGCCGGTCGCACCGTGGTGCTCTGCACCGCCTCGATCGACAACGCCGTCCCGCCCTGGATGGCCGGCCGCGGCAAGGGCTGGCTGACGGCCGAGTACCAGATGCACCCGCGCTCGAGCCCCGAGCGCCGCGAGAGCCGCGACGGCCGGGGCAAGGCGCCGAGCGGCCGCACCCAGGAGATCCAGCGCCTCATCGGCCGGGCCCTCCGCGCCGCCGTCGATCTCGATCGGCTCGGCGAGCGCACCCTGGCGATCGACTGCGACGTCCTCGAGGCGGACGGCGGCACGCGCACCGCGTCGATCACCGGCGGGTTCATCGCCGTCGCGCTCGCGCTCGGCAAGCTCGCCCAGAAGGGACAGCTGCCGAAGCCCGTGCTCCGCGACCAGGTCGCCGCGGTGAGCGTCGGCCACCTCGAAGACGGCCTCGCGCTCGACCTCGTCTACGTGGAGGACAGCCGGGCGCGGGTCGACATGAACGTGGTGGGCACGGCGCGCGGCGCCATCGTCGAGGTCCAGGGCACCGCCGAGGGCGAGGCCGTGCCGCGCGCCGAGATCGACAAGATGATCGATCTCGCCCTCGCCGGCGTGGCGCTCGAGTCGCTCTTCAAGCCGGGGGCCGCGTGAGCGCCAAGCACCTCCACGTCGCCGTCGCCACCCAGAACCGCGGCAAGCTCGCCGAGCTCGCGGCGCTCTTCGCCGATCTCCCGATCGAGCTCGTGCCGTACGCGAGCCTCTTCCGCGATCCGCCGACCATCGCCGAGGACGGCGCCACCTTCGAGGACAATGCCAAGATCAAGGCGCACGCGGTGGCCTCGCAGACCATGATGGTCACCCTCGCCGACGACTCGGGCCTCGAGATCGACGCGCTCGGAGGCCGGCCCGGCGTCCGCTCGGCGCGCTTCGCCAAGGAGGGCGCGACCGACGCCGAGAACAACGCCGCGGTGCTCGCCGCGCTCGACGAGGTCGAGGACAACGAGCGCCGCGGCCGCTTCCGCTGCGTGCTCGTGCTGCTCGATCCCTACGCCGACGACGCCATGGTCGTGACCGAGGGCCGCTGCGAGGGCCACGTCGCCCGCCAGACGAGCGGAGGCGGCGGCTTCGGCTACGATCCGCTCTTCGTCGTGGACGGCTACAGCCGGACGATGGCCGAGCTCGGCGAGGAGGAGAAGAACCTGGTGAGCCACCGCGCCCGCGCCGCGCTGGCGATGAAGCCCGCCCTCCGCGAGCTCGCCGCGCGCCGGCTCGCGGCGGCCGCGAAAGTGATGGCCGGCTAATCGGCCCCGCGCTGCCGAGCGCGCTGCTCGTCGGCCCCCCCGTTGACCCGACGCCCGCGCGGCACTACCCGCTCCCTCGGTGACCAAGGAGTGGAAGGCGCTCGGGAGCTACGGGACCATCGGTCTCGAGCTCGTGCTCTCCATCATCTTCGGCTACCTCGGCGGCCGCTGGCTCGACGGCCGCTTCGGCACCGCGCCCTGGCTGACAGCGATCGGCTCGGCGTTCGGCGTCGCCGCGGGCGTCCGCGCGATCTACCGCAGCTGGAAGGAAATGCAGGCGATCGCCCGGCAGGAGGAGCTCGAGGAGGGCAACCCCGCCCCGATGTTCCCCAAGGACGAGCACCTGGCGGACGACCGGAAGATCCGGGAGCTCGCGGGTGACGAGGAGCCGGAAGAGGGTCACGATCGCGATTCGGACGAGGCCGCCCCCGCCCCTCGGTCCAACGGGAGGCGTGATGCAGCGAATTAGCGAGACGACCCGCGATCCGGCTCTGGGGGCGGCGGTGAAGGCGGTGGCCCTCTCGGCCGTCGGGCTCACGGTCGTGGCCCTCCTCGGCTTCGGGAGGAGCTCGGCCGCCGGCGTGGCCCTCGGGGGCGGCATCGCCACCGCCAACCTCTACGTCTTCGTCCGGGTGAGCGAGGCGTTCATGGATCGCCGCGGCCGGACGGCCCCGTGGGTCGTCATCGGCATCCTCAAGATGGTCGCCCTCCTGTTCGTGGTCTGGATGGTGATCAAGAACGGGACGGTCCCGCCGTTCGCTTTGGCCGTCGGCTACGGCGCGCTCCCGCTGGGGATCACGCTCGGATCCCTGTTCGGGCCCAGGCCCCCCGAGACGCCCGCCCCGCCGCCGGCGCCCGATCCCGACGACGGGACCCCGGACGACGACTGACCAGGACTGACCAGGGCGGCCCGAAGATGTGCTAGAGGGGGGTCCCCGCCGAGGGCTTGGCCCGGGCGGGCTCGCAAGGACGACGATAGGACCCAGCCGCGATGCCGAAGCACACCGGATTCCTCACTTACCTCCTGGCGAAGTTCCCGGCCCTCCGCGAGAACGCCCACAACCTGGGCGACAACTTCATGGGCGTGCTCGGCTTCACCGAGCGGCACCCCGTCGAGTACCGCGGCCTCGAGGCCATCTTCACGAGCCTGCTCGTCATCCTCGTCCTCATCTACCTCGCCGCCGAGGTCCGGGTGACCTACCGCAAGCTCGACGAGGCGGTCGTCCCCGAGGACAAGCTCACGCTGCGCACGTTCTTCGAGGCGTTCTTCTCCTACTTCTACAACATGGCCCGCGACGTCATGGGCCCGAAGAACGCGAAGCGCTACTTCCCGCTCATCGGCGGCTCGGCGGCGTTCATCTTCTTCTCGAACGTCACCGCGCTCATCCCCGGCTTCAACCCGCCGACGGCCAACCTCAACGTCACCCTCGGCTGCGCCCTGCTCGTCTTCATCTCGTTCAATTACTACGGGATCAAGGAGAACGGCTGGGACTACCTCAAGCACCTCGCCGGGCCGAAGTGGTACCTCGCGCCGCTCATCTTCGTCATCGAGGTGATCTCGACCTGCGTCCGGCCCGTCACGCTCTCGATCCGGCTCATGGTCAACATGGCCGTCGATCACCTGATGGCGAGCATCTTCATCGGCCTGGTCGCCCTCTTCGTGCCGATCCCGCTCATGCTGCTCGGGATCATCGTGGTCGTCGTCCAGACGCTGGTGTTCTGCCTCTTGAGCAGCATCTACATCGGCCTCGCCACCGAGAAGGCCGACCACCACTGACGGCCATCGGCCGCGCGTCCGGCACGCCGACCGGGACGCACAAAGGCCTAGCCAACCCCACGGATTCGGACTAGAGCGGGGCGCCGCTACCCCAACGCACGAGCAGACTTGAAGCAATCGCACGCAGCCCCCAAAGAGGCGGCGTGGCTTGAAAGGAGCAGAGTCGGATGTCGCTGAAGAGCAAGCTGTCGCTGTCCACCGTCGTCGCCATCGCGCTGGTGCTGATCCCCGCCCTGGCGTTCGCGCAGGAGGGTGGGGCAGCCTCGAACAAGCAGGACGCGAACTCGTGGCTCGCCGCCGCGGCCGGCTTCGCGATCGGCATCGCCGCCCTCGGCGGCACGATGGGTCAGGGCCGCGCCACCGCCGCCGCGCTCGAGGGCATCTCGCGCAACCCCGGCGCCGCCGCCCGCATCCAGACGCCGATGATCCTCGGCCTCGCCCTGATCGAGTCGCTCGTCCTCTTCGCCTTCGTCGTCGCCTTCCTCCTCCAAGGCAAGATCGCGCTGTGACGTGGGCAAGTGGGGCCCCGGCCCCACTTGCTCGTGTTCGATGGCGCCGTGGCGGCCCCGCGGGGCCCCGCCCCGCTCGCTCGTGTTCGATGGCGTTTGGGGCCGCGTTGGCGGCCCCAAGTTGCTTGTGTTTGATCGGGTCTTGGGGCGCGATGGCGGCCTCGCCCGCTGGTCTTCGCGCGGCCCCGGCCGCGCTCTTCTTCGATGGCGAGCTGGGACCGCGCGGGCGGCCCGGCTCGCTCGCATTTCTTGGGCCGTGTTGGCCGCCCCATCAACGTCGAATCACGTCGAGCGCGCCGTGCGCGACGAGGACGACCAGCCCGAACACGAGCAAGCTCGTGCCGAGCGTCTCGTGGCCGGTCGACGCGACGAGCCAGGTGCCGGAGGCGACGAACGCCCCGACGATCATGCCGGCGCGGAGGCGGCGGCCGAGGCGGTCGACGGTGGCGGGTAGCGTGGGGTCGCGCGACTGGACGGTGAGCCGGCCGAGCCGGAGGTCGTCGAGCACCTCGCGCATCTGCTGCGGCATGTCGTAGGCCGCGCCGGAGAGCTTCTCGAGCCCGCGCCACAGCTCGTTGCCGACGCGCTCGGGCGAGTAGCGCTTGCGGAGCAGTTCGAGGAAGAGGGGGCGCGCCTCGCCGAAGACGTCGAGGTCGGGATCGATCTCCTTGCCCACGCCCTCGATGGTCATCAGCGCCTTGCCGACGAGGAGGAAGTCGGGCGGGATCTCGAGGCCGTACTTGGTCGCGCCGCGTACCAGGTCCGAGATCATCGCCGAGAGATCGATCTCCTTGAGCGGCCGGCCCAGGTACTTCTCGGCCAGCATGGCCACCTCGGCGCGGTAGGCGCGCATGTCCACCTTCTTGGTCGGCGTCCCGATCGCGTAGAGCGCGTCGGCGAGCGCGATGTGGTCCTGGCGGACCGCGGCGACCATCATGTCGATCGTCTTGTCGCGCATCTCGGGCGACAGCCGCCCGACCATCCCGAGGTCGATCAGCCCGATGAGCGGGTGATCGGGCTCGCCCCAGAGCAGGATGTTCCCGGGGTGCGGATCGGCGTGGAAGAAGCCGTCCTCGAAGATCATCTTGATGACGATCGCCGTCGAAGCCTTGGCGATCGCCGGCCCCTTGTGGCCGTGCTTCTCGATCGCGTCGTACACCTTGTAGCCGCGCAGGAACTCCTGCGTGAGCACCTGCTTCGTCGACGCCTCCTTGAAGATCTCGGGGAAGCGCGCGTGCGGGTGGCCGTCGAAGTTCTTGCGGAAGCGCTGCGCGTTCTCGGCCTCGAGCGAGAAGTCGAGCTCGCTGGTGATCGCCTGGTCGAATTGATCGACGAGCGCGTTCGGCGAGTAGATCTTCGACTCGGGGACGGTGCGCTCCACGAGCGCGGCGAGGGCGTGGAGCAGCTCCAGATCGCGCGCCACCGTCTCGCGTACGCCGGGGCGCTGCACCTTGACCACGACGTCGCGCGGACCGTCGGCGCGCTTGAGCACGGCCCGGTGCACCTGCCCGATCGAAGCCGCCGCGAGCGGCTTCTCCTCGAAGCTGTCGTAGACGTCCTCGAGCGAGGCGCCCAGCGACGCCTCGACCGCCGCTCGGATCTCGTCGAACGAGAGCGGATTGACCTCGTCCTGGAGCTTCTTCAGCTCGACGATCCAGTCGGCGGGAAGGACGTCCGGGCGCGTCGACGCGATCTGGCCGAGCTTCACGAACGACGGGCCGAGATCCATGGCGACCAGGCGGACGCGCTCCGCCAGCGAGTGCTTGCGCTTCTCCTCCTCGCCGCGTTTCTGCTCGGCCTCGGGGATCTCGACGAGCTCGTCGCCGGCGACGATCGCCGCGGTGCCCACCGGCAGCGCCTTGACGACCGCGCCCTTCTTGCCGAACCCGAGGCGCTGCGCGAGCTCGCCGAAGCCGTGGCGGACGAGCACGACGTAGATCTGACGGAGCCGCCCGAGATCGCGGACGGCGGTGAGGATCGAGACCACGGCGGGACGATAGTCGACGTCGGGCTCCGAGGCGAAACGCTTGCTCGGGCTCGGGCGTGCGCACCGCCGGGAGCACGCCGAGGCGCCGGCGCTGGAAGCGGATCTTCTCTATTTCAGCGAACGCGGACGACCGTGCCGGGCTCGTGCCCGGTCGGCAGGGCGGCGGTCCAGCCCGCGGGCACGTGGGGCGAGGTCCACCCGAAGAGCCGCTGCGCGTCGAGCGGCGTCAGGTTCACGCACCCGTGGCTGCGGACGTGCCCGAAGGAGCGGTGCCAGAACGCGCCGTGGAGGCCGACACCCTTGGAGAAGTACTGCACGTAGGGCACATCCTCCATGCGGTAGTAGCGCGCCGCGCCCTCGTCCTCGAGGTTGTCCATGTTGGAGGTGAAGAGCTTCACCCAGATCCGGTGCGTGCCCTTCGGCGTGGCGTTGTACGCCCCCTCGCGCCCCTTGCCGGTGGACACCAGCGTCGCGAAGACGGGCCGCCGGCCCTCGTAGGCGACGAGCGTCTGCGACTCGAGCTCGATGTCGATCCAGCGCTCGCCGCGGTCGGCGTCGACCTCGGGCGGCGGCGCCGCGAGCGTGGGGTGGCGGACGTCGCGCGCCGAGACCCAGGCGCCCTCGCCGACGCGGAGGAACGAGCCGGCGAAGCCGCTCGACAGCTCGAGCACCTCGAGCGCCTCGAAGCGCGCCTTGCTCTGCCCCGTGGGCAGCGACGCGTTCGGCTTGGCGTAGACCTTGGCCTTGTCGACGACCACCCACGCGAGCGGGATCCCGCGCGCGTCGCCCCCCTCCGGCACGCTCTCCGGGGCGATCGCCTCGCCCTGGAAGGCGAGCGGGTGGACCGGCCCGAGATCGCGCATCGGCACCCAGAGCCCGTTGTGGGTGAGCCCGTAGCGCGCGCCCTCGGCGAGCCGCTCCTCGACCACCGAGACGGCGAACCCCGGCTCGAGCTGGAAGTCCGGCTCGCCCACGTCGGCGGCCTCGAGGCGGCGGTACCCGAAGGAGCCGTCCGGCCCGACGAAGTAGTACCGGTACGGCAGGCCGTCGAGCGTCAGCGGCGCGACGCGCGCGCTCGCGTCGATGGCGGGCTTGCCCGAGAGCTGGACGCCGTCGGCGCAGACCCACGCCTCGGGGCCGACGCCCAGCCATCGATCGCGGCAGCCGGTCCCGCGGCGCGCGGCGAAGACCGGGAGCAGCACGTCGCGCGCAGCCGAGCCCCGGCGCGCACCGCCCTGGTCGGGCGACGCCGTGATCGGCTCGTCGGCCTTGAGCACCCGCGCGCTCTGCACCCAATCAGGCAGCGGCGGCTGGCCCGCCTCGACCCACGGAGGCGAGTGCGTGGCCGCAGCCACCCCCGACGCCGCGATGACGGCGGCGGAGGCGAGCGCGACGAGGAGTCCGCGACGCAGCACCAAGCCGATCGTACGACCCGGCGCGCGAAGCGGCAAAACCCGCGGCTACCGGTACGAGAAGCGGACCTCGTGGTCGCAGATGCGGAACAGATCGCCCTCGGCGATCGCCTTGCGGGCGATGCGCTGGCCGTTGTACTCGACGCCGTTCGTCGAGCCCATGTCGACCATGTAGTACTGGCCGTTGAGGAACTCGACCATGGCGTGCTGGCGCGAGACGTTCGGATCCTTGATCGTCAGATCGCTCGACTGCTTGCCGCGACCGATGATGAACCGGTCCTTGTTCACCACGAACCGCTGGCCGCCGTAGAACGCGGCGAGCGTCGGCCCGGCCGCGGCCGCGCCGGGCATCGGACCCTGCGGCTGCTGCTGCTGCATGCCATAGCCCTGCGCCTGCATCTGCGGCGGAGCCTGCATCGGCTGCATCGGCGGCGGCTGCTGCATCCCACCCGGCTGCATGGGAGGCGGGCCTCCCATCGGCGGCATCGGAGGCGGCTGCTGCATCGGCGGCGGCCCGCCGTAGCCCCCCGCGCCGCCGATCGGTCCCGGAGGAGGAGGCGGCGGCGGCACGGAGCGCCCGGTGGACATCGGGCGATTGCTCATCCCAGGCGGAGGAGGAGGCGGCGGCGGGCGATTGCCCACGCTGGGCGGCCCGCCGGGCGGCGGAGGGGGCGGCGCCGGGCGCGCGCCCGCCGGAGGCGGCGGCGCCGGGAGGCTGGGCCGCTTCGAAGTCGTCGGCTGCGGGGGCGGCGGCGGCGGGGCGCCGCGCATGCCTCCGGGCGACGGAGGCCCGCCCGGATGGGACTGGGGCCCGCTCTGGGGTGCGCCGAAGCCCGACGCGCTCGGGCCGCCGGGGAAGGGAGGCGGAGCGGGCAAGCCACCGGCTCCCACCATTGGCGGAGGCTGCTGCCCGGGGGCGCTCGGGTACCCGCCTGGCATCGGAGGAGGACCGAACCCACCCTGCTGCGGAGCGGGGCCGGGGAGCGGGGTCATGCTCCCGCCGGGCGGCTGCTGCATGGGTGGCTGCTGCATCGGCGGCTGCTGCATCGGCGGCTGCTGCATCGGCGGCTGCTGGCCGGCATGCATCGCCGGCGGCATGCCCGGCCCTTGCATCGGCGGCGGCCCGCCCTGCGGAGGCATGCCGCCCATCGCGGGGCTCGCCCCCGACTGGTTCAGCGCCATCGGGTGCTGGCCGGATCCCGCGCCGTCGCGCGTCGCGCCAGGGAACGGCGTGCGCGGGCTGTAGCTGCGCTGCCGCGCGTACTGCTTCATCGATTCATTGATGAGGTAATCGATGCTGCACTCGAGCTCGCGCGCCATCTGCTCGAACGTCTCCCAGAGGACGTCACGGCACTGGAACGTTCGCGCGCTTTTCTTGTTGGGATCCGCGCTCATCGTTGCCTTCCAAAAATAGCGGAGGTTCGCTCGACCGGCGAAATCTTCGGCTGCCGCTCGCGATGGCCGAAAGAGGAGAGAGTCATCGGCGCTCGCCCTCGCGCCGTCACTTCTTCGGCTCCTTCTTGGCCTCGGGCTGCCGTTCCTTCATGGCAGGCTCGATGCAGTACTTCACGAAGTCGCCGATCGTCTTGATGTCCTTCTGCTCGCGCTCCTTCGGATCCTTGGCGCCCTCCTTCGCGATCTCGCACTGCCACTTGCAGTCGGGATCGGTCTCGCAGACCGGGACCTGGGTGCCGTCGCGCTCGAGGGGCTCGACGGCGCCGATGTCCGCCGAGGTGCCGTAGGTGAAGTAGTAGGCGATCGCGCTGGTGCGCGCGGCGGCGTTGCCCGCGTTCATGTACTTCGAGATCGCCTCGCGGGGGTTGCCCTCCTTGAGGTCGGCGAACTGCGCGCCGTAGGAGAGCGCCTCGGGCATCGCGAACGCCCTCGCGTCGCCGAGCTTGCCCATGAACTCGTCCATGTTCTTGAGCGTCGACATCTTGAGGACGGTGCCGGCGGCGGCGCGCCGGATCTTCCACTTGTCCGTCCGGAAGAGGTCGTAGAGCTTGCCCACGACCTGCTCGCGCGGCATCTCGCCGATGCGCCGGAACGCCTGATCGAGCACCACGTCGGGCGCGTCGCTCGAGGCGATCTCGAGGATGCGCTTCACGTCGTCGGCGTTCGAGCGATCGAGGCGGCCCTCGAGCGCGGCGAGCGCGGCCTGCCGGCGCTTCTCGCCCTGGTCCTTCTGCACGGCGAAGCCGAGGAGGAAGTCGACCGAAGGACGCCCGCCGACCTTCTTCATCGAGCCGAAGACGCGGAAGAGCTCCTCGTCCTGGTACTGCGAGAGCTGCGCCTTGAACTGCGCCTCGGTCGGCTCGAGCTTCGAGGCCGCGTTCGCCGCCTGGAGCTCGGGCTTCTTGTTGTTCGTCCACTCGTCCGAGGTCACGTACTTGGCGATCGCGACGAGCGCGGCGGAGGCGGCGTCCTTCGTCTTCGGGTCGCCGAGCTCGGACACGAGCGAGGAGATCTGATCGAGCTTGCGCGCCTCGCGCGTCATCAGCTTGGGCAGGCCGACGACCGACTCGGGGCCGACGTAGCGGAGCAGCTGCTCCATGCCGAACGCCTGGGTGCGGTTCTCGAGGCGGTGCTCGAAATCGGCCATCGCCCACTCGACGAGCGCCGTCTTCAGGCTCGTCTTCAGCGCCTCGTCCGCGATGATCACCGTCCGGTCGAGCGTCAGCATCGAGAACGCCGCGTCCTTGTACGGGTACGACGCGTCGGGCGGTGACGGCTGGCCTGCCTGCGCGACGGGCGGCGGCTTCTTGAGCTCGGCGATGATCGCGGGCACCAGCGTGGCCACGATCGCCTGCCGCGACTCGGGCGCGACCTGGGCGAGCGTGTCGACCATCATCTGCACGCCCACGCGGCGCCCGGCGCGGGGCTTCATCCGGATCAGCGAGACGGCGGCCTCGACCCGGAGCGCGTTGTCGTATTTGTCGTGCTGGAGCACCGCGCGGAGCTTGTCTGGACCGTGCTGGGTGCTCTCCCAGCGGTGGATGTCGTCCTCGTTGACGCGACAGCCGCTGGTCGACAACCCTGCCGTCGTGGCGAGGCACAGCGCGATCACGGTCGCGAAGCGCCGCTGGTCGAGACGTTTCATGCGGGTCCTGTCCAAGGTGGAGCGACCGCGACGGCGGACCGCGTCCAGGGAGCGGGGATGGTAGCTCCCGCGCGATGGACCACTCAAAGAATTTCGAGGGCTCCTGGCTCAGCGTTCGTGCTCCGCCTCGCTTTCTGACGTGGGGCCGCCGCCCAAAAACCGCCTGGGCAGGCGGAAGGAAGAAGCCGGCGGCAATCGACCCGACCGGAGCGAAGCGCAGGGGCGGGGGTCCGACGGAGGCCGGCGCCGATCGACCGAAACGAACGGCGGGTGTCCGCCGGACTCCGCGGGCAGGAGCTTTCAACATGGGGCTCCGCCCCCAAACCCCCGCGCAATTGCCGGCCGGCTCGCGCCGGCCGGACACCCCGCCTTCGCTTCGCTTCGGTCGGGTCAACTGCCCGTCGGCTTCGCCGCCCGGCGAGGCCAAGTCGGGTGCTTTCGCGTTCAAACTTGCCCGACACGGTGTGGTGGTCTTATGTAGTCTTAGGTAGGATTAGGTAGGAATGAATTTTCCCCTCTTCGCTCCCCGCCGTCGGACACCCGTGGCCGGCGCCAGCGCCGCCGCGGCGCTGGAAGAGCCCCAGAGCAGCCCGGCCGCGCCCCGGCTCCACGGGTACGCGCGCGAGGCCGCGGCCCTGCTGCTGCTTGCCTCGGCGCTCTACTGGTCGCTGGCGCTCGCGTCGTTCCAGGGCGATCCGATGCGGCCCGAGGTCGTCGGAGGCGACTGGGTCGGGCCGGTGGGCGCCGAGTGCGCCCGCGCCGTCGTCGAGGCGATCGGCCTCGTGTCGTGGTTCGTCCCGCTCGAGCTGGCGCTCCTCGCCGGGCCGCTCCTCCAGGGGAGGCGTTCCTCGTTCGGCGTGGCCCGCCTCGGCGGGGACGTCGTCGTGGTCGCGGTCACCGCCGCGCTGGCGCACGTGGCGCTCCCCAAGGCGACCGCGTTCGGGGCGATGCCGCTGGGCGGCCTCGTGGGCGAGCTCTTCGGCGAGGTGCTGCGCGCGCTCTTCTCGACGATCGGCTCGTACATCATCGGGCTCACCGTGGTCGCCCTCATCCTCATCGGGCGCGCCACGTTCTCGTTCATCGACTGGGCGCAGCGGACGCAGCGCGCCGCGGCCACGCTGGGGGAGCGCGGCGCGGGCGGCGTGCGCGCGCTCACGTCGGCGTGGGTCACCGCGCGCGACCTCGACCGCCAGCGCAAGGAGGACGAGCGGCGGGCCAACGAGCCGCGCATCGCGCGCCCGTCCAACGCCGACGCGATCATTGCCGCGCTCACCGACGACGAGGACGGCCGCGCCGCGCCCCTGCGCGCCGGCCGCTCGCTCTCCGAAGTCGCCATCGCGCTCGCGGCGGACGACCGCGACCACGCGGTCGGACCGGACGCGGGCGACGCGGAGGGATCTGCGGCGGCGCCGATCCTTCGCGAGGCCACGACCGCCGGCGAGCAGGCGGGCGCGGCGTTCGAATCGACGCCGTCGCTCGTCGAGGCCCTTCGCGACGCCGAGACACCCGCGCCGGCACGGGGCGCCCCAGCGGCGAAGCGCGGCCGCCGCGCCGCCGCCGCCGACGCCGGCACCGATCGCGCGGCCCCGACGCCCCCACCGCTCCCGGACGCGGCCGACGTGGTCGAGGCGGCCCTCGCGCCGCTCGAGGACGTGGTCACCCCGTCGCCGATCCCGCCGGTCGCCGAGGACGAAGGCGCCAAGCGCCCGCGACGGGCGCGCGCCGCGGCGGGCATCAAGATCGTGGACACCAGCGCGGCCTCGGTCACCGAGAAGGCGGACGTGAAGGTCGTGCCCGCGACGGGCGCCGGCTTCCGCCTCCCGTCACCCGAGCTGCTCGAGCCCGCCGCCGTGAGCCGGCTCGCGATCGACGAGGAGCAGCTCAAGGCCACCGCCCAGCTCCTCGAGAAGACGCTCGCCGACTACGGCGTGAGCGGCAAGGTCGAGGAGATCCACCCCGGCCCGACCGTGACGACGTTCGAGGTCTCGCCCGCCGCCGGCACCAAGGTCTCGAAGGTGGCCAGCCTCGCCGACGATCTCGCGCTCGGCCTCTCGCGCAAGGTCCGCATCATCGCGCCGATCCCGGGCAAGAACCGCATCGGCTTCGAGATCCCGAACGAGCACCGCGTCCCGGTCAACCTGCGCGAGCTCGTCGAGGACCGGCGCTTCCTCGAGATGAAGGCCCCGCTGCCCTGCGTGCTCGGCCGCGACATCATCGGCGCGCCGTACTTCGCCGATCTCGCGTCGATGCCGCACGTGATCGTCGCGGGCGCGACCGGCGCCGGCAAGAGCGTCGGCCTGAACGTGATGCTGGTCAGCCTGCTCCACCGGCGCACGCCCGAAGAGCTGCGCCTGCTCATGATCGATCCCAAGGTCGTCGAGCTCGCCCCGTTCGACCGCATCCCGCACATGCTCCTGCCGGTCGTCACCGACATGAAGCAGGCGGCCAACGCGCTCAAGTGGGCCGTCGACGAGATGGAGCGGCGCTACCAGCTCTTCGCCAACGCCGGGACCAAGAACATCACCACCTACAACGCCTGGGTCGAGCGCGTGGCGCGCGGCGAGGCGCGCCCGCCCAAGCCGCCGGCCAAGGTGAGCGCGGTCGCCCCCGACGGGACCGAGGTCGAGGTCCTCGCCGCAAAAGACGGTTCGGACGGGGCACTTCCGGAGAAGATCCCGTACATCGTCATCGTGGTCGACGAGTTCGCGGACCTGATGATGCAGCAGGGCAAGGACGTCGAGGCCAGCGTGGCCCGCCTCGCCCAGAAGGCGCGCGCGGCCGGGATGCACGTGATCCTGGCGACGCAGCGCCCCAGCGTCGACGTCATCACCGGCATGATCAAGGCCAACTTCCCCACCCGCATCGCCTTCCGCGTCGCCCAGAAGGTCGACAGCCGCACGATCCTCGACGAGCAGGGCGCCGAGCACCTCCTCGGCCGCGGCGACATGCTCATCAAGATGAACGGATCCAACGACACGCGCCGCGTGCAGTGCCCGTTCTGCTCCGAGGAGGAGGTCCAGCGGATCACCGACTTCCTGCGACTCCAGGGCGAGCCGGTGTACGACGAGGCCATCCTCAAGCCGCGCGACGACGAGGCCGAGGACGGCGGGCCCGACGCCTCGGACGCCGAGGCGGACCCGCTCTACGACGCGGCCGTTCGCATCATCGCCGAGACGCGGCGGTGCTCGACCTCGTGGATCCAGCGCAAGCTCGGCGTGGGCTACAACCGCGCCGCCAAGATCGTCGAGGCCATGGAAAAGCGCGGTCTGGTCGGGCCGGCGAACGGCGCCAAGGACCGCGAGGTGCTCATCAGCGCCTTGTGACCCGAGAAGACGTGCCGACCCGCGTCCGAGGAGTGACCCCGTGCAAATGTCGAGAGACCCGAGCCGCCCCCTCCGAGAGCCCTCCGCGCCCGCCGGCCCCCCTGGCAGAGCGCCCGATTTTGACTTCTTGCCGCGAATGCTTCATGGAGCACGGGCGATGCCGGCGGAGGCGGATCGAACGCGGCTGATCTGCGAGATCGCCACCCTCCTCCGCGAGGGCGCGCTCCCCGACGACGCGCGAGCGGCCGGGCTCACGCTCATCGGCTGGCTCGCCCGGCGCATGCCCGGCGAGGGCCCCTCGACGGACGGCGTCGAGGAGATGATCCGGCGCTGCGCCCAGAAGCGCGGCACCCCCGACCCGCGCTGAGCCGACGAGCGACGGACGGCCCTCGCACGAGGGGCCGGATCGTCGCCGCGGTTTTATGGTAGGGCTAGCTTCCTCATGGCGCATCTGGTCGCGCTGCCCGAGCCGCGCCCGGAAGACGACGAAGACGTCGTCTGGGGTTTGCAGACCGCGCGCACCCTGTGGACACGGGGTGAGCGACGCGACGCCATCGTTTGGCTGAGGCGCGCCGCCGACGCGGCGACGGCCGCAGGCCAGGACTTCCGCGCGTCCGAGCTCGGCATGTACGCGACCGAGATCGAGGACGCGCTCACCGACGGCGCCGCGGCGGCGCCGGACACGATCGCCGAGCCGCCGGCCGAGCCGCCGCCCGAGCCGCCGCCCGCGCGCCCGCCGCTCGCCTCGCTCGACATCCAGCTCGAGGACGAGCCGGCGCGGGTGCCGCCCGCAGCGCCGCCGCCGGCGCCCCCGCCGGCCCGACCACCGGCCCCGACC
>CAYJPW010000185.1:0-20737 GCA_964372055.1 uncultured Polyangiaceae bacterium
CTGCGGCGCTGCTCGGCCTCGCGGCGCTCGTGCGCCGCCGCCGCGCTCGCTGAGCGAGGGCGCGCGCCGCGCAGGCGCGGGCCCCGCCGATCACATCCCGGCGCAGTCGTCCTGCGCCGGGACCACGGCCGGCTGATCGGTGGACATCGGATCGGCCGGATCGCTCTTCTCCACCACGCCCTCGACGAAGCGGCACATCGCTCGCAGATCGTCGTCCGAGAGCTCGGCGCCGGCGTCGACGCACTGCCCGTCGTTGAAGCAGAACGGCCCGGTGAAGACGCGGCCGACGCCGTACTCCTCCCCTGCGAGGGCGAGGAGGTCGTCGGCGAGCTCCACGCGGATGGCCTCGTCCTTGGCGTCGAAGTGCACGACGCTGCTCTCGGCGCTCGCCTGGATGTTCTCGAAGACGTTCGCGTACTCGGGCGGCGCGCCGCGGTGGATCTGGTCGAGCAGGGTCCGGTAGAGCGGCGCCCACGTCCAGTAGACGGCGCCGATGCAGCGCGTTGCCTCGGCCGGGCAGGAGTCGGCGCCGTTATGGCCGATCGAGAACGCGGTCGCGCCGCCGGCGGCGAGCTCCTCGATCACGCTCACGACGAGGCCGTTGTCGGCTTGGTGAGCGATCACCTCGCAGCCCGTGTCGACGAGCTCGCCGGCGAGGGCGGTCTCCTTGCGCGTCGCCATCGGGGCGGGGTCGTGCCAGTAGCCGATCCAGCGCACCTCGACCGCGATGTCGGGCGCGACCTGCCGGGCGCCTCGGGTGAACGCGTTGACGTGACGCACGACGGCGGGCGTGACGAACGACGCGACCATGCCCAGGCGCTGCTTCTGCGGGGCCTTCATCGCCGCCGCCATGCCGGCGAGGTACCAGGCCTTGTACATCCGGCCTTCGTACGAGCTGTGGTTCTGCGCGAGCTCGCGGCCGCCGCAGGTGAGAAACTGCACGTCCGGACTCTGCTGCGCCTTCTCCTGCATCGCCGATCCGAGCCCGGAGGAGTTGGCGAAGATCACGTCGAATCCCTGGCCCACCGCCTGATCGATCGCCGACGCGGCGTCGGCGGCGGTGAGGACGTTGGGGAACACCCTCGACTCGACGAGGTAGGGCAGGCTCGCCGCGGCCTCGCGCCCCGCTTCGTGCGCTCGGGTCCAGTCCTCGGTCGCCGGATCGCCGACCCAGAGGAACGCGGCCCTGAGCGGGAGCTGGCAGCTGCCGGCGAGGCACGAGGTGCCCTCGGGGCAGTCGTCCGCCGAGCTGCAGTCCTTGGTGCACAGGCCGTCGACGCAGCTCGACGCCTGGCAGTCCTCGTCCTTGCCGCAGGTGGCGCCGATGCCGGCGCCGGTCTCGGTGTCGACGAACGCCTGGCAGCCCGCCGCCGCGACGACCGCGACGACCGCGAAGAGCCACGCAGGGCGCGCCATCAGAACGTCCCCCGGAGCGAGGCGCCGCCCGGCGCGAGGCCGACCGCCAGGCCGCCGCCGCCCTTCTTGGGCGGCGCCGGGCCGTCGTTGGTGATCATCAGGTAGATGGTCGCGCCGGCGCCGAGGATGGCGGCGCCCCCGAGGACGTCGGTCACGATCGCCAGCGTGTCCACGGTGCTCGCCTTGCTCTGCAGGTCGGGCGGGGCCGTGCTGTACGGGCCGGCGTACGCCGTGTCGGCGACGTCGCTCGACATCACCAGCGCGAGCGTGCCCGTGACCCCGGCGCCGACGACGAACGCGCCGGTCGCGATCCAGCCGACCGTGATCCAGGTGGAGTGATCGCGGCGGCCGCCGTCGGGCTCGGCGGGCGCCGGGTTCGGCGCCGCGACCGGGCCGCTCGCCGCCGGCGCGCCGGCGAAGTCGAGCTCGACCTTCACGTTCGCGCCGCGCGCCACGTCGATCTCTTTGGTCGCGGGCGTCGCGCCCTCCTTGACGAGCGCGAGCTTGTGCCGGCCCGCGGTGACGACGAGGGGCTCGGCGAGCGGCGCCTTGCCGCGGCCCTTGCCGTCGAGCTCTACCTCGGCGCCGGCGGCGGCGGTCACCAGCTCGATGGTGCCGACCAGGCCCTCGAGCTCGGCGATCTCCTTCTCGACCTCGGCGCGCCGCGGCTTCTGCACCTGGTCTCGGCCCTCGGCGAGGTAGCGCTCGAACGCGGCGAGGGCGCGGGCGTGATCGCCGACGTGCTTCGAGCATTGCCCCACGTTGTAGAGGATCTTCCAGTTCGGGCTCAGGTCGTAGGCGCCCTGGAACTCGACGAGCGCCTCGGCGACCTTGCCGGCGGCGGTGAGCGCGAGGCCCTTCTTGAAGCGGGTGCGCGCCTCGTCGCTCGGCGCGGCGCCCGCGGCGGGGGCGTCGTCGTAGACGTCGTCGCTGCTCTTCTGCTGCGCGGCGGCGATGCCGGGAGTGAGCGCCAGCGTCAGGAGCGCGACGCCGCCGGCGAGGCGGGCGCCGCGACGGCAGGAGACTCGGAGCTCGTTCGGCAAGCGCGCGCTCATTTCCATGGATCGCTGGTGTCGACCTTGGGGCCGCGCCGGATCGGCGGGGAGGCCGTGCTCGTCGGTCGCGCGGCCGCGCCCGCGGCGGCGCTCGGCGCCGCACCATCGCCGCCGCCCGCGGGCTTGTCCAGGTGGATCTCGACCGAGCGATCCTGGTCGAACACGACCAGACGCGACTCCGGTTTGTGGCCCGCCGCCTCGACGCGCAGCCGGTGGCCGGTGCCGTCGCCCGCGAACTTGGCGCTGAACGGGTTGCCGCTCAGGGCGGCGTCGTCGAGGTAGATGGTGGCGTCGCGCGGCGTCGCCTCGACGCGCAGCTCGATGAGCCCGCGCGCGCCGGCGTGCGGCGCCGGATCGGCCGGGGGTGCGGGGGTGTCCCCCGCGTTGACCGGCGGCGGCTTGCCGAGCTCCGCCTTGGCGTCCGCGGGCGGCGCCGTCGATCGGCCGAAGACGAAGATCAACAGCCCGGCCGCGAGCGCGAGGATCGCGCCGGCCGCGATCGCGGGCCCGCGGCGGCGCCTCGGCGCGGAGCGCGGCTCGGCGGTGGCGATGATGCCGGAAGCCGAAGAGCTCGCGTCGGCTTTGGGCGCGCGCGGCCGGGCGGGCGCCGGATCGGCGGCGGCCGCCGACGCAGTCACCCCTTCGACCGCTCCACGCTGCTCGGGGAGGGCGGCGACGGCGCTCCCGGTCACGCTGATCTCGGGGATCGAGACGTCGCGCGGGGGCGCGTCGCCGTCGGCCTCCATGTTCGCGAGCTGCTGCTGGATGACCTCCTGCACCTCGTCGCGGCGGTCCTGGAAGAGGTCGGAGAGGAAGCGGCCCACGTCGGCGCTCGAGACCGCGATGCCTTCTTCCTTCATGTAGCCTTCGAGCGCCTCGCGGAACGCCGCCGCCGACGGGTACCGATCGCCCGGGACCATCGAGAGGGCGCGCGCGCAGATGAGATCGAGGGCGCGCGGGACGTCGGGCATCTTGCTGGAGAGGCGGGGGATCTCGCCGAACGCGAGGTTCTGGAGGATCTGCACCTCGGTGAGCCCGGCCCAGAGGCGCTCGCCCGAGACGAGCTCGAAGAGGATGGCGCCGATCGAGAACACGTCGGCGCGCGCGTCGATCGGCGTCGTCAGCGCCTGCTCGGGCGCCATGTAGCCGATCTTTCCCTTGATGACGCCGGTCGAGGTGTGGGCGGAGCGGACCGCGGCCTTGGCGATGCCGAAGTCGAGGACCTTCGCCGCCCCGTCGTACGTCACGTAGATGTTGTGCGGGCTGACGTCGCGGTGCACGACCTTGAGCGGGGTGCCGTCGTAGTCCTTGAGCTCGTGGGCGTAGTGCAGGCCCGCGAGGCTGTCGCAGAGGATCCGCAGGCCCTCGGGGATCGCCTTCTTTCCGCGCTGCGTGAGGCGGTTGAGGATGCGGTTGAGCGGCTGCCCCTCGAGGTACTCCATGCAGAGGTAGAAGTGCTCGCCGACGTTGCCGACCTCGTTGGTCTGCACGACGTTGGGGTGGTTGAGGCGCGCCGCGAGCCGCGCCTCGTCCACGAACATGCCGTGGAGCTCCTTCTCGGCGGCGACGTCGGACTTGAGCCGCTTGATCACGACGAGCTTGGCGAATCCGCCCGGGCCGCGCGACACCGCGAGGAAGACGTCGGCCATTCCGCCCTGGCCGAGCTTCGCGATGAGTCGGTACTTGCCGAAGACCGGCGCCTCGGTCAGGCCGAACTTCACCACGCGCGACGTCGAGATGGACACTCGAACCGATCGTCGGCAATCCGCCGAGGTGCGTCAAGCTCCGCGCCGGGCGCGCACCGGCGCGCTGGCGCGCTGGGTCACCGCGCTCTCGATCGCGCACCTCGGCGCCGTCGCGCTGGCGTGGCTCGCGATCGGCTTCGGCGATCGATCGTGGCCGGCGACGCTCCTGCTCTTCGGTCCGCGCTGGGCGCTCGCGATCCCGCTCGCGGCGCTCGCGCCCGCCGCGCTCGCCGTGCGCTCGGCGCGCGCGCTCGCGGTGCAGGCGGCCGCGGCCGCGCTCGCGGCCTGGCCGCTGATGGGGCTCTGCCTCTCGCCCAAGGGGCTCGGCGCCGCGCTCGGGCCGGACGCGTCGCCGGGACGCGATCTCCGGATCATGAGCCACAACCTCGGCGGCAGGCTCGTCCGCCCGACGTCGCCGGCGCTCTTGTCGGTGCTCGAGCGCGTGCGCCCCGACGTGGTCGCGCTCCAGGAGTGCATCCCCGCCGAGGAGGGCGTGCTCGCGATCGAGGGCTGGCACGCGCACGCCGAGGACCAGATCTGCCTGCTCAGCCGCTTCCCCATCCGCCGCGTCGACGCCCGCGACCGCAAGGACGTCTGGGACCGCGGCGGCAGCGGCGCGATCGTGCGCTACGAGATCGAGACCCCGCGCGGGATCGTCGACGTGGTCGACGTGCACCTCGAGACGGTGCGCGAGGGCCTGTCTGCGCTCCGGCATCGCGACCTGGGCGAGTTCGAGGAGAACCTCCGCGAGCGCCGCTGGGAGTCGTCGCTCGCGCGCGCGTGGACGAGGCGTGCCGCGGGGCCGGTGCTCGTCGCCGGCGACTTCAACATGCCGGTCGAGAGCGCGATCTACCGCGAGGAGTGGGGCGAGCTCGCGAACGCGTTCGGCGAGGCGGGCCTGGGCTGGGGCTGGACGAAGCGCTCGCGCTGGCTGGGCGTGCGGATCGATCACGTGCTCGCGAGCCCGGAGCTCGAGTGCCTGGGCGCCTGGGTGGGGCCCGAGACGGGATCGGATCACCTGCCGATCATCGCGGACTACCGGCTGCGCTGACGCGAAGAGCGACCGCCGCCGCCGTCGCCGGCCGGGATCGGCCGGCGCTGCAACGAGTGCGCTGCTGCGAGCGAACGGCGCGCACGCGGTCGAGAGGCCGGGTGCTCTCTCCCGCCATCCGCGCGTCCGGCCAGGGTCGCCGGCCCGGCACGCCGCATGCAGCGGCCGGCGACGAGGCAGAACGATGCGAGTGCTCGTGGCGTGGGGAACGAAGCTCGGCGGGACCGAGGGCATCGCGCGGATCATCGGCGAGGTCCTCGAGCGCGAAGGCTTCGACGTCTCGCTCGCGCGGGCGTCCGATGTGCGCGACCCGAGCGCATACGACGCGGCGATCGTGGGCGGCGCGCTCTACGCGAACCGCTGGCACCGCGACGCGCGCCGTCTCGTGGCCCGGAACGTCGCGGCGCTGCGGCGCGTCCCGGTCTGGTTGTTCTCGAGCGGTCCGCTCGACGACTCGGCCGACCGCGAGACGCTTCCGCCGCCGACCCAGGTCGCCGTGTTGATGGAGCGCATCGGCGCGCGCGGCCACGCGACGTTCGGCGGTCGCCTGCCCGCCGACGCCCGCGGCTTCCCGGCGGCCGCGATGGCGAAGACGATGAGCGGAGACTTCCGCAACCCGGATCGGATCCGCGCGTGGGCGAGGGAGCTCGCCCGCGACCTCCCGGAGGCGCGCCCGGGCCTGGCGATCGACCATGCTGCGCGCTCGCTCGTGCGCTTGGCGGCCCACGGGATCGCCGGGTGGGCCGCTTGCGCCGCCGTGATGCTCGCCGCTCTGCAGCTGGGGTCGACCGGGGTCGCCACGGCGCTCCACGCCGTCGCGGCGCCGCTGATCTTCACCGCGATCGCAGCGCGTTACTTCGGTGCTCGCGGCGCGCGCGAGCCGTTGCCCGCGGCGCTCGCCGTG
Organism: uncultured Polyangiaceae bacterium; assembly: GCA_964372055.1. Taxonomy (GTDB): domain Bacteria; phylum Myxococcota_A; class Polyangia; order Polyangiales; family Polyangiaceae; genus CAYJPW01. Next base: position 6,172 of record CAYJPW010000185.1, read on the forward strand.
ACGGCGATCGTCGCCGTCCTCGACGCGATCGTGGTCGCCGGGCTCGTCCTCGGCAGCTTCGCGATGTTCGAGAGCTTCGCCGGGACGTGGCTGCCGCTCGCCCTCGTCTTCCTCGCGACGTGGATCACCGGTTGGCTGAAGTCGACCATGCCCTGGCCCAAGGCCCCGGGGCCCGCGAAAGGTGCTCGCCGCGACGGGAGCGCGGGCGGTCCCCATGACGCGGGCATCTCGCTGGGCCGCGCCTGACCGCTGAGCCTCCCTCCGGCTCGGTCGCGAGCGGGGGCTCTGCCCCCGCGCCCCGAGCTGAAGAGGCGGCGGACCTCGGGCCTCGAGAGGCGTTGCTCGGACGAATGTTCGACACCTCTTCAGCCGAGATCGAGCAGCGCCCTTGCCTCGAAGAGATCGGCGACGATCGCGTCCGCCTCGAAGATGCGACCGCCGATGTCCCCCTCGGGCACCGCGATGACCTTCATCCCGGCGGCGCGCCCGGCCGAGGTCCCCGCCGGCGAGTCCTCGAGCACCACGCACGCAGCCGGGTCGACGCCGAGCGCCGCCGCGGCGCGAAGGAACACGTCCGGCGCCGGCTTGGGGCGCGCCACCGACTCGCCCGAGACCACCGCGTCGAGGAAGGGGGCGAGCTCGAAGCGCGCCACCACCGCCGCGATGAGGCGCTCGGCCGACGACGACGCGAGCGCGAGCTTCACCCGGCCGCGCGCCTCGTGGAGGAGCTCGCGGCAGCCGGGCTTGAGCGCGAGCTCGCCGGTGCGCGCCACGAAGCGATCCACGATCTCGGCCGAGTCGCTCGCCTCGTCGACGGGGAAGCCGAAGACCTCGCCCATGCGCGCCAGCGTGGCGGCCATCCCACGGCCGACGCACTCGTGCGCGAGCGCCTCGGTCCAGTCGCCGCCGCGCGAGGCGGCGAAGGCGCGCTCGACCCGAAACCAGAGCGGCTCGGAGTCGACCATGAGGCCGTCCATGTCGAGGAGGAGGGCGCGGGGCGAGAAGCGCATCGGTGGCGCGGCTCAGGCCGCGTACATCTTGCGCATCACGTCGTCGCACGGCGCGCGCCGCAGGATGTCGGCGAGGGCGTCGAAGGTGCCCGCGGGCACGCGGCGCTCCTTGGCGAAGGCCACCACGCGCGGGACGAGGCTGATGGCCTCGACGCGGAGGTGGGCCTGGGCGACCGCCTCGTCGAGCGATTTGCCGCGCGCCATCTCGCGCCCGATCACCACCTCGGGGCGATCGTCGAGGGCGATCGACGCGAGCAGATCGCCGTAGCCGCCGAGGCCGAGCATGGTGCGCTCCTCGGCGCCGGCCGCCGCCGCCACGCGCGCCGCCTCGTCGACGCCGCGCGAGATGAGCGCCGCCAGCAAGCCGGGTCCGGCGCCGGCCTGGCGCGCGAAGCCGACGCCGATCGAGAGGCAGCCGACGAGGGCCGAGGCCCACTCGAGGCCCTTCACGTCGGGCGTGGTGTAGACGCGCAGCGACGACGACTGGAACGCGCCGGTCACCGCGGCCGTCACCTCGGGGTAGCGCGATCCGCACACCAGGGCCGAGGGGAGGCCGTCGCGCAGCTCGTTCGCCTGCACCGGCCCGCCGAGCGCCCCGAGGCGCCGCACCGGCGTCTCCTCGCGGAGCACCTCCGAGAGCGTGTCGAGGCCGCTGCCGCTGTCGAGGCCGCGCACGCCGTGGACGACGAGGTGGGCGCCGTCGAGGTGATCGCCGAGCGCGCGCGCGACCGATCGCGCCGCCATCGAGGGGACGGCGAGGACGAGCAGGCGGGCCTGCGCCACCACGGCGAGATCGTCGGTGAGCGCGACGTCGGCGCCGCGGCCCGAGCCGCCGCCGATGAGATCCTGCTCGCGCCGGGTGAAGAGCGTGACGTCGGCACCGGCGCGGCGCGCGGCCACGGCGAGCGCCACGCCCCAGGCGCCGCCGCCGACGACGCCGACCTTCGGAGCCGCCGCGCCGCTCATCGCGCGCCTCCCGCGGTCGCGCTGGCGCCGTTGGTGGGCGGCGGCGGCGCGCTCGCTGGCCTGGGTGCGGGCGGCTCGCGCGGAGCGATCGCCACCGCGGCGGGCGCGCCGGGCGGCGCGATCACGTCCCAGGCCAGGCCGTGGGCCGCGAGCCGGTTCTGGTAATAGAAGAGGAGGTTCGTGTCGCAGAGCGCCACCCCCTCGGGCCGCGACGCGATCACCGGCGCGGTGTGATAGCCGCTGAAGGCGCGCAGCGCGCGCTCGACGATGTCGCCGCCCGACGCCGTCCGCACGAAGTCGCCCAGCGACACGCGGCCTTCGCGCTCCGCCTCGACCAGGCGATCGCGCAGGCGGAGGACGTCGGCGGCGAGATCGTCGCGCGACACGACGGTGTCGCGCTGGCGGAGCACCGTGAAGAGATCGGCGGCGGGCGCGACCTTGCGGAGGCGGTCGAACGCCGCGGCGGCCACGACGTGCGTGGCCATGATGACCGTGTCCCTGGCGTAGGCGCGGCAGATCTCCTCGCCGAGCTCGCGCGTGTACTGGGCGTCGCGCGACGGATCGAGCGTGACCCGCCCGTTCCGATCTTTGACGTAGCTCGCCGGGTCGACCTCGCGGCCGCGGCGATCGCGCGAGACGCCCTCGGCGTCGACCTGGTTGCCGAACGGGTCGACCGGGTCCGAGAAGCGGATCACCACGGCGCCTTCCATGTCGAGGAGCTTCCGGACGAACGCCGCCATCCGTCCGATGCGCGTCGACTCGTCGTCTTCGATGAGGAAGCGCCCCTTGCCGGCCTCGGAGAGGAAGTCGGCGATCAGGGTCTCGGCCTCGAGCGTGATGAGGTAGTTGATCGTCGCCGGCACGAAGAAGATCCGCCGCTCTTTGCCGGCGATGAGCGTGCGCGCGTACGCCTCGATGGCGCTGCCGACGAGGCCGAGCTTGAGGCGGCGCTCGATGCCGTTCGAGCGCGAGCGCGTGCCGCCCGGGAAGAAGAGCGAGTGGTAGCCGCGCTCGAGGAGCACGCACGAGTACGTCTTGAGGACGTCCTTGTAGAGCGCGTGGCGGAGACGGCGATCGACGCGGTAGGCGCCGAGGTTGTGCATGAAGAACGAGAGGATCGGATTCGTGAAGAGGTTCTTGCCGGCGCCGTAGGTGGCGGGCGGCAGCCCGGCGCGCTCGAGGGCGTAGCCGAACACGATGGAGTCCATGTTCGACGAGTGCGTCGGCACGTAGACGGCGGTGCCGTGGCGCACCAGCGATCGCAGCTTGTCGATCGGGCCCTCGACGATGACCTTGTCCTCGAGCGAGTCGAGGCTGACGAGCTTCTGGGGCGTCCTCACGAGCGTCGCCAGCTTCCGCGGCGCGAGCAGGGCGGTGACGATCGGCGGCAAGAGGCGCGTCGAGACCCGGAAGACGCGCGGATCGAAGTTGCCGGCGACGTCCCAGCCGTACCGCGTCGCGAGCTCGCGGAGGCGCCGCTTGCGCTCGGCGTCGCTCATCTTTCCGAGCGAGCGCGCCAGCCGCTGCCACTCGGCGAGCTCGGCGCGCTCCTTGGGCCGGCGCGACGCCTCGAGGCGCTTGATCTCGTGGTAGGCGGCGTCGTTGAGCGCGAGGAGCGGATCGCGGGTACCGTCGACGGTGCGGTCGACCACCGTGCGGACGATGTCCTCGCGGGCGTCGTTGAAGCCGAAGATGGGGGCGTCGTCCATGGGGGCGACGATTGTGCCACGTCGCCGCCCGTCGTGGGCGCCGCCGGCGCAACGTCAGCGGACGGGGGCCGCGGGCGCCGCCTCGGACGCGGGCGCGGTGGGGACCGCCTGGCCCCGGCTCGCGCGCAGCACCTTGGCGCGGATCGCGAAGCCCACGCCGCCGAGCACGATCGCACCGACCAGCACCGCGAACGCGATCAGCGGGACGCTCGAGCCTTCGCGCTCGCGCCCGGAGCCTGACGGCGCGGGGGCAGAGGCCTTGCTCACCATGCGGCGCAGCGTAGCCCCGCGGCCGGTCGGAGGCCACACGCGGAAGGTGGGCCCGCGACCCACGCTCAGCGGAAGGCGTCCTTGGCGGCGCGGACCGCGGCGAGGGCCTTGGCGTCGGCGCAGCGCAGGAAGGGGTTGGTCTGGAGCTCCTCGGCGATCGTCGAGGGCACCGTCGGCTCGCCCCGCTCGCGCGCCGACGTGGCGCGCCCGAGCTTCTCGCGGATGGCGGCGTTGTCGGGCTCGACCGTCGCGGCGAAGCGGAGGTTCGTCAGCGTGTACTCGTGCCCGCAGTAGACGCGGGTCTCGGGCGGGAGCCTGCCGAGCTTGCCCGACAGCGACTCGTGCATCTGCTCGGGCGTCCCCTCGAACAGGCGCCCGCAGCCGGCGACGAAGAGGGTATCGCCGGTGAAGACCGCCCCGTCGGTCACGTACGAGACCGCGCCGAGGGTGTGCCCAGGCACGTGGAGCGGCCGGAACGACATCCCGGCGACCTCGAACGCGCGCCCCTCGACGACGTCTTCGGTCTGCGCCGGGACGCGCCCGCGATCGCTCTCGTGCGCGTAGACCGGCAGCGGCCCGAGCTTCTCGCGCAGACCCTCGTTGCCGCCCACGTGATCGTAGTGGTGGTGGGTGTTGAGGATGGCCGCGAGCTCGAGCCCCTCGCCCGCGAGCGCCTCGAGCACCGGCTCGGCCTCGGACGGGTCGACGACGATCGCCAGGCGCGCGCCCTCGGGCACCACCAGGTACGCGTAGTTGTCGGAGAGGCAGGGCACCGGGAGGACGCGCAGCATGTGGCGTCACCTTACCCCGGATTTCGCGCCTCACGCGCGGTTGGATGCCGGGGCCGCCTCGACCGCATCCGCCCGCGTCGGGTGAGCCTCGTCGATCACTGCGGTCCGAGCGGCGTCGAGGCGTCGACCTCGACGACGTGCACGCCCTTCTTCTCCACGACGCCGACCTGGTCGCCGAAGAGGTAGTTGGTGGTCGGGTACGAGAGATCGAGGACACCGTCGTCGACCTGGCTCTCGACCGAGCACGAGGGCCCGAGGTCGAGCGAGACCACGACGACCGACTTGCCGTTCGCGGGGTTCGTGACGCGCAGGCGCGCCAGGCAGCCGAAGCGGCCTGCGTCGGCGGCGAACCACTGGACCTTCTGCTCGCAGGCGGGGCCCGAGAGGCCCGTGCAGAGACCGGAGGACTTCGCGTCGGCGAGGCACGCCGGGATGCAGTTGTCGCCCGGATCGGAGTGCGGATCGCCGTTGGCGTCGAGCCAGCAGCCGAACGACGTCGCGTAGTAGCCGCCGTCCTCCATCTTGCTCGTCCCCCAGGTTCCGCCGCACGACCACGTCGACGAGGTCCCCATGCAGACGTCGTCCCCCGCGTCGCGGATGAGGCAGCCGTTCGGGCACGACTCGATCTCGGCGCTCGCGCCGAGGCAGCGACCGCGCGCCATCCCGTCGGGCGCGCACTTGAAGGCAGGGCTGCTCTCGTAGACGCCGCACGCCTGGGGCTCGCCGCCGCTCGAGCCGCCGCTCGAAGAGGAAGACGAGCCGCCGCACTGCGCGCCCTTGGCGAAGCCCTTCGCCGGCGCCTTCTTCATGCGCGCCTCGGTCTGCGGGCCCCAGGCGCCGTCCTCGGCGATCGGGTCCTCGGGGTGGTTCCTGTTCCAGAGCCTCTGGAACGCCTCGACGTCGACGCCCTTGTAGCTGACCGCGCCGGCGCCTGCGTAGTCGTAGTGCGGCGGGTCCTTCGAGCCGAGCCAGTGGAAGCCGTGCGCCTGGAGGCTCGAGCGCCAGCTCGAGGTCTCGGCGATGTCGAAGGCGAGGCCCGTCTCGTGGTTGCTCGCGCCCGGCTTGGCCGCGAGCCCGATGCCGCAGCGCCCCGTCTGGTACCAGCGATAGAGCAGGTACTGCTGCGCGATGGTGCGCAGCATCGAGGCCACCGTCATCTGCTTGCTCGGCGACGCCTTCAGCGTCGCGACCAGCGCGTCGCGCGCGGGCTCCTCGAGGTACGGGAACACGTTGTCGCTCATCGCCAAGTTCGGCAGGCTCGGCACCTCGGCGTAGGCGCCGGGCTCGAGGCAGTTGCCCTCGGCGATGATCTGCTCCGACAGGCCCCTGATGCTGGCGGTGGTGCACGTCTGGGTGACGGCCTCGGCGACCGTCGCGGGGCTGACGGCGTCGCCGCGATCGCCGGTCGGCTCCGGCCCATCGACGCCCTCCTCGCCGATCGGGTCGGGCGCGGCGGCGCAGCCCGCGGCGAGCGCAACGCCTGCCGCGAGCGAGCACGCGAGCGCGCGCGCGCCCCTCGCGGGCCGCGGGTCGTCGAAATGCGCAATTCGCGCAACATTCGTGGGGTTTTGGGCGGAACGGTCTCGCGTCGGCATCGGTTCGGCTCCCGGGAAAGCGCGACGCGCGTGAGCAGCTCGCGTGCCATGTCGCGGCTCGCGATTCGCACGCGGATTTCGGCCGACGGGGCTGGTGACCCGACGATCCTGAGGGATCGATCGATGCTCTGGGCGCACGTGAGCCGATGTGCGAGAGACGCGCGCGTCTCGCGCGGCGGCGACCTCGGACCGCGCTAGTCGTCGATCGCGCCGAGCAGCGTGGTCAGGACCTCGGCCTGCGCGCCCAGCGCCGGATCGTGGTGCGCCCGCGACAGCTCGCCCAGCGAGCGGGCTTGCTGCGCCACGACCGGGCGAAGACCGCCGAGGCGATCGACCGTGCTGCCGGCGAAGGCGCGGTCGAGGCGGCGGACCATCGCCAGCGCCGAGGCGTAGGCGATGACGTCGCCGTGGCGGGCGCTCGCGATCGCCTCGATGTCGCTCGAGTAGCGGCCGTGCATCGTGGTCGACGCGAGCAGGCTCTCGCCGCTGGCGCGATCGCGGTAGGTCGCGGTGACGCTGATCTCGATCGGCTCGCCCGGAACCCAGACCGGCAGCGCCACGCGCGCGACCTCGGTGCGCGCCTCGCCGGCGTAGAGATCGCCGAGGAGGATCTTGTCGCGGTCGAGCGCCATCGCCGACGCTCCGCCCGAGAGCTCGATGACGCGCGCCGCGGCCGGCACCGAGGAGACCTCGAGGACGACGTCCTCGAGCACCGTGTCGCCCGGCGGGGGGACCGCCGCCGCGACCGCGTCCTCGCGGCGCGGGAACGCGCCCCCGGCGTGGACGTCGGGGCCGAGCGGCGCGAGCGCCGCCGCGTCGAGGCCGTCGGGCGCGCCCACCGCGGTGACGCGCACGCCGGCGGTGCGCAGCGCGCCGAGCTCGCGCGCGAGCCGCTCGCCGCCTTGGGCGACGCCGACGCCGTCCGTGACAACGAGCACGTGACCGGCGCCGGCGCCCGGCGGTGCGGCGCCGCGCGGCGCGACCCAGCCGCGCGCGATCGCGATCGCCGAGGCGAGATCCCGGATGGACGCGGGGGACGCAGTCACGCGCGCCGCGGCCGCCCCGAGCAGCGTGCGGTGCGAGCCGGGTACGAGCGGCACGATCGTCCGAGCCCGCGCCGAGTCGACGAGGGCCACGCGGTCGCCGCCGCCGAGATCGTCGAGCGCGACCGCGACCAGGGGCGCGGCGTTGGGCCCGTGGCCGTCGATCACGATCGCGAGCCGCTCGGGCGGGCGGAGCGACGCCGCCGCCCCGGGGAAGGCCTCGGCGGGCGCGAGCGCGTCGATGCGGAGCAGCACCTCGCCGCCCCACGAGGGCACGAGCGCGTCGCTCGCGCGCAGCACCACGGCGAGGCCGTGACCCTGGATCGCCGCCGGCCGCGAGGTGGCGCGCCACACGCCGTCCTTGGGGATCAAGAACCCGGTCGCCGGGCGCCACGGCTCGTCCACGCTGCGACGGACGACGGGCTGCGGCAGCTCTGCGGCGTCGAGGAACTCGACGCCGTTCGCCGTGATCACCGAGGCGCCGCGCCGACCGCCCTCCTCGGTGAAGACGACCTGGCCGTCGCGGCTCAACATCGGCGCGGCGCACCCGACCGCGCCGAGCGCCGCGAGCACCATCGCCGGCGTCGTCGTCCGCATGGGAGCGATGATGCCAGAGACCCGCCCCACCGGCGCCGTCGGTTTCTTGCTGCCGGAGCGGTGACGCACGGACAGAAGCATGGCAGGACGGCTCCCGATGTCGGTTGGCTTTCGCGTCGGCGTCGACGAGAACGGCCTCGGACCCCGGCTCGGTCCGATGGTGATCACGGCGGTCCTGGCGCGCGTCGAGGGCGACGGCGCCCGCGTCGCAGGCCGGCGCGCGCGCGGCGCGCTCGCGAAGCGGCTCGGCGACTCGAAGGAGCTCGTCTCGCACGGCGACACCGCGCTCGGCGAGGCGTGGGCGCGCGCGCTGGTGGCGCGCGGTTGCGGCAAGGCGGCGGCCGCGTCGCCCGACGCGCTCGTCCATTCCATCGCCCTCGATCGGCGCGAGGCGCTCCGCGCTCCCTGCCCCGGCCACGTCGAGGCGCAGTGCTGGTCCGCCGAGGGGGAGGCGTTCGCCGCCTCCGACGATCTGGTGCGCACCGTCGCCGGCGATCTCGACCGCCTCGCCCAGAAGGGCGTCCACGTGCTCGCCGTGCGCTCGGTCATCGCGTGCACGCGCGTGCTCAACGACGCGGCGGACGCTGGGAAGAACCGCTTCGTGCTCGACCTCCACGCGATGGAGCGGCTGGTGCTCGATCTGCGCCGCCTCGCGGGCGAGGACGTGGTCGCCGTCTGCGGCAAGGTCGGCGGCTTCGGCCGCTACGGCGACGTCTTCGGCCCGCTCGGCGGGCGGCTCCACGTGGTGCTCGAGGAGCGCAAGGCGCGCAGCGCGTACCACTTCCCCGGCGTGGGCGAGATCGCGTTCGTGAAGGACGGCGACGGCTCCGACCTCTGCGTCGGCATGGCCTCGATGGTGGGCAAGTACCTGCGCGACGCCCTCATGGCGCGCGTGGTCCGCTTCTACCGGGGCGCGCACGCCGAGGCGCGCGCGGCGTCGACCGGCGAGGGCGCCGACGAGCTGCCCGACGCCAGCGGGTACCACGATCCGGTGACCGCGCGCTTCGTCGACGCCACCGCGCTCGTGCGCCGGACGCGCCGCGTCCCCGACGACTGCTTCGAGCGCCGCAAGGTCGACGAGGCGGCCGCCGCGCGGGCGCCGCGGTCCGCTCGCTCCGCGACCCTCCTCGAGCAATGACCGCCGCCGCAGCGAACCGGATCACCGACGGACCGCTCGGCAAGGAGGTCCTGCGCTTCGGCACGCCGGTGGCGCTGGGCATGGGCCTGCAGGTCACGTTCAACCTGGTCGACGCCTACGTCATCGCGCGCCTGCAGCCGGAGGTCGCCGGCCCCGCGCTCGGCGCGCTGGGGATCTGCGATCAGCTCTCGGCCATCGGCACCATCATCGGCTTCGGCATCACCACCGCCACCACCTCGCTGATCGCGCGGGCGCACGGGCGCGGCGACCGCGACGAGGTGCGGCGCATCGTCTGGCAGTCGATGCTGATCGTGAGCGCGCTCTCGCTGGTGTTCGGGGTCGGCTCGATCCTGTTCGCGCGCGAGATCCTGAGCGGCGCCGTCGGCGCCAAAGGCGCGGTCGCGGCGCTCGGCGCGCAGTACCTCCGCATCAACTCGGGCGGAGCGTTCTCGATCTTCTTCCTCCTCCACCTCACCGCGATCCAGCGGGCGCTCGGCTCGGCCAAGACGCCGGCGGCGCTGCTCGTCGGCTCGAACGTGCTCAACCTGCTCTTCGCCGTGCTCCTCGTCTACGGCGACGGGCCTGCGCCGCCCGTGTTCGCCTGGGCCGGCGCCGTCGCGCGCGCGCTCCACCTGCCCCGGCTCGAGCTCGCCGGCGCCGCGTGGGCGACGGTGCTCGCGCGCGTCCTCACGCTCGTCCCCGTGGTCTACCTCCTGGTCCGCCGCTTCGACGTGATGGGCAAGGTCCCGCGCGCCCCGGACCCGGCGAGGCTGCGCAGCATCGGCCGCCTCGCCTGGCCGTCGAGCACGCAGCTCGTGGTGCGCATGCTCGCCATGCTGATCACGCACTCGCTCGTGGCGCGCGCCTTCACCACCCCGGACGATCAGACGGCGAGCATCGCCCTCGGCGTCGTCCTCCGCCTCGAGACGATGGCGCTCTTCGTGGCGATGGGCTGGGGCAGCGCCGCGCAGACCTTCGTCGGCCAGTGCCTCGGCGCCGGCAAGCAAGAGCGCGCCAAGAGCGCCGGCTGGTACGCCGCGGCGTTCAACGCCGTGTTCATGCTCGCCATCTGCGCCGGCTACCAGCGCGGCGCCGAGCCGATCATCGCCTTCTTCGACCCCGACCCGCGCGTGGTCGAGGTGGCGATGGGCTACGTGCGCACGATCTCCTTCGGGTACGCGATGCTCGGGACCGGCGTGGTGCTCGGCAGCGCCATCACCGGCGCCGGCGCCATGAGGACGACCCTCGTCGCGGACCTCGCCGTGGTGCTCGCCTTCCAGATCCCGGCCTGCGTCCTCGCGATCGCGCTCCCGGGCGCGACGCTCGAGCGGCTCTGGCTCGGGCTCCTGGCGACGTACGTGCTCTCGGGGATCGTCTATGTGGCAGTGTTCCGGCTCGTGCCTTGGGTGCGCGCCGCAGAGGCGACCGCGATCCCGGAGGCGTGACCGCGTGCGAGCGTCGGCAGTGACGCCCGCGCCCTGACGGGCGCGGCTCCGGTCACCGGCCTGACGGCCGGTGTTCCGGTACGAGTCCACTACCGGTTGGCGATGTGGATGGCCGCCCCCATCGCGTGCGCGGCGGCCTCCATCAGCGACTCCCCCAGCGTCGGGTGCGGGTGGATCGTGAGCGCGATGTCCTCGAGGAACGCCGACATCTCGAGCGAGAGCGCGGCCTCGCAGATCATCGTGCTCGCCTCGGGACCGACGATGTGGACGCCGAGGACCTGGTGCGTCTTCTTGTCGGCGACGATCTTCACGAAGCCGTCGGTCTCGTTGAGCGCCATCGCCTTGCCGAGCGCCGAGAAGGGGAACTTGCCGACGGCGACGTCGACGCCCTTGGCCTTGGCCTCGTCGGCGGTCATGCCGGCGACGGCGATCTCGGGATCGGTGAAGATCGCTCCGGGGATCGAGGCCCAGTCCTTCTCCGCTTTGTGACCGGCGATGACCTCGGCGACGATCTCGCCCTCCTTGGTCGCCTTGTGGGCGAGGAGCGGCGGGCCGCTGACGTCGCCGATCGAGTAGATCGTCGGCACGTTGGTCCGGCCGTGCTTGTCGGCGGGGACGAAACCGCGCTTGTCGATGGTGACGCCGACCTGCTCGAGGCCGAGGTTCTTGGAGTTCGGGCGCATGCCGACCGCGACGAGCACCACGTCGCAGACGATCGTCTGCGGCTTGCCCCCGACGTCGATCTTCACCGCGAGCGAGCCGTCCGTCTGGCGCTCGTAGCCCATCGCTTTGGCGTTCTTGAAGATCGTCCCGCCGTGCTTGGTGATCTTGCGCTCGACCACCTTGGTGCACTCGGGATCGACGCCGGTGAGCAGGTCGGGCAGCGCCTCGACCACGGTGAGCTCGGCGCCGAACTTCTGGTAGACCATCCCGAGCTCGAGGCCGATGACGCCGCCGCCGATGACGAGCAGGCGCTTCGGGATCTCGCGCAGGCTCACCGCCTCCTTGGCGCCGATCACCTGCTTGCCGTCGAACTTGAACGTCGGGATCTCGATCGTCGACGCGCCCGTCGCGAGCACGATGCCCTTCGTGGCCTCGACGGTCTCGGTGCCGCCGTCGGGCAGCGTGATCTTCACCGTCTTGGGTCCGGTGATGGCCGCCGTGCCGATCATCAGCTCGGCGCCGTTCATCTTGAGGAGCTGGCGAACGCCGCCGGTGAGGCGCTTGACGATGCCCTCCTTCCAGTCCTGCATCTTGTTGGGGTCGACCTCGACGCCGCCGACCTTGATGCCCATCGAGAGGCCGTCCTTGGCCTTGTCGTAGAGGTGCGCGGCCGAGATGAGCGCCTTCGACGGGATGCAGCCCCAGTTCAGGCAGACGCCGCCCGGCTGATCCTTCTCGACGCAGAGCACCTTCTGCTTGAGCTGGCCGAGGCGGATGGCGCACGGGTAACCGCCGGGGCCGCCGCCGATCACGATGGCGTCGTAGGTCTTCATGGGTGCTCCGTTAACCGAGGCCCGGCCGCGGCTCAAGCGTCCGTCCGGCGGCGAGAGCGGAACCGCGAGCGCCAGCCGTGGCCCGAGGCGCTATGGGGCTGATGCCCATCGCGCTCGTTGCGCTCGTCGACGTGGGGTCGCTCGGCGCTCCGGACCAGGCCGGGTCAGTGCGATCCGCCGTGCGAAGGGGCGGGCGGAGCCTTCGCGAGCTCTTCCTTCTGATCGCGGAGGTTCCAGGGGAGCTCGGCGTAGACGTCGTCGAAGATCGTCTCGCGATCGGGCGGGCCGAGCGGCTCGACCTCGGCGATCGCGGCGGCGATCTCGGTGTTCAGCTCTTGCTCGAGCGCCTCGTCGTGCGCGTCGTCGACGAGCCGCCGCTGGACGAGGTGGCGCCGCAGGCGCGCGAGCGGATCGCGCTGCGCCCAGGTGTCGACCTCGGCCTGCGATCGGTAGCGCGTCGGGTCGTCGCTGGTCGAGTGGGCGCCGATCCGGTAGGTGAGCGCCTCGATGAAGGTCGGCCCGCCGCCGGCGCGCGCCCTGGCGACCGCGTCCGAGACCGCGGCGTACATGGCGAGCACGTCGTTGCCGTCGACCCGAAGCGACGGCACGCCGTAGGCGCGGCCCTTGATCGCGAACGTGGCCGAGGCCGTCTGGCGGGCGGAGGGCACGCTGATGGCCCAGTGGTTGTTCTGGCAGATCATCACGCAGGGCACGCGGAAGACGGCCGCGAAGTTCATGGCCGCGTGGAAGTCGGGCTCGCTCGTCGCCCCGTCGCCCATGAAGCCGACGGTCACGACCTTGTGGCCGCGTAGCTTCGCCGCCCACGCCGCGCCCACCGCCTGCGGGATCTGCGGGCCGATGACGCTCGACCACGAGACCTGGTTCACCTGCCGCCCGCTCATGTGCGACGGCATCTGCCGGCCCTTGAGGAGGTCGCCGGCGTTGCCGTAGACCTGCGCGAGGTACGTGGTGAGCGGGAAGCCGCGCACGAGCATGATCGAGCTCTCGCGGAGCGCCGGGAACACCCAGTCCTCGGGCTCGAGCGCGAGCCCGGTGGCGATCGGCGCCGCCTCCTGGCCGGTGCAGGCGCCGTAGAAGCCGACGCGCCCCTGCCGCTGCTGCAGGATCATGCGCGCGTCGATGAGGCGCAGGCGCTTGATCTCGCGGTAGGCGCGGAGCAGGAGCGCCTCGGGCATGCCCGGATCCGTCGCCGGGTCGGCCGAGCCGTCGTCGGCGAGCACCCTGAGCAACCCGACGTCCGGCGCGACGCCGGTCGCCGGTGCAGCGACTGCCGGCTCGGAGGCGGCGGACGGCGCGGCGCCGAGGTCGCGCGGCTCGTGGGCGTCGGGGGCTTGCATTCCCGACCTATAGCATCGTGGATCCGGGGCCCTGGCGCAGAATCCGCTCCAGCCCAGGCGCAGCCGCGCTGGCGGCCGCTCGACCGCGACGTGACGGGTCGGGGCGCGGGTGGAGTCGCGTCGGACCCTAGCCCCAGCGCTAGGGCCTGCAGAGGCCGATGTCGGGGATGCCGAGGTCGACCGCGAGGCAGCTCTGTCCCGCGGGGCAGCCGCCGAGACCGGGGACGCCGGTGCCGCCTGCGCTCACGTAGCAGTAGTACCGGCACACGCCGGCCGGAGCGCCGCCGTCGCCGGGGGTCTCGGTCGTGCAGTTCTGCATGTCTTTGCAGTCGTTGATGAACTCACACGGCCCGCCCTCGTCGACCTGCTGGTCGCTCGGCGGCGAGCACGAGGCGAGGCCCTGCTGCGGATCTTCGACGTGGCACTCGGTCCCGGCGGGGCACGCGTCCATGGTGAGGAGCGTGCACTGCTGGGCGTAGGTGCACATGTAGAGGAAGGTCGAGTTGTCGAAGCTGACCTCCAGGTTGCACTGCCCGCCGCCGCAGGGCTCGTCGGTCGTGCGGCAGCAGGCCGGGATGCACTGGCGCATGTCCTGGGGACCGATGCAAAACAGCCCCGCCTCGCACTCGCTGTTGGCGGTGCAGAGCGAGCCGGCGCCCTTCAGGCCCGGAGCGGCCTGGCACTTCGTCGTCCAGGCGCCGCTCACCTGGGCGGGCCAGCACGTCATGCCGGGCCCGCAGTCCTGGTTGAGCAGATCGCACTCGCCCTTGGGGACGTTGGTGTAGCTGCCGTCACAGACGATCGGCGCGCTGCCCCCGGTCCCGCTCGACGTCGAGGTCGACGTCGAGCTGGTGGTGGTCGTGCCGCCGGTCGTCGTGCTCGTCGTGCCGCCGCTCGTGCCGGTCGCGTTGGTCGTGTCGGAGGAGGTGCAGGCGGCGGCCGCCGCGAGCGCCGCGGAGAACGCCGCCATCGACAGAAGCCAAGGGTGGGAGCGAAGCGGGAAGCCAGGCATGGCTCAGGGTACCACGGCCGCGCCTAGTTGCCGCCGGCGCCCCCGGCGCCGCCCGTGCCCGCGCCCCCGGCGCCGCCCGTGCCCGCGCCGCCCGCGCTGCCGGCGCTGCTCGTGCCCGCGCTCCCAGCGCCACCCG
>CAYJPW010000186.1:0-20391 GCA_964372055.1 uncultured Polyangiaceae bacterium
GGGCCTGCGCGCCGGGGGCGGGGGGGGGGGCCGGGGGGGCGCGGGGGGGGGGGGTGGGGGGGGGGCCCGGGGCCGGCGCCGCGCCGGCCTCCGTGCCGGCGAGGCGGCGCGGCGTGCGGCGCTCGATGCGGCCCTGCCCGATCTGCACGTCCTCGGCCGCGACGACCTCGTGCGGGGCGAAGAGCGCGGTCTGCTCGATGACGTTGCGCAGCTCGCGCACGTTCCCCGGCCAGTCGTGCGCGAGCAGCCGCTCCACCGCGCCCTCGGCGAGGCGCCGCGCCGGGGTGCCGTAGCGCTTGGCGTACTTGACGAGGAAGCGCTCGGCGATGGGGAGGATGTCGTCGCCCCGCTCGCGCAGCGGCGGCAACGTGATGGTGAAGACGTTGAGCCGATAGTAGAGGTCCTCGCGGAAGACGCCGTCGTCCACGAGATCGAGCAGGTCCTTGTTGGTCGCGGCGACGATGCGGACGTCGGCCTCGAGCTCCTTGCGCCCGCCCACGCGGGTGAAGCGGTAGGTCTCGAGCACGCGGAGCAGGCTCACCTGGACGGCCGCGTCCATCGTGCCGACCTCGTCGAGGAACACGGTCCCGCCCGCGGCCGCCTCGAACTTGCCCTCGGCGGCGGTGAAGGCGCCGGTGAACGAGCCCTTCTCGTGGCCGAAGAGCTCGCTGCCGATGAGCTCGCGCGGGATGGCGCCGGTGTGCACCGGGACGAAGGGCCCCGACGCGCGCCGGCTGCGGTTGTGGATGGCGCGCGCGACCAGCTCCTTGCCGGTCCCGCTCTCGCCGACGACGAGCACGGGCGCCATCGTCGCCGCGACGCGGTCGATGCGGTTGAAGACCTCGCGCATCCGGCGCGAGCCGCCCACCATCCCCTCGAACACCAGCGGACCGGTGAGCGTGTCGTCGTCGTCGCCCTCGGCCTCGCGGACGTTGTCCGACGCCATCAGCTCGCGCACCAGCGACACGAGCCGCGCCGGATCGAGCGGCTTCTGGAGGTAGTCGGCGGCGCCGAGCTTGAGCGCGTCGACCGCGCTCCCGATCGAGGCGGCGCCCGTCACCATCACCACCGCCGGCGGCGGCACCTTGAGCTCGGCCTCGTCGCTCGAAGGAGCGGTGAGGCGGCGCATCAGGTCGACGCCCGTCATGCCCGGCAGGTTGAGGTCGGTGACGAGCACGTCGGCGGGCGCGCGCTGGTGGATGTCGAGCGCCTGCTCGCCGCTCGCGGCCACGACGACGTCGAGGCCCTCGTGCCTGAGCACCGCCTCGAGGATGGCGGCCTGATCGGGCTCGTCCTCGACCAAGAGGACACGGCCGCCGTGATGCATGTGCCCGCCTCGCTGGCTTGGTCGCGCATGTCCCCTCCCGTGCATCGCCTGAGCGCTCCCTCCCAAAGACCTCGCCTCCCTCCGCTGCATCCTCGATGGGCTACGCCCGACCTCCGTCGAAAGGACGACTGCTCCGGTGCGCCGAGATCGTCCGCCCTCGGTCGCCCGCGGCGCGCCCCCCACACCCCGCAGTCCTCCACTGTGACGCCGGGTCCGTGCCCGGGGCAATCAGGTGCGACCCGGTTTCGATCGATCCCGTGCAGCGGCAAAGCGCGCGACCGTGCGCGACGAACGCCGAGACCGCGCCGGACGCTGCTCGGCCGATCTCGCGCGCGCACGATGCGCTCGTCGAGCGGCCGCGAGCGGTCGAAGCTCGGCCCGGTCGTCAGTCGCGAGCGGGGGCTCTGCCCCCCGCGCCCCCGGCCGAAGAGCGTCCGAGCTCGGGCCTCGAGAGGCGTTGCTCGGACGAATGCCCGGCGCTTCTTCAGCCGCGCGCCGCGATCCCGAGCGCGATCCGATCGGCCAACGCCATGCACGTCAGCATGGGGTTGACCGCCGGGCTGCCGGGGAAGATGCCGGTGTCGGTGATGTAGACGTTCTCGAGATCGTGGCAGCGTCCGTCCTCGTCCACGACGCCGTCCGACGGGCGCCTCGACATCCGGGTCGTCCCGAACGCGTGGTTCGCGGCGGTGATGGTGTCGCGCCCCTCGAGCCGGCGGGTGCGGAGGACCTCGGCCTCTTCGCGCGACGCGATCCGCTCGGGCACGCCGTAGAGCCCGGGCAGGATGGCCTCGGCGCCGGCCGCCCAGCAGATGTCGGAGAGAATGCCGAGGCCGCGCTGGATGAGCTCGACGTCGCGCCGATCGAAGTCGAAGGCGAGATCCGGGTCCCAGCTGCCGCGCTTGGGGCGGACGGTCCCACGCGAGCGCTCGGCGGCGATGAACACGTCGAACGGCGCCATCCGATGGTACGTCGTGAGGTGCTGCTGGTAGTCGTGCCCGAGCCCCGGCAGCCGCGCCGCCAGCACCGCGGGCGGCGCCCAGAGCACCTCGAGCTTGATCCCCTCCTCGAGGAACTGCAGCGAATGGTAGCCCTGGGTCGCGCCCTCCCAGGGCCGGATCGGCTCGGGGAAGATCGCCATGATCGCGAGGCCCGGGTGCAGCTGGAGATCGCGCCCCACGTAGCCGCTCGCGTTCGCGGCCTCGCTCCGCTGCAGGATGAGCGGCGTCGCCATGCAGCCCGCGGCGAGCACCACCGTCTTCGCCTCGATCTCCACCTCGTGCGACGGGGCGAGGCTGAAGGGCTCGACGACGCGGCCCCGCACGCCTGTGGCCCGGCGGCCGTCGAGCCTGAGCTCCTCGGCGCGGACGCTGGTGAGCACCCGCGCGCCGGCGCGGATCGCGGCCGGCACGTAGGAGACGTCGGTCGACTTCTTGGCGCCGTTGCGGCAGCCGGTGAAGCACTCGCCCGATCCGCGGCAGCCCGGGGCGTTGCGCGGCGTCGGCGCGCTGGAGATGCCGAGCGCGTCGCAGCCGCGCTTGAAGCGGAGGTTGCGCTCGCCCTGGACGGCGAGCGGCGTCGCCTCGATGCCGAGGAACCGCTCGATGCGGTCGTAGTGCGGGTCGAGCGCGGCGCGCGTGATCGCCGCCGTCCCCGTCCGCTCCGCCCACTTGTCGAACACCCACGCGGGCGAGCGGCAGCAGATGGCCGAGTTGACGAGCGAGCCGCCGCCGAGCCCGATGGCCTGCATCGTCGGGATGAACATGTTGCCGCGGGTCGAGCGCGTGCCCGCCTCGCGGATGGTGCGGTGCAGCGCCTCGCCCGCCTCCTGGCGGAAGTCCTTGGCGCCGAAGGGCGGCCCCTCCTCGACCACGATCACGTCGCGCCCGGCCTCGGCGAGCTCCTTGGCGACGACCGCTCCTCCGGGGCCGGATCCGACGACGAGCACGTCGCAGCCGGTCCGGATCGGGCCGGTGTAGTCGGCGAACACCTGGACGCCTCGGTGCGGATCGGCCTCGACCGGCGCGCGCGCGGGCAGGATCTCGAGCGCCTGGCTCATGACGGCGACCCTCCCCCGGCGAGGCGCGCGGGCAGCTCGAACGGCGAGAGGCGCGCGACCATCCCGATCGACTCGGCCACGCGGCCATTGGCGAGGTAACCCATGGAGAGCATCGTCCGCATCGAGAGGAAGGCGATGCGGCGGAAGTAGATGCGGCTCCGCGCCATGTCGGAGAGCGCCGCGATGCGCTCGTCCGGCGTGAGGCGCGTGAAGCGGGCGAGGCGCGGGCCGAAGATCCACGGCCCGTGCTCGATGAAGGCGAAGAGGAGGCGCACCAGGGCGCGCTGCTGCCTCGGGAGCCGCCGCAGGTTCTGGTCCATGTATCCGACGAGCCCCGCCTCGGTGCCCGAGAGCGGGATGGGGCCGCCGCGGGGGAAGAGCGCGTCGGCGCAGGCGGCGACGATGGCCTGCTCCTTGGCGCTGAGGATCGCGTCGCGGAGCGGCGGGCGCGCGTACCCGAAGAAGATGCCGCGGGCGAGCGCGAGCCCGGCGGCGGCGATGCAGGCGGTGATGATGAGCGCGGCGATCATGGAACCTCCGGACGGGAAGAGGCGGACGGAGCGGGACCGGGCGCGGCCCCGAGCACCTGCTCGAGCTGGGACAAGAGCTCGCGGTCGACCCGGTCGAGCCAGGCGCGGAGGTGGCGCGACGCGCCCTCCTCGTCCTTCGCCTCGATGAGCTCGAGCAGGCGCGTCATCTCGGCCTGGTAGTCGGGCGGCACCGCGCCGATGACGGGCGCGAGGAGGGCGTGCAGCTCGCGCATCGGCGCCCAGAACGAGTTGGCCAGCCACACCGCAGGCCAGATGCCGCTCGCGCACACGAGCGCCCTGAAGATCTCGAGCTCGTTCCACGCGTGGGCGACGCGATCGCCCTCGAGCTCGCGCGCGCGCGCGAGGAGACGGCGTGCCTCGGCGAGCGACGAGGGCGCGCCGTAGCGGGCCGCCAGGCGCACCGCCTCGCCGGCGAGCAGCCCGCGGACGCCGAGGAGCTCGCGCGCCAGCACCGGGACCGGGCGGTCGAACCGGCCCGCGCGGACGTAGTGCGGCAAGAGCGCCGGCGATCCCTCGCGCCTGAAGTCGAGCACCATCGCGCCGGATCCACGCCGGCTCTTCACGACGCCGAGGCCCGCGAGGTGTCGCAGCGCCTCGCGCACCGTGCTCCTGCCGCAGGAGAGCTCGCGCGCGAGGTCGATCTCCGACGGCAGCCGGAGCCCCGCCGGGTAGGTCCCCGCGACGATCTTGCCGAGCACCTCGTCGGCAACCCGCCTTACTTCTCCATCGGGAACCATGTTGTCCTATATATTAGTCTGACAACTTCACTGTGCAAGACAATTCGCACCTTCCAGGAGAGGACGCGCGTGGCGGGTGCACAAAAGCGAGCGAGCCCGCGGGGTTCCCCGCGAGCTCGCGTCGTCGACCGCCGCGCCATCCGCGCCAGCATCAGCAGCGCGGTGGGCAGTGGGGCCCCGTCCTACATCGTCGCTACAGACCGAAGGTGCTGCGCTTCACGAAGCGGCCGTCGCCGATCTTGCCGACGTACGCGCCGTTCTCCACGACGAGCTTGCCGCGCGAGAGGACGTGCGTGGCCGCGCCCTTCACCCGCTGGCCCTCGAACGGCGAGTAGTCGACGCGCATGTGGAGCGTCTTGTCGCTGAGCACGTGCTCCTTGTCGCCGTCCCACACGAGGACGTCGGCGTCGGCGCCGATCGCCAGCGTGCCCTTCTTCGGGTAGAGGCCATAGATCTTGGCGGGGGCCGTCGAGGTGATCTCGACGAAGCGGTTCATCGAGATCTTGCCGGTGCGCACGCCGCCGTCCCAGAGGAGGTAGAGGCGCGTCTCGATGCCGGGCATGCCGTTCGGGATCTTGGCGAAGCTCTCGCGGCCGAGCTCCTTCTGGCCCTTCATGCAGAAGGGGCAGTGATCGGTGGAGACGACCTGGAGGTCGTTGGTCTTGAGCCCGCGCCACAGGTCCGCCTGCATCTCCTTGGGCCGGAGCGGCGGCGTGCACACGAACTTGGCGCCCTCGAAGCCCTCGCGCGCGAGATCGTCGAACGAGCAGAACAGGTACTGCGGGCAGGTCTCGGCGTAGACCGGCAGGCCCCGGTCTCGCGCCTCGGTCACCTGATCGAGGGCGCGCGGCGCCGAGAGGTGGACGATGTAGACCGGCGCGCCGGCCATCTCGGCGAGGGCGATGGCGCGGTGGGTGCCCTCGGCCTCGGCGATCTGCGGGCGCGAGAGCGAGTGGTACTTGGGCGCGGTGTGCCCCTTGGCCACCGCCTGCTGCACCAGGATGTCGATGGCGAGGCCGTTCTCGGCGTGCATGCAGATGAGGGCGCCGAGATCGCGCGCGCGCTGCATGGCGCGGAAGATCTGGCCGTCGTCGGTCATGAGCACGCCGGGGTAGGCCATGAAGAGCTTGAAGGACGTGATCCCGTCCTTCACGAGCGACCCCATCTCCTCGACCGTCGCGTCGTTCACGTCGGTCGTGATCATGTGGAAGCCGTAGTCGATGGCGGCCTTCCCTTCGGCCTTGGCGTGCCAGGCGTCGAGGCCCTTGCGGAGCGCCTCGCCCTTCGTCTGGATGGCGAAGTCGACGATCGTGGTGGTGCCGCCGTGCGCGGCGGCGCGCGTCCCCGTCTCGAAGTCGTCGGACGACGTGGTCCCTCCGAACGGCATGTCGAGGTGGGTGTGCGCGTCGATGCCGCCCGGCATGACGTATTTCCCGGTCGCGTCGATGGTCTTGTCGGGGGTGCCGAGCGCGGCGCCCGGCTGGGTGATCCCCACGATCGAGCCGCCCTCGATCCAGAGGTCCGCCAGGAACGTGTCGACGGCCGTGACGAGGGTCCCGTTCTTGATCAGCGTGCGCATGCGTCACCTCGTGAGAAAGCGTGGGGGCTCGGGCGCCACGGAGCGCGGCGGCGGCTGAAACCTCCACGTGGGAAGCTCCTCCCGCCCGCCGCACCGCCGTGGAGGATGGCTCAGGGCAGGAGCTTGGTGAGATCGCCGTACGTCTCGGGGCGGCGATCCCGGTAGAACTGCCAGGTCTTGCGGACCTCGTCGATCACCTCGAGGTTGCAGTCGGCGATGACGAGCTCGTCCTTGTCCTCGCTGGCGGTCGCGAGGAAGTTGCCGCGCGGATCGACGATGTAGCTCGTCCCGTAGAATTTGCCGATGTTCCACGGCTTCTCGGTGCCGACGCGGTTCGAGGCGGCGACGAAGTAGCCGTTGGCCACGGCGTGCGCCGGCTGCTCGAGCTTCCACAGGTACTGCGAGAGCCCGGCGACGGTGGCCGAGGGGTTGAAGACGATCTCGGCGCCGGCGAGGCCGAGCAGGCGCGCGCCCTCGGGGAAGTGGCGGTCGTAGCAGATGTACGCGCCGATGGTCGCGTAGCGCGTCTTGAACACCGGGTAGCCGAGGTTGCCGGGCTTGAAGTAGTACTTCTCGAAGAAGCCCGGGTTCACCTGGGGGATGTGCTGCTTGCGGTACTTGCCGAGGTAGCTCCCGTCGGCGTCGATGATGGCCGCGGTGTTGTAGAAGACGCCGGCCTGCTCGCGCTCGTAGAGCGGGACGACCATCACCATCTGGTACTGGCGGGCGAGGCTCTGCATCACCTCGGTCGTGGGGCCCGGGATCGCCTCGGCGGCGTCGTACCACTTGGGATCCTGGCCGGGGCAGAAGTAGGGGCCGTTGAAGATCTCCTGCAGGCCGAGGATCTGGACGCCCTTCTTGCCGGCCTCGTGGATCATGGCGACGTGCTTCTCGAGCGCCATCGCCTGGATCTTGGCGATGGGGAGCGACCCGTCGTTCGCGGCGTCGGACGCCTGGATCAGACCAACCTTGACGTTGCGGCTCATGGCTAGCTCTCCTGGTTCTCGGGGGCCCACTACCACCAGCGGGTGATCGCGGTCTTGTTGTCGGTGTAGAACGCGATCGAGTCGCGGCCGTGCGCCTTCAGGTCGCCGAAGAAGCTGCCCTTCGAGCCGCCGAAGGTGAAGAACGACATCGGCGCGGCGACGCCGATGTTGACGCCGACCATCGCCGCGGGGACGCGCTTGACGAACTCGCGCGCGCTCCGGCCGCTCGAGGTGTAGATCGACGAGGCGTTGGCGAGCGGGTGCGCCTGGATGACGGCGAGCGCCTCGTCGAGGTCCTTGGCGCGGAGGATGGCCATCACCGGCCCGAAGATCTCCTGCTGCGCGATCGTCATCGACGGGCTCACGTCGGTGAAGAGCGTGGGGCCGACCCAGTGCCCGTTCGGGTAGCCGTCGACCTTCACGTTGCGCCCGTCGAGCGCGAGCTTGGCGCCCTCCTTGATGCCCGCCTCGATGAAGCCGAGGACCTTCTCCTTGTGCTTCTTGGAGATGACCGGGCCCATGGTGACGCCGGCGTCGAGGCCGTAGCCGACCTTCACCCGCTTGGCGCCGGCGGTGAGCTCGGCGACGACTTTGTCGTAGGCGTCGCCGACGGCGATGACCGTCGAGCCCGCGAGGCAGCGCTGGCCGGCGCAGCCGTAGCAGCTCTCGACCAGGTTCGGGATCGACTTCCCCCAGTCGGCGTCGTTCATCACCGCGATGAAGTTCTTGGCGCCGCCGAGCGCCTGGACGCGCTTGCCGTGGGCGCTGCCGACCTTGTAGACGTGCTCGGCGACCGGGCTCGAGCCGACGAAGCTGACGCCGGCGATGTCCCTGTGCTCGAGGATGCCGTTGACGACGTCCTTCGCGCCGTTGACGGTGTTCACGACGCCGGGCGGGAGGCCGAGCTTGTCGATGAGCTGGAAGACGCGGTGCTGCGAGAGCGGCACCTGCTCGCTCGGCTTCACGATCATCGTGTTGCCGGTGGCGATGCAGTACGGCAGAAACCAGAACGGCACCATCGCCGGGAAGTTGTAGGGCGCGATCGCGGCGAACACGCCGAGCGGCTGGCGCTGCGAGACGCAGTCGATGCCCGTCGCGATTTGCTCGAGCGCCTGGCCCATCATCAGCGAGGGGATGCCGGCGCCGGTCTCGATGTTGTCGATGCCGCGGCGCACGTCGCCGCGCGACTCGTCGAGCGTCTTGCCGTGCTCCTGGGTGCAGATCGACGAGAGCTCCTCGAAGTGCTCCTCCATGAGGTTGCGCAGGTCGAAGAGGTAGCGGGCCCGCGCCGGCGCCGGCGTGTCGCGCCACTTCGGGAAGGCGGCGCGCGCGGCCTGGACCGCGGCGTCGACGTCGGCGGCGGTGCCGACGGGCACGGACCCGAGGCGCTCGCCCGTCGCGGGGTTCGTCAGCTCGGCGTGCTCCTTGCCGGTCGAGTCGACCCACTTGCCGCCGATGTAGTTCTGGACCCTCTCGACAAACAGTTTCGCCGCCATCTTTGCCTCTACTTCTGCCCCATGCGTCTGCGCCGCGAAAGCGGCGGGCTCGCCGCGCTGCGGGCGAGCCCTGCGTTCGCGTCCACCCCCGCGGGCGCCGTCGGGAGGCCTGGCAATGTACGCTGATGTGGGTATCGCGATCAAGCGTCGCGGGAGAGCCTGGAGGATCGCGCTTTCCGACTCGGTCGATGGGGTGCTTCGCGGGATCGCCGGCTCAGCGCGTCTTCGCAGGCAGCGCCGGCGAGCGATCGCCCGCGGGCAGCTGCTTCGCCGCTTTGACGTCGGCGATCCCCGAGGCCTCGATCTTGAAGCCCTTCACGCTCTCCTCGAGGACGTGGGCGAGCTCGGAGAGGTGATCGCCTTCGGTGGCGGCGCGCTCGCTCGAGGAGAGCACCTCGCGCGCGATGGTCCGGACCGCGTCCATGTTGCGCGCGATCTCGTCCGACGCGATCGCCTGCTCGCTCACGGCGTTGGCGGTGTCCTCGACGACGCCGATGAGCGTCTTCAGGTCGGCGAGGGTGTTGGTGACGAGCTTGGTCCCCTCCTCCACCTCGCGCGTGCCCACCTGCATCGCCTGCACGGCCTCGCTGGTCTGATCGCGGATGGTCGCGATCAGGTCCTCGATGTCCTTGGCGCTGCGGCCCACGCGCTTGGCGAGGTTCGAGACCTCGTCGGCGACGACGGCGAAGCCGCGGCCCTGCTCTCCGGCGTGCGCGGCCTCGATCGCCGCGTTGAGCGCGAGCAGCGTCGTCTGCTCGCTGATGTGCCGGATGACCTCGACGATCGAGCCGATGCGCTTGCCGCTCTCGCCGAGGGCCTTGATGCGGGCCCCCGCCTCCTCGACCGTGGTGCGGATCTGCTCGAGGCGGCGGATGGCGTTCTCCGCCGCCGAGCCGCTCTTTTGTGCGACTTTGGTGGCCTCGCCGGCGTTCTCGGCCACCTGCTGGATCGAGGCGGAGAGCTCGGTCACCGCGGCCGTCGAGTTCTCGATCTTGACCGCCTGCGTCTTGGCGCCGTCGAGCATCAGGCGCGACGACGCCGAGAGCTGGCCGCTCGAGTCGCCGACCCGGAACGCCGTCTGCTGCACGCGGCCCGCGAGGCCGTGGATCTGCTCGAAGACGCGGTTCAGGTTCTTGGCGAGCCGGCCGAGCTCGTCGTCCGCCTGGACCTCGAGCCGCTGCGTCAGGTCGCCCTGCCCGTCGGCGAGGCCCTGGGTCGCCTCGATGTAGCGATCGATGGGGCGCATGATGTGGCGCGCCAGCCAGAGGCCGACGGCGATCGCCACCAGCGCGGCCGCCCCGAAGTAGAGCGCGAGCTGCCGGGCCTTCTTCAACACGTCGTCGACCACGTCGGCGCGGGTCCGCACCATCACGAACTTGCCGATCTCGCTGCCGGGATCGCCCATCCCGTCGTAGCCGCGCACGTCGCTCTCGTAGAAGTCGTAGTCCTTGTCGCGGACGACGAGGACGGGCACGGTGCTGTCGCCGTCGGGGCGCTCCTCGAATTTCTCGCGGATGAGCTCGGTGGCGAACCCCTCCCACTCGTCCTTGGGCAGCGCGCTGGCGATGATCGCCCGGCTCTTGAAGAAGCTCACCCGGTGCTGCTTCTCGGGCTCGGGCGGGCCCGATCCGACGGCGTACTTCGTGAAGAACGTCTGGAGCCTCTTGCCGACGATCACGGCGCCGAGGTATCGGTCCCCGTCCACGATGCGCGCCCCCGACACGAGGTAGGGCACGCCGTCGAGGATCGCGACCTTGGAGCGGACCACCGCGCCGCCCCGGATGTCCTGGAGGAGGCGGCTCTCGCGAAGCGCGGCGGGAGGCAACTTGGTCAGCCCCGGGCCGCTCATCGCGCCGTTCTGGGGATCGACGACGGCGACGATCTCCGGGTCGAGCGAGCCGGCGAGGACGTCGGCGATGCGACCGAGCGCCGCCTCGAGCTTCTTGTCGTCGCGCCTTTCCGCGGCGGGCGCGGCGGCGTGCTCGGGCGGCGGCGGCTTCTTCTTGTCGGCCTTGTCGCCACCCTGGTCCTCGTCGGCGTCCGGCGGCGCCGAGGGGGCGACGGCCTCGACGGGCTTGAGGGCTCGGACCAGCGCCGGATCGGTGGCGATGAAGCTCGCGGCCGCGAGATCGCCTCCCCCGGAAGCGTCCAGCTGCGCGCGGAAGCGCTCGAGGAGCACCTTGCTGAAGCGCCCCTTCACCGACGCGTGCTGCAGCGTCGTGAACGAGATGTACGCGCCGAACGCGAGGATGCAGAGCGAGAGGAGGACGACGACCGCGATGATCTTCCGGCGAACGCTGAGCTGGAGCTTGAACATCGAGCCCCCGGGAAGCTACCCGAACCGGGCGGACGCGGCATCAAGTTAAGAGGCGGGCGGCTGGGGCGGCCGGCGGGCGCGCGCCCAGAAGGCCTCGACGACGGCGAGGTCGGCGGTCCGGCCCACCGGCGGGAGGCTCTCGATCAGCGCCTTGCCGTAGCGGCGCGTCGAGAGGCGCCGATCGAGCACCGCGACGATGCCGCGATCGGTGCGCGTGCGCAGGAGCCGGCCGAAGCCCTGCTTCAGCGTGATCGCCGCCTGCGGCACGCTGTAGGCGAGGAACGCGTCCTCGCCGTCGGCCTCGAGCGCGGCGCAGCGCGCGGCCACGACCGGGTCGCTCGGGACGGAGAAGGGGATCTTGTCGATGATCACCAGGCGCAGCGCGTCGCCGGGTACGTCGACGCCCTCCCAGAAGCTCATGGTGGCGACGAGCACCGCGTCGCCGGCGGCGCGGAAGCGGCCGAGCAGCGCGCCTTTGGGCGCGTCGCCCTGGCAGAGCGGCGGCTTCGGCGTGCGGCCGCGGAGCGCCTGCGCCAGCGCCCGCATCACCCGGACCGAGGTGCAGAGGACGAACGCGCCTCCCCCGGTGACCCGGACGAGGTCCGCGGCGCGATCGGCCGCGCGCGCGACGAACGCCGCGTCCGCCGGATCGGGCAGATCGCTCGGCGTGTAGAGCAGCGCGCTCTCTCGGTGGTCGAACGGCGAGGTGACCTGGATCTCGTCCACCGGGAGGTCGGCGCCGTGATCGAGGCCCATCCGCGAGCGGAAGAAGCCGAAGGCGCCTCCGCCGGCGCGCCGCCGCGCTCCCCCGCCCTCGAAGCCCGGGTCGACCGGCGCGGCGCGAGCCTCGACGGGGCGCGTCGCCAGCGTGGCGCTCGTGAGGACGACGCCGCCGACGCGGTCGAAGACCCGCTCGCGGAAGAGGCGCCCCAGATCGACCGGCGAGGCGCCGACGGCGATCGACCGCGGCCGCACCTCGACCCAGGTGACCTGGTTGGTGGCGGGATCGACGATGCGCGCGGCATCGTCCCGGAGCGCCGAGGCGCGCTGGGAGACGAGCTTCACCGCATCGTTCACCGCGTGGGTGTCGGCGTACCCGTCGAGCGCCTCGAGCGCCAGGTCGAGGCGGTGGTAGGCGGCG
The DNA here is from genome assembly GCA_964372055.1 of uncultured Polyangiaceae bacterium. Classification (GTDB taxonomy): domain Bacteria; phylum Myxococcota_A; class Polyangia; order Polyangiales; family Polyangiaceae; genus CAYJPW01. Next base: position 12,194 of record CAYJPW010000186.1, read on the forward strand.
AGGAGCTCGCCGTGCCAGGCGTCGCGCGCCAGCGGCACGCGCTCCGAGTCGCCGCCGCCGGCGACGCGGGCGAGCCGCGCGAAGAGCTCGTCGCCCGCCTCGCGCACGAGCCCGGTGATCGCCGTGCCCTCGCCCTTGGCGAGGACCCGATCGGCGAGGCCGCTGGCGACGAAGGCGCGATCGGCGTCCCTGAGCATCGCCTCGAGGCGCGGCTGCGAGAGGCGCGTGCCGAAGAACGCCGTCGCCACGTCCTCGATCTGGTGGGCCTCGTCGAAGATGACGGCGTCGTACGCCGGGAGCGCCCCGCCGCGCGGGCCGCCGCCCTTCGCCTGGGCGCTCTTCACGGCCAGGTCGGCGAAGAAGAGGTGGTGGTTGACGACGAGGATCCTCGCCCGCTCCATGTCGCGCTTCATCCGGGTGACGAAGCAGCGGTCGAAGAACGCGCACCCCGACCCGAGGCGCGTCTCGCTCGACGAGGCGACCTCGCGCCAGATCGGATCCCCGTCGGCGAGGCCGGCCAGCTCGGCGACGTCGCCGGTCTCGGTCTCGTCGGCCCAGGCCTCGAGCATCGGGAGCGCGCGGCCGATCGCCGGATCGCCGATCGCGGCGGGGCTCGCGCGGAGCTCGGAGAAGCGGCGGAGGCAGAGGTAGTTGCCGAGCCCCTTCACCAGCGCCGCCTCCGGCGCGAGCCCGAGGTGGCTCTCGATGAGCGGCAGGTCCTTGGTGAAGATCTGCTCCTGGAGCGCCTTGGTCGCCGTGGAGACGACCACCTTCTGGCCGCTCAAGATCGCGGGCACGAGGTAGGCGAGCGTCTTGCCGGTGCCGGTGCCGGCCTCGCACACGAGCGCCCGCTGGTCGGCGAGCGCGCGCTCGACCGCGTCGGCCATCTCGAGCTGGCCCTCGCGCTCCTCGTATCCCAAGAGCGCCCGCGCGAGCGGCCCGCCGGGGCCGAGGAGGCGGCGGGCCGACACGCTATCTCCGCGAGACGGTCTTCTCGAGCGCGAGCGCGAACCTGAGCTCCTCGAGCGCCGCGTCCACCTCGCCGCAGGCCTTGCGGAAGAAGACCTCGCACCAGGTGTCGAGGACACGATCGCCGCCGCCGGGATCGGCGACCGGGGTCACCAGCGTCTCGAGCTCGGCGTAGCCGCGCTCGATCGCGCCGGAAGCGAGGCGGCGCGCGCGATCGAAGAGCGCGTCGGCGCCGTCGCCGGGGAAGTCGTTCTGGTGCGCGCGCACGCCGAAGACGACGGCGGCGGTCGCCGACTCGATGCGAACGCCCGAGTCCATGATGAGGTTCTCGCGCACGCGCTCGGCGACGTGAACGACGTCGCCGCGCGTCTGGTAGACCTCGAATCCGGCCTTGACGAGGGCTTTCTTGATCTCAGAGGGAGTCGGCATGTCTCGTCCGGACCCCCAACCTGCCCGGATGCCTCCTTCTCGCAAACTTGGGAGCGAGACGTCAAGGCGCGTGGTCGCAGGCGCCGGGCTTCATCCGTCGTCAGGCGCCGCCTGGGATCCCACCGTCGACGGCTCGCTCGAGCGCGGACCGCGCTCGGGCTCGAACGCGGTCACTCGAGCTCCCACCCCCCTCGGGCGTCAGCGCTCGGGCGGCGGATCGGGGCGCACGGGGGGCGTGCGCTTGGCCGCGTCGTCGGCGTCGGGCGCCTCGTCGAGGAAAGAGACGCCGACGATCGAGCCGTCGGGCTCGTCCTGGATCCACACGATCCGACCGGGGCGGCGCGCGTCGGTCTCACCGATGGCGATGTCGAACTCGGCGCCGAGCTCGACCGGATCCTCGACGATGGCGCGCAGGCCGCCGCGGCTCACGTTGAGCGCCCAGCCGATGAGCTCGCGCGCGCCCTGGTGGAAGTGGACTCGCTCGCTCACCTCGCGGCGAGCGCCGCCCGCGCGGCGCGTCGGCGGCAGGCCGGGGACCACCGTGCCCGCGGGAGGGGTCAGGTTCCTTCGGTTCGTGCTCATGCTCGATGGGGATCCGTGGAGAATCTCTCCAGAGATCCCAGCATAGCACGGTCGCCGGGCACGGCGCCGGCGCGCGCCCCGCGGCGACCGCCCTCGGGTCGGACTCTGCCCCGATCCCCCGAAGGCCGTTCGGGTCGAGTGAGCCGAAGGGGCGTCGGACCTCGGGCCTCGAGCGGCGTCGGTCGCAGCTTCAGTGCGCGTTCGCGGGACCGTGTCCCTCTTCGGACGCGGTCTCGGCGAAGACCTGGCAACGCTCGAGGATGGCGAGATCGGCGGGCTTGAGCGGGACGCCCTTGTCCGAGAAGAAGAGGTCGTTCTCGTTCAGCTGCGCGCGCACGCGGGCGATGAAGAGGATGGCGCTGCCCTCGCGGGTGTACCCGAGCTGCACCAAGGTGCCCTTCGGCCACTTGCCTCCGTCGAAGGCGAGCTCGCGGCGGAGGGTGAAGAAGCCCTCGTCGGGGATTTTCTGGAGCGAGTCGGCCCAGGAGAGGCCGCGGAACTCGACCGGGGGCCCGTGGAAGTGCCAGCGGTTGTGCACGTTGTGGTCCGGCGTGAGGACCTGCGGCAGCCCGCTGTCGGAGTGGTTGTGGAAGTAGATGATGATGCCCGCAGGGACCTTCTGCTCGTGTCCGGGGAGGGCTTTGGTGGTCTTGTAGAGCCCGCACTCGGGCAGGAGGTTCTTCGGAGAGGCCATGGGGCCCCGACCTAACCACGTCCGGCACCGCCGTAAAGGCCCGACCAGGCTCGGCGGTGGTCGGGGCGCCGTTCGGCCTGCGCATGCGGGCAGGACCGTGCTATGCCGCGCACCGGCCCCGCGGGGGACCCCACGCCTCGCGTCGCGTGAGGCGTGCCCCCGCCCCCCCGGCGTAGCGACAGATGAACAGAGTAAGCTCGATTCTCGGCGGTCTGGCGGTCATCGCGATCGCCATCGTCTTCATCGTCCAGTTCCGGCCCGCGACGGGCGCGCAGGCGACCAGCGGGCCCGTGTGCGCCGTCGAGGTGCCGGGCGAGTGCATCAACTCGCTGCACTTCTGGGCGGCCTACCGCCTCATCGCACCGCGCAACGCCGACGCCTCGCGGCTCAAGGCGATGGGCCTCCGGCGCCAGGCGGCCGAAGGGCTCATCGAGCGCTGGCTCTTGAACCAGGACGCCAAGCGCCTCGGCATCGCCGTCTCGGACGAGGATCTCACCGCCGAGCTCGTCTCGGGCCGCGCCCACGTCTCGCTCCCCGCCGACAAGATGCGCCAGCTCGGCTACGCCGTCGGGCTGACCGAGGACATGGTCCGGTTCATCAACGTCAAGAACCGCCAGACCAAGAAGTTCGACGCCAAGACCTACGAGAAGGAGATCCGGTTCATCAGCAAGATGAGCCCCGCCGACTTCCGCGAGTTCCAGCGCCAGGAGATGGTCGCCGCCCGGATGCGCGATCTCGTCCGCGCCCGCGTGCGCGTGGGCGAGAACGAGGCGTTCGAGCAGTTCTCGCACGAGAAGTCGACCGCCGCGATCGAGTGGGTGAAGCTCGACCGCGCTTATTACGCCGAGGTGGTCGCCGACACGTCGCAGAAGGCGATCGACGCCTTCGCCGATCAGAACAAGGACGAGATCGACAAGGTCTGGGAGGCGCGCAAAGCCCAGTTTCTCCCCGAGTGCCGGGTCGCGCGCCACATCCTCGCGAAGGCCGATGCGAGCGAGACCGATCCCGAGACCGCCAAGGCCAACGCGCGCAAGAAGATCGACGCCGTCGCCGAGCGCCTCAAGAAGGGCGACGAGTTCGCCGACGTGGCGCGCGAGGAGAGCGACGACTCGAGCGCGCCGCAGGGCGGGCTGCTCGGGTGCGTCCAGAAGGGCAAGATGGTCAAGCCCTTCGAGGACGCGCTCTTCGCCCTCGACGAGGGCAAGCAGAGCGAGATCGTCGAGACCGAGTTCGGCTTCCACATCATCAAGCTCGACAAGATCGCGAAGGGCACCGACGCCGAGAAGATCGGCCGCGCCCAGACGGCGCGCGAGGTCTACCTCTCGCACGAGGCCGAGCGCCTCGCCGCCGAGGCCGCGAAGGAGATCCTCGGCGCGGCGCAGGGCGGCAAGTCGCTCGAGGACGCGGTCAAGGCGCACCTCGAGAGCGTGCGCGCGAAGAAGGCCGGCGGCGACAAGAAGCCCGAGAAGAAGGACGGCGACAAGAAGCCGAGCCGCGTCGACACGCACCCCCTCCGCCCCAGCGTCGAGACCACCCTGCCCTTCAACGTCACCGGCGATCCGATCCAGGGCGTGAAGAGCGGCGTCAACGTCGCGCAGATCGCCTTCGGCCTCGCCAAGCCGGGCGACCTGGCGAGCGACCTCGTGCCGCTCGAGACCGGCTACGCCGTCATCCGGCTCAAGGACAAGACGCCGGCCAGCAAGGAGCAGTGGGACAAAGACCGCGAGTTCTACATCTCGGCCATGCGCGCCGCGAAGCAGAACGACGCGCTCGCCAGCTACGTCAAGCGCCTCCGCACGACCATCGGCACCGAGATCAAGCCGCCGAACCCGACGCTCGTGAACGAGCCGAAGGACACGCCGGGCGAGGAGCCCCCGCCGGAAGACTTGGACGAGTAGCGCGCAGGCGGCCCGTAGGTCATCGTTTCCTCTGACTCGCGGTCCCGCGTCGCGGGACACGCTGCGAATTCCCGGGGCGGATGCTGACCCACCACGACGTCGTCCTCGACAACGGGCTCAAGGTCGTCCTCGTACCGCAGCCGTCGGTGCACCGCGCCGTCGCGGCCCTGTTCCTCCGGGTGGGCTCGCGCTTCGAGACGCCGGAGACGAACGGGATCTCGCACTTCCTCGAGCACATGGTGTTCCGCGGGACGCCGTCGCTCGAGTCGGCGCACGCCCAGGCGCTGGCGTTCGAGCGCCTGGGGAGCACGCTCTACGCGGCGACGCACGTCGACCACGGGGTGATGACGGTCGCCGTCCCGCCGCACAACCTGGAGAAGGTCCTGGCGCTGCTCGGGGAGGTCACGGTGGCGCCGCGCTACAGCGACCTCGAGATCGAGCGCGGCATCGTGCGCGAGGAGATCCTCGAGGACCTCGACGACGACGGGCGCGCCATCGACGCCGACAACATCGCCCGCGCGGTGATGTACGACAAGCACCCGCTCGGCTTCTCGATCACCGGCGGCCTCTCGACGCTCGACCGCTTCGACGTGGCGATGCTCCGCGCCCACCACGCGCGCCACTACACCGCGGCCAACGCGGTGCTCTGCGTCGCCGGGAAGATCGGCGATCCCGACGCGCTCCTCGCCGTCGTCGCGCGCGCCTTCGGGGCGATGCCGCGGGGCAGCCGCGTCGTCGCCGCGCCGCCGCCCAACGGGCAGAAGAAGCCGCGCTTCCGCTTCGTCGAGAACCAGTCGAGCCAGACCGAGCTGCGCATCGCCTTCCGCGCGCCCTGCGAGCGGGACCCGATCGAGCCCGCCGCCGAGATGCTGCTCCGCGTTCTCGACGACGGCATGTCGACGCGCCTCTACGAGACGATCTGCGACCGGAAGGGCCTCTGCTACGACGTCTCGGGGATGTTCGAGACCTACGAGGACGACGGCGTCATCGACGTCGCCGCCGGCGCCCAGCACGGGCGGGCCACCGTGGTGGCCAAGGAGATCATGGCGCTGCTCCGCCAGCTCGCCGAGCACGGCCCGAGCGAGGACGAGCTCTCGAAGGCGCGCGACCGCCACCAGTGGTCGGTCGAGGCGATGCTCGACGACCCCGACGCCGTCGCCGGGTTCTTCGGGCTCGCGGCCCTCGCCGAGATCGCGCGCACACCCGAGGCGCGCCACGCCGAGCTCGCGGCGGTCACCCGCGCCGGCGTGCGCGACGCGGCGGCGAGCGTGTTCCGCGCCGACAGGCTCACCGCCGTCGCCGTCGGGCTCCTCAGCGCCGCCGAGGAGCAGCGCCTCGAGCGCGCGGTGAAGGGCTTCTGATCGCGGCGGGCTTGCCCGGAAGAGCTCACAGGGAGACGGGGAGACAGGGAGGTTGTCTTTCCGTCGATCCGCGCGCACGCGCCGAATGCGTGAGCATGGATCGACGGAAAGAAAATCTCCCCGACTCCCCGGCTCCCTGTGAAATACCGTCCTTCACCGCACGGCGAGCTCGACGTCGCGCAGGAGCTCGCTGAAAGAGACAGGATCGATCTCGCCGAAGCGCGGGCCCGGGCGCCCGTCCTCGCGCACCAGCGAGAGATCGCCCAGCGTCTGCGTGGGCACGACCATGGGGGCGCCGGGCGCGATGCCGGGGTCGAGCTCGAGCACGGCGAAGACGTCGGCGTCGAGCTGTTTCATGAAGGCGCGGGAGAGGCCGCTGGCGTCGACGCCGGCGCGCCGCCAGCCGCGGGTGTCGAGCGCGAAGAGGCGCACCGTGGGGACCTCGATCTGGCGGAAGCGCCCGACCGCGCGGCGGGAGCGCTCCTCGGCGCTCGGCGCGTAGACCTCGCGTCCGAGCTGGCGGAGCGGCTGGGCGATCGCGTAGTCGGAGAGGACCTCGCCCCAGCGCGCGAGGGCGGCGGCGTCGAGCTCGAGCGCGTGCGGCAGGCCGATGACGGCCTCTGCGGCGAGTTGGACGGGCTCGTCGTCCGGCCCGGCGAGCGTCCGGTCCTCGGCGATCCGGAACGTCGAGGCGAGGCGGCCGTCCTCGTACACGGCCCAGACCAGGCGGCGCGCCGCCTGCACCAGGACGGGATGCTCGACGAAGCGCGCGCGGAACGAGCCGGCGCTCCAGCGGCGGCGGTGGCACATCGCGCTCTCGAGGCGCTGGAGGTGGGTCGCGGCGAGGACGCGCGCGTCGGCCCGGAGCGCGCGGAAGGCGGCGACGGCGGCGGGCGCGCGCACGGCGTCGTCGGACTTGCCGGGCTTGGGCAGATCGGCGAGGCGCTTGCCCGCGGCGTCGAACACGATGGGCTTGAGCTCCGCGTCGAGCTCGACCCGGAAGGCTCGTGCGCCGAAGTCGAACGTCCTCGCGCCGGCGGCGTCGAGCCCGAGATCGGGCGCGCGATCGGCGAGCTCCTCGGCGCTCGTCCCGCGCGCCGAGGCGAGATCGGCGAGCTCCTCGCGCGCGCGCTCGGCCAGGCTCGGGTGCCGCGAGCGCGCGGCGATCGCCGAGAGGTGCAGGATCGCCAGATCGGATCCGATGCGCGCGAGGACACGGATCCCGTGCGACGCACGCGCCCGCGCCCCTTGCGAAGGCCAGTCGCGGATCAGCGGCGCGAGGCGGCGCGCCGTCTCGTCGCCGCCGAAGACCCCGAGCGCGTGGAGCGCCCACGCGTGCTTGGACGGCGCGCCGGCCGCGAGCCAGCGCTCGAAGATCGCCGATGCGAAGCGCTCGAGCGAGGCGGGGTCGCAGGCGCGGCGCACGTCGTCGAGCCCGACGTAGGGCTCGTCCGCGGGCGAGAACGCGAGCATGACGCCGATCTCCTCGATCGCGCCGAGCGGGAGACGCCGCGCCCCCTCGCGCAGCAGAGGCGGCGGCAGCTCGGCGGCCGACCAGAAAGGCGCCGGCGCCGGGAGCCGCGCCGGGAAGCGCAGGCGCGGATCCGCCCCGAGGAGCGCGTCGACGGCGTCGGCCGCATCGGGGCCATGTCGGGCCGCGACGGCGCGCACCTCGTCTGCGTGGCCGCGCGCAGCGAGGCGGCGGAGGGCCCGCTCGGCGTCGCGCTGCGCCGGCCCGGCCGGGCCGAGCGCGTCGGGGACGAGCCCCACGGCGGCGGCCTCGGGGAACGCGCAGAGCCACGCCTCCGCCTCGGCGCGGGCCGCCCGGCCGGCGAGCGCGCGCGCCATGAACGGGGCGAGCCGCGGGGAGCGCACGTCGTACGGCGGCTGCAGCGGCCCGTCGTCGCGCTCGAGCGGCTCGAGGCGGAGCACACGACGGCGAGGCGGGCGCTGCTTCGGATCGCGCCACGGCGGGTGGGCGAGCACCTCCGGCAGCTCGGACGGCAGCGCCTCCTCGCCGCATGGCGGCAATGCCGCCGCGGGCGCGCCCTCCGGCTCGCTCGCAACCGCGTCGGGATCGGCGGGGACGCTCGCCCTGGGCGCGCTCACGCCGCGAGGGTTACCACGAGATGGCTTTGGGTGACGGGCATCGCCGCTTGCTGCGTGCGTGCGCCCGTGGGCGGATGCTCGCGCCTTCGGCAGCTTTGGGGGACGGGCATCGCCGCTTGCTGCGTGCGTGCGCCCGTGGGCGGATGCTCGCGCCTT
>CAYJPW010000187.1:0-20146 GCA_964372055.1 uncultured Polyangiaceae bacterium
CCCGGGCGGTGGCGGCGGCCGGGGGTGGGGGGGGGGGGGGGCGGCCCCCCCCGCCCCCGCGCGACTGAAGAGGTGTCGGACAGTCGTCCGACCAACGCCCCTCGAAACGCGCAGGTCCGACCAACGCCCCTCGAAACGCGCAGGTCCGACGCCTCTTCAGTCCGGGAGTGCGGGGGCAGAGCCCCCGCTCGCGACCGACGGGCGTCGCGCCTCCGGCGATCAGGGCATGAGGACGACCTTGCCCACGTTCGCGCGCGAGGTGATGCGGCGGTGCGCCTCGCCGGCGCTGGCGAAGGGGAAGACGCGATCGATGTGCGGCTTGATGCGCCCCTCGCGGTAGAGCGCGAGGAGGGCCTCGAGCTCCTCGCGGAGCATCTCGATCTCGCCCCAGAGGTGGCCGACGTTCACGCCGGCGACGCTGCGGTTGTCGCCCATGAGGCCGAGCGGCGTGAAGAGCGGGATCCCGAGCGCCTGCCGCGCCATGCGGAGGTAGCTCCTGCGCTCGCCCGACGACATGTTGGCGAACCCGAAGGCGACCAGCCGCCCCGCGGGGCGGAGGAGGCGGTAGCCCTTCTTCCAGTCGCGCCCGCCCAGGGCGTCGAGCACCACGTCGACGCCCTTGCCGCCGGTGATGCGCTGGATCTCGGCGACGTAGTCGGCCGTCCGGTAGTCGATCGGGTGCTGGCAGCCCTCGTCGCGGAGCACGCCGTGCTTCTGCGCCGACGCGGTGCCGAACGTCACCACGCCCTCGATGGTGCGGGCGAGCTGCAGCACCGCGAGCCCCACGCCGCCGGCGGCCATGTGGACGAGGACGGTCTCGCGCGGGCGCACCGAGGCGACGCGGAAGAGCATGTGGTAGGCGGTCAGGTAGTTGACCGGCAGCGCGGCGCCCTCCTCGAACGTCATCTCGTCCGGCATCTCCAGCGCCTGCGCCACCGGGACGCAGAGCGTGTCGGCGTGCGCGCCGAAGCGCGAGAGCGCGACCACGCGCTTGCCGACCGCAGGCGCGAGGACGCCGGGGCCCAGCGCGTCGACCACGCCCGCCGCCTCGTAGCCGACGACGCACGGCATCTTGGGCGCGTCCGGGTACATGCCCTGCCGCGCCATCACCTCGGCGAAGTTCAGGCCGGCGGCGCGCACGCGCACGCGCACCTCGCCGGCGCGCGGCTCAGGGTCGGCCGCCTCGCGCACCTCGAGCACCTCGGGGCCCCCGGGCCGCGTGATCCAGATGGCTTTCATCCCCCCGCTCCTACCTGCCTTACGGGGTGCCCACAAGAACGACAAAGGAAGAGCGGCACCGAGAGTGAACGCAAGGGCGCCGGCCCGCAACTCATCCGCCCAATCACGTCGTCCGGATCCCGCGAGCTCGGCGCTCCACGCGCCGCGCGGGCGCCCGAGGCGATCTTGGTGCCCGGCGCGGGCGGCAGCCTCTGCGCGCGCGAGCCAGGGCAGGGGAGCGAGATCATGCGATTCCAGCCGCCGACCACGTCGGAGCGGGCCAGCGCGCCCGTGCGACCTCTCCTCGAGCACGCCTTCGTGGGCCTGCTCCTCCTCTCGATCGCTCCGCTCGGGTGCGCGCACGGCTTGGCGCGCGACCTCTCGGACGAGACGGACCTCGCGCTGGAGGGCGAGACCGACGACGAAGATCCTGCGGGCACGCCCGCGTCCTCCTCGAGCGCGAGCGGCGGCGCGACGACGGGTGGCTCCGCGACGACGTCGAGCTCGTCGAGCACGACGACCGGCGGCACGACCAGCAGCGGCACGACCAGCAGCGGCACGACGAGCGGCGGCGGCAGCTCGAGCTGCGACGACTCGGGGACCTGCGACGCGTGCGGCAACTGCGCCATCGCGAGCTACTGCCAGGCCGAGATGAACGCGTGCGACAGCAGCCAGGACTGCGTCGCGTTCGGCTCGTGCCTCTCGAGCTGCCAGGACGACGCGTGCTTCCAGGGCTGCGAGACGTCGTACCCGCAGGGCGAGCAGCTCTACCTCACCTGGGTCACCTGCATCCTCTGCACCGCCTGTTACGACGACTGCGACGGCGCCTCGTCGGGGGCGTGCTTCTAAACTAGAGAGGGTCCTCCTGGTGTCTCTCGAACCTCACCCCCTGACCCCTGTCGTAGTCAAGAGGGGGGAATCGCGCTGGCGACGAGGTGCACCCCCTCTCCCGTCAGGGGGCTGGGGGGTGAGGTCTTTCGCGACTCCCGGCTGAAAGGAGCGTCCGGCCGCCGCCGTTGGTACCCTGGCGGCCGATGAACCGACTCCACGGATCTCTGCTCGCGCCGGCGCTCGCCATCGCGCTCGCCGGCTGCGGCGGCGCGCCGCCGGCTGCTCCTCAGGCGCCGGCCGCCCCGGGTGTGTCCTCGATGTCGCCCGACGCCGCGAGCGACGACCTGGATCGCGCCGAGCGCGACCTCGAGCAGGCCCTCGGCGGCGGCGGCGGCCGGAGGGAGAAGCCCGATCAGCCGACGGCGCCGAAGGGAGCCGCCGACGCGAGCGAGCTCGCCACCGACGGTTGCGCGCTCGCGTGCCGGGCCCTCGCGTCGATGGAGCGCGCCACCGATCACCTCTGCGGGCTCGCCGGCGACGCCGACGAGCGCTGCACCGGCGCGCGCGGCCGGGTCGAACGCGCCCGCGAGCGCGTCGCGGCGAGCTGCCCGACGTGCGTGGCTCCCTGATCCCGGCCGCCGGCCTGGTACCGTTGTCGTTCATGAGGCCCAAGCTCTCGTTCCTGCTCCTCTCGGTGCTCCCGGCCTGCGGTGGCGCGATGCCGAGCGCTGCGCCGCCGGCGGCCGAGCCGGCGTCCGAGAGCGCCGCGCCCTCGTCGTTGCGCGCTGGAACGGCCGACGAGGCCGTGGGCGAGCTCGACGCCGCCGAGCGCGAGCTCGACCGCCTGCTCGGCGGCTCCGGCGACGCGACCGGCCCTGGCGGGCTGAAGAAGGAGGGCGAGGAGAGGCCGCTCGCCGGAGGCGACGGCTGCTCGATCGCGTGCCGCGCGCTCGCCTCGATGCGGCGCGCCGCCGATCATCTCTGCGAGCTCGCGGGCGAGGGCGACACGCGCTGCAGCGACGCCCGCGCCCGCGTGGGGCGAGCTTCGGACCGCGTGCGCGGCTCCTGCGCCAGCTGCGAATAATCCCAACTCGAACGTGTGCGCGGAGGTGTTGGCGAGGCTCGGCGCTCGAGCTCGGGCGCGAGCCGCGTCCGCGGTCGCTACAGCCCGGCGCGGCTCGGGGCGATGCCGAGCGGGCCGCGCTCCGCGAGGGCGCGCCGGCCGACGGCGTAGAAGCCGAGCGGCACGAAGACGAGCCCGGTCACCGCGACGAGCACCGGCGGGATGGCGAAGAGGACGATCCCCGGGACGGCGCCGGCGAGCGTCGTGAACGCGAGCGCGATCCAGCCGTGCTTGCCCGGCGCCGCGGCCGGATCCGCGGCCGCGCTCCGTCGCAGCTTGGTCGCGAAGCGGTAAGCCAGGAACGCGAGCACGAGGTGCGCGTGGCCGACGATGACGAGGCTCATCGCGATCCACTCGTCGAAGTGGTGGGTGTGCGACAGGTCGCCGAGGTTGGCGACGACGTACACGAGCCAGTGGATCGTCAGCGGCGCGAGGAGCGCGAGTCCCATCAGCGGCAGCGCCACGCTCGCCCGCTCGAGGCGATCGGCGGCGATGCGCGCGGGCGCGTCGGGGGCGAGGCGCTCGAGGCGCTCGAGGTCGCGCTCCATGTCGCCGCTGGGGCGGAGGGCGCGGGCGATGACGGCGCGCAGCCGCGCGTGCGCCGCCAGCCGCACGACGAGGTAGACGGCGGCCGCGGCGGCCCAGCCGAGGACCAGGATCGAGGTGGCGAGCCCACCCTCGACGGCGTCGTGGCGGTCGATGAAGGTGACGAGCTCCAGCGAGACGAGCGCCACGAAGGCGGCGACGCCGGTCGCGCCCGCGGCCGCGCGGGCCAGGCGACGGCGGTGCACGAGCTCCACGTCGGTGGTGATCTCGTCGAGCTGGCGCGCGAGGCGCTGCGTCAGCGCCTCGAAGCGGATCGCGAGGCCCTGGTGGTGATCGCGGTAGATGTCGGCGGTTCGCATCATCGATGAACCCCTTCCGAGCGCCGATCGGGGCAAGCGCGATGCCACGGCCGATCCCCCGGATTCGGCGCCGATTCCGCAGATCCGAAGGCGGGCGCGCGTCGCGCCGTGGACAGGGTGTCCACGGCGCGGACACCGGAGGCGGCGCCTTCCCGGCTCGAGCGAGCCGGCCGAGGTGGGCCACGGGGCGCGATCGGCGCCTGCGAGGCGCGGACGTTCCGGCGGTATCCTGCGGCGGGCTTCACGTGGGTGAGCGCGAGCAACGACGACCGGCGCCTGGGGCTCCTCGCCCGAAGCTCCCGCGTGCGGCGCATGCGTCGGGCGGCGCCGTGGCGCGCGCGCTGGCGCTGGCGGCCGCGCTCGCCGCGACGCCCGCGTGCGGCGCGTCGCCCGCCGTGGTCCCGACGGTGGAGGTCCCGCTCGCCGCGCCGGCGTCTGCGCCGACCGAGCGTGAGAGCGAGATGGCGCGCATCCCCGGCGGCACCTTCGACGCGCGCGCGCTGGGCGGCGACGCCGGCCGCGAGGTGAGGATCGCGACCTTCGAGATCGACCGCAACGAGGTCACGGTCGCGGCGTACCAGCGCTGCGTCGACTCCGGCGCCTGCTCGCCGGCGTTCCCGCTCGTCGACTGGCCCGGAATCGACGAGACCTCGCGGCAGCTCATGAGCCAGTTCTGCATCGGCAACCGCGGCGATCGCCCCGACCACCCCGTCAACTGCGTCGATCACCCTCAGGCGGAGGCGTTCTGCGCGTTCGCCGGCAAGCGGCTGCCGACCGAGGACGAGTGGGAGTACGCCGCGCGCGGCACCGACGGTCGACCCTTCCCCTGGGGCGCCGATCCGCCCGACCCCGAGCTGCTCGACGCCTGCGACGCCGCCTGCGCGCGCGGGATGCGCGAGCGCGGCCTCGAGGTCCAGCCGATGTTCCCCGGCAGCGACGGCTACGAGACGACGGCGCCGGTGAGGAGCTTCCCCGCCGGCCGGAGCCCGTTCGGCCTCTACGACATGGCGGGCAACGTCTGGGAGTGGACGGCGTCGCCGTGCGCCGAGGGCGAGCCCTGCGCCGAGGGGGCGCGCGTGGAGCGGGGCGGCGGCTGGCTCGACGGGGATCCTCGGCTCGTGCGCGCCACCGCGCGCAAGGCGACACCCGCCGCGGCGCGGAGCGTCGTCCTCGGCTTCCGGTGCGCGAGGTAGCTCGGTCGAGAGGGGGGGGGGGGGGGGGGGGGCGCCCCCCGCGCGCGCGCGGGGGGGGGGCGGGGCGCCGGGGGGGGGGGGGGGGGGGGGTGGGGGGGGCGGGGGGGGGGGCCCCCCCCCCCCACCCCCGGGAGCTGAAGAGGCGTCGGACCTCGCGCCTCGAACGTCCGACAGCTCTTCAGACGACCGAGCCGATCCCGAGGCGGCGGTGATCGGCGAGCGTGCAGCGATCCTGGACGACGTCGATGCCGGCGGCGACCAGGGCCGCAGCGAACGCGTCGTTGCGGATGCCGAGCTGCAGCCAGACGACGCGCGGTCGCGGCGACATGGCGAGGAGGTCGTCGAGGTGTCCGGGCAGGGCCTCGGGGCGGCGGAACACGTCGACCACGTCGACGGCCTCGGCGATATCGGCGAGGCGCGCGCGCACCCGCTCGCCCCAGAGCTCGCGCCCGGCGAGCGCCGGGTTCACCGGCAGGATCCGGTACCCCTGCGCGTGGAGGTACTCGGGGACGTAGCAGGCGGCCTTCACCGGATCCTCGTGCGCGCCGAGGACGGCGATGGTGCGGGCGCCGCGCAGCACCGCGGCGATCTCGTGTTCGTGGGTGAGCTCGGTCATCGTGGCCTCGGGGTCGCGGTCAGTCGATGTGGGGCGTGGGGGCGCGCTTGCGCGTGACGTAGAAGAAGTCGCGCTGCGCGCGCTGTCCGAGGTACTCGTCGTCCGCCATCTCGAAGCCCTTGCAGAGCGGCGTCGCGACGAGCTCGCTCGAGCCGGGATCGCGCGGGCGGTACACGATGAACTTGGGGTAGGACCAGTTCACGTCGAGCTGCGCCACCCCGTCGGCGCCCGCGTGCGCCATCGCGCGCGCGATCGATCCGGCCGTGGTCGAGTCGCCGATGCCGACGAAGAGCACGTTGCCGTCCGCGGAGAGGCCCACCGCCGAGCGGCGGATCACCGTCTCGCCCTCGAGCGTCGATCCCCAGTAGCGGTTGCCCTCGGCGACGAGGCCCGGGTGCATCTGCCCTTGCTCCCGCATGCAGCCGGGCGTCTGCCGCCACCAGAGCATCTTGTCCTCGCCCTCGGCGATCGCGCTCCAGGTGCGCACGGCGTAGGTGCCGTCCTGGTAGCGCGCGAGGGTGCACGAGTCCTTGCGAGGCCGGATCAGGGTGACGCCGTCGACCTTCATCCCGTGGTGGCCGTGCGTCGACTTGAAGCCGCCGTTGAACGCCGCGAGCAGCACGTCGCGGTCCTCGGCCGGGACGATCGCCTTGCGCTCGTAGCCCGCGGCGGCCTTCTCCTCGCTCTCGGGCTCGTGGCGGCCGGCGACGAGGTGCAGCTCGGTCTGCCGGAGATCGATCGCGACCAGCGAGACCGCCGTCCAGGACCGGTTCTTGTCGGGGTGGAGCAGCGTCTTGTACATCGCCGGAGGATCGTCCGGCCGCCGCGGATCCTCGATGGGCACCCAGGTGCCGTCGCCCGGCGCGGACCACGAGGCGTGCATGGGCGGCACGTCGGCGGGGCGGAACGGGGGAGGGCCGCCGCTCGGTCGCGCCGCCGCCGGCCGGTCGGCGCCGCTCGAGCCCGGGCGCGATCCGCCTTCGCGGTCGCTCGAGGGTGCGGGCACCTCCCAGTACGCCTCGGGACGATCGCCCTCGTGGGTGACCACGTTCACGCGATCCTGGACGCCGTACGCGAAGTCCTCGAGGCGCGCGATCGCCGTCGGGCCGAGCACCGCCCGCCCGGCGTCGGCGAGCAGCGGCCCGAGCCAGGGCACGCGGTGGATGGCGATCCACAGCCCGAGCACGAGCGCGGGCACGATCCCGAGCAAGACCGCGCGCCGCCGCCACTTGCCCTTTCGCATGGCGCCGATCGTAGCGTCCGAGGCGCGCGTGTCGACTTTGCGGCCAGCGATCCGGCCGACGCGCGCGCCCCGGCGCGGCAGGGCGCTCGGCGGGTATCCTCGCAGGGCGACCTGCGATGGCCGCGGCAAGGCCGACCTCACCGTGATGCACCTCACCCTCCGCTCGCCTCGTGTCGACCTCGCGATCGAAGGCCTGACCGCGCTGGTCGGCGGAGCCGGCGACGGGCGTCGTCGCGCGATCTCCTCTCTTTGGCGGCTGGCGCGGCGGCTCTCGTGGGATCTCGCCGGCGCGCTCGACGGCGTGCCCGACGAGATCGGGGCGCCGGAGCGCGCGGGCGAGGGCGCGCCCTCCGCCGAAATCCGCTCCAGCGCGGGCCCGGCGCGGCTCACGCACCCCGCGCTCGACGCGCGCCTCGCGCGGGCCGTGGCGACCATGACCGACGCGCTCGCGCGCTGGCCCGTGGGATCGGAGCTCGACGCAACGGGGGAGCTCGCGTTCTCTTTCGAGCGCAGCGAGCTCGCGCTTGGCCTCGAGGGCGAGGCCGTCCTCGACGACGGCGACGCGAGGCTCTCACTCGACGCGGCCGAGCTCGCCGACGGATGCGTCCACCGCGCTTCGCTTCGGCTCCGCCCCGCGACGCGGACGATCTTCGCCGAGCTCTCGGAGAACCGCGGGCGCGGTCGGCTCTCCGGCCGTCTCATGCTCGGCAGCGTGCCCGGGTCCGGCGCGCGCGTGGAGGCGCCCGCATGGGCTCCGGCGCTCACGCGGGTGCTCGAGGAGCTCGTGCGCTGGATCGCCGGGACGGTCGCGGTGCTGCCGCAGGACCGCCGCGCGCTCGCGTCCCTCTACAAGCGCCTCGTCGGTGCGGCGAGCCTGCTCGCGCCCGAGGAGCTCGCCTTCGCCTCGCTGCTCCGCGGCGCCGAGGCCGTGGGGAGCGACGACCGCGGTGTGCTCCCGGCCGAGCTCACCCACGCGCTCGCGCGCGGCACCGTCGGCGGTCACGTCGGCTTCCGCCGCGCGCCCGAGGGACCGCCGATCACCTGGAGCCCGGCCGACGGCGTGCAGCTGCCGCTCCACGAGGCTCCACCTCAGGTCGCCGCGCTCGCCCCGCTCGACCTCTACCTGCGCCACCTCGCCGCGCCGGGCGACCTCCTCCTCTTCGAGGAGCCCGATCTGGCCCTCGACGACGCCCGTCGCGACGAGCTTTTCGGGGTGCTGGCTCACCTCGCGAGCGCGGGCATCCGCGTGGTGGTGAGCGCCGCGCGCACCGACGTGGGCCGCGATCTCGCGGCGGCCGGGGCGCGCGCCGGCGTGACGACGGCGGTGCACCCGTTCACCTGACGTGGGGCCGCGCGGGCCACCGGTGCAGAGCGCTTGCTCATCCCGGACGCTCATGGTGCTATGCGTCCGTCGTTGTCCGGGGGCGCGGCCCCCACGGTCGCGGGACGCGAGCTCCTTCTCGAGCGATCGAGCCCGTGGATCCCGATGCAAACAGGAGAGGTGGCGCGATGAATCCAGGTGGCGGTGGCTACGGCGGTCCTCCCGGCGGCGGCGGATATGGTGGTCCTCCCGGCGGTGGACCGCCCGGTTACGGTGGGCCGCCCCAGGGTGGCCAAGGCGGCTACGGGCAGCCGCCGCAGCAGCAGCCCGGCTACGGCCAGCCTCCTCAGCAGCAGCAGCCTGGCTACGGCCAGCCTCCCCAGCAGCAGCAGCCTGGCTACGGGCAACCGCCGCAGCAGCAGCAGGGCTACGGGCAGCCGCCGCAGCAGCCTGGCTACGGTCAGCCGCCGCAGCAGCAGCCTGGCTACGGTCAGCAGCCGCCGCAGCAGCCTGGCTACGGTCAGCCGCCGCAGCAGCAAGGCTACGGGCAGCCGCCCGGAGCGCCTCCCGGAGGCGGCTACGGCGCGCCTCAGCAGGGCTACGGTCAGCCGGGCCAGCAGTTCGGCGCGGCGATGGGCCAGATGGGCGGCGCGATGCAGCAGGGCTTCGGCGGTGCGATGCAGGGCATGGCCGGGGGGATCCCCGCCGGGGCCAAACCGAAGACGCGAAACCCGCTGATGACGTTCCTGATCCCGCTCGGCCTGAACATCCTCGGCAACATCCTCGCTCCGGTGTTGGCCGGCATCGATCCCTCGCTGGCGCTCGTCGGCAGCCTGGTGAGCCTCGCCGGCACGGTGATGTTCTTCGTGTTCGCGATCGGGATGCTCCTGGAGCTCAAGGCCTACACGCAGGACTCGAGCTTCAACTGGTGGTTCCTCTTCATCCCCTGCTTGAACATCTACCTGATGCTCGTGCTCGTCCCGCAGCAGGTGACGAAGGCCAAGCAGATGGCGCGCTGCGCGAACCCGACCCGCGGCATCGTCGTCTACTTCTTCCTGTTCCTGTACGCGCTCGCGGCGGACCTCAACGACATCGGCAGCTCGCCGGGCTGACCGAGTCACGCACGCGACGCGCACGAGCCCCGCTGGCCATGCCGGCGGGGCTCGTCGCGTCTGGGGCTGGGACGAGGGATCACTCGGCGCTCGCGTACGTCGCCCCTCGCGCGACGTGATCTGATATGAGCCGGAAGCATGGGCCTTGATGCAGGCACCCTCGCAAAGGATTTGATCCGATGAACCCGAGCTATCCCGGTGGCGGTGGGTACGGGCCTCCTCCTGGCGGTGCCCCGCCGGGAGGTTACGGTCCTCCGGGCGGCTTCGGCGGCCCCCCCGGCGGCGGCCCGCCGGGCGGCTACGGCGGTCCTCCCGGCGGTGGCTACGGCGGCCCTCCCGGCTACGGCGGTCCTCCCGGCGGAGCGCCCGGCGGCTTCGGCGGTCCTCCCGGCTTCGGCATGGGCGGCCCTCCGGGCGGCGCTCCTCCGGAGCAGCTGAAGAAGCAGATCGACCTCTGGTTCATCCTCTCGATCGTCTCGCTCTTCTGCGGATGCGGCCTCTTCGGCATCATCAACATCGTCTACGCGAACGGCGCCAAGGAGGCCCTCGCTGCCGGCGATTACGCGACGGCGCAGAGCAAGATCGCCACGGCCAAGACGCTGTGCATCATCGGATACGTCGGAGCCGCGCTGCTCTTCGGGCTCTACCTCGTCTTGATCGTCGTCGCCGCAGCATCCGGCTGAGGAGCTGCGGAGTTCGAGGCGCTTCCGATCCCGCTCCGCCGAACCGCGAGACGGTGCGTCGGGAGCATCTGCCAGGCCGACCGGCGCGCACGCTCGGTCGCGAGCGGGGCTCTGCCCCCGCGCCCCGGACCTGAAGAGGCGTCGGACCTCGCGCCTCGAGACGCCTTGGTCGGACGAAGTCCGCCACCTCTTCAGCCGAACGTCGGCCTGAATCGACCGAAAGAGAAGCTTTCCGCCTCCCCGCCTCCCTGTGATCTCGAAATCGGCGTGGCGCCCTCGCGCCTCTCAGAACTGCTGCGTCTCGGTCGACTCTCCGAGCGCGAGCGTCGACGCCGTTCCGCTCGAGATCACCTGCGCCACCTGATCGAAGTACCCGGTGCCGACCTCGCGCTGGTGGCGGGTCGCGCTGTAGCCGTGCGACTCGGCGGAGAACTCGCGCTGCTGCAGCTCGGAGTAGGCGGCCATGCCGCGGACCGAGTAGTCGCGGGCGAGCTCGTACATCCCGTAGTTGAGCGAGTGGAACCCGGCGAGCGTCACGAACTGGAACTTGTACCCCATGGCGCCGAGCTCGCGTTGGAAGCGCGCGATGGTCGCGTCGTCGAGGTGCTTCTTCCAGTTGAACGACGGCGAGCAGTTGTACGCGAGCAGCTTGCCGGGGAACTTCTTGTGGATCCCTTCGGCGAACTTCTTGGCCTGATCGAGGTCCGGCGTCGACGTCTCGCACCAGACGAGATCCGCGTAGGGCGCGTAGGCGAGGCCGCGGGCGATCGCCGTCTCGACGCCGCTCTTCATGTGGAAGAAGCCCTCGCTGGTGCGCTGCCCGGTGAGGAACGGCTGGTCGCGGGGATCGATGTCGGAGGTGAGCAGCTTGGCGCTGTCGGCGTCGGTCCGGGCGACGAGCACGGTGGGCACGCCGCTGACGTCGGCCGCGAGGCGCGCCGCGACCAGCGTGCGGATGAACTGGCTCGTCGGGACGAGCACCTTGCCGCCCATGTGGCCGCACTTCTTCTCGGCGGCGAGCTGGTCCTCGAAGTGCACGCCGGCGGCGCCCGCCTCGATCATCCCCTTCATCAGCTCGAAGGCGTTGAGCGGCCCGCCGAAGCCGGCCTCGGCGTCGGCGACGATGGGCGCGAGCCAGTGGCGCGAGCCCTTCCCTTCGGCGTGCTCGATCTGGTCGGCGCGGAGCAGCGCCTGGTTGATCCGGCGCACGACGCCGGGGACGCTGTTCGCCGGATAGAGGCTCTGGTCGGGGTACATCGCGCCGGCCTCGTTGTTGTCCGCGGCGACCTGCCAGCCCGACAGGTAGATGGCCTGGAGCCCGGCGCGGACCATCTGCATCGCCTGGTTGCCCGTCAGGGCGCCGAGCGCGTGCACGTAGTCTTCGGTGTGGAGGAGCTGCCAGAGCCGCTTGGCCCCGAGGGTCGCGAGCGTGTGCTCGACCTTCACCGAGCCCCGGAGGCGGGCGACGTCCTCCGCCGAGTACGGGCGAACGACGCCTTGCCAGCGGCGCTCGTCGTGGACCGGGGGAACGTCGCTCACGGGGTGGCCGTCGGAGCCGTTGTACATCTCGTACGCAGCGGACATGGTGTACCTCGCTTGGCGGTCAACAGTGGGGTGGGGGGACGGGACGCGCGCGTCAGCTCGCGGCCTCCGCTCGGGGCTCGAGCGTCAGCAACAGTTCGTAGGCGGGCAGCGTGAGGAACTCGTCGAAGCGCTCGGCGGTGCAGAGCCGCTCGAACAGCGCCTTTGCCTCGGGGAAGCGGCCCTGGGTCGCGGGGAGGCGCGCCATCACCTCGGCGAGCGCCTCCCCGAAGAGCTCGGGGGTCACGGCGCGGCCGTCGTCGAGCCGCGCGCCGTGGTGGATCCACTGCCACACCTGGCTCCGCGAGATCTCGGCGGTCGCGGCGTCCTCCATCAGGTGGTGGAGCGGCACGCAGCCCGTGCCGCGCAGCCAGGCCTCGAGGTAACCGACGCCGACGTCGATGTCGTGCAGCAGCCCCTGCCAGGTGCGGGTGCCCTCGGGGACGCGCAGCAGATCGCTCGCGGAGACGGCCACGTCGAGGCGGAGCTTCTCGAGCTGGTTCGGCCCGCGCATGTGCGCGTCGAAGATCGCGCGCGCCACGGGGACGAGGCCCGGGTGCGCGACCCAGGTCCCGTCGTGGCCGTCCGTGACCTCGCGGAGCTTGTCGGCGCGCACCTTCTCGAGCGCGGCCTCGTTCGCCGCCGGGTCGGCCTTGATCGGGATCTGCGCGGCCATGCCGCCCATCGCCGGCGCGCGCCGCCGGTGGCAGGTCTTGACGAGGAGCTGGGTGTACGCGCGCAAAAAAGGCTGCGTCATCGTCACCTGGCCGCGATCGGGCAGGACGGCCGCCGGATCGCTCCGGAGCTTCTTGATGAAGCTGAAGATGTAGTCCCAGCGCCCGCAGTTCAGGCCCGCCGAGTGCTCGCGGAGCTCGTAGAGGATCTCGTCCATCTCGAACGCCGCCGGCAGCGTCTCGACGAGGACGGTGGCGCGGATCGTCCCGCGCGGGACGCCGAGCCGCTCCTGGGCGCGCACGAAGACGTCGTTCCAGAGCCGCGCCTCGAGGTGGCTCTCCATCTTCGGCAGGTAGAAGTAGGGCCCCGTGCCGCGCTCGATGAGCGCGCGCGCGTTGTGGAAGAAGAAGAGACCGAAGTCGAAGAGCGAGCCCGAGACGGGGCGGCCGTCGAGCGTCGCGTGGCGCTCCTCGAGGTGCCACCCGCGCGGCCGGACCATCAGCGTCGCGGTGCGATCGGCGAGCGCGTACTCCTTGCCGGTCGCGGCGTCGACGTAGGCGATGCGGCGCGCGATCGCGTCCCTGAGGTTGTTCTGGCCGTCGAGGAGGTTCGACCACGTCGGCGTGCTCGAGTCCTCGAAGTCGGCCATGAAGACGTTGGCGCCCGAGTTGAGCGCGTTGATGATCATCTTCCGGTCGACGGGCCCGGTGATCTCGACGCGCCGGTCGAGCAGATCGGCCGGCAGCGGCGCCACCGTCCAGTCGGCGGAGCGCACGGCCGCCGTCTCGGGCAGGAAGTCGAAGCGCTCGCCGGCGTCGAGCCGGGCCTGGCGCGCCGCGCGGCGCGCGAGCAGCTCGCGGCGGCGCTCGCCGAAGGCGCGCTCGAGATCGGCGACGAAGGCGGCGGCCTCCGGAGAGAGAACGGCGCGGTGCTCGGCGGTGCGCAGGGCGGGGAAGTTCAGCTCGCTCATGTCTCTCGACGCCCTGCGTCGTTACCAGAGTAGCTTTTACAGCATCCGAGCCATGCGCAAGGTTCTTTCGCAATAACGAGCTGTTGAGCATGTAATGCGCAGTCAATGACTTGCGGTCAACGTGTCAATCGTGTCAATCTGGCCCCGGCGTGCCCAGTCGGGGCGCTCCGGAGGAGGCTTCCTGATGAGCGATGCACCTTTGCTGGGCGCGAAAATCAGGGGGCTCCGCCGCCGGGAGGACCTGACCCAGGTCGATCTCGCCCAGCGCCTCGGGATCTCGCCGAGCTACCTCAACCTCATCGAGAACAACCGGCGGCCGTTGACCGCGCAGATGCTCCTCAAGCTCGCGCAGATCTTCCAGCTCGACATCCGGGTGTTCGCCGGCGGCGACGACGCCCGCCTCCAGCACGAGCTGCTCGAAGCCTTCGGCGATCCGATGTTCGACGGCTTCGCGCTCACCAACACCGATCTCCGCGAGCTCGCCGTCGGCTCTCCCAACCTCACGCGCGCCGTGCTCACGCTCTACCGCGCCTACCAGGCCGCGCGCGAGACGGCGCAGTCCCTGGCCGAGCGCATCTCGGGCGCCGATCACGCCGGCGGCGTCGACCTCTCGCGGCTGCCGCCCGAGGAGGTGAGCGACTTCATCCAGCGGCACATGAACTACTTCCACGAGCTCGAGGAGGGCGCCGAGGCGCTCCGGCGCGACGCCGACGTCGACGCCGACGTCTACGGCGCGCTCGTGCGCTACCTCGAGGTCCGTCACAAGATCCAGGTCCGCGTCGTCAAGGTCGGCGACGAGCGCAAGGCGATGCGGCGCTACGATCCCTCGAGCCGCGTCCTCTCGCTCTCCGAGGTGCTGCCGCCGCGGAGCCGTCGCTTCCAGCTCGCGCACCAGGTCGGCCTGATCACGCAGTCGGCCGTCCTCGATCGGATGGCGCACGATCCCAGCCTCACCACGCCCGACTCGATGGCGCTCGCGCGCGTCGCCCTCGCCAACTACTTCGCCTCGGCGGTGCTGATGCCCTACCAGCCCTTCCTCGATGCGGCGCGGGCCGAGCGCTACGACGTCGAGCTGCTCGCGCACCGCTTCCAGGCGAGCTTCGAGCAGGTGTGTCACCGCCTCACCACCATGCGCCGCCCGGGGCAGGAGGGGGTGCCGCTCCACTTCCTCCGCATCGACATCGCCGGCAACATCTCCAAGCGCTTCAGCGGCGACGGGATCCGCTTCGCGCGGTTCAGCGGCGCCTGCCCGCGCTGGAGCGTCCACTCCGCCTTCCTCACGCCGGGCATGATCCGCGTCCAGCTCTCGCGGATGCCCGACGGCACGACCTACTTCTGCATCGCGCGCACCGTGCGCAGCGACCGCGGCGGCTACCACGTGCCGCACACCGTGCACGCCATCGGGATGGGCTGCGAGGTCAGCCACGCCAAGGAGCTCGTCTACGCCGACGGCGTCGACCTCGAGCACCGCGAGGCGGTCGTCCCCGTGGGCGTGACCTGCCGTACCTGCGATCAGATGGATTGCGAGCAGCGCGTCGTGCCGCCGCTCACCTATCCGCTCCGCATCGACGAGAACGTGCGCGGTGTCTCGTTCTACGCGCCCGTGGTGCGGAGCTCCGAGCCCGAGCGCGGCTCGGGGCGCGGCTGACGGGCAGACCCCGGCGAGCCGAATCAGGGCCCGAGCACCAGGCGCACGCGGCAGCTCGGCCGCGAGGGATCGCCGCCCTCGGGGTAGAAGACGCCGACGGCGCCGCGCCGGTCGCCGAGCGCGAACGTACGCAGGGCGATGCGGAGCCTGTCGCCCGCGAAGGAGGGCTTGCGGTAGCCGATGTCGAGCGAGCGGCCGAGGAGCGCCGTCGGCTCGCCGAGCGCGGCGAGCCTGCGGAGCACGGCCTCCTCGAACAAGCGCGGGTACACGAGCGAGTTCACGTGCTGGTTCGAGTCGGTGTGGCCGAGCCCGAGCGCGACGACCGCGGGGTCGGGTGCGAGGTCGGGCTCCAGCGGTGCGGCGGCGTCCGGCAGCTCGAGGATGCGCTCGTGCAACGTGAAGGCGTACGCGGCGTCGGGCACCCAGCCCGCGCCCGCTCCACCGTCGGGCCTGAACGGGAGGCTCAGCACCTTGCGATCGGCGCCGGACGCGAAGGGCCGGGTGAAGACGTGCTCGGCGAAGAGTCGCCCGAGGCGGATGGTCGTGCCCGCGTCCGGCGGGGGAGGGCCGTGCATGCGCGAGCGCGGGCCGCTGACCGAGACCCACATGTTGAGGAAGAGGCGGTCCACGGCGCCGTCGGGCCCGCGGGTGTGCGCGAGCTGGAACGAGCCCTCGCCGTCGAGCGAGCGCCGCACCGACACGGGCCCGTCGCCGCCCTCGACGACGAGGCGCGTGAGCACCGGCACCACCGCCGCGGTCCGCACCGCGCGGCTCATCGGGTGGTCGGCCAGCTTCTGATGCCAGAGGACGTCGCCGAGCGCGTGGGGCAGCGCGGCCAGCGTGAGCCGCCCGTCCTGGCTCACGTCCTCGTAGCGCACGCCCACGGGGCCGCGCGCGCGCTGATCCTCGGGGACCTCGGGCTCGGGAGGGAGGACGACGGCGCTCATCGGCCCGCAGTCATAGCAGAGCCGCCGCTTCCGATCAGAGCGGCGCCCGCAGCCCGAACCCTCGCGCCAGCATCGCATCGATCGCCGCGAGCGCCTGCGCGCGCCGCTCCTCCCGCGCGCCGCGCAGCGCGACGACCTCGCGCCCCGACGCGGCGAGGCGCTCGGCGAAGCGGGCCGTCATCCAGGCGCGCACCTCGGCGCCGTCGCGGAGGCCGTCGTCCTCGAAGGGGACGTCGTCGTGGTGGGTGAGCAGGTACAGCCGCCCGGGCGGCGGATCGGCGAGGCCGTCGACCGCGGGCGAGCGCGCGCCGAGGTAGCGCTCGCGCCAGGTGCCGGTCGCGAACGCGTCCGTGTCGCAGACGAGCACCGGCCCGCCCGCGCGCGCCTCGGCCTCCTCGAGCGCGCGCTGCCGCCGCGCCACCGCGACGAAGTCCTCTTCGTTCCAGGGCAGCGCGTGCACCGGCGGCGGCGGCGTGCCCGCGAGGGCGGCGCGCGCCGACGCGACGTAGACCTTCTCGAGCGTGCGCTCGCGCCCGTGCTC
The DNA here is from genome assembly GCA_964372055.1 of uncultured Polyangiaceae bacterium. Lineage (GTDB taxonomy): Bacteria > Myxococcota_A > Polyangia > Polyangiales > Polyangiaceae > CAYJPW01. Next base: position 16,608 of record CAYJPW010000187.1, read on the forward strand.
GGGGACCCAGCGGGTGAGCCCGAACGCGCCCCCGCGGGCGCGGAGGGCGTCCGCGAGCTCCGCCGCGAGCGTCGTCTTGCCGGTCGACTCGGCGCCGATCACCACCACGCGGCGGGCGAGGAAGGCGCGGACCGCGGGGGCGAGCACGTCCCAGGCGGCGATCGGATCGGCGCGGCAGAGCGCGCTCGAGATGGGCGCCGCGGTGCGATCGACGACCACGTGGCGAGCGCCGAGGCCGCGCGCGAGGAGCTCGCCCCGTCCGCGCGGCGCCCCCGCGAAGACGGCATCGACGGGCGCGGCCGTGACGTGGGCCGCCACGGCGCGGACGAGCTCCACGTGCGCCGCTTCGACCGCGGAGCCCGCGCCGGCGACGGCGTGGTTCTCGATGGTGCCGATCACCGTGACGTTGGGCTCGCCGGCGTGCGCCTCGCGCATCCAGGCGAGGCGGCGATCGAGGGGGATGCTCTCGACGCTGGCCGCGACGACGACGACCGTCACGCGCTCGCTCGCCGCCGCGGCCGCGCGGACCAGGAGGTGGTGGCCGAGGTGGGGCGGGTAGAGCTTGCCGGCCACGAGGCCATGCCGCGCCTTCACGCGCCGTGCCTCCCACGGGGGCGCGGGGCCGGCAACCCGGGCTCGCCGCCTCCGGCCGCGTCGAGCGTCGGCACGCGCTCAGCGGCCCTTCTTCGCGCGCGTGACCATCTTCGCGCCGATGGGCACGCGCGCGTCGGCGAGCGGGAGCCCGTCCTCGCCGGTGATCTGGAAGACGAGCTGCCCCGTCTTCTCGGTCGCCTTGAGCGTGCAGTAAGCCCAGGTGCGGTACGACCACGAGCTCTCCACGTCGAGCTCCACGTCGCTGCGCGTCTTCTCGTTCACCTGGCACGTCAGCCGGACGCGGCGATCGGCGCCGGTGCGGTTGCGCAGGGTGACGTGGGCGAAGACGCGCTCGCCCGCGCCCGCCGTGACGACGCGGTCGACGGGATCTTTGTCGCGCACGTTCGAGGTGACCACGAGCTTCAGCACCTCGAGGCGGCCGAGCGGCTGCGCGGGCGTGATCGCGCCGGACGCGCTCGCCGGAGGCGAGGCGGCGGGCGGGGCGGCGACGCTCGAAGACGGCGCGCCCGCCGGAGCGCTCGAGGCCGAGGCCGCGGGGTGCGGAGCGCGAGGCGGATCCTCGCAGCCGGCGAGCACCGCCGCGGCGAGCGCCGCCCACCTCGGGTCACCCGCGCGCATCGGCCAGGGCGAGATCGAGGGTGGCGAGCACCTGCTCCACCTCGTCGAGGGCGTTGGGCCAGTGCGGCGAGAGCCGGAGCACGCCGTCGGGGATGGAGCAGGAGATGCCCCGCGCGCCGAGCGCGCGCTGCAGCGCGACCACGCCCACGCCGTCCGGCGGGAGGACGCCGAGGATGCCGGAGCGACGGGCCGGATCGATCGCCCGGAGGCTCGTGAAGCCGCGCTCGCGGAGCCCCGGCTCGAGCGCGTCGTGGTAGGCGCCGACGTGGTCGAAGATCGCCCGCACGCCGAGGCCGAGGAGCAGATCGACGGAAGCCTCCAGCGCCGCGAGGCCCGCGGTGTTGTAGTTGCCGCACTCGACGAAATCGATCGTTCGCCGGAGGGGTCGGTCGTAGCGGAGCAGGCCCGGCCCCTCGAAGAGGAAGCCGAGGCCGTCGTCGTGCGAGAGCCAGCCGGCGACGCTGGGGCGGAGGGCGGCGGCGCGCTCGGGGCTCGCGTACAAGAAGCCGGCGCCCTCGAGGCCCATCAGCCACTTGTGGCTCCCGCAGGCGAGGTAGTCGATGCCCGCCGCGCGCACGTCGATGGGCACCACGCCGCACGCCTGGACGGCGTCGACGAAGAGCTCGGCGCCGTGGGCGCGGCAGCGCTCCCCGATGGCGGCGAGCGGCATGCGCAGGCCCGTCTGGAACTCGACGGCGCTGACGGCGACGAGCCTCGCGCCGCGCGCGAGCTCCTCGTCCAGGCGCGCGAGCCCCGGCGCGTCCGCGTCGGCGAAGAGCGCGAGCGGGATCATCGCGATCTCGAGGCCGAAGAGCGCGGCCGCCCGCTGCCATGGCGTGATGTTCGCCGGGAACTCGCCCTCGAAGAGGACGACGCGATCGCCGCGCGACCACGGGAGGCACAGCGCCACGTCGACGATCCCTCGCGTCGTGCTGGGGACGAAGGCGACGTCGGAGGGCGCCGCGGCCCCGATGAGCTCCGCGATCTTGCCGCGGAGGCGGCCGCGCTGCTCGTGCCACGCGGTGAAGGCGCCCACGCCGCGCCGCTCGTAGTCGGCGACGACCCGCTTCATCGCCCACCGCACCGCGAGCGACGGCGGCGAGATCGCCGCGTGGTTCAGGTACACGAGCGGCTCGAGCTCGGGGAAGAGCTCGCGATCGCCGAGCCGGGCCTCGAAGGTGAACTCCACGCGCGCGAGCCTAGTACAGCCGGCCCGAAGTTCGCTGCGCCATCCGGTCGGCGAGGCCGATCGTTTCGGGCCGATGCACCAGCACGGCCGGCCGACCGCTCGTGCGCTACGGCGCGAGGCCGGAGATCCACGCGTCGACGGCGGCGTGCCCCGCCGCGTCGACGATCTCGGTCCCGAAGGGCGGCATCTGCGCGGTCGTGCCCCGGACCCCCATGCGGTACGAGACGCAGCTCGCGCCCGGATTTCCGGGCGCGATCCGGTGGGTGACGCCGGGCTGGAGGAAGCCCTCCACCGGCACGCCGACGGCCGTCTGCCAGACGCCGGTCTCGGTGACTGCGAGAGCGGCGACGGTGAGGCGCAGGACCATCGGCGTCGTGAAGGAGATCGCGCCGGGCGTGTCGTTGTGGCAGTGGCCGCAGTTGGCGTGCAGGTAGCCGAGCGCGGCGCGCCCGGCGGCGTCCCCCGGGACGGCGTAGCCGGCGGCGTGCGGCACGGTGAGCCGCCCGTCGGCGCTGAGCGAAGCCATCGTGAGCCCCGGCCCGGCGTGGCTGAGCTGGAACGCGCTCAGCCCGAGGACGTGCTCGGGCTCGTGGCCGTGGCAGGTGACGCACTCCCACGTCGCCGGGATGTCGTGCGGCGTGCCCCCCGCGTCCTTCACGCCGTCGGCGACGTGCGCCGCGTCGCTCTCCGCCGCGTCCCACTGGTAGGCAGCGAAGGCGAAGTCGCCCGGTCCGGGGCCGAAGCGGTGGATCATGCGCGTCTCGATGCGCGCGCCGTCGACGACGAACTGCTTCCAGAGCTTCGTGCCGACCGGGACCTGCCAGTGGTCCTCGTCGAGGTTGTCGATCGCGCTGCACGCGGGGAGGAGCACGAAGCGCGACTTCACCGCCCCGTCGGACCAGAGCTCGTAGCTCGGGTGGAACGGCTCGACGCCCGCCGCGAGCTGCTTGGTGACGACGTCGGCGTAGAGCCCCGTCTCCGAGAGCATCGCCTGCGGGTTCGGATCGGTGTCGATGGCGCCCGGAGAGCAGCCGCCGGCGCCCGAGCTCCCCGAGCCGACACCGCCTGCGCCGCCGCCCGCACCGGCGCCGCCCGCGCCGGCGCCGCCGCCGCCGGC
>CAYJPW010000188.1:0-17255 GCA_964372055.1 uncultured Polyangiaceae bacterium
CCCCCCCCCCCCCCCCCCCCCCCCCCCCCCCCCCCCCCCCCCCCCCCCCCACGCCAGGTGGCGACATCAGGGAGCGGCCGGGGGCGTGGGGGCCGCCGGGGCCTCGGGCGCGCCGGACGGGACAGCGGGCGCCTCGGGCGCCGCGGGCGCCTCGGGGGCCGACGGAGCAGCCGGCGGGGTCGGAGCACCGCCGCAGCCGATCGCGAGGGCGGAAACAGCAAGGAGCGCAACGAGATACTTGGTCATGAGAAGCCTCCGGTCGGTTCTTTTCAAGCCGCACTACACTACCCGCGGCTGACTCAAGACGCCTGGCCCCGCCGGAACGGCTCACGTCGATCGACCCTGCGGGAATCTTTTTCGCGTGGTGCCGGATTGGCCACATCAGAGTAGGCCGTCGCACATGCGACGGCGCGCCGCCGGGGCTCCACGAGAAAAGCGCTAGGATGGCGATGCTCGGGCGAAAAACGGTGAGCTGACGGCGGGCGCCCAGGCGTCCAAGCCTAGAGCGTCAGGAAGAAATGTCTTCACGAGGTCACCGAGGGCGCTTGCGCCTGGTCGAGACAGCGGCGGCCTCGCCGGCCGCCCAGGCGGAGACGCCTGCCGCTCCCGCCGTCGAGCCCCGCCGCGCCGGCGAGGTCCCGACCCCGCTTCCCGCGCCGGCGCAGCCTCCGCCCGAGATCGCCGAGTGGGTCGAGCCCCCGCCCCGGTCCCAGCGCAACGGCGGCAGGGCGGCGGCCGCGATGGCATCGCTCCCCGACGCGCAGCTCGTCGCCCTGGGCGCGGGCGGCGACAACCAGGCGCTCGAGGTGCTCTACCGGCGCCACGCCGCCTTCGCGATCCACCTCGCCACCCGGATCGAGGGCGCCGCTCGCGACGTCGAGGACATCGTCCACGACGCGTTCCTCCGCGCCTTCGAGCGCCTCAACGATCTCGCCGATCGCTCGGCCTTCCGCGCCTGGCTCGGCGCCATCGTGGTGCACGCCGTCCGCTCGCGCATGCGCCGCGGCCGGCTCATGAGCCTCCTCGGCATCGGCCGCGCCAGCGATCCGGTCGATCTCGACGCCATCGCCAGCCCCGACGCGTCGCCGCACGTCCGCGCGCAGCTCGCCCAGATCTACGCGTTGCTCCGCACCCTGGCGACCGACGACCGCATCGCCTGGACGCTCCGCTGCGTCGAAGGCCACGACCTCGAAACCGTCGCCCGCCTCACGCGTTGCTCTCTCGCGACCGTGAAGCGCCGGATCACCCGCGCCCAACGCTTCCTCGACGAGCATTTCGTCGAGCTTCAAGAGTCACGTCCCAAGGAGCCTGCTTCGTCATGAGCCGCCGTACCCCCCTCCCGTCGGGGTCCTCCCACACCCCGATCATCGCGCCCGGCAACCTGCGCGATCACGCCGACGAGGCGCGCATCGATCGCATCTGGGGTCGTCTCGAGCACGACCTCACCGGGGTCGAGCCGGCGCCGGCGCGCCGCGGCGGGGTCTCGTTCCTGCTGGTGGCGGCCGCGGCGGCGGCGTTCGGCGGCGGTCTCTTCGTGGGCAAGACGGTGTGGCAGGGCGACGCCCCGGCCGCGATCCCGACGATCGCCGTCTCCGACCGGTCGACGACCGACGTCTACGCGACGGGCAGCGAGCCGCGTAGCTTCCTCCTCCCCGGCGGGGGCAAGCTCGAGCTCGAGGCGGGCGCCACGGTCGAGGTCGAGCGCACCGGCGCGGGCGCGCTCACGCTGCGGCTGGTCCACGGCGCAGCGTCGATCGACACGGCCGCCGCGGCCGAGGGCGCGCTGGCGATCGTCGCCGGCGAGGCGCGGCTCGACACCAAGCCGGGCGCGGTGGTGCGCGTCGAGCGCCAGCCCGACGATCACCTCGGCGTGCGCGTCGACGGCGGCTCGGTGGATCTCAGCTCGCCGGACGGCGACCAGAAGAAGCTCTCCAGCGGGATGCGCGAGACGGTGCGTACGCGCGCGATCGTCGCCGTGGCGCCGACGGCGGAGCGGCCGAGGCTTCCGGCACCGATGTTGACGGCGTCGGGCCCGGTGTCGCCGATCGAGGTGCCGGTCGCCGTGGCCGCGCCCCCGGCGGCGAACGACTGGTTCGCCCAGTACCAGGCCGGCAACTGGGACGAGGCGCTCAAGCTCCTGCAGCAGGGCGGCGTCGACGTCGCCATCGCCCAGGCGAAGAACGCGGCGGAGCTCATGGCGATCGCCGACTGCGGCGGCCAGAAGGGACCGGTCGCGATCAAGGCCTACCAGCGCGTGCTCGAGCGGTTCCCCGGCGACACGAACTACGTCGGCATCGCCGCCCGAAAGCTCTCCGAGATCTACGAGAAGTCGGATCCGGAGCTCGCCCGAAAGTACCTGGCGCGCGCCACGGCCTCCCAGACGGTCGCTGGCGAGGACGCGCTCTGCCGCCAGATCCGCGCCGTGAAGAACAAGGAAGAGGCGGCGCGGCTCGCGTCGGAGTATGTGGCGAAGTATCCGGATGGCCAGTGCAAGGACGACGCCGATCGGCTCCTGCACCCCGACGACATCGACGACGACGGGACCGATCCGCCTTCGGCGCCCTCCGCGAGCTCCTCGAAGCCCTGAGCCGCGCCGCGCCTGTGCCTTCGCCCTCGCGACGCTCGTCGCGACGGCCTGCGGCGGCCCGGCTCTAGCGCAAGAGCCGGCGACGCCCCCCGCGACCCCAGCGCCTGCTCCGCCAGCCGCACCGGTCCTGCCCGAGGTGAGGCTCGCGCTCTCGCTGAAGGCCGCGGAGCAGCTCGGCGGCACGCGCGTCCGGCGGCTGCTCGACATCGAGCTCGACGACGACGCCGCGCTCGCCGCGGGCGTGACCGGCCCGCTCACCGAGAACGTGGTCCAGGTCTGGATCGACCTGCCCGATCCGACGCGCGCCCTCATCCAGGTGCGCGCCGGCGATCGAGCCGTGGCGAAGCGCGAGATCTCGATCGCGAACCTGACCTCCGACGTCGCTGCCCGCTTCGTCGCGATCGCCACCGCCGACATGGTGCGGACCCAGACGCGGCCGGTCAGGCCCCGCAAGCCGGCGGGTCCTCGCAAGCCGACGGCCGAGGAGATCGAGCTCGCCGCGCGCCCCGCCCCGGCGGTCAGCCTCACCGCCGGTCTGGGGGCGGCGTTCCTGCCCTCCTCGAGCGCCGCGCTCGGCGGCCCTTCGATCGCGCTCGCGTTCCGCAATGCGTACGCGAGCGAGCGCGTGTTCGCGCGCTGGCTCGGCGGGCCCTCCGACGCCGGGACGATGCGCTGGCTCGAGATCGGCCTCGGCGCCGACTACCGCTTCTGGCTCGATCCTCGTTGGCGCGTCGCGGCCGGCGCGGCGGCCTCGATGGCCTGGGTGCACCTCGGCGAGGCCATCGCCGCGGATGGGGTCGCCGGGGATCAGGACACCTGGTCGGGGCGGGGCGGCGGAGCGCTCGCGCTCGAGAGGAAGCTCGCGGGGCCGGCGTGGCTCTCGCTCTCCTTCGAGCCCGGTGTCATCTTCCGCGGCGCGCCCTACGTGGACCGGGCGGGCGCGCCGGGCCGCATCGAGGGCGCATTCCTCGGCGTGAACCTCGGGCTCGCGGTGGAGCGGGTCTCGGCCCTGGCCCCCAACGGGAAGTAGATGGCAGACGACGACAAGGTGGAACCCGCGCCCGACGCGGCGCCCGACGGCGAAGAGAAGGCGGCCGCCGAGCGGCTGGACGAGGACGGCCTGCCGCTCGATCGCCCGGCGACGCTCGACGACGTGCGCGGCCAGGCAGGCTCGGGGCGCACCATCGCGGTCGGCTGCTTCGTGCTGGTCGCGCTCGCCGTCGCGGCCTTCTGGATCCTGCGCGCCGGCCTTCTGGGGTGATCGCCCTCCGCCTCGCGCTCAGGGGCTGAGCTGGAAGCTCGACTCGATCTGGGCGAAGCCGGGGCCGGCCATCGCCCAGTCGTCGTCGTAGCAGAGCTCCATCACCACGAAGGAGCGCGTCGCGGCCGAGTGGGCGAAGACGCGGATCTTGCCGTCGTTCACGGCGAGGACCTTCCCGCGCACCTCGGTGCCGTCGCCCGCGTACGCGCCCCACCGCGCGAACGGCGTGCGGCGGGCGCCCTGGATCATGACGTCGGCGGCGTCGAGCTGGTCCTTCATCGCCTGCGCCGGATCGGCGGGGCCGTCGAGGACGCGCATCGTGACCATGCACGCGCCGGGGCTCTCGAGGAAGAAGAAGTGATCCGGGTCGTAGTCCGAGTCGCCGGTGTCGACCTCCCAGTTGCCCGGGTGGCGCAGGGTGAATCCCGCGCGCGAGATGGTCACCGGGTGGGCGACGTCGGCGGGCTTCTCGCCGCTCAGCGCGAGCCAGACGACGCACCCGAGGAAGCCCAGGGCCGCAACAGCCGCAAGGGAGACGAGGACGATCTTGGCGGCGCTCGGGCCCTTGCTCCGAGCCGGAGGCGGCGGACCGTAGCCGTACGACGGCTGCACTCGCCGAGAGGAGCAGACCTCGGGGCTCGAGCGCAACGGTCGCCGGGAAGCTGGCGCCCGCGCGCAGGCGTTATCCTCGGCGCGTGCTCGTCCGGCCGAGGATCGCCCTCGTCGCGGCGGCGCTCGCCGCCGGCGCGGCGGGCGGCTGCTCCGCCGATCCCCCGCCGCCGAGCGCGGCGGCCGCCCCGTCGCCGCGCCCCGTCGCCGTCGAGGCGGACGAGCCCGATGCCGCGACCTTGCCCGTGCGCCAGCAAGGCGCGGTCGATGCCGGGGACGGCGTCGCCGCGATCGACGGCGGCGTCGATGCCGGCGGCCCGGAGTCGACCGTTTGCCCGGAGGACATGGTCTCCATCGACGGCGAGTACTGCCCGCGCCTCGTGCAGACGTGCCTCAAGCGACGCAAGCCGTGGCAGTGCGCCGAGTTCAAGAGGCCGAGCGTTTGCGAGGGCGCGACGGTGCGCAAGCGCTACTGCATCGATCGCTACGAGCACGGCAACCACGCCGGATCGCTGCCCACGGTGATGAGCTCGTGGAACCACGCCAAGGCCACGTGCGCGTCGCTCGGCAAGCGGCTCTGCACCGAGGCGGAGTGGACGCTCGCGTGCGAGGGCCCCGAGCGGCTCCCGTTCCCATACGGCTACGCGCGCGATCCGCTGGCGTGCCCGATCGACAAGCCGTCCCCGCGCGTGGACGAGCGCCGCCTCTTCGCGCCGAGCACGCAGGCGGCCGAGCTCGCGCGCCTCGATCAACGGGAGCCCTCCGGCTCGCGCCCCCGCTGCGTCAGCGCCTACGGGGTGTTCGACATGACCGGCAACGTCGACGAGCTGGTCGTGAACGAGACCCGCGTCCCCTACAAGAGCGCGCTCAAGGGCGGGAGCTGGGGCGAGTACCGCAACGCGTGTCGTCCGTCGACGCGCGGCCACGACGAGGGGTTCTTCTACTACCAGATGGGGTTCCGCTGCTGCCGTGACGCCCCCGCGCCATAGCGCCGCGAATCATGCGCGACCTGCGGGCATCCGTCGGCCGAGGCGTTGACTTCCGTCACGACCCAGCCACATGACAGCCCGGGCCCGCGGTCTGCCCGCGTGGACAGCGTGCTCCTCGTCGGACACCATCCGTCGAGCCGCGCTGGCAGCTCCGACGTCGCACGCAGACTCATGGGCGGAGGAACGACAACAGGACCCGTCCGCGAGCGGCGCTCGATCGCCCGCTGGTTCTTCGGCGTCTTCCTGACGCTCCGGGGTCGGCTGATCCTGCTGGTCTGCTTCGCGACCGTGCCGGCGCTCCTCTTCATCTTCTTCGCCGCCGCGAAGGAGCGCGAGGCGGCCCTGGAGCGGATGGAGGTCGACGCGCGGCACCTCGGCAGCCTCGCCTCGCGCGAGCACGCCCACCAGCTCAACGGCGCGCGGGAGCTGCTCCGCCGCCTCGGCGCCGGGCTCGCCTGCGACGGCCCGGCGGCCTCGGCGAAGGTCTGCCCGGAGTACCTGCCCACGCTGCTGAGCGGGTTCCCGCAGTTCGCCAACCTCGGCGTCGCCGAGCCCGACGGCAACGTCGTCTGCAGCGCGGCGCCGATGCAGCACCCGGTCAACCTCGGCAAGACGACCGCGTTCGAGCGCGCGCTCGCCTCGGACGACGTCGAGGCGGGGACGTACGTCATCGCTCCCATCGTCGGCCGCCCGGTGCTCCACCTGGCCCACGCCCTCCGGGGGCCGGATCACGCGCCGTGCGCGGTGCTCTTCGTCGCCGTCGAGCTCCGCTGGCTCGATCACCTCTCCCGCCAGGCGAACCTCCCCGCCGACTACTCGCTGCTCATCACCGATCGCGCCGGTCGCGTGCTCGCGCGCTCCGGAGGCGCGAGCCCGACCGAGGTCGACGAGCGCGAGCACGCCGTCCCCATCTTGGCCGAGGCGCTCGATCGCCCACGCGGCGCCGTGCTCGACGTGGGCGACCCGCCGAGCTCGCGCTACTTCGTGGCCACGCCGATGGAGGACGTCCCGGGTGTCTTCGTCGTCGCCGGCTTGCCGTACGAGCGCGTGCAGCGCACCGCGAACCAGGCCTTCTACCGGACGCTCGTGGGGCTCGCGCTGGTCACGATCTTCGCCATCGCGTCGGCGATCTTCGCGGCCGAGCTCTCGGTGCTGCGCGTCCTTCGGGCGCTCACGCGCGCGGTCCGCCGGTTCGGGGCGGGCGATCTCGCGGCGCGCGCGCCGCTCCCCGAGGGCCACGGCGAGCTGCGCGAGCTCGCCGTCTCGTTCAGCGCGATGGCCGACGCGCTCGGGAGGCGGCAGCGAGAGGCGGCCGAGGCCCAGGAGCGGCTCCGCGCCCTCTCCCATCGGCTGCAGGTCGCCCGCGACCAGGAGGCCAGCCGCATCGCGCGCGAGCTGCACGACGAGCTCGGCCAGATCCTCACCGGCCTGAAGATGGACCTCTCGAGGGTGCGTCGCGTCTTCTCGGGCGGCGCCCGCTCGTCCGACGGCGAGGCCGTCATGCTCCAGATGAGCGAGCAGATCGACCGCGCGATCGACTCCGTCCGGCGGCTCTCCTCCGAGCTGCGGCCGCCCGTGCTCGATCGGCTGGGTCTGGCGGCGGCGCTCGACTGGCTCGCCCGCGAGTGCGAAAAGAAGACGGGGATCGCGGTCCTCCTCGACGTCGACGATCTCCGCGAGCCCATCGACGCCCTCGTCTCGACCACCGTGTTCCGCATCGTCCAGGAGGCGCTCACCAACGTGGTGCGCCACGCCGCCGCGAGCGAGGTCACCGTCGATCTCGCCGGCCGCGACGACACGCTGTCGCTGACCATCCGGGACGACGGCAAAGGGATCGATCCGGCGGCGCTCGAGGGCCTGCACTCGCTCGGGATCCTCGGGATGCGCGAGCGGGTCCACCTCCTCGGCGGCTCCTGGCGCATCGAAGGCGAGCGCGGCAAGGGCACGCGGATCATCGTCGAGGTCCCGCGCCGTCCGCCGCACTCGCTGGACGGCGGCGCGGGCGCGGAGCAGAGCCCATGAAGATCCTCATCGCCGACGACCACATGATCGTGCGCACCGGCCTCCGGCGCATCCTCGAGCTGGAGTTCCCCGGCGTCGTCGTCGGCGAGGCGACCACCTCGGCCGAGCTCCTCGCCAAGGCGGCCGCCGCGCGCTGGGACGTGGTGATCCTCGACGTCGCGCTCGGGGCCGAGAACGGCCTCGCCACGCTGCCGGCGCTGAAGGAAGCCTGGCCGAGCCTGCCGGTCATCGTCCTCAGCATGTACGGCGAGCGGCAGTTCGTCGTCCGCGCCCTCGCGGCGGGCGCCTCGGCGTACCTCACCAAGGAGCGCGCGGCCGACGACGAGCTCTTCCGCGCCATCCGGACCGTCTGCGCGGGGCGCCGCTACATCGGGGAGTCGCTCGCCGAGCAGCTCGCCGAGCACCTGGCGAAGGACGGCGAGCGGCAGCCCCACGAGGCGCTCTCCGGCCGCGAGCTCGAGGTGTTCCTCCAGCTGGCCGCGGCGCGCTCGGTCTCCGAGATCGCCGAGCGCCTCGGGCTGAGCGTCAAGACCGTCAGCACCTACCGCACCCGCATCCTCGAGAAGATGTCGCTCGGCTCGAACGCCGAGATCATCCAGTACGCGCTCCGCCACGGCCTCGCGCGCTGACGGCGCTGCCGATCGGCGCCGGCCCGAAGCTCCGCTCGCCCGTCCCGCCCGCGCGACGGCCTTGTAGGACGAACACCGACGGCGCCGTTCCGATCTTCCTACGCGTGGCTCGGACGCCCGCCGATGCACGGCGCACCGGAACGAAGCCATCTTCAGGGCATGGCGGACAGGGGCCGGAGCCGAGCTCGCGAGCGCGCGAGGCGCCATTTCGGCGAGCGCCTCGCGACGATGCACCCGGCCTACTTCGCCATGTCGATGGCGACGGGCATCGTCTCCATCGCGTGCCACTGGCTGGGCCTCCACGAGCTCTCGATCCTGCTCTTCGGGATCAACGTCGTCGCGTACGCGGTCGTCTGGCTGGCCACGATCGCCCGGGGGCTCCTCTTTCCGCGCGCGTTTGCCGCCGACTGGATCAGCCACGAGCGCGGCCCTGGGTTCTTCACCTCGGTCGCCGCGACCTGCGTCCTCGGCACCCAGTTCCTCCTCCTCGGCGACGCCCCCGCGGTCGGGCTCGGGCTCTGGTGCTTCGGGCTGCTCCTCTGGGTGGTGTGCACCTACGGCGTCTTCGTGGCGCTCAGCGTGCGCGAGGAGAAGCCGTCGCTGGCCCAGGGCATCAACGGCGGGTGGCTCCTCGCGGTCGTCGCCACCCAGTCGATCTGCGTCCTCGGCTGCTGGGTCTTGCCCGATCGCCTCGGCAACCGCGAGGCGGCGCTCTTCTTCCTGACCTCGTTCTGGCTCGCCGGCGGGATGCTTTACATCTGGATGATCTCGCTGATCTTCTACCGGTACACCTTCTTCCGCTTCGCGCCGTCGGACCTGATGCCGCCGTACTGGATCAACATGGGGGCCGTCGCGATCTCGACGCTCGCCGGCACCTCGCTCCTCGCGGTCTCGGGCGCGTCGGCGCTGATGGCGTCGATCGCGCCCTTCGTGAAGGGCTTCACCATCCTCTACTGGGCGACGGCCACCTGGTGGATCCCGATGCTGCTGGTGCTCGGCGTCTGGCGGCACGCCGTCCGCCGCGTGCCCTTCGCCTACGACCCGCTCTACTGGGGCCTCGTGTTCCCGCTCGGGATGTACTGCGTCGCCACCTACCGCCTCGCCGCGATCTTCGAGCTGCCCTACCTCGCGTGGATCGCGAGGGGCTTCGTCGTCGTCGCGATCCTCGCCTGGATGTTCGCCTTCTTCGGCTGGACGACCCGGCTCCTGCAATCCGTGATCCTGGGGTCGAGGGCGCTCGCGCGCGCCCCTCGACCGGTTCCCTCTCCGTTCCCCGCGCTCGAGCGATCGAGCGCGGCGCCACCGTCCGTTGGAGGTCCCCGATGAATCCCCATCCGTCCGACTCGCTCGAAATGGATCGCGACGTCGCCCTGCCCGCGAGCTCCGTCGCGGCGCGGCGCTCCGTGGAACGTCCGGCGGCGCACGCCGAGTCCACGCAGAAGACCGGCAAGAGCATGATCCTGGCCGGCTTCGTGATCACCATCCTGGGCGTCGTCCTCTACTGCGCGACCTGCTTCGCCGGCGGAGCCGACGCCGATCTCGGAGACGTCCTCTTCAGGAACGCGGTGCCGTTCGCGCGCGCCACGCTCGCGGTCCTCGGCGTCGGGACGCTCGTGTGGCTGGTCGGCTCGTTCACCTACCTCCGCGGCGCGATGGACGCGGACGACGACGCGACCGACGAGCCGGGGACCGACAAGGCCGACTGAGCATCGCCGCGCGGCGAGGGCGGGCTCACCTCTCGGGCTCGATCGCGACCTGGACCCTGCACGCGCCGCACACGTCCTTCAGCGGCCATCGCTCCGGCGCGGGATCGACGACGAAGGCTTGGCCGCACGCGGGGCACGGCGCCGTGCCGCCGAGCACCGAGCTCTCGGCGCGCGCCCGGAGGTAGGCGGCGATCGGGCCGGCGACCAGGAAGATCGGGACCAGGACGAAGTGCGCCGCCGGCAACAGCACGGACACGGCGCCGAGCCCCCAGCAGGCCGCCCAGGCGGCGACGGCGCGGAGCGCGCGCTCGCGTGGGGTCCAGCGCTGCACGCGCACCTCGCCGACGCTCCTGCGCCCGCCCGAGGCGACGAGCGCGACGGCCCGCGCCTCGCCGCGCTTCATGATCCGTTCGAGCTTGCTCCGTTCGGCGGGGGTCATGGCTCCTCCAGGTCGACCGCTCCCCCGGCGCCGGTGGCTCCTCGCCGACGCCGCCGCAGCTTGTCCGACCGGGCGGCGTTCCGCAACGGCATCGGCCTACCGCGCTGCGCGCCCCGCCGAACGCTCTGCTACCCTCGTCCTCACCCATGACGGACGCGCCCAAGCCGGGGGAGGTGTTGGCCGGCAAGTTCCGCGTCGAGCGCGTCCTCGGCGAGGGCGGCATGGGCGTGGTCGTGGCGGCGACCCACCTGGCGCTCGACCAGCTCGTCGCCGTCAAGCTCATGCTCCCCAACGCGCTCGGCAACGCCGAGAGCGTGGCGCGGTTCGAGCGCGAAGCGCGCGCCGCCGTCCGGCTGAAGAGCGAGCACGTCGCGCGCGTCTCGGACGTGGGGCAGCTCGAGAGCGGCGCGCCCTACATGGTGATGGAGTTCCTCGAGGGCGACGACCTCGACCAGGTCCTCGACCGCGACGGCGCGCTCCCGATCGAGACCGCCGTCGACTACGTGCTCCAGGCCTGCGAGGCGGTGGCCGAGGCGCACGCGCTCGGCATCGTGCACCGCGACCTCAAGCCGAGGAACCTGTTCCTCACCCGGCGCGTCACCGGCAAGCCGCTGGTGAAGGTCCTCGACTTCGGCATCTCCAAGCTCGCCGGCTCCCCCGACGACATGTCGCTCACCCGCACCTCGCAGGTGCTGGGATCGCCGAGCTACATGTCGCCCGAGCAGCTCCGCTCGGCGCGGGACGTCGACGCCCGCACCGACATCTGGGCGCTCGGCGCCATCCTCTACGAGCTCTCGACGGGGCGCGTCCCGTTCGTCGCCGAGACGGTGACGCAGCTCACGGCGATGGTGGTCGCCGATCCCGCGCCGCCGGTGGTCGAGCACCGGCCCGACATGCCGCCCGAGCTCGGGCGTGTGATCATGAGGTGCCTCGAGAAGCGCCGCGAGGATCGCTTCCAGTCGGTCACCGAGCTGGCCGACGCGCTCGCGCCGTTCGCCTCGGTCGAGGGCGCGCGCAAAGCGGGCGACGTGCTCGCCGCCACCGGCAGCCGCCGCGCCGCGCCGGCCTCGAAGTCGGCAGAGACCGTGGCCGCCGATGCGCCCGCCGCGCCGGAGACCTCGCGGTCCGCCGGCCACGCCGTGCGCGTGGCGGGCGCGGGGGCGAGCACCGACGTCTCGTGGGACCAGACGCAGCTCGCGCCCGGCGCCGCGCGCAAGGGGACGCGGCGGACGCCGCTCCTCGCGGGCGCCGCGGCGGTGGTCGCGATCGGCGCGGCGGCGCTCTTCGCCCTGTCCCGGGGCGGGAGCGCCGCCGCGCTCGAGGTCGACGCGGGCGTAGCGACGGCGCCCGCAGGCTCCGGGTCCATGGAGGCGACGTCCGCGGCGCCCAGCGCTTCGCCTGCCGCCGAGCTCCCGACGGTCCGCGAGCCGGTCGATCCGCCGCTCGTCTCACCGACCGGCGGGCCCGATCGCCCGCCGCCCGCGGGCTTCCCCAGCAGCTCGCCGGCGCGTCCGACGCCGCCGGCGAGCAGGCCGGACGCCGGCGCCGCGCCCAAGAAGCCCACCGGCCCCGCAGCGTCCAGCACCGGCAGCAAGCCCGACGACCTCCCCAACGTACGCCACTGAGCCATGCCGACCCGCCGCCTCCTCTCCCTTCTCGTGTCGGCTTCGCTGCTCGCCGCGCCCGCGCTCGCGTCGGCGCAGGGCAGCGACGCCAAGGCCGCCGCCCAGGCGCTCTTCGACGAGGGCCGCCGCCTGATGGAGGAGGGCAAGCTCGCCGAGGCCTGCCGCAAGCTCGAGGGAAGCCAGAAGCTCGATCCCGGGGCCGGCACGCTGCTCAACCTCGCCGCGTGCTACGAGCGCAACGGCCAGACCGCGAGCGCGTGGGTGACCTACAAAGACGCGGCGGCGGCGAGCGCCGAGCGCCACCCCGACTGGGCCCTGCGCGCGAACGAGAAGGCCGGCGCCCTCGAGCCCGTCCTCTCGCGCCTCACCATCACCGTCGCGGGCGAGACGCCGGGCCTCGAGGTGGTGCGCGACGGCGTCACCGTGGCGGCGGGCGTGCTCGGGACCGCGCTCCCGGTCGATCCCGGCCCGCACACCGTCGTGGCGCGCGCGCCCGGCTACGAGCGCTTCGAGGTCACCGTCACGGTGGGGCCCTCGAAGGACCAGCAGACGGTGACCGTGCCGGCCCTCACGCCCGAAGCGCCGCCCGACGCCGGCGCGAAGTCGGCGCCCCCGCCGGTGATCGCTCCTCCGCCCCGCGGCCCCGACGCGACCGGCGACCGTGGCGCCGCGCAGCGCACCGCCGGGATCGTCGGCGTGGGGCTCGGCGTCGTCGGCCTCGGCGTCGGCGGCATCTTCGGCGTGATCGCGATGGGCAAGAAGAGCGACGCGGGCGACCCCGCGTACTGCACGAGCGATCTCTCGCGCTGCAACGCCGAGGGCGTGGCGATGATCGACGACGCGAGGAGCGCCGCGACGATCTCGACCATCGGCTTCGTCGCGGGCGGCGTGCTCGCGGCCGGCGGCCTCGTCCTCGTCCTCACCGCGCCGAGCGGCGCGCCGAGCAGCGCCTCGGGCCAGCGGACGGCGGTCGCGCTCTGCGCAGGCACCGGTCCCGCCGGCGCGCCGTTGGGGCTCTCTCTCGGAGGGGCGTTCCAATGACGCACGCGCACGGCAAGGGAGAGGTCGGGGCACCCACGCGGCTCGACGGCTCCGGCCTCGCCGCGGCGGCGATGGGCGCCGCGATCGTCCTCCTCGGCGGCTGCGGCGTCGTCCTCGGCCTCCCGGACCCGACGCTCGACGACTCGATCGGCAACACCGGCGCGACCACGACCGGCGGCGGCGCCGGCGGGAACGGCGGGGACGGCGGCGGCGGCGCCACGGGCGGGGGCGGCAGCGCGCCCTCCGTGCCGGTGCAGCTCCACAACGCCCGCGTGCGCCGGCTACTGCTCGACGACACGTCGATCTACTGGACCGAGGAGTACAATAACAAGATCGGCCGAATGGACAAGGACGGCGGGAACAAGGTGTTCCTCGCCTCGGGGCTCGGCCCCGCCGGCTTTCGTCCGTCGTCGCTCGCCATCGACGACACCGACGTCTACTGGTCGGGCTATGGGACCGAGATCCGCAAGTGCCCGAAGACGGGCTGCGGCAACAACCCGACCATCATCCTCGGCGACGCCGCCGGCTACGCGCCCGCGGGCATCGAGGTGGACGCCGAGTTCCTCTACTTCGGCAACTACATCGACGACACCCACGTCTCGTTCCAGAAGATGCCGAAGACGGGCGGGCCCGTCACCGAGCTCGTGCCCGCCGACCAGCTCTGCCCCTATTACAACCGGATCCGCCTCGTCGACGGCTTCCTCTACTACACGTGCGAGAACGGCGTCGTCGGCCGCGCGGCGACGCTCGACGGCACCGTCGAGGTCCTGTCGCCCCCGTCGCCGCCGGAGGCGGACGCCTTCGTCGTCGCCAACGGGACCATCTATTACAGCGAGTGGGGCGAGCAGGGCCGCCTCTTCTACCTCTCCACGTCGGGCTACCAGGCCGGCAATGGCACCATCGCCCTCGACCAGCCGTACGTGAACAGCGTCACCGCCGACGCGCTCTACCTCTACTGGGTGAACATCGGCGTCGGGCTCGACAACGGGTCCGGGGCGCTGATGCGCTGCTCGGTGGGCGACTGCAACGCGACCGCGCAGTCGCTCGTCAAGAACCAGGACCTCCCGCAAGGGACGGCGAACGACGAGACCAGCATCTACTGGTCGAACCTCGGGAACGGCGACACGGCGAACGCGGGCATCTGGAAGCTCGCGAAGTGAGCCGGCACGCCGGCGCCGGCGCGCGCGCCCCGTGTTAGCTTGGCGTGCGTGCAACCTCCCGGTGGATGGGGCCCGCCTCCCGGCGGCTACGGTGTGCCTCCGGGCGGCGCGTACGGTCCGCCGGGCGGCGGATACGGTCCGCCGGGAGCCGCGCCGCCGCCGTACGGATCGCCGCCCGGATGGGGTCCGCCGCCCGGAGGGCCGCCTCGGGCGAAGAGCCACGTCGGGCTCGTCCTCGGGATCCTCGTCGGCTTCGTGGTGCTTTGCTTCGGCGGGTGCGTGCTCTGCATCGCGCTCGCGCCGCCTCCGGATCCGAAGGAGGAGGCGAAGAGGGTCGCCGAGCGCAAGGCGACCATCGAGGAGGGCACGAAGCGCTTCCTCGCGCTCAAGGCCGCGTTCCCGGCGAAGCCCGCCGAGAAGGCCTGCCCCGACGAGAAGATCCCCAAGGGCTCGGTCGATCTCGGGCACCACGCGGTCGACTACGACTTCCTCGAGCGCTTCGCGAACCCGGCGCTCGACATCGAGACGGGGGCGCTCAAGGACTTCGACTACCTGACGAGCTCGACCCTGCGCGGCATGGACCCGCCCGGCAAGATCACCGACTTCGCCACGTACAGCGCGGTCGAGGCCGCGCGCCGCTTCGACGACGTGAGCAAGGGCAAGGTGGTCATCGTCGTCCGCGCGACCCGCCGCGTGCTCCCCCGCGACTCCGGCGGCGAGGCCTTCGAGGGCGGCGAGTTCGAGGGCTGGGCCGTGGTCTTCGACCTTGCCGCCGGCAGCCCGCTCTGTGCAGCGCGCGTCGTGGCCGAGAGCAGCGACGAGGTCACGCACCGCGACCGGGGCATCCTCAAGGAGACGCTCGACGAGGCGCTGCGCAAGGACTTCAAGAAACAGGTGGAGAAGTCGCTCGACGCGGCGCTGGGGCGGATCTCCCGCAACCTGCGCAGGTCGCCGTACTGAACGGACGCCGCCCGAGGTTTCCGCGGCGCAACGCGCCTCGGGCGGATCGCATCCGCTTTACCTTCCGGGACGCCGGCGGGTCTTAGGGCCAGAACAAGGAGCCCCGACCCATGAACCTCCGCCGCTTCGCCCAGCTCTCCGCCGTCCCCCTCTTCAGCCTCTTCGCGCTCGGCCTCGCAGGCTGCGCCCAGGCGATGGACCAGGAGCTGGCCGAGGCCAGCGTCCAGAGCGCGCTCCAGACCTCCCGCAACAGCGGCGTCGGCAAGGTGGTGTTCGACGCGGTCGACCCGACGGCGTGCCTCGATCCGGCGGCGGCCGCGGCCGAGGCGGCGGCGCGCCCGACGGCGGGGCTGTACCCGTCGAGCTGCGTCGCCAAGACGGCGGACGGCGCCGACCTGCACGTCGAGCTCGACGACTGCACCGGCCCCTTCGGCCGCGTCCACCTCGACGGCGGCCTCGACGCCACCTTCACCGCGAGCGCGTGCGACAAGCTCCACGCCGAGGTGGTCGACAGCGGCGATCTCACCGCCAACCAGCGCGACCTCGAGTACAGCGCGTCCGCCGAGATCACCGTCGACGGCGATCTCCGCAACGTCGACTGGGCGGGGCACTGGTCGACGACCACCAGGATGGGCAAGGAGGCGGAGCAGACGTCGGACCTCGCGATCGTCGTCCACGCGCAGAGCGGCTGCCTCGACGTCTCCGGGACGACCAAGGGCCACCTCGGCGATCACGACTTCGACTCGACCATCGAGGGCCTCTCCGTCTGCCCCGACGCCTGCCCCGCGGCCGGCACCGTGCGCGTCACCGCGGAGGGCTGGCGGCGCGAGCGCTCGCTCCTCATCGAGTTCGACGGCTCGAACGTCGCCAAGGTGACGATCGACGACGAGGACGTGCACGAGGTGGAGATGGTCTGCGACGCCGACGAGTGAGCGTCCTCGCGCGCCTCCTTCTCCTCTTCCGAACCCCCTCAGCGCGCCACGCGCCACCCGCGCACCGCGCCGCCGATCGCCGCGCCGAGCAAGAGACCGATCTCGGAGAGGGCGATCCAGCCGCCGGTCGCGATCCCGGCGACCAGGCCGAAGAACGGCATCCCCGCGACGATCAGGAGAAGCCAGAGCCCGACGGCCGCGACGAGCGCCGGAACGAGGGCGGCGAAGACGCCTCGCACCGCGTCGCCGACGAGGTAGCCGCCGACCAGGCCGGCGATGAGGCCGTTCACCGCGGGGACGAAGAAGAGGGCCAGGCTGATCAGGACCATCCAAAAGGCCGCCGCCAGGACCGAGATCGTGCCGGGCGGACGCAGCAGACGGCGGGCTCTCAACGGGGCACCTCCCCCGGTTCATAAGGCGCGGAAGCGCCGCGCGCCTCCCCTCAGCGGGCGGCTTCGCGGATGGCGGCGGCCACGAGACCGCCGAGCTCACGCCTCATCGCCGCGTCGATCGTGTGGCCGACACGCGGGAACTCGCGGAGCTCGGCGCGGTAGCCGGACGCGCTCAGACGAAGGACGGCGTCGCGCGTGGGGCCGATCGGGATGCGCGGATCGGCCGCGCCGTGCAGGGCCACGATCGCGAGCGGCTCGGGCGCTCGCTCGAGCTCGATCGACGGCGGCAGCCAGCCGCCGTCCGGGAAGGCGGCGGCGATCGACCGCGGATGGAGCGCGGCGAGCGCGAAGGAGAGCGCGCCCCCCTGCGAGAAGCCGGTGACGACCGGCCGGCCCGCCGTGGGCCGCGTCGCGGCGAGCTCGCCGATGCACGCCGACAGCGCGGCGGCCGCGCGCCGGATCCCGCGCGCCGTCGACTCGCTCGAGGGGCCGCCCTCGAGCGCGAACCACGAGTAGCCGCCGTGGAACGGCTCGAGCCCGCGGGGCACCACCAGACGCGCGGGCGCGTCGAGATCGGCGAGCACCCGCGCGAAGGCCTCGGGCGTGTCGCCGAGACCGTGGATGGCGATCACCATCGGCAACCGATCCGCGCTGCGCGCGCCGCCGGTGGTGAGCTCGAGGAAGCGAACGCCCGCGGCCTCCCCTTCGCGGGGCGTCGCGTCGCCGGGCGCCGGGGCAGGCGCGACCGAACGGCTCGAGGGCGTGGGCGCGGAGGACGCCGCCGGGGCCGCCGAGATCGCCGGCGAGGGCGGCGCCGTCGGGGTGATGGAGGCGGCAGGCGCCCCCCATGGCCCGCCCCCGCCCCCCCGCCCCCCCCCCCGGCGGGGGGGGGCCCCCCAGGGG
>CAYJPW010000188.1:17265-20119 GCA_964372055.1 uncultured Polyangiaceae bacterium
GCTCGCAGGCGCCGAGCGCGACCAGCATGGCCGCGCCCGCGACCGCGAGCCCCCAGCGCAGGCGGCGGGCGACCCTCATGGCTTGAACGGCGGCGAGTAGCCCGGCCGCCGCAGCGCGTTGGCGGCGAAGAAGGCGTGCAGCGCGGCGAGCGACGGCGCGACGCGCTCCGGCTCGTCGTCGAAGAGGCTGCGGAGCTCGAGCGGATCGCCCTCGAGGTCGTACGCCTCGACGAGCTTGCGCCGGTCGTCGACGATGAGCTTGAGACCGTCGTAATAGAGCGCCCGGCGGAGGCGGCCCTCGGCGAGCAGGGGACGTTCGAGGGCCACGTCGCGCCCGGCGAGCAGGGGCAAGAGGCTCTGCCCCTTGAACGAGGCGGGCGTGTCGATCCCGTAGAGGTCGAGGAGCGTGGGCCCGAGGTCGACGAGGCCGACGTGCTGCTCGATCCGCCGGCCCACGATGCCCGGGCCCTTGATGATGAGCGGGACGTGCAACAGCTCCTGGTAGAGCGTCTTGGTGTGGTTGAACGTGCCGTGCTCGCCGAACGCCTCGCCGTGATCGGCCCCGATGACGACGATGCCCCGGTCCTTGAAGCGGGACTGCACCAGGCGCGTGATGCGGCCGATCTCGGCGTCGGCCACGGCGATCTCGGAGAGGTACCGGTCCTTGTCGCTGCCGCTCTTGTCGGCGCCGCGGTCGTAGGGCGCGTGCGGCTCCATGAGGTGGATGTAGAGGAAGAACGGCTCGTTGTTCACCTTGCGGAGCCGCTCGATCACCGGGTCGACGACCTGCTTCGCGAAGGCGTGCTTGCGGCCGTCGGGGATCATCCTCTGCTCGGTGAAGCCGCGGATGACGCCGAAATCGCCGGCGAGGAAGTTGAGGCTGCAGAAGGTGGCGGTCCTGACGCCGTGCTCGGCGAGGATCTCGGGGAAGCGGGGCGTCGTGTCGTCGGCGGCGTAGGCGAAGCGGGCCACGCCCTCGCCGTGCATCGACCAGAAGAGCTCGGAGAAGTAGCGGCCGGAGAACGTGGTGGTGAGCGAGACGGCGGTCTGGCTGCCGGGCGAGGTGGCGTTGGCGAAGTACGCGCCGCTCCGCTTGAGGCCGGTGATCACCGGGTAGCGCGCGTCGTTCTTGGGATCGGCGATGACGTCGCCGCGCGTCGCGTCGATCGTGATCATCACGACCACGGGGTTGCCGGCGACGAGGCGCGGCGTCGTGGGCGGGACCGGCGGCAGACCCTCGCGCGAGGCGAACCACGGCGAGGCGGGCGGCGGCGCGGCGACCGGCAGCTCGGGGATCGACCAGACCGCGGCGGCGAGCGCCCAGGCGCCCACCGCGCCGGGCTCGCGGAAGAGCTGGATGCGGATGCGGTTCGGGGGCGGGATGGCGAGC
Organism: uncultured Polyangiaceae bacterium; assembly: GCA_964372055.1. Lineage (GTDB taxonomy): Bacteria > Myxococcota_A > Polyangia > Polyangiales > Polyangiaceae > CAYJPW01. The sequence goes on from CAYJPW010000188.1 coordinate 18,656, forward strand.
CCGAGCACGCCGCCGAGCACCACGGCGGCGAGAGCGAGGCGCCCGGCGAGCACGCGGCGCGGCGCGCCGGTGCCGGCGAGGAGCCCGCGGACCCACGGCTCGACGCGCGTCGCGAGGGTCACGCCGGCGAGCGTGGCGGCGGTCCAGGCGATGGCGCCGTGGAGCCCGGGGTAGTCGTCGCGGAGGATCGCGTGGTGCGTGATGACGCCGCCGAGCGCCGCCACGAGCGGCAGGAGCGAGAGCCACCGGAACCGGCGCAGCCAGGCGCCGAGGAGGTGCGCGACCGGGAGCGCCGTCCCGCAGAGCGCCACGAGCGCCCAGTAGATCGGGACCGCGAGTCGCCCGCCGAGCGCGACCTGCGCCTGCCGGCGGAGGTCCTGACCGACGATGAGCTCCATCACGACCGAAGCAACCGCCGCATAGAGCGTGAGCGCGATCCCGAGCCGCCGTCCGAGGACGCGCGCGCCGAGGGCCAGGACCGCGGCGCAGGCCACGCCGAGGCCGAGCGTCTGCCCGAGATCGAAGAGGTGATGCGCGAGCCGCACGCGCGCGCCGCCGGGCGGCCACGGCACCGTGACCGCGATCGCGACCGCGTTGGTGAGCGCGATCAGGACGAATCCGGTGAGGACCCCGATCGCCGCGCGCAGCGGCGAGGGCGGGGGCGCCGGAGCGGGAGCCGGCTCGCGCTCCGGCTCGACCGGCGCGATCGGTGTGGGGTCCGGGGGTGCGACGCCGGCGGGCTCGTCCGTCATCGCCGCGTGCGCCGGCGGGACGGGCGCGAGCTCCTCCGAGGCCGCGGCACCGGACGCGGCGAGATCGCCGGCGGCGTCGAGGGCCGGGCCGTCGGGCGCGGGCGCGTCGTCCCTGTCGTGCTCGCCCGGACCGGCCATGGCGGCTCCTTATACCTCGGGCGCGCGCCGCGAGGAGATCGCCTCGCGCCGGCTGGCAGGTCGCGTGCGCCACGCCCATGGACATCGAGCGCGGAGCCCGCGCGGAGGCGACGACATGGCCGAGGTGGGCACGATGGTGATCAGCCTGGCGGGCGCCGCGAAGGCGCTCGAGGAAGAGCTCGGGTGCCTGACCGACGCCGAGTACGTGCCCGGCAAGACGCAGTTCCGCGACGTGCTCTGCGCGCGCTTCGGCCTGTCGCAGCTCGAGTCCGAGGAGCTCTGCGATCAGCTCGAGGCCGCGGGCCTCATCCGCTTCGTCGAGACCGAGAAAGGGATTGGCTGGCACATCCATCCGTCGCGTGAAGAGGGTGACGCGAACCTGCCGATTGGTTGATCCATTGGACGATCGGTGGTCTTATCCCGCGCCGTGAGGTCCGTGGCGAGGTTCGTGGTGCTCTGCGGAGCGGCGCTCGTCGCCGGATGCGGCGGCGGGCCGACGCCGCCCGCGCCGGTGCCCGAGCCCACCGCCGCGCCCGCGATGACGCCGGCCGCGCCCGAGCCGACCGCGCCGAGC
>CAYJPW010000189.1:0-19558 GCA_964372055.1 uncultured Polyangiaceae bacterium
GGCCATCTGCGTCCTGCCGCGCGGCGCGCGCGAGGGCCGGCGCTACCTGGCGGCCGGCCGGACGCTCGCGCTGCTCGTCGGGCGCCCCGCCCGCTTCGATCTCTTCGCCTCCGACGACGCCGCCGTCCACGCGCCCGGCGACGTGGTCACGATCGACGAGGAGGCCTTCCAGGCGCTGCCGCCGGTCACCACCGCGGTCCGCGACGGCGGCGGCAAGGCGCGCGAGGTCCCGGTGGAGCTCGAGGGCGAGCTCACGCCCATCGGCACGCTCGAGCTCGCGTGCGTGGAGACGGGCGGCGACCACCGCCGCTTCCGCCTGGCGTTCCAGCTCCGCGGCGAGGGCGCGGCGCCCGCGCCCGGCGAGGCCCCCGCGCGATCGACCCGCCCGCCGCCCTCGCTGGGGCGCCGCTTCGACGAGGCGACCGCGGCGATCGAGAAGGTGTTCGGCAAGGGCAAGCCGGCCGAGCCGCGCGAGGTGAAGAACCTGATCCGCGAGCTCGAGCGCGTGATCGGCGAGCGCCCCACCTGGACCACCGAGGTCACGCGCGGCCTCTACGACGCGCTCTGGCCGCACCACCGCTCCCGCCGCCGCTCGGCGGATCACGAGCGGATCTTCTGGTCGCTCGCGGGTTACTGCCTCCGGCCCGGCTTCGGCCACCCCCTCGATCCCGGGCGCATCGAGGCGCTCTGGCCGCTCTTCGGCGAGCGCGTCGCGTTCACCTCCGAGGCGCGCGGCTGGCAGCAGCTCTGGATCGCCTGGCGCCGCGTCGCCGGCGGCCTGGGGGAGGCGGAGCAGGTCGTCATCCGCGACGCCCTCGATCCCTGGCTCGCCCCCGCCGAGCGCAAGCTCAAGAAGCCGAAGGGCCCGAAGCCGGAGGCGCTGGATCTGGTCCTCGAGCTCTTGTCGTCGCTCGAGCGGGTCCCGCGCGAGCGGCGGGCGGAGCTCGGAGGCTGGGTGATGGAGCGCACCTGGACCGACCGCGACCCACGCCTCTGGGCCGCGATCGGCCGCCTCGGCGCGCGCGTCCCCACCTACGCGAGCGTTCACCATGTCGTGCCGCCGCTCACCGCCGAGCGCTGGCTCGACCACCTCCTGCGCGAGAAATGGCCCGAGCTGCCCACGGCGGCGCACGCGGCGGTCCAGCTCGCCCGGGTCACCGGCGACCGCGCGCGCGACCTCTCCGAGCGCATCCGCAAGGAGGTGGCACGCCGGCTCGTGGCCGTCGGGGCGCGCGACGCCTGGGTCCGCGCCGTCTCGGAGCTCGTGCCGGTCGAGGCCGAGGAGGCCGCCCAGTTCTTCGGCGAAGGGCTGCCGGTGGGCCTGCGCCTGGTCGACTGAAGAGGTGTCGGACATTCGTCCCCGAGAGCCTCCGGGGCGCCGCGATCCGGCCGCGCACGGCCTGCACGCAAGCGCCTCTTGCATCGCTCACCGGGGCCGGCCGATGATGGCGCCGATGCCAACTGCCGCCCAGAGCGCACGAGCCCAGGCCTTGCGCATCGCCAAGTGGCTGGTCGAGAAGGCGCGCCCCGACGAGGCGGTCGCCATCCTCGCCGCCTACGCCGCGTGCGGGCCCAACGACACCGACGGCCAGTCGCTCCTCGCCGAGGCGCTCCGCATCGACCCGTCGGCCAAGATCGCGCGCATGGCGTTCGAGCGCATGGAGGGCGTCGCCGGCGATCACGCGCTCCTCGATCAGGCCATCGAGCACTTCTCCGGCGAGGAGCTCGCCAAGCTCGAGCGCGAGCTGCGGCCGCAGACGTTCCGGCGCGCGCAGGTCGGCTTCAACAACAACCTCAAGTACAAGAACCAGCACTACCACGTGCAGACCGAGGACTCGGGCCTCGACAAGCCGCACATCGTCTCGCACCTCTTCGCCGACGGCGGCCGCATCATCAAGAGCTACAAGCGCTCCTACGCGGCCGAGGTGAACCGCGAGGACATCGTCCCCTACGTGCGCGGCCTGATGAAGGGCCAGCAGATGGAGATGATCATCGCGCTCCGCGACGGCCTCTTCGACGGCATCATCGAGGGGCGCGAGTCGGGCGGGATGCAGGTGCTCGAGCACCCGCCCGACGTCGACATCAAGCGCCTCCCGCACAAGAAGAAGGAGGAGCCCGGCGCCGCCGCGGTGCCTGCGGCGGCCGCGCCGCCCCCGCCCGCCCGCGTCCCCACGCCCGCGGTCGCGGCGCCCGTCTCCGCCCCGGTGTGGGGACGCCTCCACGTGATGCGCAGCCTGTCCGGCGGGCCCGAGCTCTACGAGCTGCGCGCCGAGGAGGAGATCCTCGGCGCCGCGGGCACGGTGACGCTCGAGGGCGAGCGCTTCTGCCACCCGCGCGAGGCCCTCCTGCGCTGGAAGGACCAGCGGCTCACGCTCGAGGACTTCGACGGCGGCAACGGCGTCTTCCTCCGCATCCGCAGCCGCGTCGAGCTCGGCATCGGCGACGAGTTCGTCATCGGCGACCAGCTCCTGCGCATCCAGCGCAACCCGGTCGCGGACGACGGGCCCGACCCGACGCCGACGTACTTCTGGTCCTCGCCCAAGGGCCCGTCCTCGTTCCGCGTCGTCCAGATCTTCGAGGGCGGCGGCGAGGGCGCCTGCGTCGTGGCGCGCGGCACCACCGTGCAGATCGGCTCCGCCTTCGGCGACATGGTCCTCGCCCGCGATCCGCTCGTCTCCGACGCCCACTGCTGGGTCGAGGAGCAGGCCGGCTCGATCATCCTCACCGATCTCGACTCGCGCACCGGCGTCTTCGTCCGGGTGCAGGGCGAGCAGGCCATCGCCCACGGCGACGAGCTGCTCGTCGGCCGGACGAGGCTCCTCGTCGATCTGGCCCCGAAGTAGCGGCCCTCAGCCGCCCAGCGCCTTCTCGATGGCCGCGGCGAGCCGCGCGTCGTCGGGGGCGACGTCGGGCTCGAAGCGCTCGAGCACGCGGCCGTCCTTGCCGACGAGGAACTTGGTGAAGTTCCAGCGCACCTCGCCGCCCTGCGCGCCCGTGAGGAGCGCGTAGACCGGGTGCTTGCTCGGGCCCTTCACCACGATCTTCGAGAACATCGGGAAGCTGACGCCGAACTTGCTCGAGCAGAACGCCTTGATATCGGCGTCCGAGCCGGGCTCCTGGGCGCCGAAGTCGTTCGAGGGGAAGCCGAGCACCGCGAACCCGCGCGCCGCGAAGCGCTCGTGGAGCTTCTCGAGCCCCGCGTACTGCGGGGTGTAGCCGCACTCGGAGGCGGTGTTCACGACGAGGAGCACCTTGCCGCGGTAGTCCGCGAGCGCCTGGTCCTGGCCGTCGATCGTGCGGGCGGTGAGCGAGTGCAACGATTCCTCCTGGGTGGGGGCCGCGGGCGAGGCCGAGGCGTCGGTGCCGGGGAGACCGGCGGTCGTCGCGGTGCGGAGCTTCAGCGCCGCGATGCCGAGGCTCGCGGCGATGAGCACCACCACCAGCCACGTCCCGCCCGAAGGCTCGCTCGGTCGCTTGCCGGCCACCGCGACGTCGTAGCGCCTCGGGCCGGCGCGTTCAATCGATGGCCCCAATTCCCGGACAAATCACAGGGAGGCGGGGAGGCGGGGAGGATCTTCTGCGGTCGATCCGTGCCACCGCCCTGCTTTTGCGCATCCGCACATCGACCGAATGAATGCTCCCGTCTCCCGTCTCCCTCTGAAATTCAGGTCCGCGGGCGGGCGCCATGCAACCGCAGGTAGACGGTCACGAGGAGCGCGGCGCCCGCCGCCACCGCACCGCCCAGGAACGGCGCGCGCGCGCCGAGCGAGGCGAAGAGGAAGCCGCTCCAGGTGGGGCCGAGCGTCCGGGCGAGGCCGCCCGCCGACTGCGCGATGCCGAGCGTCTCGCCCTGGCGGTCCTCGGGGGCGAACTTCGAGGCGAGGCTCGAGAGCGACGGGTTGGAGACGCCCATCCCGATCCCGAACACCGTGATCCCGACGATGACGTCGCGGGTCGAGCCGGCCCCGCCGAGGACGATCATCCCCGCGCCGACGAGCGCCGTGCCCGCGAGCACGAGCAGCACCTCGCCGAAGCGGCGCACCAGCGCGCCGATGAGCCCGGCCTGGACGACGAGCGTGCACAGGCCGAGCAGCGCGAAGGTGTAGCCGACCTCGGCCTCGCCCCAGCCGAGTCGCTCCTTGGTCATGAGCGCGAGCGAGACCTGGATGTTGGTCAGCGCCAGGAAGACGAGGAAGAAGACGGCGAGCACCGGGCCGAGGCGCGGATCGCCGAGGGCGTCCTTCAAGCCCGCGAGCGGCGCGCGACGCGGCGCCGCGGTGGGCCCGTCGCCGGCCGCGCGGCGCGTCTCGGGCATGAGCACGAGCGCGAGGACCAGATCGACCAGCGCGAGCCCGGCGGCCGCGAGCGGGGGCGCCCAGACGCCGAGGTGGCTGGCCACGCCGCCGAGCACCGGGCCGAAGACGAGCCCGAGCCCGATGCCCGCGCCGAGGCGCCCCATCCCGGCGGCGCGCTGCTCGCGGTCGGTGACGTCGGCGATCGCCGCCTGGCACGCCGAGAGGTTGCCCGCGGTCGCGCCGGCGAGGATGCGCGAGAAGAAGAGCATCGGCAGGAGCGCGAGCTTGGTGGCGAGCGCGAAGATCACCATCGAGAGCGCGTTGCCCGCGAGGCTGAGCACGATGATCTTCCGGCGCCCGTAGCGATCGGAGAGGCGCCCGAGGATCGGCGTCGCGACGAGCTGGCTCAGCGAGAAGCAGCTGAAGAGGACGCCCACGACCTTGGGCGATCCCCCCATCGACTGCACGTAGAGCGGCAGGAGCGGGATGACGACGCCGAACCCGATCATGTCGAGGAAGACGGTCAGGAAGACGACCGTCAGCACGCGCGATCGGACGTTCGGTGGCCGAGCCTCGTCGGGCGATCCGGCGCGCGCCGCGTCAGCCGAGGTCATGGGTGTCGAGCGTTGGCACGCGGCCGGCGAGTGTACTATGTCGGGCGCTCGATCGCGTACGTTCGCGGGCGGCCGAGCCGCCACCCGCCAGGAGCCGAGGAATGAAGAGGAAGCCGCAGCTCACCAAGCGCGAGCGCAAGGCGCTCAAAGGTCCGACCGGCGCCGCGCGCGCCGCCGCCCAGGGCCAGCACATCCACTGCATCGCCTGCGGCGCGCACCTCGATCCCGCGCAGTTCGATCCCCCCGCCACGGCGACGTTCCTCCGCTGCCAGCACGGCTCGCAGTTCGCCTCGTGCACGGCGTGCGTCGCGAGCTCCCAGGCGCTCCTCGACGAGCACGATCGCACCGGGCAGGGCGTGAAGAGCGCCGCCGCCTGGCACTGATCCTCACCCGCGCGGTCGCTTCGGCTTCTTCGCCGTGAGCCCCGCAAGCGCCGACGGCCCAGCGGCGTCTTCGCGGACGCCGACGAACGACGGGAACCGCGGCACGCCCGCGTCCGAGAGCTCCTGGTAGCGGAAGGTGACGAGGCTCCCGACGGGCGGCGGCGCGCGGCGGTCGGCGTCGGACAGGCCCGTGCCGATCGAGAAGCGCGTGCCGTCGGCGAGCTCGGCGACGAGCGCGCCGAGCTTCCCTGCGTGCTTGCCCTCGCCGGCGAGGTGGTCGACGACGCGCGCCTCGGCGTCGTGGAACGTCTTCACCTTGAGGAGCGTCCACGAGCGGCCCACCTCGTAGCGCGAGCCCGGCTTGCGGAGCATCAGCCCCTCGCCCCCGAGCGCCTCGACGCGCCGCAGCTCGCGCTCGAGGTGCTCGGGGCCGTCGCACGCCACGTGCTCGTGCAGGCGCGCGTAGGGCGCGACCGCCGCGAGCCGCTGCGAGCAGAAGGCGAGCCGCTCCTCGAAGGGCGCCTCCAGCGCCGGCGCGTCGAAGACCATGAACGCGAGCTCCTTCCAGTGCTCGGACCGGTCCTGCCGCCGCGCGATGCTCGTGGTGCGCTGGAACTTCTTGCGGCCGCCCCAGAGCTCGCCGTCGAGGGGCACGGCAGGCAGCCCCTCCACAAACCACGCCGGCGCGTGGAAGGTGTTGCCCAGGCGAGACACGAAGCGCGCGCCGTCCCAGTAGGCGCGCACGCCGTCGAGCTTCTCGCTCATCCACCAGCCGCGGAGATCGACCTCGGCGCTCCAGCGCTCGGCGAGCAGGAGGGGCGGCGCGCCCTTCGTCGCGCCCGCGGCTTGCTCGGCCGACGAGGCCTTGGCGCGCGGCGACGGGCCTTGGCCGCCGACGCGCAGGGCCTCGGCCTCCTCGCCGCGCAGGCGCTTGAGGTGCTTGCAGGTGCGGCGCTCGATGGCGGCGCCCTGGTTGCGCCAGGCCGGGCAGGAGCACGAGTAGACGCCGCCCACGTTCTTGAGCACGTAGGGCGAGGCCCCCGAGCCCTTCATCTCGGTCGATTCACCGTCGGCGAGGTCGGGCATGGGGCGAGTATCGCTCATCCGGTCGCGGGGCGCGCCGGCCGCTCGGTCGCGAGGCTGAAGAGGCGTCGGACCTCGGGCCTCGAGTGGCGTTGGTCGATTGTCCGACACCTCTTCAGCCGAAGAACGAGACGATACCCAGCCCGCGCCCCGCCGCCGCCGCGGCGAGCCACTCCGCGATCTGCGCGATCGCGTCGGCGACCTCGGTCGGCTCGGTCGCCGCGTCGACGCGGCGAATCTCGGCGAGCGCGCGGCGCACCTGGGGAGGCTCGAGCGTCGCGACCGACGGCGAGGACGCGCGCGGCAGCGGCACCGGAGCGCGGCCCTCGAGGAGGTCGGCCATCCGGAGCGAGCGCACGCCCCCGCGCGCGAGCGCGGAGTCCACCTGGTCGAGGAACGCGCTCGAGACGCGATCGAGCGGGGGTCCCGCCATGGGCCGGCCGAGCTCGGAGCAGAGCAGCTCGAGCGCGTGGACGTACATGAAGCCGTGCCGCCGCCCCCGCGTCGCGCCCTCGAGGAGGCGGCGCAGCGCGAGCTCGACCGGGGGCGCGCCGCGCTCGATCGCGTCGCGGAACGCCTCGTCGTGCTCGCGGATCGCGTCGGCGAGATCGCGCTCGATCCGCGCGAGCAGCGCCTCGTCGTGCGAGCCGTACGCGGCGCGGAGCTTCGAGAGGCGGACGGCGTAGGGCTGGATGCCGTAGCCCATCAGGCGTCGACCGCGACGGAGACGCCGAGCGACGCCGCGATCGCCAGCGCCTCGAGCAGCGTCGCCGCCGCCGCGACCTGCGCGCTGTCGCCCCGCGTCGTCACCACCCGGGCGTTGCCGTAGATCCGCCTCGCCGCCGCCGGATCGGCGAGGGACGCGGCGATCTCGTCGCGGTGGACGTCGTGGGGGATCACGCCGGTGAAGACCGCGAGCATTCCGCAGTGCGACGGCGCGAGCGGCCCCGCGAAGAGGATCGCCTGGAGGAGCTGGTCCGACGAGAGCTGCCAGGGCTCGGTGCCGCCCCACCGCCGCACCGGCGCGGTCTCGGCCTCGAAGAGGCGGCGGTCCTTGCGCGCCCGCGCGACCGGCGCGCCGTCGTAGCCGAGATCGGCGACGGCGCGCCGGAGCATCGTGCCCGCGGTGGTGTCGAGATCGGCCGGGAGCCGCGCGAGCAGCCACTCCTCGGTACGGAGCTCGACGGGATAGGTGATGGCCAGGTAACACCCGAACGGCTGATCGAGCGCGCGCGCCGGGCAGCCCTCGCACCGCGGCTCGAGCGGGGCGAGCGCGGACGCGGCCGCGAGCAGCGCCGAGACGGGGACGCGTCGCGGCTCGCCGTGCGGGCCGACGACCTCGACCAGGATCGCCTCCGGATCCGCGTCGCCTCCTGCCTCCCGTGCCGCGTCGATGGCCGCCTCGGCGCGGGCACGCGCGCGGAGCAGCGAGGCGAGGCGCGCCGCGGGCAGTCGGTCCTTCACCGCGCAGCCGAAGCCGATCATCAGCTCGATCGCCATGGTGGGCTCGCGTCAGCGCTTCCCGCGCGCGCGGGGCGGGGGCGCGGCCTTGCTCTTCGCGTTGGTTCCTCGCTTCGCCGCCGCCGGCTTCGTCTTCGCGCTCTTCTTCGGGTTCGCCGCCGGGCTCGGGCGCCCTTTCGCCGGCGGCTTCGGCTTCGCCGTGGCCCGCGCCCCGGCCTTCGCGGTCGCCTTCGGCGGCGGGGCCGGCGGGGCCGGCTTGCCCTTGGGGGCGTGCTTCGCTCCCGCCTCGGCGATCGCCGCGGAGAGCGCCGGATCGGGCGGGGGCCAGTCGTGGAGATCGCGCTCGGGCACGGGCGCGGGCGGGAGGCGCAGGAGCGCGAGCGGCACCGTCGGGTGGGGGTCCGCCTCGGGTACCTTCCAGCCGCGATCGCGCGCGATGCACGCATGGGCGAGGGCGCGATCGGCGAAGAAGGCGTCGGTCGCCAGATCGGACGACCAGGCGCGCGCGAACTGCTTCGCGTTCTCGTCGGCGACCCGTGCGAGCAGGCGCGTGGGATCCGGCCGCTTGGCGATCAGGCACTCCTCGGCGAGCGCGACGACCGCGCTCCACCAGGCCGCGCCGTTCGGGCCGAGCTTGAACGGGCCGAGCTTCTTCAGCGCGGCCATCGCCGCGGCGACGCCGGCCGGGTCGCCCGTGTACCGGCGGGTCATCGCGTCGGCGAGGTGCCACCAGTGCCGGAGCTCGATGACCTCGCCCCGGCCCGCGGGCGTGGCGAGGTAGGCCGCGGCGAAGCGCTCGCACGCCGCGCGCTCGCACACGCCGGCCGCCGCGAGGGCGCGCTCCACGTCGGACGGCGAGATCGCGCCCGGGACGCGGCGCGCGTACTCGATCCACGCGCGCGCCGACTCCGCCAGGTAGCGGCGCGCGTGCTCGGCGCCGAAGCCGAGCTCGAGCGCCGCGACGGCGAGGCGCAGGTACGTCTTCGCCGCCGAGCGGAAGAACATGTCCAGCGCGTCGGGGTTGTCCGCGACGGGCCCGCGGAAGGTGCGGTCGTCGGGGAGCATCAGCGCGAGGAAGCGCAGGAAGTCGCCGGCCTGGCGCTCGGGGATCATCAGTACTTGATGGGGCCTTTCTTCCCGCTCTTCGAGCAGCTCTTGCCGCTGCCGGTGAGCGCCTGCTGCGTGAGCGGCCCGGTGAGCGTGCCGCCGCTGTGGTCCTGATGCACGAGCACCTTCTGCACGCCGCTCGGGTTCGCCGCCATGAAGTTCTCGACCTCGGTGATCTGGGCCTCCTTGACGCAGTCGCCGTCTTGCTTGGCCTGCTTCTTGGCCTTGTCGAGGTTGTCCTTGATCCACTCGGGGCTCATCTGCTTCTTGCCGTCGACGGTGGTCCCGAGGTCGCCCTGCCCCGCCTTGCACTCCTCGATGCGGACGGCGGTGATCTTGCCCGAGCTGTCGCGCTTCACGCCGAGCAGATCGATGCCGTTGTTGGAGCCGACCTTGGTGTCGATGACCTCGAAGCCGTTCTTCTGCATCGACTTCTTCCGCTTCGCCTCGAGATCGTCGCCGGCGATCTGGCCGTCGGTCTTGAGGCCGAGCGGATCGTCCCAGGTGAGCGGATCGGGCACGTAGGCGAACGCGTTGAGGCCGCCCATGATCCCGATGGGATCGGCGCTGATGTACGTGCCGGTGTCGGGGTCGTAGTAGCGGAAGCGGTTGTAGGAGAGGCCGGTCTCGTCGTCGGCGTACTGGCCGGCGAAGCGGATCGGCGTCGACGTCTTCGCGCCGGGCGCCGGCTCGGCCGCGCCCCAGGTGGTGCGCTTGAGCTCGCAGGCGACGTCGCCGCTCGCGTCGAGCAGCGCCTCGGGCATGCCGATCGGATCGTTGACGTAGTGGAACCAGCCGCTCGTCCGGCGGTCGTCGCCGCCGCCGCGCGCCTCCTGGTGGGCGATGGGCGCGAGGGCGTCGTCGAAGCAGTACGACCGCTCCTCGACGACGGGATCGCCGCCCGCGACCGCGCGCTTCTTCACCTCCTGGACGAGGCGATCGCCCTCCCAGACGTAGCGGGTGTGCTCGACGGGCACGGGCCGGAGGAGCGGCGCCGGCGGCTTGGAGACGCGCTTCTCGACGCGCCGCCAGAAGGCGTCGTACGCGAACTCGACGAGGCGCCCGTCGGGGAGCGTCACCGCGCGGAGCTGGCCCTTGGCCGTCCACTCGTAGCGCCAGAGCTCGACCGCGCCGGTGGCGACGTCGGTGCGGCGCTTCTCGACGAGCTGGCCGTCGTCGTCCCACGTGTACTCGGTCGAGCCCTTGCGGACGAGGCGGCCGCCGGGGCCGTAGAGCGTGCTCTCGCCCTTGGTGGCGTCGGCGTGGTTGCCCGACGGGTCCCAGCGGTAGACCTCGGTCACGCCGTCGTCGCGATCGGCGGCGAGCAGGCGCCCCACGGCGTCGTGCTCGTAGCGCACGCCGACGCGCCCGCCCGAGACCGCCGCGAGCTCGTCGTCGGCCGTCCAGGTGTACGCGCGCTGGTGGGTGACGCCGGCGGGCACCTCGCCGATCCACGCCGGCTCGCCCGCGCCCACGCTCCGCCCCGCGACGGGAGAGAGCGCGCGCCGGCGCGTGAGCCGACCGCCCGGATCGAACTCGCTCTCGATGACGCCGCCCCCGGGCAGGGCGCGGCGGCTCTCGCGGCCGAAGAGATCGCGCGCGTGGGCGATCTCGGTGCCCGAGCCGAGCACGCGGCGCAGCGCGGCCCCGGCGGCGTCGCGCTGGATCGACTCCTCGTAGCCGAGCGACGATCGCCGCGCGATGGCGTTGCCGAGCGCGTCGCGCTCGAGCTCGACGGTGAACGCCTCGTCGCCGACCTCGTGCGTCTCGCGGACGACGTAGCCGGCGGCGTCGCGCTCCATCTTCACCGTGCCCGCCGCGTTCGAGGCGCTGATCATCCGGCCGAGCACGTCGTACTCGAAGGTCTCGGTCGAGCCGTCATCGAGCTTGCGCTCCACGAGCTCGCCCGAGAGATCGCGCACGAGCTCCGTCTTGCGGCGGAGGCCGTCCTCCATCATCCGCAGCCGGCCGGCGAGATCGTAGGCGAAGCGGTACGCGCGCCCGTCGAAGGTCTTCTGGGCGATGCAGAGGCCGCGGGCGTCGTAGGTGAACGAGTGGACCTCGCCCTTCTCGTTGTGGATCTCGACGAGGTGCCCCTCGCGGTCGTAGCGGTAGCGGATCGCGTCGCCGTTCGCGTCCTTCTCCTCGACGACCTTGTGGTAGCCGCCGTACGCCGTGGTGGTGAGCCGGCCTTTGACGTCGATCTCCTGCACGACGTGGCGCTCGCCGTCGTGACTGATGCGGGCGGCGCCGCCGATCTCGTCGTACACCGCGACGAGATCGCCGCGGTCGGACCAGCCGTAGCGCCGCTCGCCGCCTTCGGGATCGACCTCGGAGACCAGGCGGCCGAGGGGATCGTAGGCGCAGGTCCGCACCGCGCCGTTGGGCCGCACCATCTTCACGGTGTTGCCGTGCGCGTCGTACTCGAACGAGAACTTGCCGCCGTTGGGGAGCACGACCGAGAGCGGCAGGCCGCGCGCGTCGTAGCGGTAGGAGGTGACGCCTCCGGGGCGCTCGACCGTGAGCGGGTTGCCCGAGACGTCGCGGGTGATCCTGGTGACCCCGCCGGCCGGATCGGTGGAGACGATCGGCAAGCCCGCCGCGTCGCGCTCGATGGTCCAGACGCGCTGGAGCGGATCGGTGACCTCGAGGAGGCGGCCGCGCCGATCGCGCACGAAGGTCGTCGTCGCGCCGAGCTCGTCGGTCATCGAGAGGAGGTGCCCGTTCTCGTCGTAGGAGTACGTGGCGACGGCGCCGCCGCGCACGCTCTTGTCGAGCAGCCCGTGCTTGTTGCCGAAGTAGCGGCGCACGTCGGTGGAGCGCGCGACCTCGGTGTAGCCGTCCTGGTGGTAGTAGAAGCGGCAGTGGTGGATGCCCTTCGCCCGCGTCTCGTGATCGGCGAGCATCCGCGGCACCGAGTCGGCGAGGCTCGGGTCCACCTTGCCGGGGTAGTCGCCCCAGGCCTCGACGCAGCGGCCCTTCCGGTCGTAGACGAAGTGGAAGGTGAGGCCGGTGCGATCGGTGTCGGTCGTGAGGCGGTGCTCCTCGTCGTAGGCGTAGCGCCACGAGTGCCCGTCGGCGTCGGTGACCGAGACGAGGTTGCCGGCGTCGTCGTAGGAGTAGGAGGCGAACGGGACCCAGCGCCCCAGCGCCGGCGCGTTCTGCACCTGGAGGGCGGCGATGCGCCCCTCGGGCGTCGAGGTGACGCGGACGCTGCGGCCGACGCTGTCGGTGACCTCGACGAGGCGGCCGTCGTCGTAGGTGAGCGCGATGCGGTTCTTGTTACGGTCCTGGATCGCGGTGAGGCGCCAGCGCCGGCCCTCGTCCTCGGACGCCGAGAAGAGCAGCCAGCGCCCGTCGTCGGTGTCGACGGCCCAGCCCCAGGTGTCGCGCCGGAGCACCCAGCCCCAGGGCCCGATGACGTCGTTGCCGACCGCGATCATCGGGAAGTCGACGGCGACGCCGCGATCGCTCCACACCGTGACGCTGCGGCGGTGGACCTCGATCTCCCAGCCCCACGAGTGCGACCAGCCGTATCCGAGCCCGACGTCGCGGCGCGAGGAGGTGGAGCTGTGGGCGCGATCGAAGATCAGCGGCAGCGGGCCGGGCAACGCGAGATCGTTGATCGGGAGCGTGTAGGCGCGGCCGGTGACCACGTCGACCGGGTGCGATTCGGTGCCGCACTTGGGGTTCTTGCTGGGATCGGGCGCGTTCTTGCCGTCCTCGCCGGTGTTCTCGCCACCGCCTTCCGGGCCGCCGCCCGCGCCGCCGTCGCCGCTGCCGCCTCCGGCGCCGCTGCCGCCTCCGTCGCCGCCGCCGGCGAGGACGGCGATGCTCGGGCACATGCCGGGGATGGGCGGGAGATCGGGTGCAGGCGCGGTTCGGGCCACGGCGGGCTCAGGATACGGCCGGCGAGCGGCCGGCCGCTAGCCGTACCGGGTCCGTGGGCGGCGGTGTCGCCTGACGCGCGACGTCGCGCCGGAGGTGTCGCGCGCGGCCCCGGCGACACCTCCGCGGGTGCCTCGACCTGCGCCCACGCCTCGAGCGCGCCGTGGCCGTCGCGGGCGGCCACGGCGCAGCCCATCGTCGGTCAGCACGAAGGGCGCCCACAGAGGCCAGAGCGGCAACGCGATCAGCGCCGACAGGATCCGCCCCGCTCCGGTGCGCGCGGACCGGCGGTACACCAGCGCGGCGCACGCGGCGCCCACGAGGGCGTGCATGACGACGAGATCGCCGAGGCTCACCGGCCGCTCTCCGGCGCGCGGCCGAGGACCGCGCGGGCGCTGTGCGCGAGGGCATCGGCGACGCCACCTTCCTTCCGCGCGACGAGGAACGGGACGACGTTGTCGCTCGGCTGCCCGAGGTACGGCCGGAGGATCCACGCGGTCTGGCCGCCGACGACGAGGAACGTCGCGACGAAGCCGGCGGCGGTCGCCGTGCTCCCGGGGCCGCGGCCCAGCGCCTGGACGATGAGCCCGAGGGCGCTCAGCCCGGCCACGGCGTAGGCGAGCACGGCGCCGAGCTTGACGGCGTGGTAGCCGGCGCCTCGGTCGATGACGAGCCAGAGCACCGGAGCGAGCGCCAGGAGCACGAGGGACGCGCGGGCGCCGGCCGCGAGGCCGAGCGCCACGACCGTCCTCAGGGTCCAGGGCCGACCCAGCACCGCGGCGATGGCGTGGAACGCCGGCCCGCAGACCGCGAGGGTCGCGAGGAGCGCGAGCGGCATCTTCACGGCCGCGAACGCGATCTGGCTGCCGCCCCGGAACGAGCCCACGACGCCGCCGAAGACGGCGCCGCCGGCGACGATGGTGGCGAGCGAGGTCGCCGCGAGCCGCGCGAGATCGCGCTCGCCGACGCAGCGGCGCGAGACGTCGGCGGGAGCGCGGAGGAGCGCGCCGAGCAGCGAGGGATCGAGCGAGGCGGCGCTCACGACGCACCTCCCAGGACCGGCAGCGCGCTCCACCAGAGGCGGCCGACGAGGAGCACCGCGAAGAGCGCGAAGCCGAGCACGAGCGCGCCGGCGAGGGCGCGCGTCGTCGCGGCGGCGCCGGCCAGAGCCGCGCCGAGATCGCGCCAGAGCCCGCGCAACGCGAGGGCCCCCGAGACGACGAGCCCGGCGCCGCCCGCCAGCGCGGCCGCGGCGGCAGATTCGGAGGTGATCACCAGCAACGCCACGGGCGCGGCCAGCCCCGCGAGCAAGAGCCCCAGCACCGCGAGGGAGCGAGCGCTCGCTGCGCCGAGGTCCATGGCCCTGAGGGGCGCGCCGACGAGCGCGAGGAGGATGTGGAGCGCGGGCAGGCCGAGCACCACGAGCACGACCAGCGCCGCGGGCACCATGGCCGCGTGGAGGACGATCGAGGGTCCGCCGGCGCGAGCGCCGAGCGCGGCGCCGTAGATCGCCGAGAGCGCCAGGCCGGTCGCTCCGCGCGCCGCCTCCAACGTCCAACGCGGCGGCGACCGCGGCTCGAGGAGGCGGCGCGTCCAGCCCCCGGGTTCGGGCGGTGGTCCTTCGGTCGCGGCCTCGAGGATCGGTGAGCGTGTGTCGGCGTCCATGGTCGACCTCCTGGGCCCGGAGTACGCGGCCAATGCGGGCGCCGTGGGGACGCGGCGGGGAGAATCGGCGGAGAGCGGGTGGAGGTCCGAGGCGCGGGCGCCCGCCGGGGCCTCTGTTGGCGTCGCGCCATGGGGATGGAAGCTCGGTCGAGCGTGGGCGAGAAGAGACCACCCGACACACGATCCTGAACCGGAGGTGAGAGGTACGGGCGGGAACGGAGGCTCAGGAACGGCGCTCGCCGGGCGCACGGCCGAGCGCTGCGCCCATTTGGCTCAACCGTTCCACGCAGGCATTCAGCACGCGCTCGAATTTCGTGCGGTTGTCGGTCCACTGCTCGACGTCTTCCCGTGGCCACTCGGCGACCCTGAAGCTCTCCCACGCGGCGGCGACATCGTTCACGATGCTCGCCCACTCGTCCAATATCAGCAGCCATTCGCGCTCCACGGGCGTCAACCCGCGGGTCCAGGCGTATCTCTCCTCGGAGAGGCGCGGCGACTCCGCCAGCGGCGCGCGGAGCGGCAGCATGGCCTCGTCCCGCGGATGTTTCTGTGACGCGAACCAGAGGTTCAACTGCGCGTCGGCGATCAGGAGCCTGCCAGTCGCCACAATGATGCCGTGGGACAAGTGCGCCGAGGTGAGGACCTCCGCAATCACCGACACCAGATCACGCGCTTCGGCTGGCACAGTCATCCTCAGCTTGGGGTGGGGGCCCATCCGCCAAAGGGAGGCTGAGGCAGGCCCGAGGACTCGTGTGCTTCATCGCGCTCTCGCTCGGCATCCCGGGGCGAAGCCTCTACCAGACCTCGAAGCCGAACCCTACACTGCCTCGGCAAAACGTCGCGAACTCGCGGAGCGCTTGCAGGTAACGCTCGTGCGACTCCAGGGAAAGATCGTACCGGCGGATGACCAGCGGCACGTCTTCGGGTGCCATGTCGGGACGGTACGCCCCGTGATCGACTTCCTCGACTTCGAGCACGGGAGCCTTGTCGAGGAGGGAGTCGAGGTGCTCCGCGAGGAACAGGGCCTCGGAGGGTTCGACGAACCAGCCCTCGTGGGAGTAGAACTTGAGCAACGACACCCGACCATCGGGCGCACGGCGGACGTGGGAGCACGGAGGGGAGCGGACGGGGCTGCAACATGCGCGGCGTCGAGCGTCCCGCGCCGCCCCTGCCTGCAGCAGCGCTGCCGCCACGATGCGGCCGAAGTCATTCGACACGTTGAGCTGGCCATCATCCGCGGGACTCAGGATGGTGCCATCATGGTGCTCCCACCACGCGTCGAAGGTGTCCTGAGAGACATCGCGGCGTGACGGCCGTTCCTCGCCGGGCCGTGGTGAACGTAGGCGTCGGCGAAAGTCGTACGTCATGAGGAAAGCACGTCATGCGGCGTGACGGCGGCGCGCCGGGGCGGAGCGCCTCTTCGGCTCGGCAGGCTGAGGAGCACGGTCGCATCCGAGTGCAGGAGCTGCCCGAGGTAGGGACGCGCCGACGCGGTACGCCGCTGCCCGAACAGCGATTGATACCAGCGGAAGCACTTCGGCACATCCCTCACGCCGATGATCGTTCGAGTGCGTTTCAATGGCTCTCCGTCGCCAGAGCGTATCAGATAGGGCGGTCATCGCGGCCACCATCTCGTGCACGATGGATTGCTGTCGGGGATCCGGCGGCGCTGGCCGCGCCCCGGCGACCGCTCGCAGGTGGGGCGCCGATCTTCTCGGTGGCCGGGGGCGCCTTCCGTAGCACCGCCCTGGGTTGCGCCAATCGCTTCTGCAGCTCGGGCCATCGAGCGCGGTGATGGGCGGTGGCTCCTCGCACTCGTCGGGCTCGGAGCGCTCCGTACGCGATCCACGGCCACCCGCGCCCGAGCTACGGGACGAGCGACGAAGGCCCTGCCGGCGCCTGGCGCCGAAGCCTCGGGCGGCACTCGGGCAGGCCGCCGTCGGTTTCGGCGACGCACGTCTCGCTCGGCAGGCAGGGTCCGCCGCAAAGCTCGCCGGGGTCCGGCGGTGCGCTCGAGCTCGTGGGAGGCGCGCTCTGCCACTTCGCGACGTCCGGCTCGCCGCGGACGCAGCGGTCCTCGACGCAGCGGTGCTCGGCGGGGCACTCGCCGTGACAAGGGAGATCGACGCACGTGCCCGAGGCCTCGTCGCACTCCTTTCCGACCGGGCAGCTCGCCCAGCACCCGCCCGTCGTCGCGCGATAGACGCCGGCCACGGCCACCCCGGCGGCGCCGGTCACCACCGCGCTCGGGATCTTCGCGTTGTTCGTGGGCCCGCACGACAACAACGCGCTGAGCCAGCAGACGATCGCGACGGCCGGACGCATCGGCCCAAGTAGATACCAGGCCTCGCGGCCGTGCTAGCCCGGAGCAGCGCTCCGACGTCGCGAGACGCCAGGTCGGGACGCCCGCCCTTCGGGCGAGACGTCAGGCGCCGCCCCAGTCGACGCGCACCGGCGTGGCGCCGGCGAAGCCGGTCTCTGTCCGCCGCCGGCACCCGCCCGGCGACGAGCAACGATGCTCGACCTCGCGGCGCTGATTAGCGAATGGCGGCCGGTACGTCGGCGTGGGCACGCCATCCGGCATGGCGCCGGACAGGCGGCCGCTCCAGCGCGGGCAGGGTGGACCTCCCCGGGTGGCCGGCGACCGGCGCGCCGGCCGCGCCCGTCCACCGCTGCTGGATCCAGAGGACCTCGAGTACGAGCAGTGCTCGGCGCGCAGCCCGCACCACGCGCATGCGTACTCGGTGACTTCGCAGTTGCCGCCGGTCTCGCCCTCGCCGATGTCTCGCGTCGTGACGATTCGCAAGACGTTACCTCGCATCGATCATCATGCTGCGCGCACCCTCATTGTTGGGCGGCCTGCGCTAAGCGCCCCGTCGACGTCGCACGGCGGGCGTCACCGCGCTGGCGCCGCGCGCCGAAGGTCGCCGTCGGCCGATACCACCTGTGCGCGGGGCTTCGGGTGACGCCGGGGAGGGCGTCTCGATCGCGGCGAGCACGTCGAGTAGAAATGCCGAGAGGCGAGCCCGTGTCCGCCATGGCTTGAGCCTCGCGGGCAATCGACTGAGCCAGTGCGAGTTGGGCCCAAGCCCCGTATCCGATGCTCTCGAGAGAGCTCGGGACGTCGGTAGGACTCGGCGCGACATCGTGTCGTGGAACACGCGCAATTCGTCGACCGAGCCAAATCGAAGGACTGTGCCGTCGAACTCCACCGAGTACGTCGCATACCCGCGGCGCGGGTCTGGGCGCGGCAGCGGCGGAGAAAACAGCGTCGCCTCCGACCACGACGCCCCGTCCAGGTTTCGATGAACCCAGAACGACATCGGGCTCGGCGTCCACGAATCCGAGTACTCGATCCAAACCCGCTTCATACGGCCGCCCGCCCAACGTATCGGCGCTAAGCGGCGGGCGCAAGAGCGAGCCCGCAGGGAGTGTTACCCATGTCCCCGGACAAGTGTTACTCATCAACCCGGTTGCTCATTGCGTTGCACAGACGCCTTGGATGCCCTACCGTTCCGGCAGATTCGCGGCCTGAGCGTAGAAGTATTCGGCTTCGTCGTCCCGACCAAGATCTGACAGGAGATCCGCGTAGGCTTCGAGACGCCTTCGACTGCGAGGCCTCAGGTGGATGCCCTCGCGCAAAACGGCCTCCGCTTCGTCGCCGCGCCCTTGCCTGAGTAGCAGGGCTGCAAGTTGTTGCCTGGGGAGGTATCCATCGCGAAGGTTGATGGCGCGACGGAAGGACGATTCTGCGCCGGCGTGGTCGCCCTGCTCGTTGAGCACGACGCCGCGAGCCCAGTAGGCGACAGGGCGACTGCTCTCTGGCGCGATGGCAAGGGCGGCATCGAGGCACTGCAATGCCTCCGACAGACGGCTGAGCTTGTAGAGTGCCCAGCCCTTGCTCCACAGGATATCGTAATCGGAGTCCACATCGCCCGCGGCGTCAATGGCTTCCTGCCATCTCGCCTGAGCGCAGAGGTTCCCGACCCGTTCGCGTAGCCTTGGGTCCATTGCGGATCGCCCGGCCAACGTACCAGCGCTAAGCGGCGGGCGCCAGAGGGAGCGAAGCGACCGACGGCGTCCGTCCGCTTCAGCGCTCTGTTAGCCGGCCGCGCCAGCGTGAGCGCGTCGTCTTCATCGAGTGCACGAACATCGACGGCCACGTGCGTGATCGCGCCTTGGTCGTCAACGAGAATCCAGAGATAGGGGTTGACGGTCAGGTCCGAGATGAGGGCGCGGCAGGAGAGAATCTTTGCCAGACGTGCGGCAACGAAGAGCTCAGGATCCTTGGATGGGATGGAGAGCGACAGAGCGAACTCCCCCTTGCCGCGGGCACGAACGGCTACAACGTCATGCGACACGGCATCGGTGCCGCCATCTGTGACATCGATCACGCGCAGCCGGTCGACGAGAACGCCGAGGGCGCGGGCGACTGCGCTCGACAGTTGTGCCGCGGTCGGCTGGATGTCGAGGTGAATGTCGTGGAGCCTCGGCGTCGTAAGCCGCATCGGCTCAAGCTTCAGGTAACCCGCCCCGGAGAGCGTCGCGCCCCAGCGCTCGGGGCCCCGCGTCACCGCGATATGGTACAGGTTGCGATCCAGGTGCTCGAGATGCAGGTCGGCATGATCGGCACGCAGACCGTCGAGACGGTCCGCGTCCGGATCGGCCACGCTCAACCAAGATTGCGCACGTGCTTCTTCTGGCGCGACGTCTATCCGGCCACGCCGCGTCGTCCAAAGAGCCATCTCTACGACGAGCCAACCAGTCCTGCATTGAATGAGGTAGCGCGCGTCCCCCGTGCGGCTGATGCCGATCTCGGCACCGGAGAGGAAGAGGTCGGAGATCAGGCGTCCGTTCGAGAAGAGTTCAATGCGGTCCACAATGTCCGGCTAACGTACCAGCGCTCACCCGCGAAGGCCCGCACGAAATGTCGGCAGAGCACCAGGAGGTTCCGGGAGCTCAACGACGTGGACGGGATCGACGCGGGCCTTCGTCGGGTGCAGCGCTCTGTTGAACGAAGCCGCTACGCGGCGGTGATCTTCTCCGCGACGTGAGCGTGGCC
>CAYJPW010000190.1:0-19513 GCA_964372055.1 uncultured Polyangiaceae bacterium
CCGGGGCCGGTAATTGGCGGGGGGGGGGGGGGGGGGCCCCCCCCTTGTGGGCGCTTCTGGGGGGCGGGGGGGCGCGCGGCGCCGCCGCGCCGCGTGTCACTTGCGGAGGCTGAGGCGGCCGATGAGCGAGCGGTAGCGCTCGATGTCGGTGCGCTTGAGGTAGTCGAGCTGCCGGCGGCGCTGGCTGACGAGCTTGAGGAGCCCGCGCCGCGAGTGGTGATCCTTCTTGTGCGTCTTGAAGTGCTCGGTGAGGTAGGTGATGCGCTCGCTGAGGAGGGCGATCTGCACCTCGGGCGAGCCGGTGTCGCCCTCGTGAACCTTGAACTTCTCGATGATCGACGCCTTCTGGACGGGATGAAGCATGCTCAGCTCTCCTGATCGTCCGTGCGCTGCCGAGCGCCCGGCTGGGAGACGACGCCCCGGCTCGAGCGAGCGCCCGGAGCGGCGCCAGCCCGTTGGAGGGGCCAACCACCCGAGAGGGGACCCTCGGGCGGCGCAGCGGAGTACACCACGGCAGGTGTCGGGTCAACCCCGCGGGCGATCGCGGGCCGCGCTTCGGCGCCCGCGCAGCTTCCGCCGTCGGCGGCCGCGGGGGCGGGCTCGAGCCGGAGCGGCGGAGGATCGCGGCTCGAGGCGGCCGGGCGCCCGCCTGCGCCTTGCTTCTCGGGGCCGGCGGCGATATCCGAGTCGGGCGGCCCGAGGGTCGCCCGCTCATGCCTGGCACGATACGGCCCCCCTCTTCGGCGGACATCTCTCCCCCGGCACCCTCGGTGAACCCCGATCCTCGATTGGCCAGCGCGCGCACCAACCTGGCGCCGCCAAGCTCCGGCCTCTCCTCGCCGAGCGCGGCGTCGATGCCGAAGGTCTGCCCGGTCTGCGGCGTGCGGTACCCGGTCGAGTTCAAGGTGTGCCCGCGCGACGCGACCGAGCTCGGCGAGGTCGACGCCGACGCCGAGCGCGACGAGGTGATCGGCACTACCCTGAGCCAGACGTACTCGATCGTGCGCGTCATCGGCGAGGGCGGCATGGGCCGCGTCTACGAGGCCCGCCACACGCGCATCGGCAGCAAGCGGTTCGCGGTGAAGATGCTGCACCCCGAGTTCGCGCGTCAGCCCGAGGTCATCTCGCGCTTCCAGCGCGAGGCCGAGGCGGCGGCGGCGATCCAGAGCCCCTACGTGGTGGACGTCTACGACGTCGACCGCACCACCGACGGCCGGCCGTACATGGTCGGCGAGTACCTCGAGGGCAAGGAGTTCGCCGACTACCTCGCCCAGGTGGGCAAGATGCCCGTCGGCCCCGCGGTCCGCATCGTTCGACAGATCACCAAGGCGCTCGCGACCGCGCACGAGAAGGGCGTCGTCCATCGCGACATGAAGCCGGAGAACGTGTTCCTGACCGGCGACCTCGCGCACCCGACGGCGAAGGTCATCGACTTCGGGATCTCGAAGACGGGCGACACCCCCGGCACCGCGCTCACCAAGACGGGCATGATCATGGGCACGCCGTCGTACATGGCGCCCGAGCAGGCCCGAGGCGAGCGCGTCGATCACCGCGCCGACATCTACGCGGTCGGCGCCATCCTCTACTGCGCCGTGACCGGCAAGCGCCCCTTCGATCGCGGCGACCCGACCGCGACGCTGACGGCGGTCCTCACCGAGGACCCTCCCCGCCCGCGCTCGATCGAGCCGTCGGTGCCCGAGCCGCTGGAGATGATCATCCAGCGCGCGATGGCGAAGATGCCCGGCGATCGGTACCAGAGCATGGCCGAGCTCGACGCCGACCTCGCGCCCTACGATCCGGGCGACGTCGATCTCGTGGTGCCCATGCCCGCCGGCCTCGGCGCGCGCTCGGGCCCGGGCGCCGCGACGGTCACCTCGCGCTCGGCGCGCGGCACGTCGCTCGACCGGCAGGCGCGCGAGGTCGCGATGGCGCGGCCGATGATCGTGCTCCTCTCGATCCTGGGCAGCTTCTGGGTGCTCGGCTCGCTGATCACCACGATCGCCGCGATCCTCAGGCTCAGCCGAGGCGTGGCGACCAACCTCGCCACGTCCGAGTCGGTGCTGCTCGTGCTCGGGGTGGTCTTCGCCTCGCTCACGCCGGCGGTGTGGGTCGCGCGCCACGTGAGCAAGGTGGTCTGGGGCAACAGCGTCAAGGCCGTCGACCTCGCCGAACGCATCCGCCGGCCGGTGCTGGTGGGCCTCGGCGCGTACGGCTTCGGCTCGCTGCTCGTGCGCCTCATCGAGACGGTCCTGCTGCGGCGCGCGGTCGGCATCGCCTGGCCCGTCTGGGACCTCTTGCTCTTCGTCATCGGCGTCGCGGCGGCGGCGACGGCGGTTTCGCTCGCGAAGGCCGAGCGCCGGTAGCGAAGCGGCCGCACGCACGACCGCGCCCGCGCGCCGGGTTTCTGACGCCTGCGCGCGAGCGTGATAGCATCGGCGATTGCATGATTCGTCCTTGCGCGGCGCCCGGCGTCGCGTGCGAGATCGGAAGGCCAGCGTGACCGCGAGGGGCCCCGCGCGCGCCGCCCTGGCGGCCACGCTCGCGCTCGTCGGCGCGTGCTTCTACCCCGACTACAGCTTCGACGAGGCCGAGCCCACGGGCACCGGCAGCGGCGGGGCAACCTCCTCGTCGTCGGGCGGAGGCGACACCACCACCACCACCAGCTCGACCACCTCGACGACGAGCACCGGCGGTGCCGGGGGCGGCGGGGGCCCGCCGGTGGAGGACTGCTTCGACGGCGCCGACAACGACGGCGACACGCTCGCCGACTGCGCCGATCCCGACTGCGCGCCCGACGCCGAGTGCGTCGACCCCATCCCCGTCGGCTGGGGCACGCTCGGGCACGTCGCCCTCTTCCAGGGCGTCGAAGGATCGAACCCGGCCTGCCCCGCGGCGATGCCGGACACGGCCTTCACCGGGACCAACGCCCTCAGCGCCTCGCCGGCGATCTGCTCGGCGTGCACGTGCGGCGCCCCGAGCGGTCAGTCATGCGCGCTCGCGACCGATCTGGATTCGAACGTCGCGGGGCTCCAGCCGATCCAGGTCAAGAACCTTCCCTGTGGCCAGAACGCGACCGCGCTCAGCGTCCTCACCGTCCCCGCCGGCTGGGACGGGAGCTGCTTCCAAGCGGAGAACCTGGCCGCAGGGCAGACGTGCGCCGGCGCCGACTGCAACGCCTCGGCGACGAGCTCGCTGCCGAGCGTCTCGGGGGGCTCGTGCACGCCGGGCGGCGGCGTGCCGACGCTCCCCGCACCCACGTGGGCGATCGAAGGCAAGGCGTGCCGCGCGGCGAGCTCGCCCGCGACCGGCTGCGACGCGGGCAAGCAGTGCCGTCCGCGGCCCGCCGCCCCGTTCGCGCCGCACGTCTGCGTCTCGAAGCCGGGCGATCTCGCATGCCCCGACCCGTACTCGGACAAGCACCTCTTCTACACCGACTTCACCGACACGCGGGCTTGCACGGCGTGCACCTGCGGCGGCGCGAACGGCGGGAGCTGCCAGATCACGATCCACCTCTACTCGGACGCCGGGGCCGGCGTCTGCTCGACCGAGGACGTCGCCTTCGTCGCCGGCCAGTGCAAGAACCTGACGGGCAACCCCGCCGTCTACGGGCGCTCGAGCGAGATCTCGTCGCCGCCGAGCGGCGGGATGTGCCCGGTGACGGGCGGCGGCGCGCCCATCGGCGGCGCCGCGCCGACCGGCCCGCGCACGTTCTGCTGCCTGCCCTGATTGACCGAGAGCCCGCGCCCCGTTCGCCGATTGTCACGAGACGGGCGCATCTGGTAGCTTCCGGTGTTGCGGCTTGCAGCTTGAATGGAGGCGTCTTGAGGACATCGACGCGTTTCCCCTGGTACCTCGGCGTGCTCCTCGGGCTCGCCCTCGTCAACCCGGCATGCAGCACGGGGGGCGACGAGACGACGCCCCACAGCTCCGGCAGCACCACCTCGACGACGAGCTCGAGCTCGAGTGGCGGCGGTGAGGGCGGCGCCGGCGGCGGCACCACGAGCTCGACGAGCACGACCACGTCGAGCAGCTCCGGCGGCGGCGCCGGCGGCGCCGGCGGCGCGCCGCCCGTCGCAGGCAAGCCCGGCACCGAGACGGTGAGCGCCGGGCAGCGCTCGTCGAGCCCGGGTTACACCATGGTCTTCACCTTCGGTCAGCCCACCCAGAACCAGGGCAAGACGACCTCCCCCGGCTACCGGATGCAGGGTGGTCTTCAAGGTGCGAACGGGAGCTTGCCATGAGGAAGAAGACCATCCTTCGGTGCCTGTCGGTCTCGCTCGTCGCGGCGGGCGGGCTCCTCGCCGGCACCGCGGCCGCCGCCGTCCCGACGACGATCACGCACCAAGGCCGTCTTTACGACGCGAGCCAGGCGCCGGTCTCGGGCACCCTCGACGTCGAGTTCGCGATCTACGACGGCGCGGCCGCGGCCGTACCCATCTGGAGCGAGATCCACTCGATCACCTTCGAGGATGGATACTTCTCGGTCGGCCTCGGCGAGACGGTGCCCTTCGACACCACCGTGTTCGACGGCACCATCCGCTACCTCGGCATCACGGTGGGCGGCGATCCGGAGATGACGCCGCGCGCGACGGTGGCCAGCGTTCCGTATGCCTTGCTGGCAAACGACGTGAACGGCGACATCCACCCGACGTCGGTGAGCATCGGCAACACCGAGGTCATCGACGCGAACGGCAACTGGGTCGGCAGCCCGACGGGGCTCCAAGGCCCGCAGGGGCCCCAAGGTCCTCAAGGCTTGGCGGGTCCGATGGGCCCGACGGGTGCAACGGGCGCCGCGGGTGCGGCCGGTCCCGCAGGACCGGCGGGGGCCACGGGTGCGACCGGCGCGACGGGCGCGCAGGGGCCGCAAGGCGTCGCCGGTCCGGCGGGTCCTGCCGGCGCGACGGGCGCCCAGGGGCCGCAAGGGGCCGCCGGTCCGGCGGGTCCTGCCGGCGCGACCGGCCCTCAAGGGCCGCAGGGCGTCGCCGGTCCGGCGGGCGCGCAGGGCCCGCAGGGCGTCGCCGGCGCGACCGGGCCGCAGGGAGCCCAGGGACCCCAAGGCTTCGCGGGTCCGGCGGGACCGGCGGGTCCTGCAGGTCCCCAGGGCGCGCAGGGTCCCATCGGTCCGCAGGGCGCGACCGGCGCGCAGGGCCCGCAGGGCGTCGCGGGTCCGGCTGGTCCGGCGGGTGCGACCGGCGCCACGGGTCCTGCCGGCGCGCAGGGGCCGCAGGGCGCGACCGGCGCGCAGGGCCCGCAAGGGATCCAGGGCGTGCAGGGCCCCGCCGGCCCGGTCGGCGCGACGGGAGCGACCGGCGCGACCGGCGTCGTCTCGATGGCGACCACGTCCGGGTACGGCTCGGATCCGACGGCAACGACGGCGTTCATCGGTCCGACGCTGAGCGTGACGGTTGCCGCGGGCCAGAGGGTGCACCTGGTCGCGAGCAAGTCGCTCGGCAGCTTCGTCGCCGGCGGCGCGAACGGCCTCAACGTCTATCCCTGCTATCAGCTCGGCGCGGCTGCGGTGACCCCGCAGGGGGGCGGCATCTTCAACCTCCAGGCGGCCCAGAACACGCGGCAGATCTGCGTCATCAACTATGCGTTCATCGGCCTCGCGGCGGGCACGTACACCGTCGGCATGTGCGGCAGCGCGCCCACGCCGGCCAACTGGAACAACAACGAGTGGGGCTACACGACCGCGATCGTGACGAACTGAAGAGCGCCCGCCCTGCTGCTCCGCCGCCGGGCGCCGGCGCCCTGCGTCCGAACCAGCTCGAAATCCCGCCGGCGCGCCGCCTTCGCGTTCGCCTAAGCCGGGCCACGTCGCCTGGCCGCAGGTCTATAACCACCCCGCTGCCTGCGCTATACCCCGCTCGCTCATGTTCGTCGAAGCCGCCGAGCACCTGATCCGCACCGCCCTGCTGCTGGCGCTGACGGTCGCGCCCACCGCGCTCTCGCCCGAGCCGCCGCCGTCCGCGAACCCGCCGTTCTTCGGGCTCCTCTCGGCGATGGCGCTCGCCGCGCTCCTCTATGCGTCGGTCGTCTTCGCCCGGCACGTCGACACCGTTCGCGCGCGCTTCGCGGTGGCCCTGCTCTGGCTGGCGCTCGCGCTCGCGCTCGTCATGGCGCGCGTCTACGCGGGCGAGGGCGCGCCGCTCGCGCGGGGCGTGCCGGCGATGGCGCTTCCCGTGTGGGGCGCGCTCGCCGCGCTCGCCTCGGCGGCGGGCGATCGCTGGCTCGGCTCGAACTGGAAGCACCGGCAGATGGCGCCGGTGGTGATCGTGCTCTGCCTCGGCGCGCTCCAGATCGGCGGGGCGGCCAAGCTGCTCGGGTCCACCGAGAAGATGTGGTGGTCGGCGCTGCGCCGCGACGCCGATCACCCGCGCGCCCTCGAGGCGCTGGCCGCGCCGGCGCGGCGCGCGCACAAGGACGACGAGCTCCAGAAGATCGCCGGCCGCTGCCTCGAGCTCCACCCGGGCCACTGCGGCTGCCTCGAGCTCAAGGCGCGCGCGCTGCTCTCGGCTCACGCCGACGCCACGGCCGCCGCGCGCGCCGCCGCCGACAAGTGCCCGAAGGGCGAGGCACCGGCGCTCGTCGCCGAGGCGCTCGCCGCCGCGGGCGATGGAATGGGGGCCGAGGCCGCGGCCAGGAAGGCGCTCGGCGAGGGCGCGCCCGAGCCCCGGCTTCGGTACGCGCTCGCGGTCGCGCTCGAGCGGCAGGGGCGCTACCCCGAGGCGGCGGAGGAGGCGAAGAAGGCCGTGGACCTCGGCGCCGGGCGCGACGCGCAGCTGCTCGCGGGCGGGCTCCTCATCCTCCAGGGCGACGCGGCCCAGGCCGAGGCGATGCTCCAGCCGCTCGCTCGGGGCGACGACGCCGACGCCCGCTACAACCTGGCGCTCATCGCCGACAAGCGCGGCGACTACAACAAGGCGCGCGAGGGCTACCTCGCCGCGCTCAAGGCCGACCCGCGCCACGCCAACGCCCGCTACAACCTCGCCGTGCTCACCTTCCGGCGCGGGATCGTCGAGGAGTCGCGGCACCACGTGAAGAAGCTCGCCGAGGCCTGGCCCAAGGACCCTCGCCTCCCCGACCTCTACAAGCTCACCGGCGCCGGGCCCCAATGACCGCGCTCCTCACCTTGAGCATGATCCTCAAGGACGAGGCCGCGAACATCGCGCGCACCTTGGCGACGGTGAAGCCCTTCGTCGATCGCTGGGTCATCGCCGACACGGGCTCGTCCGACGGCACGCCGGAGGCGGTGCGCGCGGCGATGGAAGGCAAGCCGGGCGAGGTCGTCCACGAGCCGTTCGTCGATTTCGCGACCACCCGCAACGCGGCGCTCGATCGCTGCGGCGACGAGAGCGAGTTCATCCTCTGGCTCGACGCCGACGACGCGCTCGAGGGCGGCGCCGCGCTGCGCGCGTTCCTCGAGAAGCACCGGCGCGAGCGCGGGCCCGACCACGAGGCGTATTACGTGCGGGTCGAGTCGGGCATCCGCTTCGACTCGGCGCGCGTGCTCCGCAGCCGCGCGCGCTGGCGCTTCAAGGGCGCGGTGCACGAGGTGCTCACCCGAGCCGGCCGCCAGCCGCCGGTCCACCGCATCGACGGCGTGCTCGTGAGGCACTCGGTCGACGCCGTCTCGGGCGAGCGGAGCCGGCGGCGCTGGGAGCGCGACGTGGGCCTGCTCGAGTCGGCCCTGGCGAACGATCCGGGCGATACCCGATCCGCGTTCTATCTGGCGCTCACCCTGAGCTGGCTGGGCCGCAACGAGGAGGCCGCCGCCGCGCTCGATCGCCGCATCGCGATGGGCGGCTGGGCCGAGGAGGTCTACCAGGCGCGGATGCAGCGCGCCGCGGTCGCCGAGGCGCTCGGCCGCCCCTGGGCCGAGGTGATGGACCTCTACCTCGCCGCGCACGCCACGCTGCCGCACCGGGCCGAGCCGCTCCACGCCATCGCGTTCCGGTACAACGAGCGCGGCGAGCACGCCCTCTGCCTCCTCTTCGCGCGGCGGGGCCTGGACCTGCCGCTCCCGCGGCACGATCGGCTCTTCGTGGACGAGGAGGTCTACACCTGGAAGCTCGCCGATCTGGTCGGCTCCTCGGCGTACTGGCTCGGCGAGCTCGAGCTCGGCGAGTCCGCGGCGCGCCGCGCGCTGCGCGAGCGCCCCAACGACGCGCGCCTCGCGAAGAACCTCTCGTTCTACCTCCAGAAGAAGGGGCAGAAGGGGCGGTGAAGGTCGCGGCGATCGATCTCGGCAAGGCCCGGGTGGGGCTCGCGGTCCCCGACGAGCTCGGGATGATGGCCCACGCGCGCCCGCCGCTCGAGGGGCGGAACAGGAAGGCGCTGCTCGCCGAGCTCGTCCTCTTCGCCCGGCAGGAGGGCATCGAGCGCTTCGTCGTGGGCCTGCCCCTCGAGCTCGACGGATCGCGCGGCCCCGCCGCGCGCCGCGCCGCCGCCTTCGCCCAGGAGCTCGCCGACGCCAGCGGCCTCGACGTCGAGCTCGTGGACGAGCGGCTCACGACCGTCGAGGCTACGCGTCAGCTTCGGGCCAGCGGCGTCTCCAGCCGCGAGGCCAAGGGGAGGATCGACGGCGTCGCCGCGACGGTGATCCTCCAGGCCTGGCTGGACGGGCGGCGGACCGATTCGGCCGATCGATAGGCCTCCAGGCCAAGGCCGACCGGTACCACAGGAGGTCCGTCCGCGGAAGCCGCGCCTCGAGGGGGGCCGTCCGAGGCCTGCGAGCGGCTTGACCCCCCTGCCCGCCACGACCATAAGCGCCGCCCGGAGATGGAACTGCGCGCCGTCAGGGGGATGAACGACATCCTCCCCGAGGAGGTCGGGCGCTGGCACCGCCTCGAGGCGGCGTTCAGGAGCATGGCGGAGCTCCATGGTTACGAGGAGATCCGCACCCCGATCGTCGAGCCGACCGCGCTCTTCGCCCGCGAGATCGGCGAGAGCACCGACGTCGTGGAGAAGGAGATGTACTCCTTCGAGCGGCACGGCGACGCCCTGACCATCCGCCCCGAGGGCACGGCGGGCGCCGCGCGCGCCTACGTCGAGCACGCCGTGCACGCGAAGGAGCCGGTCAGCAAGTGGTACTACCTCGGCCCCATGTTCCGCGGCGAGCGCCCGGCCAAGGGGCGCTACCGCCAGTTCTATCAGGCCGGCTGCGAGCTCTACGGCGATGCGGGGCCGCTCTGCGACGCCGAGATGATCGACTTCGTCGCGGCCTTCCTGCGCAAGATCGGGATCGAGGGCTTCTCGATCCACGTCAACTCGCTCGGGTCGGGCGGGACGCGCCAGCGTTACCGCGAGGCGCTGCTCACCTACTTCACGCCGATGGTCTCGCGGCTCTCGGAGGACTCGCAGCGGCGCCTCGAGAAGAACCCGCTCCGCATCCTCGACTCCAAGGACCCGCGTGACCAGGAGGCCGCGCGCGGCGCGCCGTCCATCCTCGATCTGCTCGACGAGGCCGACACGGCGCACTGGAAGGGGCTGCTCCACCACCTCGAGGTGCTCGGCGTGCCCGTGGTCGTCGACCCGTCGCTCGTGCGTGGCCTCGACTACTACACGCGCACGCTCTTCGAGCTCAAGGCGACCTCGAGCGATCTCGGCGCGCAGAACACCCTGCTCGGCGGCGGGCGCTACGACAACATGGTCGAGCGGCTCGGCGGCCCCAAGGTCCCGGCGATCGGCTTCGCGATGGGGCTCGAGAGGCTGCTCGCGTCGATGCCGGATGGGCACGGCCGCCGGCGACCGGCGTGCTACATCGCCCCGATGGGCGAGGCCGCCGCCGACAGGGCCCTCCTCCTGGCGCGGGAGCTCCGCGCGCTCGGCGTCCAGACCGAGGTCGACGGGAGGGGCGCCAAGCCGAAGGCGATGCTCCGGCGCGCCGACGCCATGGGCGCGAGGCTCTGCGTCCTCATCGGCGACTCCGAGCTCCAGCGCCAGGTGTTCGCGGTCAAGGATCTCGCCGCGCACGCCCAGGACGAGATCCCCTTCGAGGGCGCCGCGCGTGTCCTCGCCGATCGCGTGGCCGCGGCCTCGATCCTCCCAGGGGGCGCCCCCACTTGACGAGGCGGGCCTGCGCCGGACGCAGCACCAGCCGGGCGACACGCCGTTTCTGGGCGGTCGCCGCGGCGCTCGCGCTGGTGCTCGCCTGGCCCGCGGCCGCGCGCGCGCAGATCGGCTTCGGCAACACCGGAGGACAGGCCCCGCCGGCCGCGCCCAAGCCCCCGCCCGGGATGGAGACGCACGCCGCGTCGGGCGGCGACGACGCCGCCAAGATCCAGACCCAAGAGCCGGCGCTCCCGCAGGACCCGCTCGCGATCCCGCCCTCGGTGCGCAAGCGCATCGGCACCGACGCCGAGCGCGAGCTCGAGCAGGGCCGCACCGCCAAGGTCGAGCGCGACTTCTACGGCCTCTACTACGCCGAGAAGAGCGGCAGCTACCGGTTCCGCACGCTCTTCCCCATCTTCGCCCAGCGCACCCAGCCGAACGACAGCTCGCTGTTCGTCTCGCCGCTCTACTACCACCGGCGCTCGACCGACGTCGACGCCGACGTGCTCTTCCCGCTCTTCTGGAAGATCCGCAACCAGCAGACGTACACCACGATCCTCGGCCCGCTCATGCACCGCGAGGCCGATCCGGTGCCGGCGACCAAGACCACGCCCGCGAAGCCCGGCCGCCACGACAACTGGATCGCGCCGCTCGTCTTCGAGGGCTCGTCGACGGACGGGAGCGGCTACCTCCACATCCCGCCGCTGCTCACCTTCACCCAGCACACGAGCCACGACGGCTTGAACATCGCCGGGCCGCTCTTCTGCAAGTGGAAGGGCGGGCCCGCGTGCGACGTGCGCACGGCCGACTCCATCGATCTCGGCTTGGCGCCGCTCTACTTCTACGGCCGCGACGACCGGAGCGAGTACGAGGTCATCCCGCCGCTCCTCCACTACTACAAGTACAGCGACGTCGGCGACAGCTCGTTCAACCTCTGGGGCCCGCTGCTCTGGGAGCACTCGCGCGAGAGCGACGTGTTCAACGTGATGCCGATCTACTGGCACAGCTGGGGCAAGAACGAGGACCACACCACCGTCTTTCCCCTCTTCCATTATGGGTACAAGGGCAACTCGGACCTGCTCGTGAACCCGCTCTTCGTGCTCGCGCACGGCGACAAGGGCGAGACGACGTTCGCGACCTGGGGCTACGCGCGCTACCGCGGGCGCACCGAGCTCGACATGTGGACGCCGCTCTACTGGCAGTACCGCGATCCGGACATCGGCCTCGACCAGAAGCTCCTCTTCCCGTTCTTCTTCCGGCGCACCTCGCCGCGCGTCGACGACATCGCCGTCTTCCCTCTCTTCGGCCACTTCGAGAAGCCGGCGATCAGCGAGACCACCTGGATCACGCCGCTCTTCCGCCACACGACCGACCTCACCGGCTGGGAGACGGACGTCCTGCCCTTCTTCTTCATGGGCCGCGAGAACCGCTCGACGCACCTCGTCGTGGCGCCGTTCATCTGGGACTTCGCCTCGCCGAAGTCGCGCCAGACGGTCCTCCTGCCGGCGTACTTCCGCTTCGCCGACGAATCGAGCGTCTCGCAGCTCGCGCTGAACACGTACTACCACGAGCGGAAAGTGCGCGGCGGCTACGAGTGGGAGTTCCATTTCTTCCCCGTGTTCTCGTACGGCGAGTCGCCCACGGGCCACTGGTGGA
Source organism: uncultured Polyangiaceae bacterium (assembly GCA_964372055.1). Classification (GTDB taxonomy): domain Bacteria; phylum Myxococcota_A; class Polyangia; order Polyangiales; family Polyangiaceae; genus CAYJPW01. The sequence continues at coordinate 11,710 of CAYJPW010000190.1, forward strand.
ACTTCCTCTACGGCCTCGCCGGGTACACCCGCGAGGGCACGATGGCGAAGATGCGCGCCCTCTACCTGCCCATCCAGCTCAGCGACTGACCGGCACCCGCGCGCGCGCGATCACCTTCGCGATCACCTCGAGCGCGTCGCCGGTCGCGAAGGGCTTCTCCAGCACTGGACGGCCGGCCGCCGCGAGGAAGCGCTCGACGTCCGCGCCGAAGCCGACGCCGGTCATGAACACGAAGCGCGCTGCCTGCGCGGGGTCGCGGGCCTCGACGTCGGAGAAGAGCGCCTCGCCCGAGGTGCCCGGCATGCGCAGATCGCAGAGGACCGCGTCGAAGCGCTTGGTCGCGAGCAGGGCGAGCGCAGCGGGGCCGCCGCCGGCGACGTCGACGTCGTGGACCAGCCCGAGCTCCTCGGCGAGCGCCCGCGCCAGCGCCGGCTCGTCCTCGATGACGAGGACGCGCGCCCGCGTGGACGAGATCTTGGGGAGCGGCGATTTGACGGGGGCGACGGCCTCGCCGCGCCCGGCCGCGGGGAGCGTGATGGTGAAGCGCGATCCGCGCGGCAAGCCGACGCCGCCGCGCCGCTCGGCGGGGCTCTCGACGCGGATGCTCCCCCCGGCGCGCTCGACGATCTCGCGGCTGATCGAGAGGCCGAGGCCGGTGCCCACGTCGGCGCTCTTGGTGGTGAAGAACGGCGTCCAGATGCGGGGGAGGTTCTCCTCGCTGATCCCGAGGCCCGAGTCGGTGACCTCGACTTCGACCGACGTGCCGTCGCTCCGGGTGGCGATGGTGACGCTGTCGTCGCCGGAGAGCGTCCGCGGGATCGCCTGGGCCGCGTTCACGAGCAGGTTCACGATGACCTGCCCGAGGCGCCCGTCGTCCATGAGCACGGGCGGCACCGGCTCGAGCTCGACGACCACCCTCGCGCGCTCGAGGATCTGCCCGCGCGTCAGCGTCAGCGCCGACTCGACGGTGCGGTTGACGTCGACGACGGCGCGGCGACCCTCGGGCGCGGGAGGGCTCGCGAAGAGGCGCAGGTCGCGCGCGATGTCGACAATGCGCTTGATCGAGTCGCGGAGCTCGCCCACGAGCTCCCCCGCGCTCGCCGCGGCGGCGTCCTCCATGCGCACGCCCGGACCCTTGAGGAGCCGGTCGAGCATGTCGAGCCCGAGGAGGATGAAGGCGGCGGGGTTGTTGATCTCGTGGGCGACGCCGGCGGCCAGCGTCCCCAGCGTGGAGAGGCGGTCGGCCTGGACCAGGCGGGTGCGGGCGGCGTGCTCGACGCTGACGTCGGCGAGCACGCCCTCGATGGCGCGCACCGCGCCGTCCTCCGCGACGAGAGGGTAGAGGGCGCCGCGCGCGGTGATCTCGGCCCCGTCGCGGCGGCGCAGGCGCGCCTCGTAGGGGAGCGCGTCTGCCTTCGACCGGGCCCGCGCGTAGGCCTCGTCGAACGCGGCCAGGCCCTCGGCGGTCGCGTGCGAGCCCCGCAGGAAGCCCGGCGTGGCCAGCGCCTCGCCCGTGGGCACGCCGAGGAGCCGCTCGGCGTAGCGGTTCAGGTACTCGAGCTCGGCCGACTCGGGGTGGAGGCGGAAGATGATGAGCGGCGCGTTGTCGAGCAGGCTGCGGTGCTGCTCCTCGAGCGCGCGGACGCGCGCGAGGTGCTGCGCCGCCTCGCGCTCGGCGGCGACGACCCCGGACAGGTCGCGGAGCAGCGCGTGCGCGGCCACCAGCGGATCGTCGTCGACCGGCGTGATGCTCGCCGAGACGATGACGCGCCGGCCGCTCGAGCAGAGCTCGAGCCGGCGCCCCTGGGCCGGCGACGCGCCGGCGGTGGGATCCGGCATCGGGTGCAGCAGGTCGCGGATCGGCGCGCCGATGAGCGCCTCGCGCGCGAGCCCCGTCAGCGCCGACGCCGCCGCGTTCGCGTCGGTGACGCGCCCTTCGAGATCCCACGCGAGCATCGCGTCGCCCGACGTCTCGAGGATCATCGCGAGCCGGCGATCGCGCGTCGAGGCGAGGGCTCGCTCGATGTTGGCCCCGAGGATCGCGGCGACCTCCTCGGCCAGCCGCGCGGGGACCAGGTCGGCGCCGGCGACCTCCGAGAACCCGAAGACGAGCTCGCCGACGAGCCGGCCGGGGGGCGCGCCGGGACGGCGGATCGGCAGCGCCAGGTACGAGCGCACGCCCGCCTCGGCGGCGCGCCGCTCGAGCTCGCTGCCCAGCCGCATGTCGTCGCAGCGGTACGAGAGCCCGCGCTCCAGCGCGGCGTCGAGCGCCGCGCTCCCGAGGAACGTACCGCCGGGAGGCACGATCGACGCGGCCCGGCCGCCTCGCGCGAGGACGGCCAACCGGCGCTCGGTGCCGTGCTCGAAGAGCACCACGCCGAGGTCGCCGAAGGGGATCACCGGGGCGAGCGCATCGGCGACGGCGTCCCACGCCTCGCGCTGGAGGAGGCTCGTGTGCCGCGCGGCGACGCGCAGCACCGCGTTGATGGTCGCCAGGTGAACCGCGGGCGCGAGATCCATCGGCCGCCTACGGGGTGGCCGGCGCCGAGGCCGCAGGCTCGGCGGGCTGGCCGGCGGCCGGCGCGGGGGCCGCCTTGCCGGTGCAACGCTCGTACAGCGCCCTGGCCGCGTCGCGGCGGGCCTGGCTGACGGGGCGCGCCGCATAGGCCGCGTACATCCTCTGCGCGGTGGCGGCGTCGCCGAGCCCGCAGGCCGCGACGAGCCGGAGCCGCTCCGCCTCGACCTGCACGCGCGCCACGTCGAGCCGGCGCGAGAGGGCGCGGTCGAGGTGGGCCGCGGCCTCTTCGAGCTCGCCGGCGCCGAGGTGCTGGCGGGCGAGGAGGTAGTCGGGCAGGCCATCGTCGGGCTCGAGCGCGCTCCAGGCGCCGAGCTGCTCGGCGGCCTGGAACCGGTCCGGCGCCTTGCCGCGGGCGCCGACGAGCAGCGGCACCACGGCGTCGCGCGCGCGGGCGTCGCCGGCGGCGACGATCTTCACGTCGAGCGTCCGCAGCTGATCCTCGTCGACGATGCGGCTCATCACGTCGCGGTAGCGCGCGGTGGCCGCGTCGCCTTCGCCGGCCACGAGCGCCTGATCGCCGAGCTCCTCGACGGCCCTGTCGCGCACGTGGCGGGGGAGCGCCTCGTCGGCGGCGATCTGCTCGAGCGCCTTCAACGCGTCCGCGACCTTGCCGCCCCGCGCGGTGGCCCTGGCGATGGCGATGCGCACGCCGCCGTCGTGCGGATCGAGCGCCAGGATCTCGCCGTACTTCGCGATGGCGCCGTCGACGTCGCCGGCCTCGCGCATCGCGTCGGCCGTCATCCGGCACTCGTCGACGACGTGCGGGCAGCGCCGCCCGAAGATCGCGGGACGATCGAAGCGCGCCCTCGCCTGCGCGCGCGCCGCCTCGGGCAGCTCGATCTTGTCGAGGTCCTGGCGCCAGGCCTTCTCGAGCTCGGCCCAGCTCTGCCCGACGAGCTTGGGCAGCTCGCTGCCCGCGTACCAGTTCTTCACCATCTCGGCGCCGAAGCGGTCGTGCACCCAGCCGACGAAGGCGCCGCTCGCCGTGTACGCGGTGGACGAGTTCTCGCCGAGGAAGCTCATCCCGAAGAGGCGCTCGAGCGGCGGGAGGATCTCGAGGTCCTTCATCGCCTTGGCCCACTCGGCGGGGCTCATGTCGCCGTCGCGCGGCGAGGCCGCCACCGCGAGCCCCTCGATGAGACCGGGGTTCGGCACCCAGCCGCCCCAGCTCCCCGCGACCTGGAAGGGCCCGCGCGCGAGCTGCCCCGCGAGCACGTGCGCGAGCTCGTGGCCGAGCGAGTGGTGCGGGTACGGCCCGTTCTGGAGGTAGATCTCGCGCCGCCAGGGCTTGGCGATCTGGGTCTCGGCCGCGCCCATGAGCGCGTCCTTCTGGCGGGCGTCGGCGAAGAGGTAGGCGGTCACCTTCGGCGGGCCCTTCGCGTCGAGCCATTTCTCGAGCGCGGCGACGTGGGCGTCGCAGTCGCGGGCGAACCGCTGCGCCTCGGCGAGGCGCATCGAGCGGGGGTAGACGACGTCGCAGCGGTCGCCCGTCACCAGCGCCCCGAGCTCGGTGGAGATGGTCTCGGGTGTCTGCCAGTGGCCGAGGCGGTTGCCTTTGACGATCGTGGTGATGCTCCCCACGAGCGCGACGACGCCGGCCACGAGGAGCCCCGGGCGCCCGATCGCCTGGAACGCCAGGCGCCCCTCGCCGTCGTGGGCGAGGTGCAGGGCGACGACCATCGCGGCGAAGAGCGACGCCGCCGTCCCGGCGCGGTAGGTGACGAGCGCCGAGGCGTCGATCACCGTGTCGTAGAGGGTGCCGCTGAAGTAGCCGACGAACGGGTCGTAGGCGAAGACCATCGGGCTCGAGTAGAACCGGCTCACCGAGAGGCCGATGGAGACGAGCGGCCCCGCCGAGGCGAGGAGGACCGCCAGCGTCCGGCGGCTCCACGGCTTCCGCCCCGAGCGAGCGATCTCGCCGGCGAGCGCGCCCCACACGCCGGCGAGCAGCGCCCCCGCGCCCGGCCCGAGCGCGAACAGCGCCGACCCCTGGAGCGCGTCGCAGAACCCGACGCGGAGCCCGTGGACGAGCGTCGTGAGCCAGGCGGCCGCCGCGAACGCGGCGCCGTTGGCCACGCCGCGGCAGTAGGCCTCGAACGGCTCGGGCCGCGACGACGCGCTCTCGAGCGCGGTCGCGATCCCGACCGCGAAGGGCAGGACGATCCCGGCCGCGAGCGCGCTCTCGTACCCCGGCCCGCCGAACAGCGGCAGGAAGCCGATCACGGCCATGGCGACGACGACCAGCGCGCCGGCGATGATGGCGGCTGGGGATCGGAGGAACGGGGGCATTCGCGACGGGAGGGTACCGCCGCAGGGACGGCAGTGGGCCCATTTCCTTCCACGGAGCCGGCGTGGCGGGAAGTGGGCTCGATCGGCCGCGGAGCGGATCGCGCTCGGGCTCGTGCGGCCAGGAAGCGGTTCGCGCTCGGCTCGAGCCGGGCGCGCGGCCGCGAAGGCTCTCCGGGCCCGGGCTCCTCGCCGCCAGCGCGCGCGAAACCGGGGCGAGAGGCCTCAGCGCGTCAGGCGCGCGTCTCTTCGGCCGTCGCCCGGGCGGGGGGCTTGGCGGGCGGCTCGAGGACCAGCGGGAGGATCTCGTCCATCGTCGAGATGAGCGTGACCTTGAGCTGATCTTTGACGTCGGCGGGCACGTCGTCGAGATCGCGCCGGTTCCGCTCGGGGATGAGCACGTGCTTGATGCCGGCGCGGTGGGCCGCGAGCAGCTTCTCCTTGATCCCGCCGACGGCCATGACGCGGCCGCGCAGCGAGATCTCGCCCGTCATCGCGGTGTCGCTGCGCACCGGGCAGCCGAGCAGGAGCGAGCAGACCGCGGTGAACATGGTCACCCCCGCGCTCGGCCCGTCCTTGGGCGTGCCGTGCTGGGGGATGTGGAGGTGCAGGTCGATGTCGCGGAGCCACGCCGGATCGAGGTGGAGCCGCTCGGCCTTGCTCCGCACGAACGAGACGGCGGTCGTGGCCGACTCCTGCATCACGTTGCGCATGTTCCCGGTGAGGACGACGTTTCCCTTGCCCGGCATCCGGGTCGCCTCGATGAAGAGGATCTGCCCGCCGCCCGGGGTCCAGGCGAGGCCGGTGGCGACGCCCGGATCGAGGTTGCGCTCGGCGTTCTCCTGGCGGTGCTTGTGCGGGCCGAGGACCTTCTCGATGTGCTCGCCGGTGGCGACCTCGTGCACGTCCTGGCCCTCGGCGACCTTGACCGCGGTGCTCCGGCAGACCGCGGCGATCTCGCGCTCGAGGCCGCGGACGCCCGCCTCGGCGGTGTAGTGGTCGACGAGCGTGGCGATGCCCTCGGCGGTGAAGTCGAGGCGCTCGTCCGTGAGCCCGTGCGCCGAGAGCTGCTTCGGGACCAGGAACTCGCGCGCGATCCCGAGCTTGTCGCTGCGCGTGTAGCCGGGGACCTCGATGACCTCCATGCGGTCCATCAGCGGCGCCGGGATCCCGTCGCGGTTGTTGGCGGTGGCGAGGAACGTCACCTGCGAGAGATCGAACGGCAGGTCGAGGTAGTGGTCCTGGAAGGTGGAGTTCTGCTCGGGGTCGAGCACCTCGAGCAGGGCCGCGGCCGGATCGCCGCGCACGTCGACGCCCATCTTGTCGACCTCGTCGAGGACGAGGACGGGGTTCTTGGTGCCGACCTTCTTGAGCGCCTGGATGATCCGGCCCGGCAGCGCGCCCACGTAGGTGCGGCGGTGCCCGCGGATCTCGGCCTCGTCGCGGACGCCGCCGAGGGCGATGCGCTCGTAGCGCCGGCCCATCGAGCGCGCGATCGACTTTCCGAGCGACGTCTTGCCGACGCCGGGCGGCCCGATGAAGAGCAGGATGGGCCCCTTCTTGTCGGTGCGGAGCTGGCGGATGGCCGTGTACTCGACGATCCGCTTCTTCACCTTCTCGAGGCCGAGGTGGTCCTCGTCGAGGCAGCGGCGGACGTCGCCGACGTCGAGCCGGTCGGTCGTCGTCTTGGACCAGGGCAGGTCGGCGATCCACTCGAGGTACGTCTTGGTGACGTTGAACTCGGCGGACTGCTGCGCCATCGAGCGCAGGCGCCCGAGCTGCTTGCGCACGACCTTCTCGACCTCGGCCGGGACCTTGGCGCGGCGGAGGCGCTCGCGGAGTTCCTCGATCTCGTCGTCGTCGCCGCCCTCGCCGAGCTCCTCTTTGATCGCCTTCATCTGCTGGCGCAGGATGTACTCGCGCTGCGACTTGCCCATCTCCTCCTGGACCATGGAGGAGATCTCCTTCTTCACCCGGAGCACCTCGAGCTGCCGGCCCACCATGGCGAGCACGAGGCGGACGCGCGCCTTGACGTCGAACGCCTCGAGGATCTCCTGCTTGTCGGCGACGCTGGCCTGCGCCTGCGGGAAGTTCGAGGCGATGAGATCGGCGAGCGCGCCGGGCTCGCGCACGTTGTCGAGGATGCCGGCGGTGTCGCGCGGCAGGTTGGGCATGAGCCCGAGCACCTCGCGCGTCGCCTCGCGCAGGCCCGCGCCGAGGGCGTCGAGCTCGACGTCGCGCACGAGCGACTCGGGGATGCGCTCGATCTTGGCGCGCATGTACGGCTCGAGCGAGCTCAGCGCCTTGACGCGGAAGCGTCCGAGGCCGTTGAGCACGACCGAGTAGTTGCTCGGCCCGAGGCGGATGACCTTGACCACGCGGGCCACGGTGCCGACGGTGAAGAGCTCCTTGAACGTGGGCTCGTCCACGTCGGGCGATCGCTGGCTGATGACCCCGACCAGGGCCCGCTCGCGCCCGAGGAGGTCCTCGACCAGGCGGACGCTGCGCGGGCGGCCCACGTTGATGGGGACCACCGACATCGGGAAGAGCACCGAGTTGCGCAGCGGCAGGATCGGGACGCTCTCCGTCTCGGAGACGGGCGGCGGCCTCGACGGAGGTGAGCCGGGGGGCATGGGCTCACACTAGTACAGCGAGTGGCCCGAAGCCACCGGCCGCGGGGCCTAGAAATCGCGGATCTTCCAGACGCCGTGCTCGCGAACGAACGACACGGTCCCGCCCGAGCCGTACGCCATCGACGCGCTGTCGCCGGTCTCCTCGATCGTCGCGCTGGGCAGCGCCGCCTTGATCGCCTGGACGATGCGGCTCATCTGCTCCTTCTGCGGGCCCTCCCAGGCCTCGCGGAGCTTCTCGGGCGTGAGGCGGACCGAGTCGTCGGCGGCGCGCGGCGCCTTCGGCGGCGGGGGCGCGGTCGTGCCCGCG
>CAYJPW010000191.1:0-19495 GCA_964372055.1 uncultured Polyangiaceae bacterium
GCCTCACGCCGGCCCCGCTGCCGCCGCCGCCCCGCCGCCCCGCGCCGCCCCGCCCGCCGCCGCGCCGGCTGCCCACGTTCGATCCGTCGCGGGGGCTCGACGCGCAGCTCGGCCGGATCGGCGCGGACGTGGCGGAGCGCACGCCGGCCGAGAAGGCGCCCGAGCCCGCGCCCGCGGCGCCTGATCCGATGGGCGAAGACGAGAAGACGAACGTGCTCCTGCTGACGCGGCGCGTGGCACCGCCCGCGGCGCCCGCGCCCACCGCGGCGTCGCTCGACGCGCCTTCGCCGGACGCCGCGCGGTCGCCCTCGTCGCCGTCGCTGTCGCCTCCGTCGCTCGGCGCGCTGTTGCGGTCGTCGCGGTCGATCGCCACGTCGTCGCCGTCGTCGCCGTCCCTCGAGGCGCCATCGCTGTCGTCGTCGCTCCCGCCCCCGTCGCTCCTTCCTCCGGCGCTCGCCTCCGAGCCGCACGACACGTCCGGGCCGTCCGGCGCGACCGCGGCGCCGAGCGGCACGATGTCCGGGCCTCGCCGGCGCGGCGCGGCCTGGCGCGGGCTGGGCATCGCGGCCCTCGTCCTCGCGGCCGCCGTCGGCGGCTTCGGCATCCGAGCCCTGATCGACGGCGCGCGGTCGCCTGCGCCGACCGAAGCGGCGGCGGGCGCGCCATCGGTCGACGAGCGCGGATCGACGCCGCCGACCGGCGCGGAAGGCGTCCACGCCGACGCCGTACGCCCCGCCGGCTCGAGCGACGCGGTGCCGCCGGCGCCGGACGACGAGCCGCGCAGCGAGGCGCGCGACGCGAAGAAGGCGCCCGCCCGCGCCGGCGCGCCCGCCGCGAACGGGGGCACCGCTCGCGCGCGGTCGCGGGATCCCGGTCCGCGCTCGCCCCAGGGAGACCAGAAGCCCGCGCCCGCCTCGGGGGACTCCGACGAGCCGACGATCGACCGCGCCGCGCTCGGGGCGGCGATGGCGAGCGCGGCCGCCGCGGCCGGCGGCTGCAAGACCGAGGACGGACCGAAGGGGAACGGGCGCGTCGCCGTGACCGTGGCGCCGTCGGGCCGCGTCTCGCAGGCGGTCGTGGAGCCGGGACCGTTCTCGGGGACCTCGGTGGGGAGCTGCGTCGCGGTCCGGTTCCGCAGCGCGACGGTGCCGCCGTTCACGGGCGGCTTCGTGACGGTGAGGGTGCCCTTCCAGATCTGGTGAGCCGACGCGAGGCGCTGGCGCCCGCCACCCTCCGCCATGGCGGCGCCACCCGCGCGCGCCCGCGCAGCCGCGGATTTCGCGGCATTGGCGCTCGGCGCGGCGCGTGCACGGGGGGCTGGCATGTCCCAGCTCCTTCCTGCCCCCGCTCCGTCGACCGATCATCCCCCGTCCGTCTCGCCCCCCGGCTTCCGCGAGCGCGCGGTCGAGGAGGGGATCGCCTCGCTCGGCGACGCCGAGCTCGTCGCCGTCGTGCTCGGCACCGGTCTCGCCGGCCAGCCCGTCGGCCTCCTCGCCGGCGCGCTGCTCGAGAGGTTCGGCGGCCTCGATGGGCTGTCGCGCGCAGGCCCCGGCGCGCTCGCCGATCACCGAGGCGTCGGTCTGGCCAAGGCGCTGCGGCTCGCCGCCTCGCTCGAGCTCGGCCGCCGCGCCGGCGAGCGCGCCTCGCGCCCGCGCGAGCCGCTGCGCACCTCGGCCGAGGTGGCCGCGTGGCTCGCCCCGCGCCTCGGCGGCATCGATCACGAGGAGATGTGGGTGCTCTCGCTCGACGGCCGCAACCGCCTGCGCGGCGCGCGCCGCGTGGCGCAGGGCGGGCTCCACGGCTGCGCGGTCGCGGCGCGCGACATCCTCCGCGCCGCCCTGGCCGACGCCGCCTCGGCGATGGTGCTCGTGCACAACCACCCGAGCGGCGATCCCACCCCCTCGATCGAGGACATCACGATGACGCGCGCCGTCTCCGCCGCCGCCGCGGTCGTGGGGACGCCGCTCGTCGATCACGTCGTGGTCAGCGGCGCGGGCAGGTATGCGTCGATGCTCGATCTCGGCATCCTGGATGGGCCCGGGTGATCGTCCATTTTTCACAGGGAGACGGGGAGACGGGGAGTTTTCATTCCGTCGATCCGCGTGCACGCCCGGCACGGGTGCACGCGGATCGACCCAAAGAAATCCTCCCCGACTCCCCGTCTCCCTGTGAATTGACTCTGGATTGGCGCCGTCAGCGTGGCGTGATCAGGATGCCGTGGCGCGTGTCGGCGGGCTTGTCGGGGCGGGGGACGCTCGCGAAGCGCAGGCGCGCGCCGCCCCAGTCGACCTCGGGCTCGCCGGCGAGGAGCTTGGCGTAGAGCTCGCTGGCGTGCGTCATGGGGCAGCCGAGCGCCTCGCGGAGGAAGGTGAGGGTGATCGCCGTCGCGTACTGGACCGGCTCGCGGCGGCCGTCCTGCGCGATCACGGTGACCTTGAAGACGTCGTCCGGCTCGGCCGCGGCGCGCTCGGGGTGGCTGAGGATGAGCATCGCGGCCTCGATCGCGCGCGACGCTTCGCCCAACGTCAGCCACACCTCGGCGAGCGGCGCGGCCCAGCGGACCACCTCGGTGCCGGGGCGCTCGGCGGGGACCTTGCCCTTGCGCTTGAGCTGCCCCTCCTGGACGAGCGCGCTCTCCTCGAACGCCTGCTCGGGCTTGCCGAGGAGGCGGCGCGCCCGCATCTCGTCGAGCGCGCGGGCGAGCACCTCGCGGTTGTGCGCGGCCTGCTCGTTGTTGCGGTCGATCGCGAGCAGGGCCTCGAGCGCGGCGATGGCCTGCTCGTGCTCGCCGATCGAGGCGAGGGCGTCGGCGAGCGTCTTGTGGGCGTCGACGAGCGCGGGATCGCGGCGGATCGCCTCGCGGTATGCGGCGATGGCGGCGCCGACGTCGCGCCGCGCCTCGTGCGCCAGGCCGAGCGCGTAGGCGGCGCGCCCGTCGGCGGGCGCGGCCGCGGCGGCCTTCGCCAGCCACTGCGCGGCCTTGTCGTAGAGGCGCTTGTCGTAGAAGACGAGCCCGAGCTCCTTGGCGACGCGCGCGTCGGCCGGATCGACCTTGGCGGCCTGGAGGAGCTGGAACGCGGCGTCGTCGAGCTTGCCCATCCGGACCAGCGCGCGCGCGAAGCCGAGGCGCGCCTGCACCACGTCGCCGTCGAGCTCGACGGCTCGCCCGAGGCAGCGCGCCGCGTCGGGCCAGTGCTCGATCGCGGCGTAGGCCGTCCCGAGCTCGAGCCACGCCGTCTCGTCGTCGGGCTCCTCGCCCACGTACGCCTTCAGGTCGCTGATGGCGCCGGCGGTGTCGCCCTTCAAGAGGAGGGCGAGGGCGCGGGCGTGGAGCTCGTCGGGCGTGGTCACGGCGCGGGCACGGTAGCACCGCGGGGCGGGGAAGGACGCCGCGGCGACCGAACGACGCGCTCGCGGCCATCGCGTCGTCACGCAGCCCGCACGCGCCGGCGGCCGCGTTTGCCGAGTACGAGGCCCCATGCTCTACTCGGTCGGTGCACGCCGGGCGCAAAATTGCGCTGCTCTGCATCGATCCGTGGACCGAGCCGGCGGCGTTCCACCCCTTCAACTACGCCATCCGGCGGGTGCAGGCCGCGCTCCTCGCCGCCGCGATCGAGGGCGTCGAGATCCACCTCGTCGAGGCCACCTCGGAGGACGCCGACACCCTCCTCGCGCGCCTCGAGGCCATCGATCCGGACGTGGTCGGCGCGTCCGCGTACGTCTGGTCCTTCGCGATGTTCCTGGACATCGCCGAGCGCCTGAAGCGTCGCCGCCCCGACGTGACCGTGATCCTGGGCGGCCCCTCGGCGCGCCCCGCGATGTTCGCGCTCGCGCCCTACCGCGAGCGGCGCTTCGCCGTCGACGCGCTCGTGCTCGGGGAGGGCGAGCACGTCTTCGCGCAGATCGTCGCGCTCGCCGCGCGCGACGCCGGCGCGCTCGCCTCGGTCCCCGGCCTCGCGCTCCCCTCGCGCGAAGGCTGGCGGCGCACGGCCGAGGCGGCGCCCATCGAGGATCCCAGCACGCTGCCGTCGCCGTACGTCATGGGCCTCGTGCCCTCGACCTACAGCGCCCACCTCGAGAGCTTCCGGGGCTGCCCGCTGCGCTGCAGCTTCTGCCAGTGGGGCGAGGCCGAGGGGAACAACCGCACCTTCTCGCGCGAGTACCTCGTCCGCGAGCTCACCGCGATCCGCGAGCTCGGCCTCCCCCAGGCGGTCCTCGTCGACGCCGGGCTCAACCTCAACCTGCGCGCCTTCCGCAACCTCGCCGCCGCCGAGCGCGAGGTCCGCGTGCTCCGCGACATCGGGCTGCACTTCGAGGTGTACCCCTCGCACCTCACCGGCGAGCACCTCGACTTCCTCTCCGAGATCCGCCTCTACAGCATCGGCCTCGGCCTGCAGTCGTACGACAAGGAGGTGCTCCGCCGCCTCCAGCGCCCCTTCGAGGAGGATCGCTTCGAGACGGTCGCGCGCGAGCTCTCGACGCTCGGCGGCGAGGTGAACATCGAGATCATCATGGGCTTGCCGGGCGACACGCCCGCGGCGTTCAAGCGCACGCTCGAGCGGGCGCGCGCGCTGCCCTGCAACGTGCGCGCGTACCATTGCATGGTGCTCCCCGACGCGCTGATGACGCGCGCCCCCGACTGGGCCGACATGGAGTTCGACCCGAACACGCTCCTCATGCGGCGGTGCGCGGGCTGGAGCGAGCGCGACCTCGCCGAGACCGGCGCCGAGCTCGCCCTCGCCTGCGAAGACGCCGGCGGCTGGAGCCAGGGCACCTTCTGGTACTTCCCGCGCGAGGGCCGCCGCGGGTTCAGCGGCCCGCGCTCCGAGGCGCTCGTCGCCGCCACCGAGCGCGCCACGCCCGAGGTCGGCGCCGGAAGCAACGTCCAGGTGCTCTCCGCCGCCTCGGTGGCGAAGATCTCCGCCGTCGTCGCCGCCGCCACCGGCGGCCATTGGGCCATCGACGGCGTCGAGCGCCGCGACGGCATGGTCGTCCTCGAGACGAGGAGCCCGGGCGGCCCCTTCGAGATCGAGCTCGCGCCCGCACGCGAGGGCGCCCCCGCCTACCGCGTGGTGGGCGACGTCGCCGTGAGCTACCGCAAGCTCGACGGCCCGCTCTCCCGCGACGCGCTCGAGACGCTCGACCGGCTCTCGGCCCGCGTGTCGGGGCTCTTCCGGCAGCTCGTCCACGCCGACGCCGCGCCGCTGCCGCGCGCCCCGGCCTCGCTCCCGGTCGTCCGCTGAGAGGAGGCGGCGAGGTGTCGGCCGATTTCTTCCCCGTCCTGCCGCTCGGAGCCTCGGACGAGGGGCCTCATGTGCAGCGGATGTTCGCCGGCGAGATCGGCGGCGTCCTCGTCGAGGACGTGCTCGCGCCGGCGAGCTGCGCGGCGTGGGTCGAGCGCCTCGAGGCGGGCGAGCTCCCCACGGCGCCGACGCGCTTCGCCGCCGAGTTCGACGCGTTCTCGATCGGCCCCTGCCTGGACCAGTGCGAGGGCGACGTCGACGGCTACCTCGCGCGCGTGCCGCCCTTCGAGGCGGCGCTCGCCGGGGCGCTGCCCGGCGTCGATCTCTTGGAGCGCCTCCTCGCGGCGATCGCGCGCGTCGCGACGGGCTGGGCGGTCTCGCGCCCGCGCTCCGCCGACGGCCGAGGCTACGGACTGGTGACCTTGCGCCGCCTCCCGCCGGGGGGCTTCATCCCGCCGCACTGCGAGAACGAGCAGCTCCCGCGCGAGCCCTACCGCGGTCTGCGCGAGCGCCTCGACCCGACCGCGCTGATGAGCTTCTACCTCACCCTCCGCCCCGCCGACGCCGGGGGCGAGCTCGCCGTGCACGACCTCGACTACGGCGCGATCGGCGATCGCGTGAAGCACGGGCACTCCGACATGCGCGCCGAGGTCGAGCGCGCCCCGCGCGTCGTGCTCGCGCCCCCCGCCGGCTCGCTCATCGTCTTCGAAGGCGGGCGCCGCTTCCACCAGGTGCTCCCGGTGCGCGGCGAGCGCGCCCGCTGGACGCTGGGCGGCTTCCTCGCCCCCACGCGCGCGCGCGACGCCCTCTACGCGTGGTGCTGATCGTGGCCGATCCGCCCGCGACCGTGCCCTACGTGGCGGGGATCCTCGAGGATCTCCGGCGCTCGCCCCCGCCGCCGGGCGAGCCCTTGTTCCTCCACCTCGGCGACTTCGGCGACGAGCGCCCCAGGGGTCCGGTGAGCGCCGAGCGCTTCCGCGCCGCACAGCGGCGGCTGACCGACGGGGTGCTCGACGCCGCCCGGATCGCCCCCGGGCACGAGGTGCTCGAGGTGGGCTGCGGGTTCGGCGCCAACCTCGCCGTGCTCGACCAGCGCGTGACGGGCTGCCGCCTCGTCGGGGTCGACGTGGGCCGGCCGCAGCTCGCGCTCGCGCGAGAGCGGGTGCGCTCCGAGCGCGGCAATCGTCTCGAGTGGATCGAAGCCGACGCGGTCGCGCTTCCGTTCCCGGACGCGGTGTTCCATCGGGTGCTCGCCGTCGAGTGCGCCTTCCACTTCGCGAGCCGCAGGGCGTTCCTCGGCGAGGCGGCGCGCGTGCTGCGCCCCGGCGGGCGGCTGGTGCTCACCGATCTCGTCGCCACGCCGGCGGGTCGCGAGACCGCGGCGGCGGGGCGCTTGCCGGAGGGCCTCGCGCGCGCGCTCGCCGTGGATCTCGCGCCCTTCCCCGATCCCTTCGGCGCCGAGGGCTCGTGGGGTGACATCGCCGCTGCGGCGGGCTTCTCGCTCGCGCTCGCCTCGGACCGAACCGCCGCGGCGCTCCCTTCGTTCGCGTTCATCTTCGCCGGCAAGAGGCCGGACTTCGCGCAGGGCGATCACGCCGGGGATCGCGGGGCCGCGGCGCTCGGGTGGCTCCTCGAGCGTGGCCTGTTTCGGCTCGAGCTCTTGGCGTTCGACCGCGAGGGGTGAGGCGAGCCGCGGCGCGCGAACGCAGGCTACGGCGCCAGCTTCGCCACGAAGGCGTCGGATTGGCCTTGCGCGACGAGCGGGCCCTGGCCGAAGTCGATGGCGTTGTAGACGTAGCCGGTCAGGACCGGCGCGCCGGTGCCGTCGACGGCGAGGCTCAGCGACAACTGGTCCTGCGCCGCCCCGAACCGCTCGCTCCAGAGGAACGTGCCCGCGGGCGCGAGCTTGGTGACGTAGACGTCCTGGGCGCCGGCGCTCACCAGAGGTGCGCCCCCGAAGCTCAGGCTGCCGGCGAAGGCGCCGCTGAGGAAGACGTTGCCCGCCGGATCGACGCCGACGCCGCCCCCGTACGCGGCGAAGCCGTTGCCGAACGACTTGCTCCACACGTGGGCCCCGGCGCCGGTGAGCTTCGCCGCGAAGATGTCGCCTGCCGGCGTGGCCACGAGTGGCCCGCCGCCGAAGTCGACCGTGCCCACGAGCGGGCCCGTGAGGAGGATGTTGCCGGCGGGGTCGAGCGCGCTCCGGCACTCCATTTGGTTCTGCGCGTCGCCGTAGGTGCTCACGAAGACCGGCGTGCCCGCGGCGTCGAGCTTGGCGACGAAGAGATCGTTGCCCCCCGCGCCGGGCTTCACCCCGGTGCCGAAGTCGAGAGAGTCGCCGAATCGCCCGGTGACCACGACGCTGCCCTGCGCGTCGGCCGAGACCGTCAGGGGCGAGCCCCCGATCGCCGAGCCCTGCCGGCTCCAGACGTGCGCCCCGGCGGCCGTGAGCTTGACGACGAAGAGGTCGTCCCCGTTGTTGGCGTTGGTCAACGTCGGGCCCCCGAAGCTCACGCTGAACGCGAACGTGCCGGCGAAGATGACGTTGCCACTCGCGTCGGCCGTGACCGCCGTGCCGTGGGTGTACACCCCGCCCCCGCCGCCTCCGAAGCTCTTGCTCCAGACGTGGTTGCCCGCGGCCGAGAGCTTCACGAGGAATGCGTCGTGGGACCCTGGCCCGCTCGGGGAGAGCGTCCCGCCGCCGAAGTCGGTCGGGTTGGCCAGCAGCCCGGTCACGAGCACGTTGCCTGCGCCGTCGACGCCGACGTCGTTGGCGTTGGCCCCCAGCGCCTTCACCCATTGGACCGCGCCGAGCGCGTCGAGCTTCGCCACGACCGAGCCGGACACGGGCCCGGTGCCGAAATCCACGTTCTGCGCAGTGGGGACGAGGAAGATGACGTTGCCCGCGCCATCCACGGCGATGTCGAGCCCGGCGGTCTGCCCGTTCGGCGACGCGCCGAACGCCTTGCTCCACTCGATCGCGTTGACGCACGGCGCGTTCGAGCCGCTGCAGTCGTCGTCGGCCAAGGTCGCGCACTGGTCGGGCGACGGCAGGACCTGACCGGCGCAAGACCCGTACGCGGTCCCCATGGCATTGCACGTCTTGGTCCCGCCCACGCACACGCCGACGTTCTCGGTTCCCGGCGGCCCCTCGTAGCAGGTCGCCTGCGAGCCCGGCGCGCACGCGCAGCCCGCGCCGTCCTCGTTGGCCGTCCCGTCGCAGTCGTCGTCCTCGGGTGTGTTGCAGGTCTCGGGCGCCGGCGTCAGCTCGCCGACGCAGGGGCCATAGCCGGTGCCCTGCGCGTTGCACTGCTGGACGCCGCCGTGGCAAGGCCCGACGTTCTCGGTCGAGGGCGGCCCGGAGTAGCACGCCGATTGGGTGCCGGGAGCGCAGGAGCAGCCCGGGCCCTCCTCGTTGGCCGCGCCGTCGCAATCCTCGTCGCCGGGCGTCGCGCAGGTCTCGGGCGTGGGCGTGATCTCGCCCGTGCACGGTCCGTAGTCGCTCCCGTCGGGCAGACAGGTGCGCGTGCCGGCGACGCAGACACCGACGCCGTCGGTGCCGGCGGGGCCCGAGTAACAAGGCTCGGTCGCCCCCGGCGCGCAAACTCCGCCGCCTCCCGCGCCGCCGTCGCCTCCGTCGCCGCCCGCGCCGGTGGTGGTGCCGGTGCCCGTCGTCCCGCCGCCGGCACCTCCCCCCGACGACGACGAGGACGAGGTCATCCCGCACGAGCAGGCGCCATAGCCGCTCCCGTCGTCGTTGCAGATCTGGAAACCGTCCGGCGCGCCTGGGCAGCCGCAGACGATCTGCTGCCCCGCAACGCAGACGGCGCCTCCGGTCGAACCGCTGCCGGAGTTGAACAGCGTGTCTTCGGCGGAGGAGCAAGCCGCCGTTGCGGCCACGAAAAGCAAAACGAGTGTCGATCGCATTCGACGACGCTACACCGCGCTCGCGGCGCGTGTCATCACGCGGCGGACCGGTTTCGCAGCTTTCAGTGTGAGAGGAACGAGGTCAGTCGGTGCCGGCGGTCGACGCGGCCTCCGGAGCGGACCGCGGTCCGCTCCGCTTCGTCGGCGCCTGCACCGCGGCAGGTCGCGCGAACACGGCCTTGTACGTCGCCTCGTCCTCGTCCCAGGCCGCCGCGGCGTGCTTCTTCAGCTTGCGGATCGCCTTGTTCAGCGCAGGCAGGAGCGCGTCGCGCGCCGCGAGCGCCTTCGTGTACGCCGCCTGCGGTTTCGTGAGCGCCTTGAGGGCCGCGTCGACCGCCTTCGCCGCCTTGCCCGAGGCCGCCGCGGCCTTGGCCACGGGCGCCGGCGGCCGCTTCTTCGCGATCTTGGCGACGATCGACGCGACCTCCTTCGCCTCGGTCGCGTAGGGCAGCGCCACGAGCGCGCTCGGCGTGTGGCGCGAGAAGGCCTCGAGCGGGTTCTGCCGCGAGCCCAGCCGCGCCCCCACGAGCTCGGTCGCGAGATCGTCGATCCTGGCGTCGAGCGCGTCGTCGGCGTCGCCCACGTCGTCGAGGGCGGCGTCGCGAGCCTCTCGCGCGCGCTCGGCGGCGGCCGCAGCGGCGTCGAAGCCCGTGTGCGAGGACCGTAGGGCCCAACGTGGCGCTTGATCGTGGCATGTCCAGCGCGCCACAATGTCATGGGCTGCAACTGCGGCTCATGGACTGCAACTGCGGCGAGACCTGAGGCGCACATGGTACAACGCCAAATGTTATTGGCATTTGTTGTTATCGTTGCGATCGGCTGCGCGGACACGGATCGCGTATCGACGCCGGATGCGTCAAGCGGACGCGTGGGCGCCAACGAGGAGGACGTCTCTCGCGAGCTGCGGTTGATGATGGAATACACCGTCGCAGCGTGCCCTGGCGCATCTAATGATTGCACACATGAGGCGATAGCTCATCTTGGAGCACGGTGTCCTTCTCCATTCGACCGATCCTGTGTTCACCGGGCGGCTGAAGAGTTCGCATCGAGTCACGGAGCTGCCGCGGGTCCTGATTGATCGCATGCGCTGATCGCTGGATCCGCGCTTGCGCTGACGGGCTCCGGGGTCTCTACTGCGAGTGGGCCCATGTGTATCTCGATGAGCGCGCTAAGATGAAGACCGCGATGGAAGCATGCGACAAAGATCCGTACGGGTGCTGTTCAAAGTACAACATCAAGAAGCCGATTCCGCCCCAGTATCTGAAACCGAGCGCCGGGCCGCTGCCGCCCGATGCAGACAAATGGTGCAGCTTCGATCTGTAGAGAGCACTTCCTCGAGCGTTCTTGTGCGCAATGTGGGCGCATTGTTGCTATTGGCTATCGCGTCGTGCGGCGGTGCGCCCTCCGCAGGTCTGAGTGCGGAGGGTGGACGCGCGCGAGCGGTTCCGACATGGGCCTGGCGTGTGTCGCTAGTGGCGAACGCGCGAACCAGGTGGGCTCCTGACATCGGGGTCACTCGACGGTTGGATGCCGTTGTCGCCGGTGTCGTCGAAGCCGCACCCCGCCCTGTCTCGGGTCCGGTCGCGGATGGGACCGAATGCGTCCTCGTTGCCAAGGTAGACCTCCAAGGCAAACTCGTTTGGCAGCGTTGCGTCGATGCAGGGCCAGCACAGACGGTGCGCGTCGTCGTCGATCGTGAGGGTGACATCATCCTCGTGGCCTCGTTCTCCCCGATTCAGACCGAACGCCGATCGCCCGCGAGCCTCGTGCAGGAGCGTCCAGAAGGGGCTCTGTCATTAACCAAGCTGAACGCTGACGGGCGAGTGCACTGGCGTGTGCCGGTATCGCCCCACAGCGGAAGGATGGCGGCACCAGTGATCACGGTCGATGATTCCGACAACGTGATCGTGGCGTTTGCTGATGCAGATGACGCCCGTCACGGGACTGGCATGATCGTTTCTTGCTTCGGCGCCGACGGAAACCTCCGGTGGAGCTCTCGGGTAGGGGACGGCGCACGAGTGTCGCCAGTTGCCATCGCGAGCGGTCCATCGGGCGACGTGACGATCATGGCGGGATGCGGGCCTGGCGCCGATCTTGGAGGCGGCCCACTGCCTGGCGAGGGCGTCGTTTGCTTGGCCTCGTTCGCGAAGGGCGGTCGCCACCTCTGGAGCGAGCGTGTCGGGCGCCGCGGTCGCATCGGCGGCACGGGGTTCGTGCGTGCGCCGTCGGGGGGCGCATTCATGGCGTCGGCGCCGCCGGCGGCCGAGCGCGAAGCGGCGCCCCGCGTGGAGCACGAGGCAGTCGTGGCGAAGCTCGGACCCGACGGAGGCGAGATCTGGCAGCACTCGTTCAGCTGGAGGGGATGGCCCCGGTTGGCGTTGGTTCGCGATGTGGTCGTTCTCGGAGGTGATTTCTTCGACGCCGTGGATCTCGGCCAGGGCACTCACATCGGCGCGGGTGGGAGCGACCTGTTGATCGCCGGATTCTCCGCAAGCTCGGGGCGCCCGCTCTGGTCGACGTTCATCGGTGGTCGGGCGGATGAGAGCATGCTGGCGTTCGCGGGCCTGGACCCGTCCCATGTCGTTGCACTGGTCGGGTGTGACGCGCCGACGGGAGAGCACGAGACCGTGCTGGTCAAGCTCACGGCTGGGCCGGCCGCACCTTCGGGCCCGATCTGTCCGCGCTTCCGAGAGTAGACTCGTTCAGCGGACGCGCCGAGCGTGCCGGCGATCAATCTCGACTCGCTCGGTCCTAGGATGCGGCGACCGCGCCTCACTCCCAGCGCACTTCGAGATCGAGATCGTCGCTCCCGTCCCGCCCCCCCGCGAGCAAATACCGCCGCACGTTCTTCCCCCCGCACACCGAGGTGATCGCCTCGGCGCTCGAGGCGAGGTCCTCCCAGACGTTGCGGTCGAAGCCGACCCAGCCGGAGAAGCGGATGCGGACCATGCCGGCGCGCTTGGCGAGCGTCTCCGCCTTGCCGCCCTCGTAGTAGAGCGTGATGAACCGGTGGGCCTGCCCGACGGCGGTCTCGACCGACATCACCTTCACGATGACGCGGAAGACGGAGTTGAAGTCCGAGAGCGTCGAGTCGCGGCCGATGGCGCGCGGCAGCTCGATCCCGAGGTTCAGCGCCTTTTGCGCGCCCTGGTAGAGGCCGCGGTACCACGCCACCGGGTACCAGCCCGAGGCGATGATGTGGCCGGACCGGATGGCGTCGCGCACCTCGGCGGGCGCGGCGTCCAGCGTGGCCTTCACGGCGGCCTCGCCGTGGAGGCGGGTGAGGCTCGCCGTGAACGCACGGAAGTTCAGGCCCTTGGTCCTGGCTTCCTTTCGACCTTCGTCCGCGCCCATCCTGGTCGTTCTCCTCGGGGCGATATTACCTCGCGCCGCGCCCGCGGCGAGCACGCGCACGGGCCGGTCGCCTTGTCCACTCGACCCCCCGGCGCCTCTCCTGTAGCCTCCGGGCCCGATGGGTCTGTCGGAAAACATCCGGTTTTACGCCGCGACCGATGTGGGACGGGTCCGCGACCACAACGAGGACAACTTCCTCGTCGACAAGAAGCTCGCGCTCTTCGTCGTCGCCGACGGCATGGGCGGGCACGCCGCGGGCGAGGTGGCGAGCGCCCTCGCGGTCCGGATCATCCACGAGGAGGTCAAGAAGGAGAAGCAGGTCGTCGAGGACGCCTCGACCCAGGCCGACGGCTGGCGCAGCCACGCCATCAAGGTCCTCCAGCTCCTCGAGACCAGCGTCCAGCGCGCCTGCGCCCGCATCCACGAGGAGGCCAAGGCCGACGCCGCCAAGCGCGGCATGGGCACGACGCTCTCGGCGCTGATCATCGCCGGCTCGCACGGCTACATCGCCCACGTCGGCGACAGCCGCATCTACCTGCTGCGCGACGGCAAGATCCAGCAGGTGACCGAGGATCACACCGTCTACAACGAGCTCATCAAGCGCGGCAAGCTGACCAAGGATCAGATCGACAAGGTCGCGCAGAAGAACGCCATCACCCGCGCCGTCGGCGTCTACGAGCGGGTCGAGGTCGACACGCTCACCATCGAGGTCCTCCCCGGCGACCAGTTCCTCCTCGCCTCGGACGGCCTCCACGGCTACATCGCCCACACCGCCGAGCTCGAGCCCTACCTCTCGGACGAGGACGGCGACTCGGCGACGAAGGAGCTCATCGCCCTCGCCAACCGCAAGGGCGGCAAGGACAACATCACCGCCGTCCTCGTGCGCCTCGGCGAGGGCGACGACAAAGACACCGTCCGCGCCCGCCGCCTCGCCCTCAAGCGCGACGTGCTCGCGAAGATGCCGCTCTTCTCGCGGCTCCAGGAGCGCGAGCTGCTCCGGATCATGCAGGTCGCCGACGTGAAGGCCTACGACGAGGGCCAGACCGTGGTCCGCGAGGGCGACCGCGGCGACGAGCTCTTCATCGTCCTCTCGGGGCAGGTGCAGGTCTCGCGCGGCGATCAGGTGCTCTCGGACGTGGGCCCGGGCGAGCACTTCGGCGAGATGGCCCTCATCCGCAGCATGCCCCGCTCGGCCACGGTCACCGCGACCGAGCCCAGCGAGCTCATCGCCCTCCGCCGCGCCGACTTCTTCGAGATCCTGCGCAAGGAGCACGAGCTCGCGGTCAAGCTGCTCTGGCAGTTCCTCGGCGTCCTCGCCGACCGGCTCGACCAAACCTCGCGCGATCTCTCCACCGCGCGCGAGGAGCTCGCCGCCGAGGACATCACCGACGCCATCTTCCCCGAGGAGGAGGTCACCAGCCCGTTCAGCATGGCCAGGCCCGCCGGGACCCCGGTCGCGGCCTTCGCCTCGACGAGCGCGCCCGCCCCGGCCTCCTCCGCCACCCCCGCGCCCGCCGTGCCCACCTCGGCTCCCGCGCCCGCCGCGGCGCCCTCGCCCGGCGCGCCGCCGAGCACGCCGCCCGCGGCGCCGCCGCCGGAGGGGGAAGGCTGACGGCACGGCGGACGAGGCGGTTTGCGTGAGCCTTGTCATCCCCGAGCGACCGACTCGATTGACACCCTCGGCCCGGCCCCGCTAGCGTCCGCTGAACGGGAACAGATGCGGAAAAGGCACCCTCGCTCACGCAGTCTCGTCGCCCTGTCGTCGCTCGGGCTCGTGCTGGCCTCGCGCTCCGCCCTCGCGGACGAGCCGCGCAGCGCGACCGAGCCGCGCGTCATGATGGAGTCGGGCGAGGTGACCAACGTCATCGATGCCTTCGACGAAGGCGACATGTTCGATCTCAGCGTCTCGCTGGGCTTCGAGTACTCGTCGAAGACCGCCAAGATCCTGCGCGAGACCCACATCAACGAGCCCGGGCTGACGACCGGCGGCTTCACCGCCAACACCATGAACGTCGCCGAGTTCAGCGAGACGACGACGAAGCTCGTCCCCCGCATCGACATCGGCGTCTACAAGGATCTGGCGCTCTACGTGAAGCTCCCGATCATCTTGAACAACTCGCGCAAGCTCGACGACCTCGACGGCACCAAGGGCCGCGAGAGCGTCGTCCTCGCCGGCGCCCCGGGCGAGACGCTGTTCAGGCTCCCGTTCGAGTCGCCCGACCGCAGCGGCATCGAGCACATCGCCGTCGGCCTCGATCTCGACATCTTCAACCAGGCGCGCGACCGCACCAAGCCGACCTGGCTCTTCGGGCTCGAGGGCCGCTTCACCGCCGGCACGCCGATGCACGCCTGCAACACCAGCCCCGCCGCCGGCCAGGTCGAGTGCGCCGATCCCGCCGACATCAACCGCAACGGCGTCTCGGACGGCGGCCTCGAGGGCACCGACGTGGCCGAGCGCGATCCCGGCGTCACCCGCGGCACCGTGGCGCTCGAGGGGCACACCATCCTCTCCAAGCGGATCAAGTACATCGAGCCCTACGGCGGCTTCTCGGCGCTCTTCGAGTTCCAGAACGACTCGAGCGACTACGGCGTCACCGATCTCGAGGGCTCGCTGGTCAACCACCCGCCCCTCATCGGGACGATGATCCTCGGGATGATGATCATCCCCTGGGAGCACCGCGAGAAGTACGGCCGCCTCACCTTCGACCTCCGCTTCACCGGCCAGTACCACTCCGAGGGGCGCGACTACTCCGAGCTCTTCGACGCGCTCGGCTCGAGCAGCGCCGGCTCGCTCCGCAACCCGCAGTGGTCGAAGTACCACGCGAACCCCGACGTGGGCCAGACGCCGCTGCCCGGCGAGCCCAACCCGGCGGCGTCGGTCGTCGACGAGGGATCGCAGAAGACGTACTTCACCGGCCTCACCGACGTGCAGGCGTTCGGCTCGTACCGCGGCTCGGCCTCGGTCACGTGGCAGGCGAGCGAGTTCGTGAAGTTCCAGTTCGGCGTCGGCTACCGCCACGATCAGGGCCACGGCATCACCGGCGACCAGCCCTGCAACCCCGACTTCAAGGACGACATCACCAAGAGCGGCCCCTGCCACTCGGGCGACGAGGCCGCGGGGCAGACGATCTCGGCGACGGGCGTGCCCAACCCGAACTACCGGCCGACGGTGAACGCCATCGGACGCCGCTTCTACGTCGACGACAGCAACACGTTCGACCTCTTCGCCAGCGGCGTCGTGATGTTTTGACCCCGCGCCGGGGGGTTCTTCGGCCGGCCTGGAGGGAGCGGTGACACCGCGCGGGGCGACCGAGAGACCACCGGGGAGGCGCTCGGCGAGGCCGCGCGGCCGCTGCCCGTGGCTCGTGGCGGGAGCCGTGGCCGCTGCGCTCGCGACGCCCGGGGTGGCGCGTGCCCAAGCCGAGCCTCGTGGAGGCGCGCCCGCGCATCCGCACGGCGAGCACGCGAAGCCCGCCGTGATCCTCCCCACGGCCGTGCTCCCGTCGCCCCGGCGCGGGGAGCCGGGCGACGATCGCGAGGCCGTGGCGCTCGCGGCCTCGCTCGACGCGCTCCTCACCGACACCGCGCAGGACCTCGGGCTCTCGGTCGACCTGGGCGGGCGCTCGGGCGCCGGGCGGGCGCCGGCGGAGCGCGAGCTCCTCGACCGGGCGCGGGCGATCGGCGGCACCATCATCGCGCCGAGCCTCTCCATCGAGGGCGGCGAGGTGGAGCTGCGCATCGTCTTCGCCGACGCCTCGGCCCGAGCGCTTCGCGTCCGCGTCGAGCGCGTCTCGCGCGAGGACATGCCGGTGCGCGCCGTGATCATGCTCCGCGACCTCGTCGTCGACGGGACGCGGCGCGACCGGAGCCCGCGACCGGACCCGGCGTCGCCCGCGACCGCCGGCTCCGGCACGCTCGCCACGCCGGCGCGCAGCGCGGGCCGGACGACGCTCGCGGTCAACGCCACCCTCTTCGGCGGATTCGTCGGCTACTCGATCCTGCGCTCCAGCGGATCCGAAGATCCTCGGCTGCTCTACCCGCTGCTCGCGGTCGGCAGCGGCGTCGGCCTGGGCGGGAGCATCATCGCCGCCGAGGAGTGGGACGTGGGCGTCGGCGACGCGTGGTACCTCTCGGCCGGCGCGTTCTGGCCGACGCTCGCCGGCCACCTCCTCTGGGAGGGGCGCTTCAGCGACGACGGCGCGCCCGACGAGCGCTGGGCGTTCGGGCTCGTGGGAGGCACGGCGGGGATCACGCTCGCCACGCTCGCCCTCGCGGCCGGCGGCGCGGGCGAGGGCGGCGCGACGGTCGCCCACTCGGGCGGCGGGCTCGGCCTGATCTTCGGGGGGCTGACCGAGCTGTTCGCGCGCGGCGACATCTACCGCACGCCCTTCGCCGGGATGGGCTACGGCGCCGGGATCGGCTGGCTGGCGGCCGCCGCGGTGGGGCGCCGCATGGAGATCGCGCCGGGGCGCGTGCTCGCGATCGATCTGGGCGCGCTGCTCGGCGGGCTCGGCGGCGCCGCCCTCGCGAGCCCGCTGCTCTTCGACGAGCCGACCAAGACGCAGCAGCGCGGCTGGCTCGGCGCGACCGCCGGGGCCGCGCTCGTGGGCGCAGGGATCGCGTGGTACACGACGCGCGAGCCGGCCCGCGCCGACGCGGCGGCGGAGGGCGTGCCCCTCGCCCTCGCCGACGGCGCGCCGCTCGTCGGCGTGCTCGGCGAAAGCGCCGCCGGCGGGCGGTCGGCGCCGATCGTGGGACTGGGGTGGCGAGGAGCGATGCGTTGAAGGTCACGATCGGCGACACCGACGCGGGAGCGCGGCTCGACAAGCTGGTGGTGCAAGCGGTGCCTGGGCTCGGCCGCGCCGGCGCCAAGCGTCTCTTCAGCGAGGGCCGCGTCCGCATCGGCCCGCCCGGCGGGCGCGGGCGCCGCGCCGCCAAGGGCGACGTGGCGCGCTCCGGGGACCTCCTCGAGATCGATCTCGGCGCCGGCGAGGCGGCCGCCGGCGAGGCGGGCGCGGCGGGCGGGGCGCGGCCCGATCCGGGCGCGGCGCTCGAGGTGATGCTCGAGCTGCCCGAGCTCGTCGTGGTCGACAAGCCCGCCGGCCAGCCGACCGCGCCGCTCGCGCCCGGCGAGCTGGGCACGCTCGCGAACGCGCTCGTGGCGCGCTACCCGGAGCTCGCCGGCATCGGCCACTCGCCGCGCGAGCCGGGCCTCGTGCACCGCCTCGACAACGAGACCTCGGGGCTGGTCGTCGCCGCGCGCACGCAGGGCGCGTTCGAGGCGCTCCGCGACGCGCTGCGCGAGGGCCGGCTCGACAAGCGCTACCTGCTCGTGTGCGAGGCGAAGGACCTGCCCGAGACCGGCACGATCGAGATCCCCCTCGCGCCCCACCCGAAGGACCGGCGCCGCGTCTACCCGTGCGTGCACCCGCGCGACGTGGTCCGCTACGCGCCCCGGCCCGCGACGACGACGTACCGCGTCGTGAAGACCAGCGCCGCGGAGGAGGGCGGCGCAGGGCCGCGGTGGGCGCTGGTCGAGGCGCGGGCCGCGAAGGCGGCGCGCCACCAGATCCGCGCCCACTTCGCGGCCATCGGGCACCCGCTCGCGGGCGATGCGCTCTACGGCGGGCCGGCCGTGCCGGGGCTCACGCGGCACGCGCTGCACGCGCACTACGTCGCGTGGGGCGGGGAGGCGCGGGCGCCGGCCTTCTGCGTGCAGTCGCCGCTGCCGGCGGAGCTCGAGGGGCTGCTCGCCTAGCGCCACGCTCGCGGGCGGGGGTCCTGGCTTCCGGTCGGGTTCGGATCGCGGGTCGCGGGTCGCGGGTCCCGGAGACGGACACGGCACGGACCCGCAGGGACGCGGTCCACGTGGCTGGGGATCGGGCTCGAGCGAGAGCGTACGCGGGCGGCGATGGTCAGGCGGCCTCGGGACGGGCGGGCTTGCGGGGGCGCCGGGCGCGTTTGGGGGCGGGCGGCTTCGGCGCTGCGAGGGCGGCGCTCTTGCTCGAAGCCGCCGGCGAGGGATCGGTCAGCATCGAGGCGAGCCGCGCGCGATCGGTGACGCGCGCCACCAGCGCCGCCGCGATCGCCGCCGTCATGGCGGCGGTCGGCAGCCGGGGGCTCATCGCCACCACCCGCTCCTCGGGGCGGCGGCCGCGCAGCGAGCGCCCGAAGCGCGTCAGGTGAGCCACGGCGCGCTCGCAGTCGGATCCGGCCGTCACCCGGAGCAGCACCTCGGGGAGCGCGACGCGGGCGCCGGGGCCCAGCGCGAAGGTCGCGCCGATCTCGATGGCCACGAAGCCCTTCATCGGCGCGCGCGGGACCACCGTGAGGCGGAGCTCGTCGGCGTCGGGGAGCCCATCCGGCACCCGCACGCGGGGCACCAGGCGCGCGTCGGCCGGCGCGAGCAGGCGCCGGAGGCGGCGGGCGACCTCGAAAAGGAGCGGCGCCGGCGCGGCCGCACCATCCGGCGGCAGCTCGGCGATCGTGCCGGTGCCGAAGAGCACCAGGATGACGGGCACGTCGAGCGCGAGCAGCACGGCGTGGTGGGTGGAGATGCGCGCCACCGCGGCGACCGCCGCCGCGAGCGCCGCGAGCGAGAGCGCGAGCCAGAGCTTGCCGCCGCGCGTCCCGACGTCGAGCGACGCTCCGGCGGGGCGCGGCGCGGGGCGGAACGCCTCGGCCTCGGTGATGGGCAGCCAGCGTCCCGGGCCGCGGAGCGCGCGCCCGCGGGGCCGGGGCGGTCGATGGGCGGCGAGCGCGACGGCGGCGAGGACCAGCGCCGCGCCCGCGGTCCCGCTCTTGAGCACGAGCTCCAGCCCGAGGCCCGCGGCGAGCGCCATCCCGGCCACCACGGCGCGGAGCGCGAGCGGGATCGGCACGAGCGGTCGCGGCTCGACGCCCGCCGCGCGGGCGTGGCGCGCGACCTGGCGCGCCTTCCACGCCACCAGGATCGCGTACAGGAGGAAGAC
>CAYJPW010000192.1:0-19326 GCA_964372055.1 uncultured Polyangiaceae bacterium
GCCCACGACCGGATCGGGCGTGATCGCGGTCGCGCCCGTCGACGCGGGCGGCGGTGAGCCCGCGCCGCGGCTCGAGGGCAACCCGGGGCACGGCGGCGTGCCCACGAAGCTCGAAGCGACGAGCTGCCGCGGCAACGTCGACTGGTCCGCCGAGGGCTGCACGGCGAGATCCGTCGCCAGCGCCTGGCGCGCGAGCTCGGCGTGCATGCGCGTCACCCAGAGCGAGCCCGCCTCGATCGCGCCGAACAGCGCCTCGAGATCGGCGTGAACCGCCTGGAGCGCGCCCTGCCCATCCGAGCCCGCGTAGCCGCTCTGCTCGGGCTGATCCTCGGCGAGCGCGAGGAGGCCCTGCCCGAAGTCGTACTTCGACAGCGGCTCGGCGGCCTCGACGAGCCAGCCGCGCCCCGAGGTCGCGTCGAACATCGCCTGCTTGAGCTTGGCGTAGTTGCTCGAGCGGGTGTCCCAGTCCCAGATGACGGAGCTCGCGCCGATGGTGAAGGACGGGAAGTTCGCCGGCTCGTGGCGCCCCTCGGCCATGACCCAGAGCGTGATCGGCGTGATCGCCCCGGTGCCGGCGGCGACCATGCGCAGCGGGAGCGTGGGGCTCGCGCCCTTCGAGGTGACGCGCACCGGCTTCATCGCCTGGACGCCCTGCCCGGGCACCAGCTTGAGCGCGAGGAAGTTGAAGGCCTCGGCCACGTAGGCGTCGATCACCGGCGCGACGTCGGCGGGAACGGCGTAGCCGCGCTGCGAGAGCCAGTCGCGCAGCGCGTTCGGATCCGAGGAGGCGAGCTGCACCGTCTCGTACGGGCCCACGACCGCCTCGGCGAGGACCGTCACGGCGGAGTCCTTCTCCGACGTCGGGGCGTACGCCGACGCCGACTGCGCCGCGAGCTGGGCGCAGTTGAGCTGCGGCGAGATCACGTCGACGCGGGTCCGCGCCTCGAGGCTCGCGAACATGGCGTCGGAGGAGAGCCCGACCGTCACCGTGCCCTTGATGGGCAGCACCCAGGCGAACGACGCCGGATCGCCGACGTACTGGATCTGGTCCCAGAGCGTCGTCCGCTCCGGCGCGATCGAGAGCACCATGCGGTGACCCGACACCTGCGTGTTCTCCTGCTGCTGCACGAAGCAGCCGCCGCACGCGTCGGCGACGCGGACCGCGGAGGAGCCGGCGGCGAGGACGGTCAGCGCGAGCAAGGACGCGAGGGACGAGCGCATCGGCAACACCTCCGGTCGGGACGGCCGCGTCCAGGGCGAGCGGTCCCGCCCCCACGGCTCGGGTCGGTGATCCTTCAAGCCCCGCGCCAGCGACGGCGCGCGAACCGGCCGTGCCAACCGGCGGCCCGAAGGGCCGACGGCTGGCGCGAAGGTCTACGACGCCCGAGGCCGAAGGCCGAGGCAGGAGAGAATGCGCACCGGCCACTCTCGTGCTCCCCGGCAACGGCCGCCTCGGGCGCATCTCCTTGCCGCCGCCGGCGCGCGCGGCGAAGGTCGCGCCATGCCCACCCTGCAAGGAAAGACGCTCTTCATCACCGGCGCGAGCCGCGGCATCGGCAAGGCCATCGCGCTCCGCGCCGCGCGCGACGGCGCCAACGTCGTCATCGCCGCCAAGACGACCGAGCCGCACCCCAAGCTCGCCGGCACCATCTACACCGCCGCCGAAGAGATCGAGAAGGCGGGCGGCAAGGCGCTCCCCTGCGTGGTCGACGTGCGCGACGAGGCGCAGATCGCGGCGGCGGTGGCGAAGGCGGTGGAGACCTTCGGCGGCATCGACGTCCTCGTGAACAACGCGAGCGCCATCAGCGTCACCGGCACGCTCGCCACGCCGATGAAACGCTTCGATCTGATGCACTCGATCAACACGCGCGGCACCTTCGCCTGCTCGCAGGCGTGCATCCCGCACCTCAAGAAGTCGAAGAACCCGCACATCCTCAACAACTCGCCGCCGCTCAACATGGAGGCGCGGTGGTTCGCGCCGCACGTCGCCTACACGATGGCGAAGTTCGGGATGAGCATGTGCGTGCTCGGCATGGCCGAGGAGCTCAGGCCCGACGGCATCGCGGTGAACGCCATCTGGCCGCGCACCATCATCGCCACGGCCGCGGTGGAGATGCTCGGCGGCGAGGCGTTCATGCGCGGCAGCCGCCGGCCCGAGATCATGGCCGACGCGGCCTACGCCATCCTCACCAAGCCGAGCCGCGAGTTCACCGGCCGCTTCTGCATCGACGAGGACCTCCTGCGCAGCGAGGGCGTCACCGACTTCGCCAAGTACGACTCGGTGCCCGGCGCCGAGCTCATCCCGGACGGGTTCATCTGAAGAGGTGTCGTCGCTCCTCGTCGCCCGGCGCGGCCAGGGATGCGCGGGCAACGAGGAGCGCGGCGCGGCATCGAAGCCGAGGTGAGCGAGGGAACCGTCTCGCGTCCGGGTGCCGAGGGGGGAGCGTTCGTGCAGGGCGGCGGCGCCCCGTCCACGTCGCCGAACCTGCGGGAGTTCGAGCGGCTCGCCGAGGAGCTCGCGACCCGCCTCGAAGCGCTCGGCCACGTCGTCGCCATGACGCGCGCGGCCGAGGGCCGGGCGCTCGCGGCGGCGTTCCGCCGCTGGGCCGCGGCGCCGCCGAGCGACGACGAGCGCGCCGCCGCGATCCACGCGCTCCTCGACTACAACCGCTGCGCGCTCGACCTGCTCACCGGCTCGCGCTGACCGTTCTCGGCGCCCCTCAGCCGCTTGCCGCGCGCGCGTCCGCGCCGTAATCCTGGGGGATGCCCGGGCTGGAGATCGCAGGCCTCATCGCGGGGAAGCCGCGCACCGAGTCGACCGACGAGGTGACGCAAGGCACCGAGTCGTACGGGATGTTCGTCGTCGGCGACGTGCGCACCATCGCCGAGTACTCGGGGAGCGAGCTCGGATCGCGCTGGCTCTGCCGTGCCCAGGGGCCGCTCGTCGATCGCGTGAAGAGCTGGCCCACTCCCAGCTCGGAGACGTGGCGCTACCACCCGACCGAGGAGGCCGCCCGGACGATGTACATGCAGCTCCGCGCGCACGCGATCGCGTCTTCGCCGGGGCTCCAGCTCGTCGACACCCGCCAGAACCTCCCGCTCAACGTCCCGTCGGCGCTCTCCGAGAGCGGCTACGAGGGCCAGAACGAGGTGCTCCGCCTGGTGATGGACCGGATGAGCGATCTCCAGGTCGCCGTGCGCCAGACCAACTGCATCCGCAAGTTCTCGGCCCACCCGGCGCGCCCCGACGGCCCCGAGCTCGTCTCCTATTTCACCGGCAACGACGTCTGCCGGCTCGCGCTCGCGAAGGGCCCCTCGGGCGCCGCCGAGCACCTGGCCATCGTCTTCGCGCTCGAGGCCGATCCGGAGCCCACGATCCGCGAGGGGCTCCCCGGCGCGTACGAGAAGATCAACCACACCACGAAGCCCTTCCGGTTCCCGTCGAACCTGGCCGTCGCCTTCTGGGGGCGGACGCCGGGGTCGAGCCTGCTCGCACCGGCGCGCGGGCAGGATCCCGCCGCGGCGCTCTCCGGCTACCTCGGCCACCGCCTCGCGGCGCCTCTCCAGACGAACTTCGCCGACGTCGACGCGCGCCTCGGCGGGGTCCCGGCGGCGTGGGTGGTGCGGATGGAGCCCGGGGAGTACGTCGCGCGCTACTACGAGCTCAACGCCTCGGCCGACGGCGGCTACTCGTGCCTGGCGATCTCGCGCGTCGGCGCGCAGGCGTTCCAGCCGGCGACGCTGTCGCGCGCCGCCGCCGGCCGCGTCATCGGCGGGATGACGCTGGAGCAGTACGCCGCGATGGCCGTCGAGCGTGACGCCATCCTCATGCAGCAGGGCGCCGACGCCGGGCAGGCCCTGGCGCAGCTCTGCGCCCGCTACGGGCGCGAGGTGCCGATGGCGCCCTTCGGCGGCATCAACATCGGCTACGCCGGGCGCATCCCCGAGTGGGACCTCGCCATCCAGGCCGACGCGGCGCTGAGCGCCGAGTGGATCACCCAGATGACCGCCGCCCGCATGCGCGCGTCCGGCCAGGTGCTCACGCAGGAGCAGATCACCGCGATGTCGCTGCAGCAGTACGAGGTGGCGCGCCAGGTCCAGGACAACGCCAAGCGCCACGAGGAGGGGAAGCAGCGCATCAACACCGCCGCGATCGCCGTCCTCGAGGCGGCGTCGCGCGGCGCCGCCAAGGAGCAGCTCGTCGCCCAGGCGCGGCAAGCTGCCCCCCAGAACGCGTCGGACGTGCTCTACGAGGCGGTGCGCATCCTCAAGAACCCCGGCGAGAAGAGCTCGCCGAAGATGAACGGCGTCGGCCAGTTCGCCGAGCGCGTCTGCCAGGCGCACTGGGCCACGATGTCTCCCGAGGACCAGAAGTTCGAGGGCGGCAAGGAGGCCTCGTACGTGAAGGACCAGATCGCCGACATCTTCGAGAAGAACGGGCTGCCGGTGCCGGGCGTCGGCGGCTTCCTCTCGCGGTTCGTGGACAAGCTCTGACCCCCAGCCGGAGCCCGCGCGCGCGAGCCCCGGTGGGAGTGCGTCTTCCGGGCTGCGGGGCGGCGCCGCGCGGCGCCTGGGGCCGGCGCCGCGGCGGCTCCACCCGCTCGCGCACGAAATCGGCGAGCCAGGTCGCGAACGGCCTCGGATCGCTCCAGGCGAACGTCTCGTAGACGATGTTCGGATCGGCGATCGAGGTGAGCCACGCGACGAGCGACAGCGCGCCGCGCCGTCGCTCGTCGCGGAACGCCTGGTAGTCGCGGTAGAGGTCGAGCCAGCGGTGCGTCGCCATGGCTTCGGGCTCGGCGGCGGGCTCGCGCCCGTCGACGAGCCAGTCGTACGCGATCGCGGGCAGGTTGACGCCGTTGACCGCGCCGAGCTCGTTCCAGAGGTTATACCGCGCGTTGATCTCGAGCGTGTAGAACCGGCCCGTCCGCTCGTCGTGGAGAAAGTCGATCTTGAAGACGCCGCGGAGCCCCAGCCTCTCGACGACCTCGCGCCCCCGGGCCGTGAGCTCGGGCGAGCGCGTGAGCTCCACGAACGAGCTCTCGCCCGCGAACATCGGGTACGTGCGGATCTTGCGGCCGGTGTACGACGCGAGCACGCGGCCTCGCTCGTCGGCGAAGCCGTGGAACGAGCAGAGGCGGCTCGCGTCGCCGGCGAGGTACTCCTGGACGATGATCTCGTCCTTGTAGCGCGGGAACGCCGGGTGCTCGCGGAGCGCGGCGCCGCTCGGGAACACCCGGGCCTTGCTGTCGCTGCCGAGGAGCTCGCGCTGGATCCGCCGCCACGACGTCTTGAGCTTCGGCTTCACCAGGACGGGCGTCTCGATCTCGGCGAGGCGCGCGTCGAGATCCGCGGCCGATTGCAGCGTGCGCGGCACCAGCACTCCCGCCCGCTCGCAGAGCCGGTAGAAGCGCGATTTGTCGTGCAGCGCCCACGCCGTGTCCTCCTCGTTCAGGAGGAACAGGTAATGCGCCGCGAGCCGGCTCCGGTGGCGGTAGATGAGCTCGAGGTGCTTGTCGCTGTTGTAGAAGAGCGGCACGCGGCGCCCCGCGGCGCCGGCGAGCTCGGCCCCGAGGTCGAGCAGGATCGCCGCCGAGCGCTCGAGGTCCGGCGGATCGAAGCCGGGCACCTCGCGGTGCTCGACCACGTAGCGCGAGCGGCTGGCGACGTCGCGCGGGCCGAGCGCCGCGAGCACGATCGGGATCGAGGCGCGGCCGAGCGGCCGCACCAGCGAGAGATCGCCGAGGACCACCGCGGGAGGCCGCGGGCTCTGCGCGGTCGTCGCCATGGTCAGGCCTCCACGCCCGCGCGCGCCTCGGGCGGCGGCGAGCCCCTCCCCTTCATCCTCCGCGCCGCCTGGTCTCTGACGGTCTGCGTGGCCCAGCGCGCCAGCGGCAAGAGCGAGATCAGGAGGCGCGCGCCCGGCGCGCCCGCCGGCAGGAGCAGCGTCTCGATGGTGCGACGGTGGCTCGAGACGCGCCCGAAGTGCGGGCTCCTCGGGCTGGCGCACGAGTCGAGCCAGCGGAGATCGCGCGCCGCGTGCATCCGGCGGATGCTCTCGGCCTCGAGCAACAGGCCGGGCGAGCACCTCGCGTGGCGCTCGTCGTAGGCGATCTTGAAGACGAACCCGCCCTCGCCCGACCGGAGCGTGCACTTCATCGCCACCGGGCGGCCGTCGAGACGGAGCGCCAGCATGTCGAGCTGGCCCCGCCGCAGCGCCTCGGCCATCGTCGCCTCGAAGAAGGCGCGGTCGGCCGGCTTGGAGGCGACGGCGGTCCCCTCCTTGCCCTTCCAGCCGGCGTTCTCGAGCTCGATGAACTCGGCGATCCAACGGGCGCCGTCGCCGCCTCGGGCGAGCACCTCGTAGGTGACCTGCCCCTCGCGCGCGAGGTTCCGCTCCTTGCTCTTGAGCTGCCGACGCCCCTCGCCCCCGAAGACCGCGGCGAGGTACGCGTCGGCGTCGGCGTGCAGCATGGAGAAGCCGCGGGTGAAGCGCTGCACCGAGGCGTAGGGTTCCCGCCGCTCGTTGAGCGCGTCGATGAGCGCGTGGGCGAACGGACCGTCGCCGGCGATCCCGTCGAGCTCCACGAGGGCGACGTCGCGGCGCGAGGCGAGCCAGGCGAGGAACGCGTCCATGCACTCGGACGCCGACGCGGCGTGGACGAGCGGCGTCTGGAGCAGACAGTACTCGTGCCGCCAGATCGAGAGCCCCGGCACCGGGAGACCGTGGACCTTGCGCTCCCGGACCATCGGGAAGAGGCCGATCGGCGCCCCGTCGCGGCGCTCGACGACGGCGAGCTCCAGCTCCCGCTCGTCGGGGAACGCGCGCAGCGCGGGCAGGAGCATCCAAGGCTCGAAGTAGGGGTTGGGCTCGATCGCGCTCCTGCCGAGCTCGTCGAGCTCGCGCGCGCGCGCCTCGAGCGCCGTCGCGTCGCGGAGCACCACGACCCTCGCCTTCGGCTCCGGCTTCGCCTCGTCCGGAGCGCGCTCGGCTCCGGACCGCGTGGCCGCCCCGTTCTGCGTGGTCGCGCCAAGGACGCTCGCCTCGACCTTCATGCCGACGTCACCTCCGTGGGTGTGATGCAGGCCCCCGCGCCGCGGTCGTGGCCCTCGCGGGCGACGTCCCCGACGCTCGGCGCGCGGTGCGGCTCGTCCGTGGAGAATGCGCGTCTCGCCGCGCGGTCCATCGAGGGAGGGTCGGCGCCGCAGCGCGCCCCGCCGCGGCGGTCCTTCGGCGCCCGCGCCCGCAAAGCTGAACGCGGCCGCCCGCCCTGCCGTCGCGGGCAGAATGCGGGCGGCCGGGCGTGCAATGGGGGCGCGCTCACGCGGCGGCACGGAGTCGGCAGAGGACGACGCCGTGAGCGTCGACGCGTTCGCAAAGCGGTGGTTCTCCGCCTTCGTCGCGGGCGCCCTCGCGATCGGCGCCTATTTCACGGCGCGCGGGGCGTGCTCGCTGGTCGGGGCGGAGATCGTCACGGGCGCGCCCATCGGCGGCGTCCACGCCATCACGGTCCCACCGCCGTCCCCGCCGCCGGACCGAGCGGCGGACGCCGAGCTCATCCTGACGCGCAACGTCTTCGACTCGACCACGGGTCGGCTCGACGGCCGCGAGGATCCGGCGGTGCAAGCGCACGCCGCGGCGAACGCGGATCCGTACGAGGACCCGGACTGCAGCGGCGGGCGGGTCCTGCTCATCGCCGGCGCCGACTCCCCCGAGTGGTCCTTCGCGGTGGTCGCGCAGCCGGGGATCCCGCGCGGGGTCATGCGCCGACGCGGCGATCCGGTCGGATCGGCGACGGTGGTTCACGTGGGCTGGGATCGCATCTGGCTGGCCTCGGCCGAAGGACGCTGCCAGCTCCGGCTCGGGGAGGCGGATCGCGGCGCCAAGGCCGCGCCGCAGCCCACCACCGCCCCGCCGCCGACCGCGCCCGGCGCGCGGGGCAGCCCCGGGGTGCCTCCCGAGATCGCGAGCCGCATCCGTCAGACCGGCGAGCGCGAGTTCAAGGTCGAGCGCGGCGCCCTCGACATGATCCTCGAGCGGCAGGCGGACCTGATGCGCTCGGCGCGCGTCTTCCCGGTGCGCGAGGGCAACGACGTCGTCGGCGTCGGGCTCATGGTCAAGCCGAACTCGGTGCTCTCGATGCTCGGCCTCAAGAGCGGCGATGTCGTCCGCTCCATCAACGGCTTCTCGCTCGCCGATCCGCAGAAGGCGCTCGAGGCCTACGCCCGGCTCCGCAGCGCCGACCGCCTCCAGCTCGATCTCGTGCGTCAGGGCCAGGGCATGACGCTCGACTACGGCATCCAGTGACTCCGATGGGGGCGCTGCCCCCGCGCCCCCGAAGCTGAAGAGGCGTCGGATCTCGGGCCGCGAGAGGCGTTCAGCTGCGCGAGCGCCGGCGCCGGCCGAGCGCCGAGAGGCCGAGGGCGAGCGCGAGCGCCGACCACGGCACGCCGCCGCGCGATCCCGCGCCCTCCTGGATCGAGCAGCCGCCGTCGGCGCCGGGATCGCCGCTCGAGCTCGAGGGACCGGGATCGCCGCTCGAGCTCGTGCTGCCGTTGCTCGTCGAGCCCGCGCCGCCCGCGCCGGTGCCCGCGCCCCCGGCACCGGTCGAGCCGGAGCCGCCGCCGCCGCCGGCGCCCGAGCTGGTGCTCGTGCTCCCGGTCGAGCTGCTGCTGCTCGTCGACGTCGAGGACCCGCCGCCGCCCGCGCCGCCGCCGCCCTGGATGCCGCACTCGCTCCCGCACTGATCGCCGAGGCAGCCGATGAAGGCATTGGCGAGCGCGTTCTGGGCGCAGCTCGCGGGCGGGTTCGCCGTGGTCACGCACGTCGTGCAGGCTGCGTCGTTGGAGCAAGCCGTCGCCTCGGCGCAGCAGCTCGCCTCGAAGCAGCCCTGGCAGTTCGCGTCGCTCGAGGTGAAGCCGCACGTCGGCTCCTGGCACATCGCCGCGGACGCACACTCGGTCGAGCAGCCGGTCTGGCAGACGCAATCGTAGATCGCCGAGTAGAGCGGCACGCCCCCGGAGTTCGCGCTCACGCACTGATCGGCGCAAGCCTGGGTGGAGCACCCGTTGAGGCACTGGACGAGCGCGGCGCACGAGGCGTCGTCGAAGCACTGCTGCACGGCGCCGGTGCAGGCGCCGACGCCGCTGGTCGACGACTCGAAGCACTGGTCGCAGGTCATCGCCCCGACGGGGCCGCCGGCGATGTACGAGGTGATGAAGCTCTCCGCCGCCGAGACGCGGCTGCTCACGCCGGTGCCGCTGCAGCTCCCGCTCACCGACGAGTGCACGCCGGCGACCACGCCCGAGGCGAGGTCCGGCCCGCCGCTGTCGCCGAAGCACATCCCGCCGTTGGCGCCCTGGTTGTCGTAGAAGAGGCGGAGCGCCGAGGTGCTCGAGATCGCGCGGACGACGTGGTTGCGCTGGCTGTTGTTCGGGTTGTTCTGCGTCTGGCCGAACCCGATGATGTCGACCTGCGTCCCGGCGGCGAGGTTGTCCTGCGCGGCGGTCATGGTCGGGAGGGTCGGCGTCGCCGCGCCGGCGCCGACGACGCGGATCATCGCGAAGTCGTAGAGGCCGCTCTGGTTGTCGTAGTTCGGGTGCTGCTGGTAGTCGTCGACGTTGTAGGCGATGTTGCAGCTCGCCGAGTTGTAATCCTGGCACTGCAGCACCTGCTGCGGCGCATCGACGACGCAGTGGGCGGCGGTGAGCACGTACCCGTACCCGCCGACCTTCGAAACGAACGTCCCGGTGCAGACGCTGTTGCTCCCGAGCACCGCCACGACGGCGTCGTGGGTGAGGTCGGGCGAGCCGTTGATGATCGGCTCGCTCTTCTGATCGACGTCCTCGGGCTCGGCGTCGGGCGAGGTGCCGCACGCCGCCGAGGCGAGGAGCGGAAGCGAAACGAACGCAAGACGCCACATCGCACGCTGCCGCATACGTCCTCCTCACCGCCCGAAGCCAGGCCGGGCCGTCAGGATACGTGGCTTCGCGGGCGGCGAGGGAATCTCTGCGCCGTGGGAGGCGATCGGTTGATCGAGCGCAGATCAGCTGCGCGCGAAACATCCAGCGGCGCGGCAGCACGAGCCGGCAGGGGCGTCCCCGCGGGCCATGGGCGCTCGGCGCGGTGGACGTCTCAGGCCGGCGATCCCATGCGCCGCGCCAGGTCGCTCAGGCGATCGCCTCGGCCTGGGCGGACGGAGAAGCCGCGCGCGGCGCGGCGTCGGCGCGCGCCGGCCAGACGTCGTAATCACCCGCGTGCTCGGGGCGGACCTCGCCCGTCGCGCCGTCGACGAGCCACACCGGCACAGCGCTCCGCGGGATGCGCACGCGCTCGAGCGGCTTCTTGGTCCCGAAGAGCGCGTCCCACACCGGCGAAGTGACGCCGTGGTTCGCACGCGGGGTCTTGTGGTGGTGGTAGAGGTGGTGCCTCCGCGCCCAGCGCCCGTAAGGCCCGGTGGGCGGGTGCGTGTGGATGCGGCGGTGCAGGATCTCGTAGGCGCCGTACATCGCCGTGAAGCCCAGCGCGAACGAAGAAGCCCGGCGCACGCCGACGATCGGCGCGAGAGCCGCAGCGACCGTGGGGATGCCGACCGCCGCCGCGAGGATCTTCCTCGAGGTGGGGGCGAAGTACGACGGCGTCGCGTGGTGCGCGAGGTGCTCGGCGTTGAACTCGGCGGCGAGCCCGGGCAAGGTCAGCCGCTCGAGCAGCGAGCCCGGCCGCTCCCGCTTCCTCCCGTGCCCCACGAACCGATGGATCGCGTACTCGCTCGCGGTCCACGCGAGCCCCCCAGCCAAGAACCACGAGAGCGACATCACCGTTTCCCTTCCTTCGCGGCGCCCGCGGGCGCTTCGTCCGTCGTCGAATCGAGGTACCGCTCGGCCCGGCGCACGGCCTCGGGCTGCGCGCCCCAGCCGGCGAGCAGCGCGGTCGTCGCCGCCATGCCGACGCGCGAGGCGTCGGGCAGCTCGAGCGCGATCCGCCGCGCCTTCTCCAGCGCGAGCGCGCCCTGGAGCGCGGACCAGAACACGAGCGTGCGCTCCAGCGACCGCGAACGCGGATCGCGCTTGGGCTCGATCGGGTCCGCCCGTCCGAGCGCACCCGCGTCGGCGGCGCGCTCGAAGAGGAGGCGCACGTCGCCGAGGAAGGCGAGCAGCAGCGGCGCGGTCCGCCGCGACTCGTCGTCCGAGAGCAGCGGCCGCGGATCGCCGAGCAAGATCGCGATGAGCCGCCAGGCGTCCGGCAGCGCCGCGGGCAGCGCCAGGTAGAACCGCGCCGCCTCGAGCAGCGCCGCGAGCGCCGCCGTGGGCGGAGAGGCGCGGTGGGCGCGCGCCGAGAGCGCTGCCTGCGACGCGGCGAAACCCCGGTGCACCTCGCCGATGGCCCGGCGCTGCAGCGCCGCGAGCAGGGCGTCCTTGGATCCGAAGTACCGGTAGAGCGCCGCCGGCACATAGCCGAGCGCCCCGGCCACGTGCTGGAGCGTCAGCCGCTCGATCCCCTCGGTCGCGACGATCGCGGCGGCGCGGTCGAGGATCGCCTCGGCGCGCAGCTCGCGCTTTCGCTCGAGCCGACTCGCGGGGGGCGGATTGGCTGCCGGGATGGCGCGCAGGGTCATTCCGTGAGCCACGGCCACAAAGTGAACGATGTTCACTTTCCTGTCAAGCACGCACGTCGGCCGGCGGGGCGCGGCCCCCGCCGACCGGCGTTCTCTCGGCGTGCCGTGCGCTAGGCGGGGCCGCCGACCTCGGTGGCGCAGCCGATGAGGATCTCGATGTCGGCGTTCGGATCCGCCTGGACGACGCCGCACGTCGCGGGGCAGAGGATGATCTGCGTCGGCGAGGCGGGGTCGTCGTAGTACCAACCGCCGCTCGGCCCGCACGCCGCCGCGTCGGGGACCTGGCCGAGCGTGGTCTTCATGCCGCCGCCCGGCGTGTAGTTGACGTTGATCTTCGCC
Organism: uncultured Polyangiaceae bacterium; assembly: GCA_964372055.1. Classification (GTDB taxonomy): domain Bacteria; phylum Myxococcota_A; class Polyangia; order Polyangiales; family Polyangiaceae; genus CAYJPW01. The sequence continues at coordinate 11,955 of CAYJPW010000192.1, forward strand.
GGGTCGATGGGCTTGTTCGGATCCGAGCTCTGCGGCATGGCGAAGTTGCACGAGACGCTGCTGCCCTGGATGGCCTTGAGCGCCGCGAGCAGGTCGGCCTGGGCGTTGCCGTTCCCGATGTAGAAGCCCGCGTTCGTCCCGCCGGCCTGGGCGATCTGGTCCATCTGCGCCTGGTTCGAGCCCTGGAGCCCGACCGTGTAGGTGAGCACGCCGCTCGCGAGCGCGTCGGCAGCGAGCGCGGCGATGTCGGCGATGTTCTCGTTGCAGCCGTTGGGCTCGCCGTCGGTGACGAGCACCACCACGACCTTCTCGGTCGCGTGCGCGGCCTGGTAGGCAATCGCCCACTGCTCGGCGCCGCCGAGGGCCGCGAACATGGGCGTGGGCCCGCCGGGCGACGTCGCGTTGATCGCCGAGACCAGCGCCTGCTCCTGCGCATCGGCCGGCGCGGGATCGGCGGTGACCGGCGCGATCGGCACGAGCGGCGACGCGCACGCGTCGATCGAGCAGTCGTTCTCGTTGCACCCGGAGACCGGCTCGTCGTCGGGGAAGAAGCGGAGCGCGATTCGGAGCCCCGCGGTCGACGGGTCCTGGAAGAACGCGATCATCGCGCCCGTCGCGTTCGGCCACTTGCCGTCGTTGTCCATCGATCCCGACTTGTCGAACATGACGAGCATGTTGACGGGGACGAGCGTCGCCTCTTCGCTCCCGGTCGCGCAGGCCGCGTCGGGATCGATCGCGCCGTCGCCCGATCCGGAGCCGCCGTCGAAGAGCCCGCCGCCCGAGCCGCTGCCGGCGCCCGTCCCGGAGGATGATCCGGTGCCGGTTCCGGTGCCGGAGAGCGTCGAGCCCGCGCCGTCGTCCCCGGACGAGCCGCACGCCGCGCCGCTCGCGACCGCGACCACCAGGGCCGACAGCGACACCCACGCGACCACCGTGCCGCTCCTGCCAACTCTCCTTCGGTTCATCACGGCTCCTCCTGACTCACCCGGGTGGGTGGTCGTTGCGAGTGGTGACCCCCGCGCCGGTGTGCCGGCGCGCCGTGGAGCACGGCGTGGCCGCTACTGCACCTGCATGGACCTCCGTCGGCCCACCCGTACGCACACGGAGCCGCCGCTCGCGTGGTTGTTCATCACTCGAACCTAGCATCCATGGAGCCTCCAGTTACCAGCCGTGGCTCGTGTTTCTTTTGGCTTCCGAAGGATCCTTTGACCCACCTGGGACCCTCGCCCGCCATCTCGGCCGCTCCTGCGCCTCATCACCCGACGGTGCGGGAGCGCGCGGGTGGGCCGGTGTGCGCTCGGGCTCGAAGCTCACAGGAGGAAGCGGAAGACGATCCCGATCGCGCCGATGGCCCCCGCGACGGCACCGAGCTTGACCAGCCGCTTGCCGAGGGTCCCGTGAGCCGCCGTCGTCCTCATCCGCGGCACCCGAGCGACGGCGATCACGATGGCGAACACCGCGATGAGACACGGCCGAAGCACCAGGTACGGCAAGAGCAGACCGGTCGAGAAGAGCGTGATCCCGGCGAGCGCCGCGAAGATGCCACCGAGCAGCGCGCTGGTGTTCGCCTCCGCCGCCTGATTCCTTGTGCGCTCGGCCGCCGCGGCCGCCTTGTGGCAGGCCGGGCATACGGGGCCGTTGCTCGAGAGGTACGCGTCGGCCGACGCCAGAGGCGCGCCGCACGAAGCGCAGCTCTCACGCCCGGTTCGATACGCCGTCCCACGCATGCGTACCGAGCATAGCGTGAGCACCCGCACGGCGGATGGGCGCGCCCGCGCGCGCCGCGATGACGGAGAGGGCCTATCCGCCCGAGAGCGCCCGGCCCAGGCGGACGCGATCGGTCGGGGTCAAGCCGACGAATCGGACGACGGCCTCGCCGCCCCGCGCGGCGCCGAGCTCGCCCTGGACCCGCAGCGGCTTCGGCCGGTCGCCGAGGTAGAGATCGAACGCGATCACGCTCCCGGGGCGGTGCTCGCGCGGGTGCACGAGCCTCATGCCGTCGACCCACAGATCGAGGGACGTGCGCGCCGTGCGGCTCGGGCCCGTCAGATCGTGCACGAGGAAGCGCCGCCCTCGTCGCTGGGCGCGCCGTCGCTCTGTCTGCTGGGCCTCGAGCATCCGGCTCGAATACGCGCTCGCGCCGGAAAAGACCAGAAAGCCGCGCCGCGAAGGTGAGCGCTCACCCGGTCGCGGTCGCCTGGATCGGCGCGCAGGCGCGGCGGACCCACTCGACGTGCGCGAGGGCGCGCGCCGCGGCCTCGGTCACGGCCGCGCCGGTCACGGAACCACGAACACCGCCCCGTTCATCCCGAGGAGCCCGTGGGGATCGCAGTAGAACGGGTAGTCGCCGGCCTGGCTCAGCGTGAAGGTCTTGCTGTTCCCGCTGCTCGTGATCGGCATGAACGGGCTCGTCGGATCGGGGACCTTGGTGTTCCCGACGATCTCCCCGCCGACCAGCGGATGCCCGCTGAAGTTGCCGCTGAAGGTCACCGCGGTACCGACGGTCACCTTGCTGCACTTGGGCGTGTAGACGTTGCCGCCGCTGCCGAACATGATCGTGACCGCGGCCTGGCCGGTGAGGTCGACCGCCGTCGCCGGTCCGCAGCCGTTGATCTGGACGCACAGCCCCCCGGTGCACAGGCCGCTGGCGCAGTCGCTGCCCACCACGCAGGCCTCGCCGAGCGCGCAGCCGGCGCACGATCCGCCGCAATCGACGTCGGACTCGGTGCCGTTCTCGACGCCGTCCGAGCAGGTCGGCGCGGCGCACGCGCCGGCGCCGCAGACGAGGCTCTGGCAGTCCGAGTCGAGGATGCAGTCGAGGCCGTCGGCGCAGGGCGGGCACTGCGTGCCGCAGTCGACGTCGGTCTCGGCGCCGTTCTTGACGCCGTCGACGCACGTCGGCGCCTGGCAGGTCTGGCCGGTGCAGACGCCGCTGAGGCAGTCGCTCGCGGCCGCGCACGACTTGCCCGGCGAGCACGGCCCGCAATCGGCGCCGCCGCAGTCGACGTCGGTCTCGAGGCCGTTCTGCTCGCCGTCGCCGCAGCTCGTCACGCGACACGTCGATGCCTGGCAGACGCCGCTGGGGCAGTCGGCGCCGGTGACGCACTCGACGCACGCGCCCTGGCCGTCGCACACCTTGCCTCCCGCCTCGGTGCACGCCGTGCCCGACGGCTTCGGTGCGCTCCCGCAGGCGCCGGCGACGCAGGTCGGATCGAGGCACTCCGAAGCGACGGAGCAGTCGCCGGGCGCGGCGCAGCCGCCGCCGGCGCCGGCCGTTCCGCCCCCGCCCGCCGTGCTGCTGGTGGTCGTCGTGGCGCTCGAGCCGCCCGTGCCTCCGGTCGGCCCCGGCTCGTCGACCACGAGGTCGTCGAGCCCGAAGATCGCGTTGCAGCCGATGAAGCCGCACGCGGCGAGGATCGCGGCCACGGCGACGGGGCGGCGCGCGCGGAGGGAGGTGTCGTCGGATCGGAAGCTCGTCGAAGGTCGCATGGGTTCGATCTCGGGACGCGGCGGATCAGTAGCCGACGTCGCGACGCCCCTTCTTCTTGGCTCCGGTGCCGCCCGGAGGTGCGGTGAACGCGCCGGGCGGCCACTTGCCCGACGGCACGGCGGTCGCGGTCGTGGACGCGGCGGCGGACGGCTCGGTCGACGCCGCCGGGGCGACGGTGTCGACCGGCGCCGGGACGGCCGCCGGCGGCGGCGTGCTCGGCGTGGCGGGCGCGGACGCGGACGCGGCGGCGGCCGTATCGCCGGCCCCACTCGAGAGGAGGAGCACCACCGCACCCAGCGCCGCGAGCACGACCGCGCCGGCGACGACGAGGAGCTTGCGGCTCGAGCGCCCGGGCGCCGCGAGATCCTCGTCCGCCGGATCGGGCCGCGCGAACGGCGCCAACGCGCTCGTGTCGGGCGCGAAGAGATCGGGCGCGGGCGCAACCTCGACGGGGGGCGCGACCAGCATCACCGGTGGCTCGGACGCGGCGAGCGGCGCGACCGAGTCGCCGCGGCGCAGCTCGCAGAACGCCTGCGCCAGCTCCTTGGCCGACTGGAAGCGGTCGTCCGGCTTGCGCGCGAGCGCGCGCTCGAAGAAGCGATCGACCTCGGGCGAGAGCTCGGGCCGGACCGACGAGGGCGGCGGGATCGGCGCAGTCGCGATCTCGACGACGGACTCGAGCAGCGCCTTGCTCGCGAACGGCCGCCGGCCGGTGAGCACGCGGTAGAGGATGACGCCGAGCGACCAGAGATCGGCGCGGTGATCGACGTCGGGGCGCCCCATCGCCTGCTCGGGGCTCATGTAGAACGGCGTCCCGATGAGCGAGCCCTCGAGCGTCCCCGGCCCGACGATCTCGGCGCCTCCCTGGATCGCCTTGGACACGCCGAAGTCGAGGATCTTGATCACCTCGACGTCGCCGTCTCGCGCGATGAAGACGTTCTCCGGCTTGAGGTCGCGGTGCACGACGCCGGCGTCGTGGGCGCGCTGCACGGCGTGCGCGATCGACGGGAGGAGCGCCGCCGCCTCGTCGATCGAGAAGCGGACCTGCCGGTCGAGGCGCGTGCCGAGGTCCTCGCCCTCGAGCAGCTCCATCACGATGTAGGGCAGCCCGCGATCGACGCCGTGGTCGTAGACCTGGACGACGTTGACCGAGCGGATGCGCGCCGCCGCGCGCGCCTCGCGCTCGAAGCGCGCGCGCGTGAGCTCGACCGGGTCGCCCGCCGAGGGCGGCGTCGCCGCGCCGTTGGTGAGCGGTCGGCTCTGCAGCGCGCGCGGCGCGATGAACTTCACGGCGACGGGGCGGTCGAGGTCGAGCTGCGACGCGACCCACACCGAGCCCATGCCCCCGTGCTTGAGGAGGCGTTCGAGCCGGTACTTGCCGGCGACGACGACGCCCGGCGCAGGCTCGAGCTCGATCACCGGGAGCTCGGGAGGGATGGTGGGCCGGTCGGACAGGCGCAGGTCGGGGTCCGAGTGACGGATCGCCGGTGCCTCGACCTTCGCCTCGGACGGCCAGAGCTTGAGGCCGGTCCCGCGCGGCGCCGCGGTCGCGGGGCGCGTCTCGGGTGCGGCGTCCGTGCTGGCCTCGCGGGCGGGCGCTTCGGGTGCCGCGGCGAGCGCGGCGGGCGCGGTGGGCCAGAGCTTGAGGCCGGTGCCGCGCTGCACGCCGCTCTTGTCGCCGCTCTTGGCCGCGGGAGGGGGCGGGGGCTTCGTCGGCACCGAGGCGCGCGTCATCAGAAGCTTCCCCCGAGGCCGATCCATCCGGGGGCGATGCGCGTCGAGACGGAGGCGACGGCCGCGGCCTTCTTGCCGGGGCTCGGCGCGGGCGAGGACACGAGGAGAAGGATGACGCCCGTCGCGAGGCCGGCGGCGCCGACGCCGAAGGCGATGGTCGAGATGTTTCCCAGGAGACCGGCCGAGTCGATGTCGGCCTGCTCCGCGGTGGTGCAGCGATCGTTCGGGCACCGGTCCTCGAGATCGCCGAGCTTGCCGAGGAAGAGGATGCCGGTCACGGCGCCCACGCCCACCCCGACGGCGCCGACGCCGAACGCGGCGATGGCCGGGGCGCGCGAGGGCGCGTCGGCCGGCGGGAGCTCGGGCGCGGCCGGCGCTGCCGGCGGCGGCGGCTCGGCCGGCTCGCCCGGGCGTCGCAGCGCCGCCTCCACGACGACGACCCCGCCCTTGGCCGGGAGCGTGACGCTGCGCTCGAAGGGCTCGTACCCTTCGGCCGTGACGGTGACGTGGTGCTCGCCGGGGTCGAGGCGCTTGGCCACGGCCGCCGCCAGATCGAAGGGCGCGCCGTCGATCTTCGCCACCGCGCCCGGGGGCGCGTCGGCGACCCGCACCAGGATCGAGGGGACCCGCGCGAGCAGCGCGTTCAGCCGGCGCTGCCCCTCGGCCTGCGCGTCACGGAACGCGGCCGGCGCCGTCGCCGGCAGCGGCTCGGCCACGAGCTTCTCGTAGGTCGTCGCCGCCTCGGCGAGCCGGCCGAGCCCCTCGAGCGCCGCGGCGATCGTGAAGGTGTGCACCGGCGCGTGGTAGAGCTCCTCGGCGCGCGTCGCCTGCTCGAGCGCCTCGGCGTAGCGCTTCTCGTCGAGCGCGTCGGCGGCCTCGATCGCGAGGGCCCGGGCGCGATCGACGTCGCTCGTGGCCTGCGCCCGCGCCGCCGACGCCCAGAAGCAGGGCGCCGCGATCGAGAGTGCGAGCATTGCCCACATCGAACGCCGCATGACGTCGATCATGGTGCCCGCTGAGGCGCGACCTGTCGAGCAGGTCGGCGCGACGCATCATGACGGCGTCGTCACGGGCCTCACGCGCGGCGCGTGCCCCGGAGCTGAAGGTCAGCGGAGGACGGACAGCTCGTCGCGATGGCGCGTCCGGGAGAAGGTGCTCGTCCCGATCGAGGCCGAGCGGTCGTCGTCCGGAGAGGGACGTCGGTCTCGGTGCGGCCGATCCCGTGATCGTCGCCGGCGAGCCGACGACGAGGTCGACGAGGGGGCGCGGTCGGCGAGCTCGCGCGCGCTCCGCGCCGGTGGATGACGATAACCGGCGCGGTGGCGTCGTTGCGGGTACCATCGGGGGCGATGCCCGGAGGTCGGCGCCCCAGATCCAGCCGAGGCTGGCTTGGTCTCACCCTGGCGTCGCTCCTCGTCTCGCCGCGCGCGGCGGCCGACGGCAAGTCGCCGCTCGTCGCGACCCCCGAGGAGAAGAAGGCGGCGCAGACGCTCTACGACCAGGGCGCCCAGGAGTACGCGCTCAAGGCGTACCCCAAGGCGAGGGCCTCGTTCCGGGCGTCGTACGACATCGTCGCGAGCCCCGCCTCGCGCTTCATGGTCGCCCGAACGCTGCGCGACCAGCTCCAGATCGCCGAGGCGCACGCCGAGTTCGAGCGCGCCGCGAGCGAGGCCCGGGCGCTGTCCGCCTCCGACGACCGCTACAAGAAGGTCGCCGAGGAATCGGAGAAGGAGGCCGCGACGCTGGCGCGCTTCGTCGGCCGCCTCACGGTGCACGTGCGCGACGGCGAAGGCGCGAAGATCCAGATCGGCAGGCGCGAGCTCGCAGCGGATCGCTGGGGCAAGCCGATCACGGTCCCCGCCGGCGCGAACGCGGTCGTGGCCACGACGCGCGACGGCCGCCGCGTCGGGCGCTGGGTGCGCGTGCCGGCCGGCGATTCGGCCGAGGTCGAGCTCGATCTCGCGCCGCCGGCCCCGCCCGCCGAGGCGCCGCCCGCGCCCATGGCCTCGCGGGCCGGGCCGGGGGACACGCGGACGGATCGCGCCCCCGCGGCGCCCGCCGGCGCGCCGGCCGCGCCGCGCGCCGCGCGCGCGCCCGGCCCGCCGAAAGCGGCTCCGGTCGCCCCCGCGGCGCCGGCGCCCGGGGCCG
>CAYJPW010000193.1:0-19135 GCA_964372055.1 uncultured Polyangiaceae bacterium
GGCGAGCGCCGCCGCCGCGGCGAGCGCGAGCCCGAGCGCGAGCGGCGCCGCGGCCGCCCCGGCCTGCGCCGGCGGCTGCCTCGCGATCGAGCGCTGCGACGCCGCGACGTCGAAGTGCGTGCCGGCGTGCCCCGCCGGCGAGGTCTACATCCCGGCGACCGGCCCCGACGGCTACACGATGGGCAAGGGCTTCACGATGCGCGGCGGCGCCAAGCGCCTCGGCAAGGGGCACCGCGCCGACTCGGATCGCCCGCACAAGGTCGTGCTCACCAAGCCGTTCTGCATGGACGAGACCGAGGTCACCGTCGCGGCGATGAAGGCCTGCGTCGACGCGGGCCGCTGCGATCCGCCGAAGATCTACGAGGTGTTCGCCAACTACCCGCGCCGCCCCGATCACCCGGCCAACGAGGCGAGCTGGCCCAAGGCCAAGAAGTTCTGCGAGGCGCAGGGCAAGGCGCTGCCCACCGAGGCGCAGTGGGAGTGGGCCGCGACGGGCGGCGATGGGCGCAAGTGGCCCTGGGGCGACGAGCAGCCGACCTGCGAGCTCGCCGACTTCGTCATCGGCCTGTTGGTCTCGCCCGGCGGCGACTCGGGCTGCGGCGGCGGCGGCACCTCGCCGGTGAAGGCGCACCCGAAGGGCAACAAGGTGTGGCCGACGGGCGAGCTCTACGATCTCGCGGGCAACGTCTGGGAGTGGATGGAGGACACGTTCTCCTCCTACGGCGAGGGCCCCGACGTCGATCCGGTGGTGCGCGATCCCAAGGTGCTCGTGCACGTCGTCCGCGGCGGCGGCTGGAACCGCTCGGTGCTCGGCATCCAGACGGCGTTCCGCGGGGCCGCCATCTACACGTACGAGGTGCCCGGCCTCGGGTTCCGCTGCGTGCGCAACCCCTGACGGGCGACACCCCCGATCCCGACCCCGCTCTTGCCGTGGGCGGCGCGGGTGTTGACGGCGACGCCGTCCCGACCCGCCGAACTGATCTACGATGCCACCCGTGAACCCACCGATCGCCGGCGGCTGGAGCCGGATCGTGCCGTGGTGCCTCGTCATCGGGGCCATGACCGGGGTGGGCTGCGGCGCGATCCACGCCCGGACCTCGTTCGCCCGCGAGTTTCATTGCCCGGACGAGCGCGTGGCGGTCGACGAGATCGCTCAAGGTCGCTACAAGGCGACGGGGTGCTCCGAGACGGCCATCTACGTGTGCCGCGATCAGCGCTGCGCCCGCGAGCGCCCGGAGCCGATCCAACGCGAGCTCCCGGCCATCATCGCGGTGACGCGCGAGCCGGAGGCGCCGTCGACGATCCTCGTCCCGCCGCGCCGGGAAGATCGGGACGACGGGACTCTCCTCGTGCTCGACCTGCGCCTGGACAACTCGACCACGCTCAAGCTCAGAGCCGCCCCGGAGGCGCACGCGGACCTCGTGCAGCTGAAGGTGGTGCGGGTGGAGCGGCAGTCGACCCTGGAGGATTGCGAGCTCGAGTGGCTGATCGACGGGGAGCTGCGGAAGGGGGGCTATCCCAAGTCCTCACGCCAGAAGAACGTGACGTCCCTCTTGCTCGACGTGAGCGACGATCTCGTCCGGAGCCTGGCCGTCGCGCGCAAGGTCGCCCTCCGCGTCTGCGAGGATCGCTGGTCGTTGGATCGCGATCAGGTCGCCGCCATCAAAGGCTTCGTGGAGCTTTACCAGGAGGACGTCGCCTGGCAGCGCCCCGCCAGCGGCGGCAAGGCGTCCGGGCGCACGCCGCCCGCCGGCGGGTGGCCGCGCTGGCGCGTCGCCGGCGTTCGACCCGGAGCGACGAGCGAGGGCAAGGCCCTCGACCCACGCGCGCTGTTCAAGCTCGTGTCGCCGTCGGTGTTCCAGGTCGAGGCGCGCCTGACGACGGGCATCCAGCAGGGATCGGGCGTCGCGATCGGCGCGACCGAGCTCCTCACCAACTGCCACGTGATCGAGGGCGCGCAGGTGATCGTGATCCGGCAGGGGCGGCGCGAGTGGAAGGCTGCGGTCGATCGCGCGGATCCCAAGACCGATCGTTGCGTGCTCTCGGTCCGGGAAGGTGGCCTGACGCCGGTGCGGGGGATCCGTGCCTTCGGAGAGCTGGAGGTGGGCGAGCCGGTGTTCACGGTGGGCTCCCCGAGTGGTCTGGAGCTCACCTTGTCGAACGGCATCGTCTCGGGCCTGCGCAGCGAGGATGGCCAGAGCTACGTGCAAACGACGGCTCCGATATCGCCCGGCTCTTCGGGAGGCGGGCTCTTCGATGCACGCGGCAACGTCGTCGGCATCACGACGCTCGTGCTCGCGGGGCGCGAACGGCTGAACCAGTCGCTCAACTTCGCCATCCCGGCGGACGCCTTTTGGCAGCCATGATCCCATCATCGACCTGCCTCATGGACGCGACGGGCGTCGTTGCAGCGCCCGGATCGTGCCCGGTCGCGCGGGCCGCCCCGGCGCGTGCTACGAGCGGGCGCGGGAGGCCCGGATGCCCGAGCGCGCGTCGATCTTCGTCTTCGTCCTGCTGTCGGCCTGCACGAGCTACGGGATCACGACCGCGGATCGCCCTCCGATCGCGCCGGCCGGAGCCCTGCCGCCGGGACTCGCCCAGATCTGCGCGCTCCGCCCGCACGTCACCGGCGCGCTCGTGCCGACGATCTTCCGCGACAACGATCGGCTCGTCGGGGCGACGCGCGGCCCGTCGTACTTCTGCTGGTTCGCCGAGCCGGGCAGCCACGCGATCGTCGCGATCGGAGGCGACGACATCGATGAAGAGCTCGGTACGAGCACGCGCGACACCGCGACCATCGACGTCGTGGCCGCGCGGCGCTACTGGCTGCACCAGACCGTCGGTCAGACGCTCGGCGTCGGCTCGCTCCAGTGGGTCGACGAGGAGAGGGCGTTCGAGATGATCCGCGACGCGAGCTACACCATGCTCGATGCGGTGCCCGGCGACGAGGCCCTGCCGCCGCGCGTTCCGCTGGTCCGCGCGGCGAGCGCGTCGGCTCGCCCGTGACCGGCCGGGGCTGGGGATGACGCGATCCGTTGGCCGGCCCTGACCCGGTCGGATCGGCCGCCCCTGCCACGTACGAGGCGTTTCTCGGCCAGAGCGGCCATGTCGCGTCCCCGCTCTCGATCGCGAGGCGGAGTCGTTGCGCGAGCTGGCTTCGGTCGCCAAAGGCACGAGCAGCCGGGCGCTCGTCGGGTTTCGTCGGGCGGAGTCACCCGAGCCGCCGCGCGAACCTGCGCCGCGGTGCGACAAGCTCGTTGCCGAACAGCCAACGTGGGTTGGCGCCGTCGGCAACCTCGAGCCGACGATCCTGCCAAGGATCGATGGTACGCTGGTTGCTTCGCGGGCGCCGTGAACATGCGTTCGGCCATAGTGCTCGTGGTCATGGTCGCAGGGTGCGGCGCCCGGTCGTCGCTTTACGACGAGCCCCTGCCCGACGCTGGCGTCGCTCCACCCTTGGGCTGCCACGATCTCGGCGAGGTCCAGAACGCGCTCGGCGTCGTCCAGATCGCCGTCGGCGCGGAGCACTCCTGCGCAGTGACCAGCAGCGGCGACGTGCGATGCTGGGGAAACAACTCCCTCGGACAGCTCGGCGACGGCACGAACGAGAACCGGTCGGTAGCCACCTCCGTCGTCGGGATCTCGAATGCGGTACAGGTCGCGGTCGGTGGCGGCGGGAGCGCCGCGCATACATTCGCCCTGCGGGCCGACGGCACCGTGGCGACATGGGGCACCCTCTGGGCCAGCGGGTGGTCCCCAATACCCATGAGCGGTGTGTCCGACGTCGTGCAGGTGGCGATGGGAAACATGGATTTCTGCGCGCTGTTCGCGTCGGGATCGGTTCGGTGCTGGCACGTCGATCCCGATGGCCCCACGAGCCCGCATGCAATCGAGGGCATCACCGATGCCGTCGAGATCGCGCTGGGCCTCGGTCACGCGTGTGCCCGCCACGCCGATGGGACGATCAGCTGCTGGGGGAGCAACGGCTGGGGCGTGCTCGGCGTCGGTGACGACGTCGGGTACGCCGATTCTCCGGTCCTCGTGCCGGGTATCTCCGATGCCATCCGGCTCGTCTCCGGCTGGACACACGTCTGCGTTCAGCGCAGCGGCGGCGTGGTGAGCTGCTGGGGCTCGAACAACCACGGCCAGCTCGGCGAGATCTTGCCGTCTCCGCCGATAGTCTATACGCCGGTTCAAGTGCCGACGATCGAATGCGGTGACCAGGTCGCCCTCGGAGACGAGTACTCCTGCCGGCGCCTGCTCGACGGAACCGTCCTCTGCTGGGGAAACGGGCAGTACTACCGGGCCGGACTCGCCGTCTCGGAGGATCCGGATGCCCTCGGCTACTGGAACTCGGTGCCGACCCCGGTGGACGGCGTGTCGGATGCGCTCCAGATCGCGGCAGGACCGCGCCACGCGTGCGCCATCACCGTCGAAGGCGTCGCGTGCTGGGGCAACAACGCTTCGGGCCAGCTCGGCGACGGCACGAACACAGACTCCGCCGAAGCAAGGCTGGTGGTCTGGTGAGCTCCACCGGCTCTGCAGCCCCACCCGTCCCCGAGGCATCGAGGGCGACCTCCGGCCTCTGGAGCCCGACATCGGGTCCATCGAGGCCGATATCGCGTCGCCCCGTCCCGACCTCAGGCCCCGCGGAGGCGACGTGAGGCCCCTCGTGCCGGGCTCGGGTCTCTCATGGCCGAGGTCGGGTCCATCGAGGCGGACGTCGCGTCCCTCCGCTCGGACCTGCGATCGCGTCGGCCGGACGTAGGGGCTCGCGGGCAGGACGTCGCGTCTCCCGGTCCAAACGCCGGTCTCCCGGGTCCGGGCGTTGATCTCCCGGTCCGGACGTCGCGTCTCCCGGTCCGGAGGTCAGGTCTCCCGCTTCCGATCTCGTGTCTTGTGGAGCGGAGCTGGCGTCTCCCGCGATGGACCTGACGTCGGCCCGTCCGGACGTCTCGTCTCTCGGTCCCGATCTGGCGTCCATGGAGGCCGATCTCCCGTCTCCCGAGCCGGACGTCGAGTCCATCGAGGCTGACCTCCCGTCTCTGGAGCCCGACGTCGCGTCCATCGAGGCGGAGGTCACGTCCATCGAGGCGGACGTCGCGTCTCCCCTTCCCGACGTCAGGTCCCTCGGGAGTGACGAGAGATCCCTCCGGGCGGAGCTCGGGTTTCTCATCGCCGACGTGAAGTCCATCGAGGCGGACGTCGCGTCCCTCCCCTCGGACCTGCGATCCCGTGGGTCGGACGTCAGGTCTCGCGGGCAGAACGTCGCGTCTCCCGGTCCGGACGTCAGGTCTCCCGTCCGGACGTCAGGTCTCCCGCGTTCGATCTCGTGTTCTTGGAGCAAGACCTGACGTCTCCCGCGATGGACCTCACGTCGGCTCGCCCGGACGTCTCGTCTCTCGGGCCCGATCTCGGATCCCGCGACGCGGACCTCACGCCGCGCGAGGCGGACCTGACGTCTCTCGCACCGGACGCGACGTCTCTCGCGGCCGACCTGACGTTTCTCGCGCCCGACCTGACGTTTCTCGCGCCGGCCCCGACGTCTCTCGGCCCCGACGACAGATCGCTCGACGCGGACGCGACGTCTCTGGGGCGGGACGCCAGGTCCGTCGCCTGGGACGACAGATCCGGGGAGGGAGACGCGAAATCAGCGACGCGGTCGCCCTCGGCGACGGCAAAATCGGCGCCGACCGTTCGTCAGGACGCCTCGCCGGGCGGCCTCGTCGCCGGCGTCTGGCGCGACGTCTTCGAGGCGGCGCGGGCGGCGTTCTCCTTCCTCCGCCCTGACGCGCTCGTTCGGCGGCAGCGCACGGCGCTTGCAGCGCCCGTTGCATGAAGCGCCTGTGGTTGCTGGGTGCACTGTCCACGCTCGCGCTCGGCTGCGCGGCAGAGCGCTACTCCTATCGGCCCGCCGAGCAGAGCACGGCCACGCTCGCCGGCCGCCCGGCTGCCCGCTACGAGATCCCGCCCTACGCCCCGCGCGGCGACGTGCGCGTCTCGACGTTCGGGGTCGGCGAGGTCGAGCAAGAGGAAGGCGAGGAGACGCCGGTCCTCCGCGTGCGGCTCAACATCTCGAACGACGGCGACGAGGCCGCCTGGACGCTCGATACCCGCGAGGTCGTCCTCGCGCTGCCGGGGCAGGGGACGATCGGCGCGGCCTTCGTGAACGCGGGCTCGGCGGACCTTCCGTTCGTGAGCATCCCGCCGTGGCAGCAGCGCACCGTGGATCTCTACTACCCGCTGCCGGAGGAGATGGCGGAGGCGAGAGAGATCCCGGCGTTCGATGTGCTCTGGCGGGTCCGGACGGCGCGGGACTTCGTCGCGCAGCGGACGCCCTTCGAGCGGATCACCGTGGAGCCGTCGCCCATCAGCGGCGCGGGGGCGGGGGCGGCGCCGTACTGGTGGTACGACCCGTTCTTCTTCGGGCACCCGGCGGGGGCGCCGGCGGTGATCTTGCGGGGGCCGAGGCAGAGGCTCGGGCCGCCGCCCAGGAGGCCGTGATCCCGCGTTCGCGCGGGGTCAGCGCGTCCGCGCTCGCCGACCCACGCTTCGTCGGGCTTCTCGCGGTTGGACGATTGCAAGCTTCGTCGCAGCCGCGCGATCGCGAGGCGTCAACGTTCGGTCACTGCTTGGGGCAGGGGAACGACGACTCGGCCGTGGTCTGGCAAATCGTCGAGCCGGGGAACGGGATCTGCTCGCACAGCTTCATCGCAGCGAGCCGTTTCGCACAGCTCGCGAGGAAGTCCATCGGCCCGTCCTTGGTCTGGACGACCTCGCCGCCGCCGGCTCCCTTCTTGGCCTCGATCATCGCCTTGAGCGCGGCGAGCTCGGCACGCAATGCGTCGCGCTCCTCGTCGGCCTTGCGCCGCTCGTGGACCTTCGCCGTCACCTCGATCATCGCGGCGACGACCTCGTCCGAGATGCCGAGCCTCTTGAGCGCCGCGAGCTCCTCGCCGTCGAAGCTTTTGTACGGATCCGTGCTCGCCTTCACGCGCGCCACCACGATGCTCGGCGCGACCTTGGCTTCGTTCAGGAGCGTTAGGTCGCGCACGCGCAGTCCCTTCGGCCCGACGAGGAGGATCCTGCGCTCGGCCGGGAGCTCGGCGACGCCCGGCGGGTAGACATTGGCCAGCTTCTCCTCGATGGCGATTCGCGCGTCGCCCTCTGCGTGGGCAGCAGCCGCGGCGACTCTCCTCGCTGCTTCCGGCGCCCGTTCGTCCTCGCGATGCTTCGCGAGGAAGGCGAGCCACCCGTCGGCGGTTCCCTCCTTCTCCGCGAGCGCGAAGTCGTCGTCCTTCGCCTGCGCCTCGCGGCTGAGCGCACGCCGTTTCTCGTGGAGGCACGCCTTCACCTCGTCGTACTGCCCGTACATCTTGGCGGTGGAATTGACCCTGGGCGCCCGCTCGATGCACTCGGCCGCGCGCCGGAACGCCTCCTTCGCGGCCGGCGCCTTCTCGCTCGCAGCCTGCGCCTTCAGCGAGGCGACGCTCTTGGCCTCGTTGGCGCCGAGGCACGGCTCCACCTTCGCCACGTGCTCCTGGCTCAAGCTCGGTATCGACGTGCACTCGTGCCAGCCCTGAAGCCAAGCCCGCGTGTCGGGATCCGCTTCGGCCGCCATCTCCTTCGCGTGCGCCTCGTCCCTGAGCTTCTTGACCTGCTCCATGTTCGGACCGCAGCCGGTGAGGCCGAGCAAGGCGACGAGCAGGGCAGAGCCGGGTCGAACACGAACGAGGGACGAGGATCGCATCTTCCGCGACCGATACCAGAGCCGGCAGGCGTTTCGATTCGCGTTGTCGCAGGGGCGCACGCGCGGTCGTGAGCGGCGTCAAGTCGGCGGGCGGCGGAACGCCGGGCCGGGGCGCGAAGAGCCGGACTCGGTGCGCCCGCACACCTCCGGAGCGTCTCTCGGCCCCGATCCGCAGCCGGCGAGTACGGGGACGGTGATGCTGCGGGAGGCCTCGGTGCCGAGGAGGTGGTGAGCCACGTGGGCGAGGAGGTCGGTGCGATTGGGTGCGCGCGCCGCGAAACCCGGAGAGCTGCGGGCCCCGCACGTTGACAGGTCCAGCTGGAGGGCCTACCGCCGGTGGATGCGATCCATCCAAGCTTTCGTTCTCGCGTCATTGAGCTCGATTGCGGTCCTCGGCTGCACAATCGGTGCGGTCGCTCCGACACCTCGGCCGAACGTCTTGGCCAAGCGGCATCTCTCGGGCACATCGACGGTCGACGTCTCCTCGGTCCCCGATGGCCCCGTGTGCTCCAAGACGGCTGGCCTAAAGGACTACTGCGTCGAGAGGTTCCGCGGCTCCTTTGACGAGGGCCTGAAGATCCTGCTGGGCGAGTACGTGAAGCCCGGTGGCTCGGAGGCGTACAACGCGACGTTCAAGCTGGTCGAGTTCACACATTCGCCGGGATCGATGGGTGCACCAGGGATGGGTACTGTCGAGGTGTCGCTTCGCTGGCAATTCACACTTCTCGACGCGAGCGGCAGGGAAATCGTCGCCCTCGCAGAGACCACCAAGGGCCCGAAGACGCTGATGCACGTGGGCGATGGAGACGCCGTCGTCGGCGCGCTCATCGACGCGACGCTCGAGCGCATCGGCGCCGCGCTCAACCAGGCAGACCTGGCGCCGCCCAGCGCGGCAGCGCCGACGGAGCCGGCGCAGCCGGCATCGACGCAACCCTGATCTGGCGCTCGCGGCCGGATCAGCGCATCCGCCGGACCGCGCCGGTCTCCCGCAGCGCGCGGAACCGGCCGGCGAGCGCCTCGGCGAGGCGCGGGTGGTCGAGCAGCACCCCGGCCTCGATGTTTCGCGTCTGCGCCGCGTCGGTGAAGTTCGCGCTGGTGACGAACGCGAGGCGCTCGTCGACGACCACGCACTTCGCGTGCAGCACCATGCTCTCGGCGCCGCGCGGCTTGCGCGAGTCCGGATCGTAGTAGATGGCGGGCCAGGGCAGGTCGTCGAACCAGTGCCAGCGCCGGAAGCTCTCGACGAACCGCTCGACGTCGCCCTCCTCGGTCCCGGTCTCGCCCTCCACGTTGACGAACAGCTCGACCGTGATGTCGGGCCGCGCGCGGAGCCGCTCCGCGAGCTTCGCGAACACGGCGCGCCCGTCCCAGAGCACGAGCGTGGAGATGAGCACGTGCCGCTCGGCCTGGCCGAAGAGCGCGTCGAGGACGACCTTGGTGTCGCGCAGGTTCTGGGCGCCGTCGCTCGGGCCCGTCCAGACGAGCTGGGCGGCGCGCGCCAGGCGGTCGTCGGCGCGGCGGCGCTCGGCGGCGAGGCGCCGGAGCATCCACGCGATGGCCTCGGGGCCCGCGGCGCCCAGGCCCGCGAGGAAGGTCGCGGCGCTGCGGTGGAAGCCCGCGAGCTGCACGGCGCCCGCCGTGAACGGCGCCGCGATCCGGCCCTCGGCGATCGAGGTCGCGAGCGCCTCCAGATCGGCGGCGTTGGCGCGCTCGAGCCAGGCCTCGTCAATCACGCTCGGGGGCCTCCGCCCCCGAACCCCGGGAAATCGAGCTCCGCTCGATCACGTGAAGAACGCGAGGTCGGCGGTCTCCACCGTCGGCACGACCAGGCTCCGGTCGAGGTAGGCGTTCATCCGCTCGCACGAAGGCTCGGAGATGAGCAGGCAGCCGTGGCAGGAGGCCCCCTCGAGGAAGCGGTCGGTCGTCGCCGCCTCGTCCGCGGGCACCTGCGCGGCGCAGACCGGATCGTTCGAGCAGAGCCGGCCCAGATCGAGCGCGCGCTCGAGGTAGCGCTCCATGTGCCGCCCGACCTCCACGAGCCCGCCGAGCGAGCCCTCGGCGCCCGACGAGGCCGTGTAGAGCAGCACCCCGTGGCCGCCGGCGCCGGAGTAGATGCGCTCGCGGATCGCGCTCGCCGAGTAGCCGCACTCGAGGGACACCGCGGTGATGAGCAGGTGCGAGAGCGAGTGCAAGAGGACGAAGCGCGCGGTCGCGAAGTCGGGCTTCACGCTCTTGCGGTCCTCGCGCTGCGCTTGCCAGAGCTTGAAGCCGGCCTCGAAGAGCGCGTGGCGCTCCTTCACCGCGGCGCGCTTCTCCCACTCGGCGAGCGCAGGCTCCGCGAGCGCGAAGAAGAAGCCCTCGCCGTGGTTCTCGACCGCCGGCAGCCAGGTGAGCGGCTCGTCGGGGCGGGCCACCTCGGCGCCGATGTCGAGCTCGCCGTCGACGTCCGCCGACTTGGACTCGAAGCGGGTGAAGCCGGCGAGGGCGCGGACCTCGGTGAGGCGGTGCAGGAGCACGACGCGCTCGAGCCGCGCCATCGCCTTGCCGCGCTTCTTCGGCAGCGCCAGCGTCCTCGCGTAGAACCGCCCGTTCGGCTGATCGGTGGCGAGCCCCTTCGGGCAATGGAGCAGCACCTCCATCTCCGCCTCCTTCACCTTCTTGCGCGCGATCGCCTTGTTCTCGCGGCGGCGCACGATCTCGGAGAAGGCCGCCTCGTCCGCGATCCCCTCGAGGCGGGCGCGGACGTCGTCCTGCTCCTCGCGGCGCATCGCGATGCTCGCGACGCTCTTGGCGCCCTTGAGCTGATCCCAGAGCGCGTCGACGGCCTCGCGGAGCGCGGCGTCGGGATCGGGGATGTGGATGACGCTGGCATTGACGGGGAAGTAGGCGTGGCTCGCCGAGCGCAGCAGGAGGCGCATCGCCTCCTTGCAGTCGTCGCGCTGATCGCCGCCGAGCCACGGCTTGCGCCCCGAGCAGAAGCCGAGCGTCGGCTCGTTGTCGACGAAGCGCGCGGCCGCGAGGCTCATGGGGAGCACCTCCCGGCAGCCGCTGCACTGGACGCGGACGTCGGCGAGATCGCCGCTCGCGCCGCTCTCGTAGACCCAGAGAACGACGCGCCGGCAGCCCGGGTTCTTGCGGTGCACGAGCGCGAACCACTCGATGTCGTCGATGTGGCCGAGCCGGCAGGCGCGCGCGAAGCGGATCGGCTGCACTTTGCTCGTCCGGCCCTTGCCGCCCTTGCACTTGTGGCCGGTGCCGTCGAGCTGGTTGATCCGCAAGAGGCGCCGCGGCCTGGCGCCGTCGCGGCGCGGCTGGCCCTCACCCTCCTCCCAGCAGCTCTCGTTCTGGCAGACGAACCACTCGGGGAAGCGGAACGCCTTGATCCACTTGCGGTTCGGATCCTCGATGTCCTTCGACGACGAGGGGGGCGAGAAGAGCTCGACGCGCTCGTAGCCCTGCTGGCGGGCGAGCATCGCGAGCAGCCGGTCCTCGACGATCTTGGGCCCGCGCGCCCACCACGAGAGGCCCGCCACGATGGCCGCGTCGTCGACGAGATCGACGAGCGCACCGGGGCCGAAGGTCGAGGTGATCTGGCTATGGCGGATGTTGCCGTCGGGGCGGCGGTCCTTCCACTCCACGCCCCACTTCCAGAGATCGCGGCTCATTCTCCCTGCTCCTCCAGCGCCATCGCGCTCTCGCGGAGCTTCGCCACGTAGAGGTCCACCGTCCCCTCGACGTCGCGCATCGAGCGGTTCGCCACGAAGAGCCGCTCGCGCTTCTTGCAGTCCTTGAGGTCCGGATCGAGCGGCATCCGCAGGAGCGGCCGCTTCGAGGCGCTCTCCTCGTAGGGCTGGTAGGCGAGGCCCTGGCCCTCGTAGTCCTTGTCGCCGGCGATCCCGACCCAGTGATCGAGCAGGGCGTCGATCCGCGTCCGGAGCCCGGCCTTCACCTCGTCGATGGGCTCGTCGTCCGGCTCGCTCCTCCTGTGCGCTTCGGCGCGGTGGGCGAGCACGTCGCCGAGGAAGCCGAGCTCGCCCCGGACCTCGGCGATCCTCGCCGCCGCGTCGCCGGCGGTCAGGCGCGCGTCGCCGAGGCGAGCGAGGGCGACGGCGACCGCCACCAGGCCCCGATCGATGGCGCGCGGGGAGAACGGCGTCACGCTGGCGGCCTCGACCCCGCGGTAGAACGACTCGTGGAAGCTCGTGAAGTGCTCGTAGTGCGAGCGATCGCGCGGCTTGTGCACGTTGAGCAGGGCGACGACGAGGCCGGGGCGCTTGTCGTCGCGGCCGACGCGGCTCGTCGCCTGGATGTACTCGGCGGTGGTCTTGGGCTGGCCGCACACCACCATGAGGCCGAGGCGCTGGATGTCGAGGCCGACCGAGATCATGTTGCTGGCGAGGGCGACGTCGACCGGCGCCCGGCCCTTCGTCTTCGACGCGTAGGGTTGCGCGAGGCGCTCCTTGGCGATCTTCACCTTGTCGGTGGTCTCGCGGCTCGTCAGCTCGACGCACTCGTAGTCGATGAGCCGCCGCGCGAAGAGGGCCTGCGCCTCGCCGGCGCGGCGGCGGAGCTCGACGCGGAGCAGGCGCGCGCGCACCTCGTCCTCGACGATGCGCCGCGAGCCGCCGAGCTCGCGCAGGCTGTTGAAGTAACCGACGAGCGTCATGTAGGGATCGGCGGCGTCGGGGCCGGAGGCGTACGCCTTCTGCGCGGCCGCGAGCAGCGCGATGTACGAGCGCATGAGGAGGACCTTGTTGCTCCGTCCGGGCGCCGCGAGGCCGAGGTAGAGGCGCGCGTTCGCGGCCGTCGCCGGCACCGTCTCGGCGAAGAACGAGTCGCGCCGGTCCGGGCCCGGGGGCGGGAAGACGTCGGCCCGGCTCCGCCCGAAGAGGGCCTGGATCTGCGGCAGCGCGCGCCGCACCGTCGCGGTCGAGGCCACGATCTTGGGGCGCACCTTCTTGCCCCCGATCTCGCGGGTCGTGAGGTAATCGATGGCCGTCTCGTAGAGGCCGACCATCGTCCCGAGCGGGCCGGAGATGAGGTGGAGCTCGTCCTGGATGATGAGATCGGGCGGGAGGAGCGGCGAGGGGAGCGGCCTCGCGTCGGGCGGGCGCTGCGCGGGGCCGTAGAAGCCGAGCGCGTTGTGGTGGGTCGCGTCGCGCCCGAGGAGGAGCCCCGTCTTGCCCACCCAGGGCAGCCCCGCGAACTTGTCGACGGTGGCGATGAGGAAGCAGGGCAGCTCGCGGTAGACCTCGTCGTCGACGGCGAGGACGGGGATGCCCTCGGGGTGCTCCTTCTTCCAGCGGAAGTCGCACTTGGGATCGAGGCACATCACCCGGAGCTGCTGCGGGGCGCGGCTGTCGGGCTTGAGCTGGAAGGTGTCCTGGCTGAAGGGCGCCTGGCACCAGGGGCACTTGTCGATGGGGATGGGCGAGGGGTTCGCCTTAGGATCGCGGGCGAACGCGAGGACGCGGCTTCGCGCCGTGGTCTCGTCGTGGTCCTTGTCGGTGCCGAGCTTGTTGGGCGTGGCCGACTTGCCCACCCAGAGGCCGATCGAGAAGCGCTGCGGGCCGAGGCGCTCCGGGGCGCGCCGCCGCTCGAGCTCGAGCGCGCAGATCAGGGTCGCCGCGCGCTCGAGCTGATCGAGCGTGAGCAGGCGCAGGGTGTAGCGCATGAGCACGGCGACGCCGCCCGAGGCGAGGCCCGGGCGCCGCAGCCGGCGCAGGACGAGCGTGAACGCGGCGAGGCCGAGGTAGGCCTCGGTCTTGCCGCCGCCGGTCGGGAAGAAGATGAGGTCCACGGCCTCGCGCTCGCTGCTCGTCGGATCGATCTGGCCGCCGACGTTCATGAGGAGGAAGGCGAGCTGGAAGGGCCGCCAGGTCGGGACCGCGTTCTTCTTGCGGAGCTCGGCGCCGCTGCGCTGCCACGCCGCCGCGGCCATGGCCCGGTTCGCGACGCGGAACGCCTCGAGCGCGTCGGCGTTCTCGGGGGCGGCGAGCAGGCGGATGCCGGCGTCGATGCGGTTGCAGGCGATCGTCGCCGCGGCCATGAGCGATCGCGCGGTGTCGTCGCGGACCGCCGAGCCGAGGCCGCTCACCGGCTGCCGCGCGATCCAGGCGCGGTACGAGGTGACGAGCTCGCCGACCTCGCGCTCCAGCGTCGCGCCGTCCTGCATCCTCCCGAGCTCCTCCATGCGGAGCTCGACGTCCTTCACGGCCGAGGGGACCACTTTCTCGACCTCGGCGGTGGGGACCCACGAGGTCGAGACGCGGGCGACGCGGCCCTCGGCGTCGGCCGGGCCGGTCATCACCGAGACGCCGTGGCCGACGGCGAGCTCGAAGGCGTCGCGGTACTGGAGATCGCCGATGCGCTCGTCGATGTCGTCGTCGGGGCGGGCGCCGCGGAGGTTCGGGCGCGGGGTGAATCCCTCGGCGCATTCGATCTCGAGGGCCACCTGGAAGACGTAGCCGCGGTCCTGCTCGGGCTTGCCCACCGCGGCGCGCCGGTTGATGAGGAAGAGCGTGACGTACCGGGTGCCTTTGGGCACGAGGGCGAGCTCCCCCTCGGGGACGGGGCGGACCACCGCTCGGAGGACGACGCCGTCCGAGCCGGGCAGGGGGTGCTCCTGGTGGGGCTTCCTGGGATCGAGCGGGATGGCGATCGGGTGCGCGTGCGGGGTGCGCTTCCAGCCCCGGGGCGTGTCGCGCTCGGCGTCGGGCGGCGGCCGGCGCGAGCCGCCCGCGGGCTCGGGGGTGCGGGTCGAGGCCGGCGGG
Source organism: uncultured Polyangiaceae bacterium (assembly GCA_964372055.1). Classification (GTDB taxonomy): domain Bacteria; phylum Myxococcota_A; class Polyangia; order Polyangiales; family Polyangiaceae; genus CAYJPW01. The sequence goes on from CAYJPW010000193.1 coordinate 14,524, forward strand.
GCCTCGACGGGCTCGTAGGTCCCGTAGGTGACGCGCGCGGCGAGCTGCTTCGTCGCGGGCCCGACGAGGACGCTGATGCCGATCGACGAGGGGAACACGGGGCGGCGCGCGGGCGGCGCCTCGGGCTCGCCGTCGTCGGCGTCGTCGAGGCCCGAGTCGATCTCCTCGGCGGCGGTCTCGTCCTCCTTCTCGTCCTCGGGCTGGCCGGTGGGGGCGAGGAAGCCGGTCAGGTACCAGTGCGAGGGGGAGGAGGGGAGGGTCTCGGTGAGGTGCTCGGCGTCGCGGGGATCGTCCGCGGAGGGGCCGACGAGGTCGTCGCGGAGGGCGTAGACGAGCTGGGAGCGGACGTCGGCCGGGAGCATGGCGGGACCAGGGTACGCCGCTGGGTGGGGCGGGGAAGGGGGGCGATCCTCGGCACGCATCAAAGGCCGCAGGCCCAAGCGGCCGTAGGAGGATTCGCTACACGTCGACTCGAATACGGTGCGGGTGTCCGCAGCTCTGCGCTCCGGCGGGCGTTGACCTGCGAGCCAGGATCGAGTCTCCTTTCGCCTAGGCAAAGAGGCGTGAGATGCCACTTCGGCTTTCGGGGCATTCATGCGGCACGCTCGCCATTTGTCATCATCTTTGGCTCCGGAGGTCGGTTCATGAAATACCGTGATGCAGCTCTCGTCCTCGCTGTCGTGACAACTGTTGCGAGTGGCGCTTGCTCCACCTCGCCCGCGGGCGGAGCGACCGGCGCTGGAGGAGACGACAGCTCCAGCACTGGTCCGGCTACGACCGGTACGACGAGCAGCACTTCGGGCGGAGTCGGCGGCGGCGTTCCCGCGGTGGCGTGTCTCGACAACAATTGCGTCGGCGACTCGGACTGCGCGAACGGCTACCGCTGCAACAACCAGCTCATGCCACCGAAGTGCCAGGAACTCTACTGTGGCGAGTCGGGCACCATTTGCAGCCAGGTCGAGGATTGCGTGAGTGGGCTCAAGTGTCTGGCCGAAGTCTGCGTTCCCCAGGACGCTTGCCTCCCGGTCGGTAGCGCATGCGACAGCACCGGCGACTGCTGTTCGAAGGATTGCCAGAGCGGCGAATGCCAGTGCCTGACGTGCGCCCACCAGTTCTTCGAGGGGATCACCCTGACGCCGGAGACGGCGTGCCCCGAGACGGCGGGGATCTACCAGGCGATCCACGACTGTGCGTGCGGCCCTTGCGCCGGCCCCTGCGCGGCGCAGTGTGGCGGCGCCAAGCTCGACAACGACCCGTGCGCGACGTGCCTCATCGACAACTGCAGTCAAGCCTTCGATAATTGCATGTACCAGTGATCTGCACGCCCGCGCCGTCGACGCGCGGGTTCGGATCGCGGATCCATCACGCGCCGGGAGCCCGTACCCGCGATCGCGTGCGCGCGCGCGCCGGTGGAACGCGCACGGCTCGAGCGTCGAGTAGAGCGTCGTGTGGGCCGGTCAATCTCGCGAAGAGCTGAACGCAGCAACGAACCGCGCCTGGCGTTCCGCGCGGAAGGCGACTGCGTGCGCGGCCTGCCAGGCCGGCGCCTGCACCGGCTCCCGGCGACTGCTCGGCGCCCGATCGGTGAGCTCGTATGGGCATCAGGCAGCGCGATCACGAACCCTTTGACGTCGGCGGCGGCTTGCCATCGCCAGCAGCGCGAGCGCTACGCACTCTTGCCATCCGCGTCCGTGGGGCGCTTCGACCGTACGCACGGTCCGACACCCGCATCCACCGTCCTCGGCAGGATCGCCGCTGGCATTCCCCGTGGCGCCGCCGGTGCTCGACCCTCCTGTCGTGCCCGTGGTCGACGCTCCTTCTCCAGTCGATCCGCTGCTGCTCCCTCCGGTCGTAGTTCCGCCCGAGCCGCTCGATCCGTTGCCTCCCCCACTTCCCGCAGCTCCGCCGCTGCCGGACGTCGAGGTGGATGACGAACCGCTGGCGCCATCGCCGCCTCCACCCGTGCTGGTAGATCCGGCGCCGCCTGCACCACCACCTCCGGAACCGGCGGTGCCGCCACCGCCCGCGCCCATGCCGCCGCCACCGTTGCCAGCAGAGCCGGTACCGCCGGCCCCACCCGCGCCACTTCCGCCATTGCCGCCGCCGCTGCCGGAGCTCGCGGCGGAGGTGGTGGAACCAGAGGACGAGGCCGACCCGCCGGACGACCCACCGACGCCGGAGCTGCTGGAGCTGGTCTGCGCCACGGTGCAGATGCCGCCTTCGCACTGCCCGATGGAGCAAGGGGTACCATCGGCACTCCCGGGGTTCGAACACAAGCCCGTAGCAGGGTCACAGCTTCCGGCGTCATGGCACTCGTCCAGCGCCGAGCAGACGACAGGAGCCGTCCCGACGCAGGCGCCGGTCTGACACACATCGGTCTGCGTGCACGCGTCGCCGTCGTTGCACGCCGTACCGGTCAAGAGCGCGCACGTGCCGTCGATCGCCGCGCCGCTGCCGATCGAGCACGCGTCGCACGCTCCCGCACCGCAGGCGCCATCGCAGCAGACACCGTCGACGCAGAAGCCGGACTGGCACGCGGCCGCATCCCCGCATGGGCTGCCGTTGGGCGCCTGGCCCGTGCAGCTGCCGCCGACACAAGAGAACCCCGCGGCGCACTCGGCGTTCGTCAGGCACGACACGTTGCAAGCGCCGGCGGTGCAGCCATACGGTGCGCACGGGATCACGGGAGAGTCCTGGCACGCGCCCAAGCCATTGCAGTGTTTCGCATTGACGCCGTCTCCCGAGCAGACGGTGGCGCAGACGGTCTCCGGCCCGTACTTGGCGCAAGTGGTATTGACACCCGTGCAGAAGCCGGTCTGGCCGCACGTCGACGGGGCCGTCGCCGCACAATCATCGTCAGGGTCCAGGCCGGCGCCGACGAAGCCGCAGGTTCCATCGCTGCCGCCGCCCTTCTTTGCCGCGGAGCACGCCTGGCAGGGGAGCCCACACTGGTTGTTGCAGCAGACGCCGTCCACGCACCAGCCCGAGGCACAGTCCGATGCGAGGTTGCAGCTGGCGCCCGCCATCAGCTTGGGCACGCAGCTACCTGCGGCGCAGTAGTTTGCCGAAGAGCAGTCCGTGTTGACGGTGCACGAGCTGAGGCACGTGGCCGACTGGCAGCCGTAGGGCGCGCAGGCTTGGATGACCGCTCCGTTACAGCTGCCGCCGTTCCCGGCGCAGTAGCCTTGCTCCAGGTTAGATCCCGAGCAAAACGGCACCCCGCAGGGCGTTCCCGCCGGTTGAACTCCACACGCCCCGTTGCCGCCGCAGTTGCCGGTCTGCCCGCACGAGCCGCCGCCCGACGTGCACTCGTTGTCGGGATCGGCACCCCAGACGATGTTGTCGCACACGCCGTCCGGCCCGGCTCCCTTCTTTGCCGTCGAGCACGCCTTGCATGTTCCCGTGCAAGTCGTATCGCAGCAAACTCCGTCCACGCACAACCCGGATTGGCATGCGCCCCCGCTCGCGCACGCCACTCCATTGGGAGCGAGCGGGCCGCACGCGCCGAGGTTGCAGACGTTGCCGATGGAGCAGTCCGCATTGGAGACACACGACGACTTGCAGACGCCTCCGCCACAAAGATAAGGTGCGCACGAGGTCGGCGACGTTACGCACGTACCTCCGCCGTCGCAGAGCTTCTCGGTGAACGTGCTGCCAACGCACGTGCTGCCGCAGTTGGTTCCTTGAGCGTACAGCTGGCAGACGCCCGCTCCGCCGCAGAAGCCCGTCGTCCCGCACGTCGACGCCGCCTGGATCGCGCACTCGTTGTCCGGATCGAGGCCGCTGGCGATGGGTCCGCATACGCCGTTGACTCCGGCGCCCTTCTTGGCGGAGCTGCAGGCAATGCAGAGCCCGATGCACGAGGAGTCACAGCAGACGCCGTCTACGCAAGAGCCGCTGAGGCATTGGCCATTGTTTGCGCAGGGGCTGCCCTGCTGACCCGCCGAGGTGTCGATGAAGCGGGCCTTGATCCGATGGGACTGGTATCCTTGCCCGTCGTCGAATCGATCGTACACGACCAGGCTCTGCCCGCCGGGGGTGGACGCGATTGCTGGTGACGCCTCGAAGGTAGGCCCGCTCGAGATGGGGAACGACTCGAGGAGGGCGGACGTCGTGACATACGCCCCGGAGACGTCGCAGCCCTCCCCATTGACCCTGTCCCAGGTGACGAAGAACAGTGACCCATTGTAGGACGACGCCACTCGGCTGAAGGCCTGGTTGGAGGATGCGACGGTGAAGAGCGTGCCGAGCTGAAGGTTTGGCGTCACCGAGCGCGCAGAGACGGTTGCGGCAGAGGTTATCGCATAGGAGACCAAGAAGTCCGTACCGTTCGAGGCCACCGACCAACTGATGGGGGCGGTGCCGTTGCCCATCCCGACGTCGCCGACGACCGACTGAGGCGGAAGGACGATGGCGGTGCGAAGCTCGCTGGCGGCGCTGGTGCGTGCGACGACGGCATACTGCGTCCCGTTCGACGCGATGCTCACGCGACCAGCGCGACTGCTCGAGAGCAGCGCCCCACCTGGCGCCGCCACTACGCCGCTGGTGTCGATCTGGGTTGGGTGCAGATCCCTTTTTGCACCGAGTTTTCACGCGGTTGCCGCATGACATG
>CAYJPW010000194.1:0-8678 GCA_964372055.1 uncultured Polyangiaceae bacterium
TCCCACGGGCGCCGCCGCGCCCGCGCCCCAGGGGATCGAGGCGCAGCCTGCGCCGCCCGAGCCGCTCATCGCGCCGGCGCAGCCCGCCGCGCCCGCGCCCCCGAGCACCCAGGCCGCGCCGGCCCCGCCGGCCGTCGCCGCCGAGCCCGAGAAGGATCAGAAGAAGCTCGTCGACCAGGGCGCCGAGCGCCCCTCCGGCAGCGCCGAGATCGGCGCGCGTCCGAGCGAGGTCTACGCCGAGGACTGGTGGTCGCACGCGCGGCCGACGTTCGAGGTCCACGGCTACTTCCGCGTCCGGGCCGAGCTGTTCCACAACTTCGCGCTCGGCCGGATCGATCGGCCCGGCGAGCAGATCTGGCCGCAGCCGACCGACAAGGATTTCAGCGACCTCGCCGGCGCGCACCCGGTGAGGCTCTGCGGCGACGACCCGACCGTCAAAGAGCCGTGCGACGACAACACGCAGGCAGGCGCGAACCTGCGCTTCCGGCTCAACCCCGAGCTGCACATCAGCGACAACCTCCGCGTCCTGTCGCAGATCGATCTGCTCGACAACCTGGTGATGGGCTCGACGCCCGACGGCTACTCCAACGTCCCCTCGGCCGGCGGCTACCAGGTCGTCGGCCGCGGCGGGTACTCGCCGCTCTCCTCGTTCTCGACGACGCAGTGGGCGCCGAGCGCCGGGCAGAACTCGAACAACGACTCGATCGCGGTGAAGCGCGTCTGGGGCGAGTACCTGACGCCGGTCGGCCTCCTCCGCTTCGGCCGCATGCCCAGCCACTGGGGCCTCGGCATGCTCGCCAACTCGGGCGACGGCTACGACCAGGACTGGGCATCGACGGCCGACCGGATCATGCTCGTCACCGGCATCAAGAAGTACGACCTCTACTTCGCCGGCGCCTGGGACTTCGCCAACGAGGGCCCGACCAGCATCTCGCTCAACGAGAAGCAGGGCCAGCCGTACGATCTCGGCCAGCTCGACGACGTCAGCCAGTACGTGCTCGTCGTGGTGCGCCGCCGCAACCCCGAGCTCCAGAAGCTCGAGCTCGCGCGCGGCGACCTCGTGCTCAACGGCGGCATCTACGCCGTCTACCGCAACCAGGTGCTCGCCAACGACGAGACCACCCCGGCGACGGCCGCGAGCCTCGGCCAGACGTCGGCGAACATCAGCAAAGGCTACGTCCGGCGCGGCGCCGAGGCCTTCATCCCCGACGCCTGGCTGCAGGTCCTCTACGAGAAGTTCCGCTTCGAGGCCGAGCTCGCGATGATCTACGGCTCGATCGAGAGCACCGACCGAACGGCGGGCAGCAACAACTACGCGAACGCGGCGAACCCCGACGAGCCGGGGTGGAAGATCCGCCAGTTCGGCCTCGCCACGCAGACCGAGTACCGCGCCATCGAGGACCGGCTCAAGGTGCAGTTCGGCTTCGGCTACGCGAGCGGCGACGACGACGTCGACTCGCTCGCGCCCTCGCCGAACGGCCTCGATCCGCAGCGCACGGCGGACCGGACCTTCTCCACCTTCCGCTTCCACCCGGCGTACAACGTCGACTACATCCTCTTCCGCAACATCCTCTCGCGCGTCGAGGGCGCTTACTACTTCCGGCCGAGCGTCGACTACGACTTCACCCGCGACAAGAACGGGCAGCGCCTCGGCGGCGGCGCGGCGGTGATCTGGAGCCGCGCGAGCGAGTTCGTGCAGGCGCCGGGGCACGCGCGCGATCTCGGCATCGAGCTCGACTTCCAGCTCTACTTCCAGTCCAAGGACGGGACGCTCAACGACGATCCCGACAAGATGGGCGGCTTCTACACCGCGCTCCAGTACGGCGTGATGTTCCCGCTCGCGGGCCTCGGTTACATGCCCGGCGAAAAAGAGGACATCCAGAGCGCCAAGCTCGGCGAGGGCGACACCGAGACGGCGCAGATCCTCCGCTGGTACCTCGGCGTTCTCTTCTAGTTGAGCGATGGGGCCGTCTCTCTGGAGCGATGGGGCCCCGGCCCCATCGCCTGCGAGCGGTGGCGTTGTCCTAGAGCGATGGGGTTGTGCTCTGGAGCGATGGGGCCCCGGCCCATCGCCTGCGAGCGGTGGCGTTGTTCTAGAGCGATGGAACTGTGCTCTGGTGCGGTGGCCCCATCGCCTGCGAGCGGTGGCGTTGGTCTCGAGCCGGGGTGCAGCCACGGTTACGTCCACGAGCGTCGTGACTTTCCGTTGGGGCTGCGGAGGGCGCGCTCTACGTAGTCAGGGCTCCCACAAGAACGTGTGAGCTGGCCCGCCGTGCCTTGATTGCGGGGGCTCGGTACTGGAAGATGCCGCTCGCCGGTCGGTGGGGGGAGGAGCACTGATGGTGGGACGAGCAGTCCGCGCGGTGGTCACCTCGGTGCTGATCCTGTGCTGCGCCGCACCGGTGTCCACGGCCCAGGACTACTCGGCCGCCTACAGGGACCTCGCGACGGGCAGCGACTTCCGGCTCCGCGTCTCGGCCGCGCTCGTCCTCGGCAAGTCCAGGTCTCCTGGAGCCCGGCCCGCGCTCGAGAAGGCGCTCGGCGATCCGCACCCCGCGGTCCGCGCCGCGGCCGCCGCCGCGCTGGGCTCGGTGGGGGACGCGGGCGCCGTCGCGGCGCTCACGGCCGCGCAGGGCAAGGAGACCTCGGCGTCGGTGAAGGCCCAGCTCGAGACGACGATCAAGCGCCTGCGTTCGCCGGTCAAGGCGGCGTCGGTGAAGGCGAAGTTCCTCCTCTCGCTCGGGCGCATCGAGAACAAGTCGACGGTGAAGGACGCGGCCGTTACCAGCACCTTCAAGACGAGCACGCGCTCGCAGCTCGCGCAGATCCCCGGCGGCGAGGTGCTCGCCGACGACGCCGACGTCGGCGCCGCGAGCAGGGCGCGCGGCCTGCCGGTCTTCGCGCTCGACGGCGCGATCACCCGGCTGTCGAAGGGCCAGTCGGCGACCGAGACGAGCTACTCGGCGAACGTCGAGTTCCTGATCCGGCAGGTGCCCGATCAGGCCCTCAAGGGCAGCGTCAGCGGCTCGGCACAGGCGGCGATCGACGCACGCGCCATCAAGGGCGCGGGCGATCTCGCGCAGCTCCAGGCGGACGCGATCACGGCGGCGGTCGAGACCGCGCTCCGCGGCGCGCCGCCCGCGCTCGAGGCCGCGGCGAAGAACTAAGGCGGCGAGCGAATAGCTCCGAGGGCGCCGGTTCATACACAGGGAGCCGGGGAGTCGGGGAGGAATTTCTTCGGTCGACCGGCGTTGGTGCTGGAGCGAGGGGTCGGCGTGGAGCGACCCCAGAAATCCTCCCTGTCTCCCCGGCTCCCTGTGACTATTCTTCTCTTGCGCAGCGACATTGCCGTCGTGGACGGCGCGGCGGGCTCGCGGGCGCGCTCGCGATCACGCGAAGGGCGCGTCGTGCTACGCCGATCGTGCGCGGTGCCGCTCGGAGCGCTCCGCCCCCAAGCCCGATGGATCCCACCGACGCCGCGAAGCAGCTCATCGCCGATTTCAACCGAGGGGCCGAGCCCGCCTCGCGCCGAGCCGCGCTCGCGAGCTGGGAGCTCGCGTCCCGGGCCACGCCCGAGGCCGAGCGGGCGGCGGCGGACGCGCAGCTCGCGCTCGGGCGCCTCTACGCCGATCCGGCCGTGCACGCCGAGGCGCGCCGCCTCGACGCCGAGCCGATCGGGGATCCGCTCGTCGCCCGACAGGTGCGCCTCCTCTACCTGATGACGCTCTCGTACCGGCGCGACCCGGCGACGCTCGAGCGCATGGTCGCGATCGAGACCGAGCTCGAGAGCGCCTACTCGACGTACCGCGGCATCGCGCTGGGCGAGAAGCTGAGCGAGAACCGCATCCGCGACATCTTGCACGCCGAGCGGTCGGAGGACGCGCGCCGCGCCGCGTGGGAGGCGGCCAAGGGGATCGGCCCGCTCGTCGCGCCCGGCGTGCTCGAGCTGGCGCGCCTCCGCAACCAGGTGGCGCGCGGCGCGGGCTACCGCGACTGGTTCGCCATGTCGCTCGCCGTGGACGAGCTCGACGAGGGCTGGCTCTTCGACCTGTTCGACCGCCTGGAGGCGGCCACGCGCGCCCCGTTCCTCGCCGAGAAGGCGCGCATCGACGCCGAGGCGAGCGCGTGGCTCGGCGTGCCGGCGGCCGAGCTCATGCCCTGGCACTACCAGGACGTCTTCTTCCAGGAGGCGCCGACCACGGCGAGCACCTCGATCGATCCGCTGCTGCAGGGTGCCGACGTCGTGGCCGCGTCGAAGGCGTTCTACGACGATCTCGGGTTCGGCCCGGACGTCGCCGCGATCCTGGAGCGAAGCGATCTCTACCCGCGCGAGCAGAAGTCGCAGCACGCGTTCTGCAGCGACATCGACCGCGCCGGCGACGTGCGCGTGCTCTGCAACGTCGCGCCCACCGAGCGCTGGCTGGAGACCACGCTCCACGAGCTCGGCCACGGCATCTACGATCTCGGGATCGATCGCGCGCTCCCCTGGGGCCTGCGATCGCCGGCCCACATCTTCGCGACCGAGGCGATCGCCATGCTCATGGGGCGGCGGTCGCGCGACCCCGAGTTCCTCGGCAGGTACGTGCGGCCGCGCAGCGCGGACGAGGCGGCCTCGGATCGCGCGCTCCTTCGCCGGCGCATGCTCCTGCTCGTCCGCTGGGTGATGGTGATGACCAGCTTCGAGCGCGAGCTCTACGCGCTGCCGGGAGGGAAGGAGCGCGACGCCGCCGAGCTCGGGCGCATCTGGTGGGACCTCTGCGAGCGCTTCCAAGGCCTCACGCGTCCGCCGGGCGACCGCCCCACCGACTGGGCGACCAAGATCCACGTCGCCCTCGCGCCCGTCTACTACCAGAACTACTTGCTCGGCGAGCTCGCCGCCTCGCAGCTCGAGCGCTCCATCGAGCGCACGACCGGGAGCCGGCTCACCGGCAACCCCGCCGCGGCCGAGCTCCTGCGCGAGCGCTATTTCCGCCCGGGCTCGTCCTTGCGGTGGGACCGCCTCGTCGAGCAGGCGACGGGCAGGCCGCTCGGCCCCGACGATTTCGTCGCCGACTTCGTGTAGGGCGTTCCCCTGACGGCGCTCCGCGCGCTTCGGCCGCCGCCGGTCGTCGGCGCCGCGGCCCTCGGCCGCGCGCGGCGCTCGCCGCGTCGGTCGGGCTCCGCAGCCGCGCCTCGTCCGTGCTAGAGCCGAGCATCCGCCATGGCCTTTCCGAAGCCCGCCCCCGCCGATCTCGTCCGCCGGACCTTCCTCGAATTCTTCGCCCAGCGCAGCCACGAGGTCGTCCCGAGCGCGCCGCTCGTTCCTCAGAACGACCCGACGCTCATGTTCGTCAACGCCGGCATGGTCCAGTTCAAGGACGTCTTCACCGGCAAGGAGACGCGCCCCTACAAGCGGGCCGCCTCGAGCCAGAAGTGCATCCGCATCAGCGGCAAGCACAACGACCTCGAGAACGTCGGCGTCACCGCGCGGCACCAGACGTTCTTCGAGATGCTCGGCAACTTCAGCTTCGGCGACTACTTCAAGGAGGACGCGATCGCGTTCGCCTGGGAGCTGCTCACCAAGGTGTACGACATCCCCAAGGAGCGCATGGTCGTCACCGTCTTCGACGGCGAGGGCGGCTTCCCCGCCGACGACGAGGCGGCGGCGATCTGGCGCAAGGTCACCGGCTTCGGCGACGACCGCATCCTCCGCCTCGGCCTCGCCGACAATTTCTGGACGATGGGCGACACCGGCCCCTGCGGCCCGTGCTCCGAGATCCACTTCTTCCACGGCGCCGAGCCCGACCTCTCCCGCTTCGGCGAGGAGCCGCGCATCGACGGCAGCGGCTGGACCGAGATCTGGAACCTCGTCTTCATGCAGTACGACCGGGCCCAGAAGGACGCGCCGGTGACCGCGCTCCCCGCGCCCAGCATCGACACCGGGATGGGTCTCGAGCGCATCACCAGCGTCATCCAGGGCGTCACCTCGAATTACGACACCGATCTGCTCCGCCCTCTGGTCGACAAGGCCGCGGCGATCGCCGGCAAGGCCTACCGCGGCTCGACGGCCGACGACGACGTCTCGATGCGCGTCATCGCCGACCACGCCCGCACCACCGCGTTCCTCATCGCCGAGGGCGTGATGCCCGAGAAGCAGCGCCGCGAGTACGTGCTCCGCCGCGTCATGCGGCGCGCCATCCGGCACGGCCACCGCCTCGGGATCGAGCGGCCCTTCCTCCACGAGGTCGCGCTCGAGGCGGTGCGCCTCATGGGCGACACCTACGCCGAGCTCCGCGACCGCCAGGGCCTCATCGCCCGCGTCACCGAGGACGAGGAGGTCCGCTTCCGCGCCACGCTCAAGCGCGGGATGAAGATCCTCGAGGAGCGCTTCGACGAGATGCGGCAGAAGGGCGCCACCCAGCTCGAGGCCGCCGCGGCCGCCGATCTCTACACGACCTACGGCTTCCCGCTCGATCTCACCGAGGTCATCTGCCGCGAGGCGAGCTTCTGCGTCGACGTCGAGGGCGCCGAGCGCATCACCAAGGGCGCGGCCGAGGCCGAGGGCCCCATCGATCCAACGGCCGCCGTCGATCCCGCGTACCGAGAGCTCCGCGGCAACCTGCCGGCGACGGTCTTCACCGGGTACGAGCGCGAGGAGGGCGAGAGCGAGGTCCTCGGCCTGATCGAGGTCACCAGCGCCGAGGGCGGCAAGAGGTCGCGCGCCGTCGTCACCGAGGCCTCGGCGGGCGCCAGCGTCGAGGTCGTGGTCCGCGAGACGCCGTTCTACGCCGAGAGCGGCGGCCAGGTCGGCGACGTCGGCGCCCTCCGCGCCGACGGGCTCCTCGTCGAGATCGCCGACACGCAGCGGCCGCTCACCGGGCTCGTCGTCCATCAGGGCGTCATCAGGGAGGGCACCCTCCGCGCCGGCGCGCGCGTGCGGCTCGAGGTCGACCACGAGGCGCGGTCGGCCACCCGGCGCAACCACTCGGCCACGCACGTGCTCCACTGGGCGCTGCGCAAGGTCGTCGGCGAGCACGCTCAGCAGAAGGGCTCGCGCGTCGGGCCCGACGTGCTCCGCTTCGACTACGCGCACAATAAATCGCTGTCGCGCGAGGAGATCGCGAAGATCGAGGACCTGGTAAACTCCAAGATCCTCACCAACGCCCCGGTGCTCACCGAGATCCTCACCATGGACGAGGCGCGCAAGCGCGGCGCCATGGCGATCTTCGAGGAGAAGTACGGCGACGTGGTGCGCATGCTGACGATGACCCCCGAGGTCGTCGAGCTTTGCGGAGGCACCCACGCGCGCGCCCTCGGCGACATCGGCCTCTTCAAGATCGTCTCCGACGGCGGCGTCGCCGCCGGCGTGCGCCGCATCTTCGCGTCGACGGGAATGAACGCCCTCCGCCTCGTCCGCGACATGGAGGGCGAGATCGGGCGCGCCCGCCAGGCGGTCAAGGCGCAGGGCGGCGATCTCGTCGACAAGATCGCGAAGACGGTCCAGCACGAGCGCGAGCTCGAGAAGAAGGTCGCCGACCTCGAGCGCAAGCTCCTCGAGGGCGGCGCGACGGCGTCGCCAGGTGCGAACGGCGGGGTGGCGGCCCCCGCGGGCGACGCCGAAGCGAGAGAGATCGCCGGGGTGAAGGTCCTCGCCCGCCGCGTCGCCGACGGCACCAACGCCGGCGCGCTCCGCGACTACGCCGAGAAGCTCAAGGACACCCTGGGCGAGCGCTCGGCGGTGCTCCTCGGCTGCGTCACCGGCGGCAAGGTGCAGCTGGCCGTCATGGTCTCGAAGCCCGTCACCGATCGGCTCAAGGCCGGGGAGCTCATCAAGCCGATCGCCAAGATCGTCGGCGGCTCCGGCGGGGGGCGGCCCGACATGGCCCAGGCCGGCGGCACCGAGGTGGCGAAGATCGACGAGGCCATCGCCGCGATGCACGACGAGGTCGCGCGGGCCCTCGGCGCCTGACCGAGGCCGCGCGGGGTCAGCGCTCGCGCTTGCGGGCGCGCGCCAGCGGCCGCGGGCGCGCGTCGGCCGGGCCTGCGCCGCGGCGGTGGGCGCCGATGGTGGCGCGCACCACGGGGTGGAGCTCGCGGTCGTCGAGATCGAGCGTCGCCAGCGCGGCGGCGATCACGGCGATCTGGTCGGGGAGGGGAGCGCTGGCGTCGACGAGGAGCGTGCGCCGGCCTCGCACCGTGCACAGGCCGCCACGGCGGGCCACGGCGACCAGACGCTCGGAGCGCACCGCGAGGCCGGCCCGCTCGGCCACGGCGGTGAGCTCGGCCAGCAGGCGCGAGAGCTCCATCGCCCGAGCGTAGCGCCGCGCCGGCGCGGAGGTGGGGCATCGACCGGGGGCCGGGCGGTTCCGGGCGCGCTGCAGATTTTTCCTGTAGGCTGTCGCCCGTAAGGCTTGGAGGTCGTTCCGTGCGCTTGAGCGGCAAGCTTCGTCTCGCGGTCGTGCTCGTTGCGATGGGCGCGCCGGCGCTGTGGCTCGCGCCGGGGTGCGGCGCGCGCAGCGATGTCCTGGATGACGAGGAGCTCGGCTTCCTCGACGAGGACGGCGGGCCCGACGCCCTCCCCGACAGCCTGCCGGACTCGCCGCCGCCGGACTCGCCGCCCGATTCTCCTCCCGACGTCCTGCCGGACGTGCCGCCCGACGTCCTGCCGGACGTGTCGCCCGACGTCCAGCCCGACGCGC
>CAYJPW010000194.1:8778-19112 GCA_964372055.1 uncultured Polyangiaceae bacterium
CGCCGGACGTGGAGCCGGACGTGCCGCCGGACGTGGAGCCGGACGTGCCGCCGGACGTGGAGCCGGACGTGCCGCCGGATGTTCCGCCCGACGTGCCGCCCGATGTCCCGCCGGACGTCCCGCCCGATGTCCCGCCGGACGTCCCGCCGGACGTCCCGCCGCCCGACGGCTGCTTCGACGGCGACAACGACGGGTACACCACCTGCGACAACGACTGCGACGACGGCGACGCGCTCGTGAACCCCGGCGCGTTCGACTTCCTCAACGGCGACGACGACGACTGCGACGGCGCGATCGACAACCCGCTCGTCGCGTGCGGCGCCGGCCTCCAGTACACGTCGCAGAACGCGATGGACTACGCCAAGGCCATCGATCTCTGCCAGACCACGACCGAGGGCGCGACCGGCGCCGACAAGAAGTGGGGCGTGATCTCGGCGGAGCTGCGCCTCGCGAACGGGACCGGCACGCCGGCGCCGCAGTCGCACGCGATCATCACGAGCTTCGGCCAGGTGCTCGGGCCTCGCAAGAACCAGAACTTCGTCTACTTCTCGAGCGGCCTCGCGGGCACGCCCTCGCAGCCGTACTGGCAGCCGGGGACGCCGCAGGGCGGGACCAACAACGGCACGCAGTCGCCGACGCCGCCCGGCTTCCCGACCAACAAACAGGGCTGCCCGCAGCCGTTCTCGGGCACCGCGTTCGATCCGGTCAACCTCAAGCTCAAGATCCGCGTGCCCACGAACGCGCAGAGCTTCGGGTTCGATCACTCGTTCTTCTCGGCGGAGTACCCGGAGTACGCCTGCTCGCAGTTCAACGACATCTGGGTGACGCTGCTCGACACCGGCGCTTCCGGCATCGCCAACAACAAGAACATCATCTTCGACAACCAGGGCACGCCGGGCTCGGTGAACCTGAACTTCTTCGACCGCTGCATCGCCGGGTCGACCGGCTGCTTCGGCACGCCGGGGTTCAACTTCTGCTCCGGCGGCAAGACCGAGCTCAACGGCACCGGCTTCGGCGATCCCGACTCGCCGTGCGGCCCGCCGAGCTCGGTGGGAGGCGGCACCGGCTGGGTGACGACCGAGGCCCCGGTGCTCGAGGGGGAGATCATCACCGTCCAGTTCATCGTCTGGGACTCGTCGGACGGGATCTTCGACTCGGGCGCCATCTACGACAACTTCCACTGGCTGATGCCCGGTCTGCCCAACCCGACGACCTACCGGCCCTGAGCGGGGTCGCCCGGCCGTCGGGGTTGACCCGACAGCCCCGCCGTGGTAGCACGCCGCCCGTTACTGGCGGTTCCGCGGCCGTGTGGGGCGAATGTGCGCTCCTCGGGCGCTCGCCGCTTCGAGCCCGGCGGGGAGTTCGCCTCCCGGGGCGGAGCGCGGGCCGGTCGTGGCAGGGGGACTCCCCGGTGCCTCGCAGGATTTGGCGTGGGCGCGAGCGACGGTGACGCGAGGGCTCGCCCGCTCGGCGAGCGCCGAAGGACCAACGAAATGACGTTCACGGATGCAGCGGCCGAGGTGCTTCGCCTCGTCGGGAAGCCGCTCCACTACAAAGAGATCACCGACATCGCCATCGAGAAGAACCTCCTGAGCCACGTCGGCAAGAGCCCCGAGGTGACCATGGGCGCCCGGCTCGCCGCGACGCTCAAGAAGGACTCGGGCGAGAACCCGCTGGTGCGCGTCAAGCCCGGCGTCTTCGCGCTGCGCGAGTGGGACGAGAAGACGATCAAGGCCGGCCTCGAGAAGAAGGGCGGCAAGAAGGGCAAAGTCGACGGCAAGGGCCGCCAGGCCGAGGACGAGGCCGCGGAGGACCACGCCGACGAGGGAGCCGAGCTCGCGGGAGACGAGGCCGCCGGCGAGGAGGTCCTCGTCGAGGCTCCCGCCGCGCGGGCCCCCGAGCCGCGGCGCGGCGCCGAGGCGCGCCCCAGCGCGCCGGCGCTCGAGGAGGACGAGGAGCGCGAGCCCCCCGGCCCCGACGAGGCGATGCGCGCCGAGGCGGCGCTCCGGGCGAGCGAGATCTTCGACGAGGAGGACGACGACGACCAGCCGATCCTCGGCGGCGAGGAGCGGCCCTCGGCCCCCGGCGTGCCGGGCGAGCAGGGCGACGGCCGGCGCCGCCGGCGCCGGCGCCGGCGCGGTCGCGGCGGCGGCGAGGCCGAGGGCGGCCGCGGGCCGATGCCGAGCGGCGGGCTGCCTTCGTACACGGCGACGCCGGCGTTCGAAGGCCGGCGCGACGGCCGCGACGGCCGCGACCGCGACTCCGGGCGCGACGCCAACGGGCGCGACAACGCGCCCCGCGCCGTGGCGCGCGAGGACGGCGAGCCGATGTACCGCGGCCCGCAGGTCATCGAGCTGACCGGCGGCGACGGGCAGGCGCTCGACGATCTCGCCGGGCGCGAGCTCTCGGACGCCGTGGCGGTCATCCTCTCCACCTTCGATCGCAACGCCGGCGCGGTCTCGCTCCGGCAGATCGCCGAGACGGCGCAGCGCCGCGGCCGGCTCACGGGCGATCCGCAGCTCGTGCAGTCGCAGGTCGCCGCCGCCGTCCGCGCCGACAACCACCGCCGCCTCGCGAGCGGGCTCCGCCCGCGCTTCCGCTTCGCCGGCGGTCGCGTGGCGCTGACCGACTGGCTCCTCGGGGGCGACCTCGGCCGCCTCGAGCAGGAGGCGCTCGCCGCCGTCGAGCGCTACCGCGACGCCGCGCGCCGCGCCTTCGCGCGCAAGCTCGGCGAGCTGCCGGGTCATGCGTTCGTCGAGATCTGCGTCCTCGCCCTGGAGCGGATCGGCATGGGCCAGCTCCGCGCCGTCCGGCGCGCCGGCGCGCCCGGCGGCGAGACGCACCTCTCGGGCGTGCTCCGCACCTCGGCGAACCCGGCGCCCCCGGGCGACGAGATCAAGACGGCGATCGTGATCCGCCGCGACGGCCGCGAGGTCGGCCGCGAGCGCGTCACCGAGCTGCGCGGCTCGCTCCACCACTACGGTCCTGCGACCGTGGGCTGGATCTTCACCGCCGGCCAGATGCTGTCGGGCGCGCGCGAGGAGGCGGCCATCCCCGGCACGCCCCCCATCGCGCTCTACGACGGGCTCGCCTTGGCTCGCCTCTGCGAGGACAACGACGTCGCCGTCGTCCGCGCGCGGATGCCCATCGCCATCCCCGACGTGGACCTGCTCGAGGCCCTCAGGGCGTCGTAGGAGCTCTCGAAAACGAAGGCCATCTCGACCCCGGGCTGAAAGCCCGGGGCCTGTTCGCGGTCGGCCTCGCGGCGAGCGGGGACGCAGGCGAGCACGAAGCGGCACGGCCGCGTGAAAGCCCGGCTTCGCCGGGCTGGGCGGCCGAAAACGGCAAGCGCTCCTCGGCCCTCGATGCGGCGCGGCGTTTGCTGGAAGGGCCCTCTCGGAACAGCACGTTGACGGGCCCCGCGATCGCTGCGACGGTCGCGGGGCCCATGCGCGCTCTCCTCCGCTCCGCCGGAGCGGCCCTCTCGTTCCTGCTCCTCGCGTGCTGCGGCAAGACGCCGCCGCCCTCGCGCTTCCCCACGGCGGACGACGCCCTCGGGCGGATGAAGGCGACGTACGCCTGCGCCAACGGCGTCCAGGGCACCGCCAAGATCGACCACTTCACCCCCAAGGGGCGCGTCCGCGGCGAGGTCGTTCTCATGGCGGTCAACCCGGACCGCGTGCGCTTCGACGTCGTCAGCCCCTTCGGCGCGACGCTCTACATCCTGGCGTCGAACGGGCAGCGCTTCGAGATGCTGGACTACCAAGAGAAGCAGTTTCTGTATGGCCCGGCGAGCCCGTGCAACCTCGCGCGCCTCACCCAGGTGCCCGTGCCGGGCCACGCGCTCGTCTCGCTCCTGCGCGGCGAGGCGCCGGTGCTCCTCCACCAGGCGCCCGAGGCCTCGATCGACTGGGACGACGGCGGCTTCTACCGCGTGCTCGTGAAGAGCACCCGCGACGCCTCCGAGGAGATCCACCTCGAGGTCCGCCCCGACGACTGGGACCGGCCCTGGAGCGAGCAGCGCCTCCGCGTCACCGGCGTCCGCGTCGCGCAGCGCGGCGTCGATCTCTACGACGCCGAGCTCAAGAACCACGAGCCGATCAAGTCGGCGCCGGCGCGCGTCGACCCGGAGGGCATCGACGAGCCCGTGCCGCCGAGCGGCGGCGCGTGCGACGCCGAGATCCCGATGTCGATCCGGATGCGCGTCCCGAACACCGAGCAGGACGTGATCTTCCAGTACAAGGACGCGCACTGGAACCCGCCGATCATCGCGGGGGCGTTCACGCTGGCGTACCCGGGTGGGGTTACGCGGCGCTACGTCGACTGCAGGGACTGAGCTCCTCCTCGACGGCGTCGGATCGCAGACAGGTCCGGCTCAGGTTGCGTCGAGCGCCGCGCGGATTTCCCCCGGCCGATCGGTGATCAGCGAGTCGACCCCGAGCGCCGCGAGGTCCCTCGCCTCCGCGGGATCGTTGACCGTCCAGACGCCGACGATGCGGCCGGCTCGGCGGTGCGCGGCGACGGCGCGCGGATCGGTGAGGGTGCGGCAGAGGTGGACCGCCGCGGCGTCGAGCGGACCTGCGAGGGCGGCGACGCGGGGGTAGTGGCCGTCGGGGCTGACCAGGAGCGCGCGCGGGATCCGGGGCGCTTCGAGGCGGAGCGCCGCGAGCATGAGCGGATCGAACGAGGAGACGATCACCTCGAGCCGCGGATCGAGCGCGCGCAGCAGCCGGGCCAACGCCTTCACCACGGCGGGGCGGCTGGGCACGTCGCGCTTCGCCTCGACGTTGGCGCGGAGGCCCCGCGCGCGGCAGAGCGCGAGCACGTCCGCGAGGAGGGGAGGGCGCTCGCCGGAGCCCACGTCGGCGCGCCGGAGCTCGTCCCACGGCACCTCGGCGACGGCGCGCTCGTCGGCGCCCGACGTCACCCGCGCCAGCGTCGGATCGTGGAGCACCACGAGCTCGCCGGTGCGGCAGAGGCGCACGTCGAGCTCGACGCCGTCGGCGCCCTGGGACGCCGCGGCCTCGAACGCGGCCAGCGTGTTCTCGGGCAGCGGACCGCGGACGCCGCGGTGGCCGAAGATCAGCGGGCGCGCGCGGGCGCCTCGCCGGAACGCGGCGGCGCCGGCGGTCGTCACCCGTCGAGCTCGACCGCCACCGCGGTCGCCGCCGCGCGCGCCGCGTCGAGGGCCCCGAGCGGGAACGAGGCCGCGCCGACGACGGGGTGGCCGCCGCCGCCGTAGCGCTTGCAGATCGCGGCGATGTCGTGCGCCCTCTCCACGCCCGACCAAGGATTGTAGCCGACCGAGAGCTTGTGGTGCTGCTTGGTGCGGAGCAGCGTCACCGAGTAGACGCACTGGGGGTAGAGCGCGTAGGTGACGAACTTCCCCGCGACGTCGAGCGGCGCGTCGCTGAGGTCGACGAGCACGACGCGGCCCATCACCTTGGCCGCGCGGCGGACGCGGGCGACGTAGGCCTCCTGCGCGGCGGCGATCGGCCCCCAGAGGCGCAGGATCTCCGGATCGCGCGCGACCTCGCCCACGGGGCGCTCGAGCAGCTTGGGCACCACCGCCGCGAGGAAGGGGCCGTCGCCGTGGTGCTCGACGACCGACGCGAGCTGCAGCACCGGCTCGCTGCGATCGACCGCCGCCTCGGCCGAGGCGAAGCGCGCGGCGTCGATGAGGTCGGCCCAGCGCACGAGATCGGCGAGGGGCTCGCGCGGCACGCCGAAGCGCTCGGCGCCGACGTCGGCGATGAGCTTGGTGCACGATCCGTAGCCGGGATCGTAGAAGACCTGCTGCTCCGGGCCGCCGGCCGCCTCGCGCTCCTCGGCGGAGCCGAACCCGGTCACGTGGTGGTCGAAGTACCAGGTGAGCTTCGGGGCCTTGGTGTACCGGAAGTCCAGGATGGCGTTCTCGTCGCCGTCGAGCCACTGCGGGGGCACGGCGCTCATGCCCGGGCCGTAGCCGCAGGAGCGGTATTTCGCCTCGAAACCGGCCGAGCCGCGGACCTCCTGGTAGAGGCGGGTGAACAGGGCGGCGCTCGCCATGCCGTCGAAGCAGTGCCCGTGCGTCGCGATCACGACCCGCGCCTTCCCCATGGGCGGACCCGTTAGCACGACGCCCGAGCCACGGCACCGCCGGCGGGCGCTCGCAGCCGTGGAACGAGAGCAACCCGCCGCTCGATCGCCTACCATGGAGGGGGATGCGGCCATCGCTCGCGATCGAGGCTCCGGTGATCGCGCTCCTCTTCGCGGGGCTGTCCACGGGCTGCCGCGTGACGCCCGGCGCGCGCCACACCGCCTATCGTCCGCCGCCCGCGGCGCCGCCGCCCGGGGCCCCCCCGCCCGCCGCCGTCCCCCTGCCGCCTCCGCCACCGCCGGACGAAGGCCCGCGCGCGGATCCGGAGGCGTCCCGGGCGTTCCTCGCGAGCCTGGGGCAGCCGGCGCAGGCCCTCGTCGCCGCGCCGGCCCCGCCGCGCGTCACGCTCCTCGCGCTCGAGAACACGGCGCGCGGCGAGGCGCCCGGCATGGCCCCGGAGAGCACCGTGCGCGGCGCGCTGTTGATGGAAGGACAGCGCGCGTCCGCGCCTGTCCAGGTCGGCGCCGGCGAGTGCGCCACCTTCATCGCGCAGGGCGGCCTCGGCGTCATCGAGCTCGACCTGTTCCTCACCACCGGCGGCAGCACGCTCGTCGCCGAGGACCCGAGCAGCGGACCGATCGCGGTCCTCGGCGGCCACGGCACCTGCTTCCGCCCCGCCGGCCCGTTCAACGGCGAGCTCCACGCCCGCGTGCGGCGCGGCGGCGGCCTCGTCATCGTGCAGACCTACCGGCGCTAGTTGGGACGCAACTTTCGTCGCGCTCGCGTCGACAATGCGGAGTGAGCTCCCGCGTCCTCCATCCCTCCGATCCGGCGTACCCGGCGGCGCTCGCCGAGGTCATGCCGGACGCGCCGCTCTACCTGCGCGGCGAGCTGCCGCGGGTGCCGGGCATCTGCATCGTCGGCACCCGCGAGGCCACCGAGCCGGCGCTCCGCCTCGCCTACGAGCTCGCCGGGGCCATGATCCACGCCGGCTACGCGGTATGGTCGGGCGGCGCGCTCGGGATCGACGGCGCTGCTCACGAGGGCGCGATCGCGGCGCGAGGGGCGACGGTCGTCGTCTCGGGCAGCGGGCTCGATCGGCCTTACCCGCCGGAGCACGTGGCGCTCTTCGACCGCGTGGTGGCCTCCGGGGGCGCGCTGCTCACGCACCTCCACGACAGGGCGCCGCCCATCGCCCCCAACTTCCTGGCGCGCAACCGGGTGCTCGCGGCGGCGACGATCGCGACCGTCGTGGTCCAAGCGGGCGTGAAGAGCGGCGCCCGGTCGACGGCGCAGGCCGCGCGCCGCTGCGGGCGGCTCCTCTGCGTGGTCCCGCACTCGCCGTGGGACGAGCGCGGCGCCGGCTGCCTCGCCGAGATCGCGGCCGGCGCCGCTCCCGTGCGCGACTCCTTCGACGTGCTCTCGGTGCTCGGCGGGGCGGGTCACGTGGTGCCGCCGCTCCGGCGCCGCCGGGCCGATCGGGCCGCGCCGCAGCAGCTGCCGCTGACGAGCGGCCCGGCTCGGCCGGGCCGGGCGGAGACGGCGAAATCGCCCGAGCGGGCGGGCGAGAAGGGCCCGCCGGCCGCTTGCGCGCGCTTCGTGGACGGGCCACCGGATCTCGATTCGACCGCCCGCGAGGTGCTGGCCGTCCTCGGTTCGAATCCCGTACATGCAGAGGAAGTCTGTGAAAAGACGGGCATCTCGTACCGCGACGCCAGTCTGGCGCTCTTGACGCTGACCCTACAGGCCGTAGTAGTAGAGGGCCCCGCCGGCCTCTACCGGCGGGCTCGTTGTTGTTAGAGGGCTCCGATCTCCGAAAGACCCAGCATGGCCAAGACGCTCGTCATCGTGGAGTCGCCGGCCAAGGCGAAGACCATCAAGAAGTACCTCGGCGCGGGGTACGAGGTCGTCGCCTCGAAGGGGCACCTCAAGGATCTGCCGACCGGCCAGAGCGTCACCGTCGGCGAGAAGAAGGTCCCCGTCGTCGACGTCGCCAACGATTTCAACGAGACGTATCGGGTCATCGAGGGCAAAGAGAAGATCCTGGACGAGCTGAAGGCCGCGGCGAAGAACGCCGACGCGGTGCTCCTCGCCACCGACCCCGATCGCGAGGGCGAGGCCATCGCCTGGCACATCTCCGAGGAGATCCGCCGCGACAAGCTCAAGGTCTCCCGGGTCGAGTTCCACGAGATCACCAAGCGCGGCGTCGAGACGGGGGTGAACAGCCCCCGCAAGCTCGACGAGAACCTCTACGACGCCCAGCGCGCCCGCCGGGTCCTCGACCGCATCGTCGGCTACGACGTCTCGGCGCTGGTCTGGTCCAAGCTGGCCTTCGGGCTCTCGGCCGGCCGGGTGCAGTCGGTCGCCCTCCGGCTCATCGTCGACCGCGAGCGCGAGATCGAGGCGTTCGTGCCCGACGAGTACTGGAACGTGGGCGCCGGTCTCGCCAACCAGGCAGGCGCCGCGTTCATGAGCAAGCTCGCCTCGGCCGACGGCGAGAAGATCGAGATCAAGAACGGCGACACGGCCGCCGCGGTGCGCGCCGATCTCGAGTCGGCGCGCTTCCGCGCCGCCAAGATCGTCCGCCGCGAGCAGCGGCGGAACCCGCCGGCGCCGTACACCACGTCCAAGCTCCAGCAGGACGGGACCAGCTACCTCCGCTTCGGCGCCAAGCGCACCATGCAGATCGCGCAGGGCCTCTACGAGGGCGTCGATCTCAAGCGCGACGGCGGCCCCGTCGGCCTCATCACCTACATGCGTACCGACTCGACCCGCGTCTCGAACGACGCGATCGCCGAGGTGCGCGACTCCATCGCCAAGCGCTACGGCCCCGAGTTCCTCCCCGACCAGCCCAACGTCTTCAAGTCGAAGAAGTCGGCGCAGGACGCCCACGAGGCCATCCGCCCGACCAGCGTCGAGATCACGCCCGACTCGATCCGGAAGCACCTCAAGGACGAGCAGTACAAGCTCTACAAGATGATCTGGAACCGGTTCGTCGCCTCGCAGATGAACCCTGCCGTCTACGATCGGACCACGGTCGAGATCGAGGCGGTGCCCCAGCGCGCCGGCGCGGCGCACGAGGGGTATGGCCTGCGCGCCACCGGTCGCATCCTCAAGTTCGCCGGCTGGCTCCAGGTCATCGAGGGCCAGCGCGAGTTCGCCGGCGAGGACGAGGAGGCCCGCCCCGACGCCGCGGCCGCCGACGGTGGCGCGGCCCCGAACGGCGCCGCGGCCGCCGCCGCGCCCGAGCCTGCGAAAGACGGCTCCGTCCCGCCGCCCGCGCTCGAGGACGACGCCGACGCGCTCCTGCCCGAGATCGCCGAGGGCGAGGTGCTCAAGCTGGTGACGCCGCCGGGCGTGCTCGCCGAGCAGAAGTTCACCCAGCCCCCGCCGCGGTACAACGAAGGCTCGCTCGTGCGCGAGCTCGAGAAGCGCGGCATCGGGCGCCCGTCGACGTACGCCGAGATCATCGGCAAGGTGCAGCAGCGCGCCTACGTCGAGAAGCTCGCGAGCGGCGGCTTCCAGCCGACCATGCTCGGGAAGTTCGTCGTCGACGGCCTCGTCCGCTCCAACCTCGACTTCATGGACCCCGGCTTCACCGCCCAGATGGAGGAGGAGCTCGACGAGGTCGGCGCCGGCAAGGTGAAGCGCGTCCAGCTATTGAAGCGCTTCTACAAGCGCTTCCGCGAGCAGCTCGACAAGTCGAAGAAGCTCGCCTCGTGGAAGCCGCCCATCGAGAAGACGGACATCGTCTGCGAGGAGTGCGGCGCCAAGATGATCAAGAAGTGGGGCAAGAACGGCTGGTTCTTGTCCTGCGAGACGTACCCGAAGTGCAAGGCGACGCGCGATCTCGGCCCCGACGGCAGCGGCGCCGCCGCGCCCGTGCGCGAGACCGACATCAAGTGCGACAAGTGCGGCAAGCCCATGGTGATCAAGACGGGCCGCTTCGGCGACTTCCTTTCCTGCACCGGCTACCCCACGTGCAAGAACGCGCGGCCCATCCCGCTCGGCGTGCCCTGCCCGCAGTGCGGCGGCGACATCATCGAGATCCGGCCGCGCAAGAAGGGCGGGCGCACGTTCTACGGCTGCTCCAACTGGAACGCCGAGCAGAAGTGCGAGTTCAAGCTCTGGGCCCGCCCGGTGAACGAGCCTTGCCCGCAGTGCGGGGCGCCGTTCCTCACGCGCCCGGCGCTGAAGAAGCCGATGCTCGTCTGCGCCAAGAAGGAGTGCGGCTACAAGCGCGAGATCGACGAGG
>CAYJPW010000195.1:0-866 GCA_964372055.1 uncultured Polyangiaceae bacterium
GTGTACGTGCCTGCATCCCCGCCGAGCGCCCTCCGGTCGGGTGGCCTCCGGGGCGGCCGCCCGCTCGTGCGTGCCTCGACGGCCGGCGCGGCTCGCGGCGGCGTGCTCGGACGGAGCATCGGCGCCGGGGGTCCCGCGGACGGCGTGCGCTCTGCGGCGTCGCGCGGGGGCTCCGACAGTCCGAGATGGGCTGCCGGGAACCCGACGAGGGTGCGCTTCGCGGGCGGGGCCCCTGCGAGCGCACGCACCACCTCGCGCGCCACGGCGTCCTGCCCGGCGGCGTCCTGGATGGCCGAGAGGCGGGTCGCCAGGTCGACCCACGTCCGCGCCGACGCGTCGAGCTTGCCCCGTGCCGCCGGAGGCCCGAGCACCGCGCGCGCCTTCTTCGCGTCGCCGATGCGCAGCAGGGCCTCGCCGAGCGCCGCGGCGACCCGCGGGTCGGCCGGCGCCGTCGAGGTGGCGTGCTCGAGCGTCGATCGCGCCTCGATGAGGCGATCCGAGGCCAGGTACATCCGCCCGATCGCGAGGAGGACGTCGGCGTGGTCCGGGAAGCGCTCGCGCGCCTCGCGGCCCACGGCGCGGATCAGCTGGTTGCGCTCGCCGGTCTCGGGCTCGGCGACGAGCGCCGCCGCGAGCTCCACGGCGATCGAGGCGCTCGGCGACGCGCGCCAGGCCGCAAGCAGCGCGTCGCGAGAGATGGACACTCGCTCCAAAGTACGCCGGCGCCGTCGGGGCGCAAGCGTTCCAACGCGGCCCCGTCGCGGCGGGAAATCGAATCACGACCTCGCGCGGATCACTTCGTCGGCGCCGGTGCCGGGGACGGCGCGGGCGCCGGGGGGGGGGGGGGGGGGGGGGCCGGGCGCCCC
>CAYJPW010000195.1:876-18973 GCA_964372055.1 uncultured Polyangiaceae bacterium
GGGGGGGGTAAATTCTAACCCCCCCCGCGCGGGCATCATTGCGGCGCGGGGGCCCCCTTGACCGCGGGGGCGACGTCGGCGTCCTTGGCGGCGAGGCCGGCGAGCAGCTCGGCGCAGGGCACGTAGTCCTCGACGCCGATCTGCTTCTCGGGGGGCTCGCGGAAGGCGACCGACTGCTGGTGGACCTTGATCCTCCCGCCCCACGGGACGAGGCGCCCCGCCGTGGGTCCGGGCGGGGTCACGAGCGCGACCACCGCGCAGGCGCTCTTCACGCGCGAGAGCACCATGCCGATCGTGGTCGCCTTGCAGCCCGCGCGAGGGCAGACGCGCTCGGGCTCCGGTCGGACGTCGATCGGCCGGCCCGGGAGGGTCTTCGCGACGAGCTCCTGCGCGTGCTTCTGCAGCGAAGCGCCGATGGCGCGCGTCTCGGCGTCGGTGCCGGGCTCGGTGTCGGCGCGCGATCGGACGATGCGCGGCCAGAGCACGACCACGCCGCCCTCGGCGCCGACCGAGCGGCTGATCTCGGGCGCGTCGCCGGTGCTCGCGGGCGCAGGAGCCGGAGACGCGGCGGCGGGGCCGGGCTCGGCGGCGGGAGCAGGAGGCGGCAGCGGCGCCGGCGCCGGGCCGCAGCCCGCTGCAGCGAGGATGAGGCCCAGGGCGGCGTCCGCGATCACGCGGTTCGGCATCGGGCGAGCATAGGCGAAACGGGCGGCGATCGGGCGGGCGCGCCCGGCGGGGCCGAGCGTGCTAGGAAGCGCGCCGTGCAGAGCGACGACGACGCCGCGGCGCCGACCGAGTCCGAGATCGAGGCGGCCGTCCGCCTGCTCGAGGCCGCCGCCGACGATCGCGGTGTGCTCGCCGGCGTCGACGACGAGCTGCGGCGTCGCCTCCTCGTCGCCGCCGGGCGCATCTCGCGCCCGAGCCGCGCCGAGCAGCGCGATCTCTCCAAGGCGTTCCGGCGCAGGAAGCGCCTCGCCCGCCGCGCCTCGGACGAGAGCGTGCTCGGCGAGACGGGCATCCGCGTCCTCCGCGCCGCGCCCGTCTTCAGGACCCCCGAGCCGGCGCTGCCCCCGGCGTCCGCCGCGAGGGACGAGGGCGCGGGGCCCGAGCTCCGCGAGCCGCGCAAGTGCTACGTGTGCAAGGCCGCCTTCCAGCGCGTCCACTTCTTCTACGACCAGATGTGCCCGCCCTGCGCGGCGTACAACTACGACAAGCGGAGCCAGACGGCGCGCCTCGACGGGCGCGTCGCGCTGGTCACCGGCGCCCGCGTCAAGATCGGCTACCAGACGGCGATCCTCCTGCTCCGCGCCGGCGCGCGCGTCATCGTCACCACCCGCTTCCCCCACGACGCCGCCCGCCGCTACGCCACCGAGCCCGACTTCGCCGCGTGGGCGGGGCGGCTCGCCGTCTACGGGCTCGACCTGCGCCACACCCCGAGCGTCGAGCGTCTGGCGCGGCACTTCGATCGGAGCCTCGACCGGCTCGACTTCATCATCAACAACGCCTGCCAGACGGTGCGGCGGCCTCCGGGCTTCTACGCCCACCTCGTGGAGGGCGAGGCCGCGCCCATGGCGGCGCTGCCCGAGGCGGCGCGCCCGCTCGTCGCCGACTACGACGCGCTCTGCGTGCGCGGCGCGGCGCCGCTGCTCTCGAGCGCGTCGCCGTACGTCGGCCTCGCGGCGCCGGCGGCGCTCTCGCAGCTCGCCGCGTCGGACGAGGAGCGCGCGCCCCGGCCGGACCTCTTCCCCGAAGGCAGGCTCGACGCGGACGAGCAGCAGATCGATCTGCGCGGCGTCAACAGCTGGCGCCTCACGCTCGCCGAGGTGCCGACCGTCGAGCTGCTCGAGGTCCAGCTCGTCAACCTGGTCGCGCCCTTCGTGCTCAACGCGCGCCTCAAGGGGCTGATGCTCCGCCGTCCCGAGCGCGACAAGCACATCGTCAACGTCTCGGCGATGGAGGGGCAGTTCTACCGGTCGTTCAAGACCGACAAGCACCCGCACACCAACATGGCGAAGGCCGCCCTCAACATGATGACGCGGACGTCGGCGGCGGACTACGTCAAGGACGGCATCCACATGAACAGCGTCGACACCGGCTGGGTGACCGACGAGGACCCGCTCGCCATCGCCGCGCGCAAGACGGCCGAGCACGGCTTCCACCCGCCGCTCGACATCGTCGACGGCGCCGCGCGGGTCTGCGATCCGATCTTCTCCGGCATCAACACCGGCGAGCACCTCTGGGGCCAGTTCCTCAAGGACTACAAGCCCACGAAGTGGTGACGGACCTCGCTACGGCGGCGGGGCGATGCGACCGCAGGCGATGCGGTCGCCCGACTCGCCGCTCGGGCCCTTGCCGGTGTCGGGGAGGGCGTGCAGCACGAGCGCCCGATCGACGAACGACAACGAGTCTCCCGGCCGGAGGTTCGCGCGAGGCACGGTGATCTCGAGCCGCCCGGTCCCGTCCTTGCCGATGTCGACGTTGCCGAGATCGCCGAGGTGCCGCTCGGGCGAGCCGGGGAGGCCGTGGGCGTGGCCCTCGGGCGCGAAGTGCGCGCCCGCGCTCATCGCCTTGGGATCGCTGCAGTCGCCGCGCTCGTGCACGTGGATGCCGTGCTTGCCGGGCGGCGCGTTGGCGATGTCGACGACGACGAGGACGCCTCCGCCCCGATCGGCGAACGTGGCCTTCCCTTCGGCCTTCGAGCCGGGGGCGGGGCGCAGAGCGGCGAGGGCGCGCGCCCCGCCGCCCGCGCCCGCGACCCCGGCGCCGAGGCCGGTCGCGATCGGCGCGCCGGCGCCCCCGCCCGGCGTCGCGACCGGACCGCCGCCGGCGTCGGCGCGCGCGCCGGTCTCGGCGGCGCCCGGGCGCAGCTCGCCCCGGACCCGCTCCGCGCGGCAGCCGATCGTGAGGAGAGCGATCCCGACCCACCCGATCATCCTTCGCATGCTCGCTCCTTGCTCGTCAGGGCGCGGGCTTCGCGTCGCGCTCGCGCACCGGTCCGTTGCCCCGCTGCGCCCCGGCCTCGGGCGGCGCAGCGCCCGCGGTCAGCCGGAGCATGTTGACGACGTCGTGGACGCCCCGAACCGACTCGGCGATCCGCTCGGCGCGACGCTTCTGCTCGCGATCGGCGACGGTGCCCTCGAGCGTCACCTCGCCCTCGCGCACCAGGACCGCGACGTCGCTCGCGTCGACGGCGCCGTCCTCGGTGAGCCGCTGGCAGACGTCGTCGCGGATGCGATCGTCGGAGCGCCACGGGACCCGCCTCGCGCCGGCGCGGACGCGTCCGGCGGGGAATCCCCAGGGCGGCTCGCCCTCGCGCGCCGAGCTCCCGAGGGCGAGCTCGCGGGCGTCGGGCTCGGCGCCGCGATCGGGCGCGCGCGCGGGAGCCCAGCGCTGCTGCTCCAGGTCCTCGTCCCCGCGCCACGCCGGCGCGCGCGCGCCGCAGGGCCGCCGCTCGGGCTCGGCCCCGAGCTCGCTCCAGTGGCGCGGGCGGACCTCGGCGTCGGCGGGCTCGCGCGCCGCGGCGGTGAGCTCGGCCACGAGATCGGCGAGCTCCACCATCCCGACGAGCCGCTCGTCGCCGTCGAGCACCGCCATCCGCCGGAGCCGCTGCGCGCGCATGGTGCGCACCACCTCGCGCCCGTCGTCGTCCTCGTGGCAGTAGACGACCCGCGCGGAGTGGGCCTCGCGCACCCGCGTCCGGTCGGGGCCGCGCCCCGCGGCCACCGCCGCGAGGGTGACGTCACGGTCGGTGAGGATCCCGGCGAGCCTCTGCGCCTCCAGGACGAAGAGGACGCGCACGCCTTCCTGCCGCATCCGCCGCGCGGCCTCACGCAGCGTCGCATCGGGGCGGACCACCTCGACGCCGCGGATCACCATCTCCCGGATCTTCATCTTGTCCTCGGTGCGAAGCGGCCTCCGCCGTCCATCGACGCGCGTCGTGCGCGACGGGACCGCGCGGATCGCCTAACCTCCCGGCGCCCGGAGGCCCCCTGTCCCGATGCTGCGCGCCCCCGCACCGTTCCTGCTCGCGTTCGCGTTCCTCGCCTGTACGCCCGAGGCTGCGCCGTCCGGCGCAGACGCGTCGGCGCCGCCGCCCGCGAGCGCGTCTTCGAGGGCCGCGCCGACCGCGCGCGCCCTCCCGCCGCGGCCTTGGAAGGCGGCGGCGATCGCGCACGGGGGCGTAGGGAGCCCGGCCAGCGAGGCGGACGGCTGCCGTGCGGCGGTCGACGCCGCCCTCGCGGTCCTCGAGGCCGGCGGCGATCCGGTCGACGCCGCCGTCGCGGGCGTGGTGGTGATGGAGGACGACCCTCGCTACAACGCGGGCACCGGCTCGATCGTCCGGATCGACGGCCGCTCGGTGCAGATGGACGCCGCGGTGATGGCGTCCGACGGCCGCTTCGGCGGGATCGCGGGCGTCGAGGACGTGAAGAACCCGGTGAAGGTCGCCCGCGCCGTGCTGGGCACGCCGCACCTCCTGCTCGCCGGCGACGGCGCGACGCGGTTCGCGCGCGCGCTCGGGATGCCCCGCTGGGATCCGACGACCGACGAGGCGCGGGCCGCGGCGCGCCGCAACCAGGAGCGGTTGAAGCGCCGCGATCCCAGCCTCCCCGCGGCGTGGCGCACGTTCGACTGGCGGCCCCTCTGGAACTTCGAGCGCACTCCCGAGGAGTCCGGGCTCGGCGGCGGAGACGAGCCGGGCGCCGTCAAGCCGGCCGGCGCGAAGGACGGCGGCAGCGACACGGTAGGCGTCGCCGTGCGGGCGACCGACGGCCGCTTCGCCGTCGCCCTCTCGACCGGCGGCACCTCGATCACGCTGCGAGGTCGCGTCGGCGACGTCCCCATCCTCGGCGCGGGCCTCTACGCCGACGAGCACGGCGCGGCCGCGTGCACCGGGACCGGCGAGCGCATCATCGAGGCGGGCCTCGGCCGCGCCACCGTCGGCTGGCTGGCCGAGGGCGCCGCGCCGGACGAGGCCGCGCGGCGCGCCGTCGATCGCATCCGGCCCAAGTCGGACATCGGCGTCATCGTCATCGGTCCGGACGCGATGACCGCGGCGGCGGACCGGCAGATGGCGTGGGCGGCGCGCGAGGCCGGGTCGAAGGAGTGGCGAGGGCCCTGAGCTTCACGCGGCGCCTCTCGCGTGACCTGCTCTGCGCTCGGCGAAGTCCGGGTCATGCGCCGTGATGCCAGCGGCGGCCGCGCCGCCGCCGCGAAGCTCAGGGGATCGCCGGGCCGCTCCCGCCCGCCGCCGGGGTCGCGACGACGCCGCTGCGGCGCAAGAGCTCGTCGTGGAACCGCCTGCGCCTGCGCCCCGGGCGATCGAAGCGCACCTTGATGGCGCGGTAGCGGCCGACCACGCGCGCGAACGTCGCCTGCACCACGATCGCGCGGTGGATCATCCAGGCCGCGACGAGCGCGAACGGCAGCGCGATGACCAGCAGCTGTGGCGTCTTCACGGCCCCGAGCAGGAGGAGCGTCGCGATCGGAGTCGGGATCAGGAGCGCGGTGAAGAGCTCGACGAGGTCCGGCTTGCGCCAGATCCCGATGGTCACGACGTCCTGGTACGCGACCCCGGACTGGTCGATCGGCACGAGCCCCGTGATCGGATCCGCCATTCCCTCCGACACCCCCTGCGGATCGAGCATGCCGATCCGGTAGGTCACCACCGCCGCCGACCGGACCTTGACGCGCTCCGCGCCGGGATCGATGGGCGGCGGCCGCACCGCGCCGTCGAGCGCGGCGCCGGCGTAGAGCGCGAACGCGCCGCCGCACCGGGTGCAAGCCTGCGCCTCTGGCCCCGGGGTCGCAGGCGCGGCGCAGCGAGGGCAGGTGAGGGCATCGGGCGGAGGCGAGGCGGCGAACGCAGCGGCGACCATTTCCCGGGCCAGCAGACCGGCCCGGTGCCGCAGCGTCAAGCTCGCGGCGGCGGGCGCCGGGGCGACGCGCGACGCGTGTCACACTCGGCCGTGCCCCGGCGAGGTCACCAAGGAACCCGGTCGGGCTGGGTCGAAGGAGGTCGATGGTGAGCTTGCGAGCCCTCGCGGTCGGCGCTCTTGCGCTCCTCTCGTGCAACGAGCCCGGCCTGCCGCCCGAGGCGCCGGGCGCCGCCGCCGTCGCGTCGCCCCCGACGGCTCCGGCCCCGCCGCTGGGCGCGCCGCTCGCCAAGACGGTGATCCTCGAGGGCTACCCCTTCGTCCGCCAGAAGCCGGACTTCTGCGGCGAGGCGTGCGCCGAGATGGCGCTGCGGCGGCTCGGCAAGAGCGTCGACCAGGATGCCGTCTTCGACGTCTCCGGCGTCGATCCCGCGCTCGCCAGGGGCGCGACCACGCGCGAGCTCAAGACCGCGCTCGAGGCGCTCGGCTTCCGCGTCGGCGAGGTCTGGTACTCCGTCGATGCGCAGCAGCCGGGGCCCGGGCTCGACGCGCAGCTCGCCGCGGTCCACGCCGATCTGGAGCGGGGCGTTCCCTCGATCCTGTGCATGCACTACGGCGACGGCCCCGGCTCGAGCGAGCACTTCCGTCTCGTCGTCGGCTACGACGCCGCGACCGACGAGATCGTCTACCAGGAGCCCGCCGAGGACGGCGGCGGATACCGCCGGATGGCGCGCGCGACGCTCTTCCGGCGCTGGCCGCTGCCCTACCGCGACGACCGCTGGACCGTGATCCGCTTCCGCCTCGAGCCCGGCGAGCTCCGGACGCCGCCCCCGCGCGCGGGGATCTCGCCGGCCGCGCTCGCCCAGCACATGATGGAGCTCAAGAAGCGCGTGCCGCGCGGGTTCACGGTGGTCATCGAGCCGCCGTTCGTCGTCATCGGCGACGACGCGCCCGCCGTGGTGCGCGCGCGGGCCGAGGACACGGTCCGCTGGGCCGTGAGCCGCCTCAAGGCCGACTTCTTCGCGACCGAGCCGCGCAAGGTGCTCGACATCTGGCTCTTCAAGGACGGTCCGAGCTACCGCGACAACGCCCTCGCGCTCTTCGGCGAGCGCCCCACGACGCCGTACGGCTACTACTCGTCGGCGCAGGGCGCGCTGGTCATGAACATCTCGACCGGCGGCGGCACCCTCGTCCACGAGATCGTGCACCCGTTCGTCGAGGCCGATCTGCCCGGCGCCCCGCCCTGGCTCAACGAGGGCCTCGGCTCGCTCTTCGAGCAGTCGGCGGACGAGGGCGGCCACATCGTCGGTCGCACCAACTGGCGCCTCGCCGGCCTGCAGGCCGCCATCCGCGCCGGCCGGGTGCCGAGCTTCAAGGAGCTCACCGACGCCAAGTCGCGCGCGTTCTACGACGACGATCCGGGGACCAACTACGCGCAGTCGCGCTACCTCCTCTACTACCTCCAGGAGCAGGGTCTCCTCACGCGCTTCTACCGCGAGGCCCGCGCCGCGCACGCGGCCGATCCCACGGGCTACGAGACGCTCAAGCGCGTGCTCGGCGAGCCCGACATGGACGCGTTCAAGCCTCGCTGGGAGGCGTTCGTCCTCGGCCTCCGGTTCTGAGCGGCTCGAGCGCGCAGCGCCGCCGCGGTCACCGCGCGCCGGAGCGGCGGTGCCGGCGCGCGGACGCGAGCCCGTCCGCGCGGCGCCGTCGACGCCGATCCGCGGTGATTTCGGTCACGACGACCGGCAGGAGCCGAGGCCCGGGCCGCTCTGACCCCCCGCCCTCACCCCGTCGTGGACGTCGACGAGGACGTGAACCAAGCGCCGTTCTCCCCAGCGCCGGGGTCAGGTCTCAAGGCCTGAACAAGACAACCGAATCCCGGGTTGGGCGGCGCCGGCGTCCGGGTCCACGGCGCCGCCCACGTCCACGTCCATGCTCGCGTGCGCGTCCACCACCCGCCTGCAGCGGCGGGAGGGGCGGGAGGGAAGGTGGACGGGGTTGTCACGCGTACTACGTGGCCGCCCTCGAAGCCGTTGGAGGGCGTGTCGCGCTCTGGTATTCATCCGCCCCTGCGCGGTTGCGCACGGAAGAGGAGCTCTTTCCATGGTGGCTGTCGCCTCTATTCTCATCCTCATCGGTATCGTCGGCCTCATCTACGGCATCATGGAGAAGCTCAAGGCGGGGCGCGTCATGGACGCGCCGCTCGTCTCGACCGGCGACGCCGCGTCGAAGGGCCCCCAGGTCGCCGGGAATCGAGGCGCCATCTCGGCGCAGGGCGGGGTCACCTGCCAGCAGCCGCTCATCTCGCCCATGAGCGGCGTCCCGTGCCTCTATTACGAGATCAAGTGCACGGCGACGTGGAAGGACGGCGACTCCGAGAAGAGCAAGGAGATCGACAAGCAGAAGGTGGCGGCGCAGTTCGCCATCGACGACGGCACGGGCCCGGTGTGGGTCGACGCGCGCGAGGGCGGGGATTTCGAGCCCAGCCAGTCGAAGAGCGAGACCAAGAGCACGGGCCTCATCGCCGGGATCACCGGCGGCGACCTGATGTTCGGCCAGTACCGCGTCTCCACCGGCCTGCTCTCGATCGGCACCAAGTACCAGGTCGAGGAGAAGGTCCTCCCGATGCAGCAGCGCCTCTACGTCTGCGGCAAGGCCGCCGAGGGCGGCGGCGCGATCACGGCGCCGAGCTGGCGCGCGCTCATCATGTCGAACAAGACGCGCGACGACCTGCTCGCGTCGGCCATGAAGGGCTCGAAGATCGCGCTCATCGTGGGCGCGAGCGCGATGGTCGTCGGCATCGCCATGGGCGTCGTCTCGAGCATGATGGGCGGCGGCGACTCGTCGAGCGCGACCGCCACCGCCGACAGCGCGGCGCCGGAGGCGACGGGAGCTGCGCCCGCCGACACCGCCGCCGTCGCGACGAACAAGCCCTCGGCCGTGGTGCCGACCAAGGGCGGGACGAAGGGCACGACGACCAAGCCGGGCACCACGGCCGCGGCGACCGCCGCCGCCACCGGCGCGGCGACCGCCGCCGCGACCGCGAAGGCGACCGCCACCCCGGCGTCCACCGGCACCGCAGCGGCGACCGCGACGCCCGCGAAGACGGCGGCGCCCTCGACGGCCAAGCCGGCCGCGCCGCCGCCGCCCAAGACGAAGAAGTAGCCCAAGCCAGTCGAAACGAATCGAGAGGCCGGGGCCCGAGCGGTCCCGGCCTCTGGCTTTTTACATGGGGGCTCCGGCCCCCCCGGCAATTGCCGGTCGGCTTCGCCGCCTGGACACCCTCTCTGCCAGGGCAATTGCCGGTCGGCTTCGCCGCCCGGACACCCGCCCTCCGCTTCGCTTCGGTCGGGTCAATTGCCGGCGCGCTGGACCATCGCTGGGCAAGGCGGCGAACGGAGCGCACAAAAGAACAACGCGGCGAGTGCATCGCACCCGCCGCGCTGCCTTCGAGCCCGCTGCCTGTCAGGCAGCCGCGACGCGGTTCAGGACGATCTGGATCAGGAGCGCGACGGTCCAGACCAGCATCACGTTCTTGTAGGTGAGCGGGCCCTTCTTGCCGGCCTGCGCGTCCGCCATGTCGAGGCGGGTCGCGTTCTTCCACCCCCACCAGTACGTGTAGATCCCGCAGATGAGGCCGAGGATCCCCTTCCCGGCACCCTCCTCCTTGAACAGCCTGATCAGCACGATGATGAAGGTGATCAGGTTCGCCAGCCCGGCGACCGCAAGCAGTGCCATGATCATGGTTCGTCTCCCCGGTTTTTTGAGCCACGCCGCCGGACGGCGGACCGTCCATCGTACGGGTGATATCCGAAATGCTTCCCGGCAGGGAGAGGCGACGGTCATGAGCGGCGTCCGCGCCCCGCTTTCCCCGAGGATCGCGGCCGGCGATCGCGGGTGCGCTACTTGCAGGCCACCCCGACCCAGCGAATCCACTACCATCGGGACGTGCAGCGCTGGCCGGCGCCGTCTCCGTCTCCGATCTTCGTCGGTCGTGACGAGCCGCTCGCGAGGCTCGCTGCCTCGCGGACGCAGGTGCCGGTCGCGCTCGTGTACGGCGTCGCCGGCGTCGGCAAGTCGGCGCTCGCGTACGCCGCGGCGGCGCGCTGGGGATCGGGCGTCGTGCCGGCGCCTGCGCGTGCTCCTCGAGAAGACCGGCCTCCGCGTCGATCTCGCCGACGAGGGTTATCGCCTCGCCGTGCCGGGCGACTTCCTCTACATCGACCCGAGCGCGTGAGCGCCGGCGCGGCCCGCGACCGCCGCGGCGAGCTCACGGCGCGGCGACGACCGCGAGGTGCGCCGGCGGCGAGGGCCCGCGCGGCGGCGCGAGCCCGCCGCGCTCACGGCAGGAAGCGCGAGACGATCGGGAAGCGGTGCGAGCGGCCCGCCTTCATGCCGAGCACCGCGGTGATGCCGATGACGCCGGCGCCGGCGATCAGGTTCAGGAGCCCGAGCGAGCTCGAGACCTTGCGGAGCGCCTTGGAGCGCCGCGGCGCCTCGGCCGTGGTCGCCTCCCCGGACTCGAGCGCGGGCGGCTGGCCGGCGGCCGAGCGCGAGAGGGCGTAGCCGGCGAGCATCGAGCCGAAGCCGGTCGCGATCGCCGTCGCGACGAGCGCGTCCTTGGCCGTCACGAGCTTGCGCGTGCTGCGGTCGATCTCGCGGCCGGTGAGCAGCGAGCGTCCGACGGCCCACGTCAGGCCCATCGTGCCGAGCGCGATGGCGTTGAGCGGGCTGAACCCCTTCCACGCCTCGCTGACGACGCGGCCGCGCTCGTCCTTCGAGGCGATGTCGCGCACCGCCGGGTGCAGCGCCATCTTGCCGAAGAGCGAGCCGCCGAAGCCGGTGGCGAGACCGAGATCGTGGAGGACCCATGCGGTCGTCGAGAGAGCGGGTGTCATTTGCTGCGCCTCCTCGCGCCGGGCGCTGCAACGCCGGTGCCGCGCGGAGGCCGAAAGCCGGCGTCCGGGCGCGCGGCGTCGAGGGCCGGCCGCGCCGCCGGGCCGGCGCGCGGCCGCCGGGCGCGCAGATTGAGCGGCGCGGGCCCGCGCTTCCCGTAGAATGGGGGACTCGCACCGAGGCCCATCCGATGCGCATCGCCCTCGTCTACCCGCCGCCCTGGAAGATCGCTGCGCCCGGCGAGCCCGCCGACACGTGCGGCGACGGTCCGCCCGCCGAGTACCAGGAGGGCGATCTCGATCCCGACTTCCACCAGATCCCGTACGGGATCCTCTCGCTCGGAGCGCAGGCGATCCGCGCCGGTCACCAGGTGAAGGTCTTGAACCTCTCCGCCTTCGCCTGGTCGCGCGTCGAGGAGGTGGTGCGCTCGCTCGACGCCGAGCTCTGGGGAATGTCCTGCTGGACCGCGAACCGCCGCGGCGTCGCGCTCGTCGCCGACTGCATCCGCCGGCACCACCCCCGGGCGCACATCCTCGTCGGCGGCCCGCACGCGACGCCGCTCGCCGCCGAGATGCTCGCGCACCACGCCGCGATCGACACCGTCTCGGTGGGCGAGAGCGAGCAGCAGCTCCTCGAGCTCGTCGAGCGCCTCGAGCACGGCCGGCCGACCCAGGGCATCCCGGGCACCGTCTACCGCCGCGCCGGCGCGGCGGACGCCCCGAGCGGGGCGCCTCGCGCGATCGAGACCGGCCCGCACCGCGAGGCCATCGCCGACCTCGACACGCTCGCGTCGCCGCACGACTACTTCGATACCCACATCGTGATGACCTCGCGCGGCTGCCCCTGGGCATGCACCTTCTGCGGCGCCGAGACCACGTGGGGCCGCGGGTTCCGCGGCCAGTCGGTGCCCTACGTGCTCGACGCGCTGGAGGCCACGGTCGAGCGGCTCCCGGTCAAGATGGTCCAGATCAAGGACGACACCTTCACCACCAACCGCAAGCGCGTCCTCGACATCTGCCGCGGCATCCGCGAGCGCAAGCTGCGCTTCCTCTGGAGCTGCGACACGAGGGTCGACGTCCTCGGCGAGGACCTCGTGCGCGAGATGCGCCTCGCCGGCTGCCAGCGCCTCAGCCTCGGCGTCGAGTCGGGCTCGCCCAAGATCCTCAGCAGCATCGACAAGAAGATCACGGTCAAGAAGATCATCGAGTCGGCCGATCTCGCCAAGAAGTACGGCGTCGAGGTCCGCTTCTACATGATGCTCGGCAACCGCGGCGAAACGGCCGAGACGTTCGAGGAGACGCTCGCCTTCCTCGACATCGCCAAGCCGCACCAGACGATCTTCTCGTGCTTGTCCATCTACCCGGGCACGCGCGACTTCGACGACGCCGAGAAGGCCGGGTGGCTCGACCGCGAGGTCTACTTCGAGGGCGACTTCCAGGAGCTGAAGACGCCGTTCGACGCCTCCGAGGAGGACACGCGGCTGATGAGCGAGTGGTTCCAGCGCAACAAAGGCATCCGCGAGCACTACCGCGCCGGCGAGCCCGAGTACCGCGCCATCCTCGAGCGGCTCGGCGATCATCACGCCGCGCACGTCGATCTCGCCGGCGCGCTCTTCCACGCCGGCCGGCTCGACGAGGCCGAGCATCACCTCCGCCGCGCGCTCGATCTCGGCTATCCCGCGCCGGGGCTCGCGCTCAACTACCTCGCGTGCATCGCGTTCCAGCGCGGCGACCTCGAGGGCATGCAGGACCGCTTCACCGAGGCGGCCAAGCGCGATCCGCAGCACCCCGTGCTCATCCACAACGTCCAGGCGGCGCGCGCCTGGTACGCGCAGGGCGGGCCCGGCAAGAAGCTGCCGCTCGCGCTCACCGCGCGGCACGACTTCCAGCTCCTCGAGCGCAACGTCCAGCCCACGCTCCCCGGTCCGCTGCCCGACGATTTCGCCGCCTGGACGGCGCCCCCGGCCCCGCGCGCGAGGATCGGCGGGTCCTCCGGCGCGGCGGCGGGCGAGCGCACGCGGCTCCGCGTCGTCTCCACGCCGTAGCGAGCTCCATGGCGCGGGCGCTGCTGGTCGCGTCGGTCCTCCTCGCGGGCGCGTGCGCCACGGCGCCGCCGGCGCCCTCGATCCCGGTCGTCGTCGTCGACCCGGTGGCCGTGCAGCCGCCGCCGGAGCTGGGCACGGCGCCGCCGGCGGCGAAGGTCGACGCGAGCCCCGCGGGGGCCGAGGGCGAGACCGACGAGCCCGCGAGCGCCGCCACCGAGGCCGAGATCGTGGGCAGCGACATCCGCGTGCCGGGCCCGGTGCTCTACCTCACCGGCAGGGACACGCTGTCCCCGGAGAGCCAGCGCCCTCTCTCGGCGTTGCGCGATCTCCTCAAGAGCCATCCGGACGTGACGCTCCTGCGCATCGAGGTCCACACCGACGATCGCGGCGCGGCGCAGATGAACCAGAAGCTCTCCGAGGCGCGCGCCCTCGCGGTGGCGAGGTGGCTCGTCGCCGCGGGCGTCGACTGCCGCCGGGTCATCCCGGTCGGGTTCGGCTCCAGCCGGCCGCTCGCGCGCGGCGAGACCGCCGAGGCGCGCGCCAAGAACCGGCGCACCGTCTTCGCGGTCGCCACGCTCCGGGGAAGGCCGGTCGCCGGCATGCCGGTCGACGGCGGCGGGCGCGTCTCCGGCGATCCCTGCCGGAGGTGAGATCCGGGCGTTGGCCTCCTGCTTGGGGGCCAACGCCCCAAGATCCTCCCGGGCAACTCGGGCGGCTCTCGCCGGCAAGACGCCCGCCTCCGCTTCGATTCGGTCGGGTCGATCGCCCGACGTTCTGCCGAGCGCTGGGCCAGGCGGACGCGGCGCGGTATCCTCGGGGGCCATGCGCGAGCCCGAGGACAACCTCGCCGTCATCGACGCCAGCGGCGCGGTGCGGCCGCTCGGCGACACGGCCCTGCTTCGTCTGCAGGCCCGCGAGGGGGTCTTCCAGGTGCTGCCGGCGCCGCCGCATCTGGTGGTGATGCGGCACGCCGGCGCGGGAGCCGAGCGCGACGCGCGCAGCTGCATCCTCTCCGGCGAAATCCGAGGCCCGGGCGCGCTCTGCGACGTCATCTCCTTCATCGGGCACGCCGGGTATCGCGGGGAGCTGTTCGCGATGGACGGCGGCTCGAGCCGCTCCATCTACCTCGACCAGGGCGCGGTGATCGGCGCCCACTCGACGGTCCCCACCGAGCGGCTCGGGCAGGTCCTGCACCGCCACGGCGTGCTCACCGAGGAGCAGGCGAAGAGCTGCGCCGACACCGCGGCGGCGAGCGCGATGCGCTTCGGCGAGGCCGCGGTGCGCGCGGGGCTGGTCTCGCGCGAGAAGCTGTTCGAGATGATGGGCCGGCAGATCGAGGAGATCTTCTACGGGCTCGTCCTCGTGAGCGGCGGGATGTTCTACTTCCTCGAGTCGTTCGACGACGCGACGCTCTGGGCGCGCCAGAAGCTCTCGGTGAGCAACCTCATCCGCGAGGGCGTGCGCCGCATGCACGAGACCCGGTACTTCCAGTCCCGGATCCCGTCGGACAAGCACGTGCCGGTGCGCGCGGCGGGGCGCGAGCCGCCCGAGGCCGATCCGCTCCAGGTCTACGCGTCGATCGACGGGCGCCGATCGGTGGCCGATCTCTGCCGGCTCCTCGGGCGCGGCGACTTCGAGGTGTCGCGCGCGCTCTTCCAGCTGGTGCAGTCCGGGCACGTCGCGGTGCGCCCGCCGCGCCTCGGCCCCGCCGCCGCGGTCGGCGTCTACAACCAGGCGGTCTCGCTCATCCTGCGCGAGCTCGACGCCATGGACGAGGGCGACGCCGTCCGCCAGCAGCTCACCGCCTTCGCGGCCAACAAGGAGTACTACCGCCAGGCCTTCGAGGGCGCCGGACCGGCCGACGACGGCACGCTCGACGCCCGCCGCATCGCCGAGAACGTCGCCAGGGCAGCCGACCCGCGCGAGGCCGAGGAGGCGCTCGCCGCGAGCCTCTACGAGTACGCGTCGTACGCGCTCTTCCTGGCGCGCCCCCACCTGCGCCGCGCGCAGGCGGCGGCGCCTCCCCCCGCCGCCGGCCCCGGCGTGCTGTCGGGGTACAAACCGCGCCTCTCGCAGAAGATCGCGGCCCTCCTCGACCCGATCGCCCCGGCGCGCGGGGCGAGCGCCGGCGAGCCGCGCAAGCCGCCTTCGTCGAAGTGAAGAGCGCGATGGGACGTCACCGCAGGCGCTTGCCGGGCACGTCGCCTCGGAGGGCGGCGGAGTGAGCGCGAGCTCGTTGCTGGCCGGCCAGATCGTCGCCGGGCGCTATGCGATCCAGTCGGTGCTCGGCGGCCGCGGGGCGACCACGACCTACCACGCCATCACGGTGCCGAACCGCCACGTCGCGGTGAAGCTCTGGGATCCTTCGCTGCTCGCGCGCCAGGACGTCGTGGCCGCCGTCCGGCGCGCCGAGGTCGTCGTCAGCTCGCTCCCGCAGGCCACGGTCCTCGAGGTCGTCGACAGCGGCTGCGACGGGCCCACGGGCGCCCCGTACAGCGTCACCGATCTCAGCGACCACCCCTCGCTCGCGCAGCTCGTCGAGCTCTGCCCGCTCACCGAGGGGGAGATGCTCGCGATGCTCGAGGGCATGGCCCAGGCCGTCGACGCCGCGCGCGACGCCGGCATCTCCCACCTCTCGCTCAAGCCGACCAACGTCTTCGTCGGTCCGCCGCCGGCGGCTCGGGTGCGCGTCGCCGACTTCGGGGCGACGCCCGCGCGCGGCGTGCTCGATCCCGCCGGCTTCGACCGCGCATCGGCGCCCTGGCTGGCGCCGGAGCAGGCCGCGCCCGGCGGCGCCGGCAGCGCGGCGTCGGACGTGTTCG
Source organism: uncultured Polyangiaceae bacterium (assembly GCA_964372055.1). Classification (GTDB taxonomy): domain Bacteria; phylum Myxococcota_A; class Polyangia; order Polyangiales; family Polyangiaceae; genus CAYJPW01. The sequence goes on from CAYJPW010000195.1 coordinate 16,515, forward strand.
CCGCCGCGCTCGTCGCCTTCTTCGCGATGACGGGGCGGAGCTACTGGCGCGCTTGCCGTGAGGAGCCGTTCGACGAGCGCGCATGGCGCAGCGAGCTCGGCGGGCCGCGCGTCGCGGTGAGCGCAGAAGCCGGCGATCTCGGCGTCTCGCTCGGGGCGGGGCTCGACGAGGTGTTCGGGCGGGCGCTGGCGATCGATCCTGGCCAGCGGTTCGCGAGCCTCGGTGAGCTCGCCGCGGCGGTGCGCGAGGCGCTGGGCGCGCCGCCGAGCGAGAGGGCTGCGATCGAGCGCGCGCTCCCGGTCGCGGCGGTGGCCGCGCCTCTCGTGCCCCCGCCGCCCGCTTGGCTGGCGGCGCCGGTCGCGCCCTCGCCCCCGGTCGACGGCGGCTTCCCGGGGATGGGACCGCCTCCCGCGTCGTCGGCCGTCGCGCACATGGCGTCGCCGCCGCCCGCGGCTCCGCCGTGGACGCCTCCGCGCATGTCGCCGGTGCCGACGTCGCCCGTGCCGGAGCCGCCCGCGCCGGTGCCGCCGGCGCCCGCCATCGTGGGCTCGACGGCGGTGCCCCCGAGCTCGGCCGGCGTCGCGCCCGATCCCGCGGCGTGGTTCGCCGACGTGGCGGTGCCGGCCCAGGCCCCCGGCAGCCCGGCCGATCAGGTTCCGATCTCGCTCGAGCTCGGGCCGCCGCCGGTCGCGCCACCGCCTCCGGCGCGGAGCCAGACGCCGACCGAGCGCCCGCCCAGGGTGGCGCGCCGCGGCGCGGCCATCGCGATCGTCGCGGCGGGGGCGCTGGTGCTGGCCGCCGGCATCCCGCTCGCGCTCCGCCTCGGCGCCGCATCGGGAGCGGCGGCGTCGAGCGCGACGGCGGTGGACCCGCCGGCAACCGCGGCGAGTCCCACCCCCGCGGCGCCGCCCTCCGAGCAGCCGATGGCGCCGAGCGCGACCGCGGCCGGCTCCGGCAGCGCCGCGCCGGCCGAGGGCGACGCCGAGCTCACGGTCCAGTGCGCGCCCGAATGCGACGGCGTTCTCGTGAAGGGTCGGCTCACCGAGATGGGCAAGCCGCAGCGGCTCCCGCCCGGCGAGTACGTGGTGACCGGGATCAAGGCGCGCCACCGCACCCAATCGCGCATCGTCACGCTCACGCCGGGCGCGAGCGAGACGGTCAGCTTCGTCCTCGTGCCCAAGGCGTGTGGCAAGTTCTTGAAGCGCTGCGACTGAGCGCGCGCGAGCTCCGTCGCGAGCGGGGGCTCTGCCGCCGCGCCCCCGGGCCGAAGAGGCGTCGGGACCTCGGGAGTGGCGTCGGTGGGGACCTCGGGCGCCGACCGAAGTCGGTGGGACGCACGTCCGACGGCTCTTCAGTCACCGTCCTTGAGCAGCTCGGCGAGGGTCGCCCGCGCGCGGTCGAGCAGCGTGCGGTTGCGCTCCAGCTGCTCGGAGGCGGCCCGTCCGCGGGCGACCTCGTCGTCGAGCCTGGCGCGCAGCGCGGCGATCTCGGACCGGAGCACGACGAGGTCCGCCTCCCGCGCGGGGGCGAGCGCGCGCTCCCCGTCGAGCTCCTGCGTGAGCGACTCGACCGCCTCCAGCCGCGACGCCGCGAGGGCCTCGAGGGCGTCGACGAGCGCCGCCGCCTGACCTTGCTCCTCGAGCCGCTTGCGGCGCTCGATCTCGAGATCGGCGCGCGTCTCGCCGAGCGCCCGCTCGAGCTCGCCGAGCCCGACCTCGGCGGCCGCACGACCGGCCTCGAAGCCTGCCGCGCGCGCGCTCGCGAGCGCCTCGGCGTCCTCGGCCGCCGCCGCGCGGGCGGCGGCGACGTCGGCGGTCCACCGCGCCGTGAGCTCGTCCACCTCGCGCGCGTGGCGGACCTCGGCGGCGGCGATCGCCTCGCGGGCGCTCCCCGCCGCCGCCAGCGCCTCGTCACGTCCGCGCGCGAGATCGGCCGCCTCGCGGGCGTGAACGGCGCGGAGACCCTCGAGCGCGGCCTCGCGCTCGCGCTCGATCCGCGCGCGCGCGAGCTCGGCATCCGCCGCCGCGGCGTCCCGGGCGCGGGTCGCCTCGAGGACCTGGCGGGAGGCGCGCTCCTCGACCTTCTGGATCGCGTCGCGCGCGGCGCGCTCGGCGCGCTGGCGCGCGAGCTCGGCGTCGCGCACGATGCTCCTCGACTCCTCCGACGAGGCGATCGCGGCGGCCGTCTCGGCGTGCGCCGCGGCGAGATCGGCGTCGAGCTGCCGTCGCGCCTCGGCGAGGGCCCTCGACTGCTCGGCGCGCGCCTCGGCGAGCTTGGCCTCGAGGTTGGCGCGGGCCTCGCGCTCCGCGCGCGCCGCCGCGGACACCAGCGCCTCGCGCGCCGCCGAGATCTCGGCGCCGAGCGCCAGCCGGGACTCCTCGCGCTCCTGGCGCGCCCGGGCGGCGTCGGCGAGCGCCTGATCGCGCTGGGCGAGCGCGTCGACGCGGGCCTCCTCGAGC
>CAYJPW010000196.1:0-18812 GCA_964372055.1 uncultured Polyangiaceae bacterium
GGGCGGCGGGGCGGGCACCGGCGGCAACGGCGGCGCGGGCACCGGCGGCGGCGGCGTGGGCGGCGGCACCGGCGGCGCCGGCGGGGCGATGCTCCTCGAGATCTGCACCGACGGCACCGACAACGACGGCGATCTCCTCGACGACTGCGCCGACGCCGACTGCGCGGCGCACGTCGCGTGCAGCACGGGGCTCCGCATCAACGAGGTCGACTACGATCAGCCGAGCGTCGACACGACCGAGTTCATCGAGCTCTTCAACGGGGGCGCGACGCCCGTCTCGCTCGACGGGCTCTCGCTCGCGCTCGTCAACGGCGCGAACGGCCAGGCGTACCTCGAGCTGCCGCTCTCGGGCACGCTCGCGGCCGGCGCCTACCTCGTGGCCGCCAATTCGGCCCTCGTGGGCATCGATCCGGGCGCGACCGTCATCAACCTCCCCGCCGGCGCGATGCAGAACGGCGGGCTCCCCGAGGGCGACGGCGTCATCGTCTACGAGCCCTCGAGCTCGTTCGTCGTGGACGCGATCTCGTACGAGGGCTCGGCGACGTTCGCTGCCCTCAACGTCTCGCTGGTCGCCGGCAACCCGACGCCCGCCTCCGACGACAGCGCGCCCGTGAAGTCGATCATCCGCTTCCCGAACGGGCAGGACACGGGCGACGACGCGTCGGACTGGTTCGCGACGGTCCTGCTCACGCCGGGCTCGGCGAACCTGCAGAGCGAGGTCTGCGACGATCTCCTCGACGACGACGGCGACGGGCTCATCGACTGCGCCGATCCCGACTGCTCCGACACGCCCCAGTGCCCCGAGGTCTGCGACAACGGCGTCGACGACGACGGCGACGGCCTCGCCGACTGCGCCGATCCGTTCTGCGACACGCTGGCGTGCGACGGTCTCGGCAGCGTCTGCAGCGGCGGCGTCTGCGCCTGCCCCGGCGGCGCGACCGAGCTCGTCTGCAGCGGCGGTCTCGACGAGGACTGCGACGGCGTCGCCGACTGCGCCGACGCCGACTGCGCCGCGAGCCCGGCGTGCGTCCTCGTGAACGTCGGCAGCGTCGACTTCCCGGTGATCACCCACGGCGGCAAGCTCGTCATCAGCGGCGCCGGCTTCACCGGCGCGACGACGGTGACCATCGGCGGCGTCTCGGTGCCGTTCACGGTCGACTCGAACAACCAGATCACCATCACCGCGCTCCCGGACAACGTCCCTCTCGGCGCCCAGGACCTCGTGGTCGTGACGCCGAACGGGACGACGGCGCCGTTCGGCCTCACGGTCATCCACCTCCTCATCAACGAGCTCGACTCGGACACCGCCGGGACCGACACGCTCGAGCTCGTCGAGATCGCGACGGGCGTGCCCGGGGTGAGCCTCTCGGGCTACACGCTCGTCTTCTGGAACGGCTCCAACGACCTCTGTTACGGGGCCCTGAACCTCGCCGGCACGACCGACGCGAACGGGATGCTGCTGACCGGCAACAGCGGCGTCGTGCCGGCGCCCGCCGTGACCTTCGCGAACAACTTCCTCCAGAACGGCCAGGACGCGGTCGGCGTCTACCAGGCGCCCGCCGCGAGCTTCGTCACGTCGGGCGTCAACGCGACGCCGGTCACCGCGGTCGGGCTCATCGACGCGCTCGTCTACGACACCGCCGACGCCGACGACGCCCAGCTCCTCGACGCGCTCATCGGTCCGGTGGGCACGCCGGGCCGGGTCCAGGTGGACGAGGGCGCGAACCCCGCCTCCGAGACGCAATCGATCCAGCGCTGCGGCGACGGCCGGAAGAACGGCTCCAAGTTCGCCGTCGGCGCGCCCACGCCGGGCGCGGCGAACGGCGTCGCCGCCTGCCCCTGACGGTCAGGGGATGATGCCGGCGGTAGGCCGACCATGTCCCTCCTCGTCGGCGCCTCCGACGAATGTTATCAACACTAACATCGAGCGGGGTCGTTCAGCGCATCGCCTCCGGCCACCTCAGACGCCCCTTCCCTCGGCGTTCCGTTCGTTCTATGAATGTAGAACGAAAGGAGGCGCCATGGTCGGCTTCCGGTTCCACGAGGTGATGGAGGGCTCGGTCCAGCGCGAGGGCGAGACGTTCGACCGGCCCTTCCGGTTCGAGCTCGAGATCGAGGCGCCCGACGTCCTCGACCTGCGAGGCACCGCGGTGTGCGAGGCCGCCGGGCATGCGCGCATCGACGGGCTCGCCAAGCACGCGCCCGCGAAGGGCCGGCTCGAGCTCTCGCCCTTCGTGCGGCGGCGCCTGCGCTACGTCCTCGAGATGCGCGCCGACGACGGGAAGACGTACACCTTCGACGGGCACAAGACGATCGGCGGCCTCACCTTCTCGCGCGGCTGGACGACGCTGCCCGGCGAGATCGTCGACGCCGAGGGCAAGCTCTGGGGCAAGGCGGTGCTGCGCTTCTCGTTCCGACGTCACCTGGCCGGCCTCCTCGGGAGCCTCCGGCTGACGCGCGGCGAGCTCGCGCATGCTCGCTGAAGCGGAGCCCGCCGCCGCTTCGCCTGCGCCGCCGCCCCCGCGCGAGGGGGCGCGCTTCTCCGCCGGAGAGCGCGCCACCGCGCTCGCGCTCGCCCGCGCCCTCCTCCCGGCGGGCCGCGTCTTCCCGTGCGCCGACGCCGAGACGGTCGACCGCCTCGAGGAGCTGCTCCTCCATTTCGGCAAGCGCGCGCCCGCGCACTACGGGGGCCTCTTGCGCGTGCTCGAGCACGCCTCGCGCCCCTCGCACGTCGGCCGCCCCTTCTCCAAGCTCACGCCCGGCGAGGGCGCCGAGCTCCTCGCCCGCTGGAGCGATCGCGGCAACGTCGCCGAGCGGACGCTCGCGCTGGCGCTGACCTCGCCGCTCAAGGTCGCCTACTTCGACGATCCCGCGATCTACGCCCACTTCGGGGCGGCGTTCCGCTTCCACGCCAAGGCCGAGCACGCGCGCTGGATGGCGCAGGTGACCCGCGGCGAGGACCTCGCCGAGGACGTCGAGCTGGAGTGCGACGCGGTCGTGGTCGGCACCGGCGCCGGCGGCGCGGTGATCGCGAAGGAGCTCGCCCAGCGCGGCCACGCCGTGGTGATGATCGAGGAGGGCGCCTACCACCAGCGCGACGACTTCACCGGCGGCGCCATCGAGAACATCACCCGCTTCTACCGCGCTCGCGGCACCATCGGCGCCGTCGGAAACACCGTGATCCCGATCCCGGGCGGCCGGCTCGTCGGCGGATCGACCGCGGTGAACACCGGCACCTGCTGGCGGACGCCGAGCTGGGTGCTCGAGCGCTGGGTGCGCGACGAGGGCCTCGCCGACCTCTCGCCGGACGGCCTCGCGCCCTACTTCGAGCGGGTGGAGCGCGAGCTCGACGTCCAGGTCGCCGACGCGCGCTACCTCGGCGGCGCCGCCCGCGTCGTCGCGCGCGGGTGCGACGTGCTCGGCTACTCGCACTATCCCCTCCGCCGCAACGCGCCGGGCTGCGACGGCTCGGGCGTCTGCGACATGGGCTGCCCCACCGACGCGCGCCGCAGCACCAACGTCTCCTACGTGCCCGCCGCGCTCCGCAGCGGCGCCGCGCTCTACACCGGCGTGCGTGCCGATCGCCTCCTCCTCGAGAACGGCCGGATCGTGGGCCTCGAGGGGCGCGCCGCCGGCGGCCGACGCGTCACCGTCCGCGCCCGCGCCACCGTCCTCGCCTGCGGCACGCTGATGACGCCGCTGATGCTCCAGCGGCAGGGCCTCGATCGCGGCCTCCCCCACGTCGGCAAGAACCTCTCCATCCACCCCGCGACGATCGTCAGCGCCCTCTTCGACGAGGAGATCCGCGGCTACTCGGCGATCCCGCAGGGCTACTGCGTCGACGAGTTCCAGCGCGAGGGCATCCTCCTGCTCGGCGCCTCGGCGCCCATCGACGTCGGCGCCACGCAGTTCGGCTTCGTCGGCGACGAGCTCATGCGCGTGATGGAGGCCTACGACCGCGTCGCCAGCTTCGGCGTCATGGTCGAGGACGCCTCGCGCGGGCAGGTCCGGCCCGGGCCCGCCGGCCGCCCCAACGTCCTCTACTGGCTCGGCCGCGAGGAGCGCGAGCGGCTGCGCCGCGGCACCGAGATCGTCGCGCGCATCTTCCTCGCGGCCGGCGCGCGCGAGGTCTACCCCGCGCTCCACGGCCACCGCGTCATCCGCTCCACCGAGGGACTGCGCCGGCTCGCCGCGGCGCGCCCGGCCGCGAGCGACTGGATCCTCACCGCGTTCCACCCGCTCGGCACCTGCCGCATCGCGACGTCGTCGCGGCGCGGAGTCATCTCCCCGGACCACGAGGTCTTCGGCCTCCCCGGCCTCTTCGTCGCCGATGGCAGCGCGGTGCCGAGCTCGCTCGCGGTCAACCCGCAGGTCACCATCATGGCGCTGGCGACGCGCGCCGCCGATCGCCTCGCCGACCGGCTCGACCGGGCGAGCTGACGGTGCGCGCGCCTCCGCTCGGGCGCCGCTCGCCCCCGGCGGCGTGGGAGGGGTTCTTCCTCATCGGCATCTTCCCCGAGGGCTCGTCGCTGCGCTGGTGCAAGGTGCAGCTCTTCTCGGGCGGCCGCGATCCGCGCCGCCGCTGCCTCTCGGCGCTCGAGGGCATCGACGGGCCGGGCGGCGCGCTCGTGCTCCTCGGCCGCCCTGGCGAGGTGGAGACACACGAGCGCCCGCTCGACGCCGCCGCTCTCGCGCGCGCCGAAGAGGGCTGGGACATCCGCGCGCCCGGGCTCGTGTGGCAGGGCGGGTTCCCCCGCCTCGAGCTGGCGCTCTCCGCGCCGTCGCTCCGCGCCACGAGCGAGAGCCGCGATCTCGTGTGGTGGGCGCGGCTGCCGCGGGTCCTGTCGTACTGGAGCGCGTTCGGCCCGCTTCGGCTCGAGGGCGCGCACGGCGTCGCGGAGGGGCTCGGCCTCGTCGAGCACGCGCACGGCGCCGACACACGCCTCGACGTGCTCCGCCTCTCGCCGCGCTGGCACTGGGACGTGCTCCGGCTCGAAGGCGACGCGTTCTGCGCCGGGCTCGCGCTCTCGCTCCCCGGGGGCCTCGTCGGCGCGCACGGCGGCGCGCGCTTCCCGGGGCGACCGGGCGCGCGCGTCTCGCGCCTCGGGATCCGCGTGCTCGCGTGGGGCGACGAGCACGGCCGCCGCGTGCCGGCGCGCTGGACGGGCGCGATGCGCGCCGGCGGCGAGACGCTCCGCTACGAGGCGCGCGCGTCGACGCCGGTCGCGCCCGTGGTGCCCGGCGGCGGCTTCCTCGGGTTCTCGTTCGACGGCGAGCTCGGCCGAGGGACGGCGGTGTCGGGGACCGGCTTCTGCGAGTTCCGTTCGACGTAGCGCGGCTAGCCGTCGAGCGCTCGCGCGTCGCCGCACGCGCCGCCGGTCACCAGGTGATCTCGTAGCGCACGCGGCCGGCGCCGAGCCGCGAGGCGTCCATCGCGACGCGTCCGCCCCGGTGCACGATATCGAGGACCGAGTCGAGCGATCCGGCCCACGCGGTCGCGAACGGCTCGGCCGAGCGGAACAGGAGCGGGATCTTGTCCCAAACCATCGCGAGCCCCCGGGCGCTCTCGTCGCCGATCGAGAGCTCGCCGCAGTGTCGGCCGACGAGGCTCCAGCCGTGCGGCACCACGCGGAAGAGCCGCGCCGGCGATCCCTTGAACACCGCCAGCGCGCCCTCCACGAGCGGCCGGAAGAGCGGCCGATCGAGGCTCTCGAGCGTCATCCCGCGCCAGAGCGCGCGGTACGCATCCGCCCCGACGACCGCGTGCGGCGCGACGGCGATCGACACATGGATCTCGGCCGGCAGCCACTCGAGCGGGCCCGCCCTCCGGACCCGCTCGAGCGCGTGCGTGTCCAAGCTCCCGAGCACCTCCTCGCGGCGCCTGCCGAGGGTCCGCTCGAGGTGATCGAGCAGCATCCGCGTCCAGTTCGCTCGGATCTCCGGCCTCCGGTCGAGCATCGTCCCGCCTACCCGGCCCGATGAGAGCACCCGAGCCGGCCCGGGCCAAGCGCGGTGATCGACCGCTACGTGGGCGGGGCCGTCCGCTCCTCGTCGGTCGGCGCCGGCGCCGCGCGGCTCGACGCCGCGGCCGCGGGCTCCGCCGGAAACGACTGGCGGTAGCTCGCGTAGCCGCCGCTGAGGTTCAAGGCTCTTCGGTCGCTCTGGAGCAGGATCCGCTGCGCGAGGTAGCCCCGCAGCCCGACCGCGCAGTAGACGATCACGGTGCGCCCGAGCGGGAGCTCGTCGAGCCGGGCGCGCAGCTCGTCGATGGGGATGTGGAGCGACGGCTGGATCGCGCCGCGCGCGCGCTCGGCGGCGGTGCGCACGTCGAGCAGGACGGCGCCGCGCGCGAGCTCGCCGGCGAGCGCGTCGGCGTCGAGGAGCGGGCCCGAGCCGCGCAGATCGTTGACGGCGACGAAGCCGGCCATGTTGATCGGATCCTTCGCCGAGCCGAACGGAGGCGCGTAGGCGAGCTCGTAGTCCTCGAGATCGTGGACCGTGGCGCCGTGGCGGATCGCGGTCGCGAGCACGTCGATGCGCTTGTCGACGCCGTGCTCTCCGCACGCCTGCGCGCCGAGCAGCCGCCCGTCGTCCGGCGCGTACAGGATCTTGAGGTGCAGCGTCGAGGCGCCCGGGTAGTAGCCGGCGTGATCGAAGGGGTGCACCCGCGCGGCCCGGAACGGGATGCCCGCGGCCCGGAGCGCCGCCGACGAGGCGCCGGTGGCCGCGCAGACGAGGCCGAACACCTGGATGATGCTCGTGCCTTGCGTCTCCTTGTACCCGGAGGGGACGCCGCAGATGGTGTTCGCCGCGATGCGCCCCTGCCGGTTCGCCGGCCCGGCGAGCGGGATCCGCGTCCTCGCCTTCGACACGAGGTGCACCACCTCGACGGCGTCGCCCACGGCGAAGATCGACGCGTCCGACGTGCGCATGTGCTCGTCGACGGCGATGCCGCCGCTCGGCCCGAGCGCGATCCCGGCGTCGCGCGCGAGCCCCACCTCGGGGACGACGCCGATCGCCAGCAGCACCAGATCGGCGTCGAGGACGCGGCCGCCCGCGAGCACCACGCCGAGGGGCGCCTCCCGGCCGGGCGTGATCTCGGTGACCTTGTTTCCCAGGAGGAGCTCGATGCCGTTCCTGCGCAGCGCCTCGTGCGCGAGCGCGGCCATCTCGGGATCGAGGAAGGTGAGGACCTGCGGCGCGAGCTCCACGAGCTTCACCTCGACGCCGCGCGCCGCGAGGTTCTCGGCCATCTCCACGCCGACGTAGCCGCCGCCCACGACGACGGCGCGCTTGGCGCCGCCGTCCACGAGCGCGCGGATGCGATCGACGTCCGGCAGGGTGCGCAGCGTGAAGACGCGGTCGCCGCGGACCCCGGGCAGGGGCGGGATCACGGGCTTCGCGCCCGGCGAGAGGATGAGGAAGTCGTACGAGTCCTCCTTCGACTCGCCGGTTCTCAGGTCCCGCACGGTGACCTTCTTGGCTTCGGGGCGCACTGCGACGACCTCGTGGCGGGTGCGGACGTCGATGTCGAAGCGAGCGCGCATCGAATCGGGCGTGTGCAGGACGAGGCGGCTCCTGTCCTCGATGACGCCGCCGATGTGGTACGGCATCCCGCAGTTGGCGAACGAGACGTGCTCGCCCCGCTCGTAGAGGACGATCTCGGCGCGCTCGTCGAGCCGGCGCAGCCGCGCCGCCGCCGACGCGCCGCCCGCGACTCCGCCCACGATGATGACCTTCATTCGGAGGTTCTCTCCTTCCTCGGCCTGCGGCCTCGGGCGTCGTAGACCTTCGCGCCAGCCGTCGGCCCTGCGGGCCGCCGGGCGGCACAGCCGGTTCTCCCTACGGGCTCCGAGCCCGCGGACGTGAGAGCCTCGAGAGGGCCGATGGGGTCTTGATCCAGATCAACTCCGGCGCGGCACCCGCCGGCGCCGGGCCGCCGTCGCCGCGGCCAGCAGCGCGAGCGCGGCCCACGGCGTCGTCCCGGCGGCGTGAACGCGGCAGGCGCAGCCGTCGACCGCTCCGCCGCCGTACGTCTGGTCGCCTTCGTCGACGCCACCGAAGCCGCTCGGGCCCGGACCGGCGCCGCCGTCTCCGCCTCCCCCTCCTGCTCCGCCGCCGCTCCCCGCCTGCACCGTGAACTGGCCCATCGGCGTCCAGCCGAGGCGCGGCTCGGGCGCGACCGAGCCGCCCTTCGCGTCGAACCAGACGCCGCGCGGCCCGGCGAACGTCGCCACGTCGAACGAGAGCGCCCACGCGACCGTGATCTCGTCGCCGCTGGACGCGACCGTCGTGGCCGCGCAGTCGAGCGAGCCGTAGGTGTCGGTGAGGACCTTGGCCTCGCCCGGGACGCAGCTCCCGCCGCCGAGGTGGAGCTGCGACGCCTCGAACCCGGGCGCCACGTACGCGGCGCCCGCCTCGGGATCACCGACCAGGAGCTGCACGACGCGGAACGCCGACGCGCCCTCGCAATGCGCGTACCGGGCCACGAAGAGGCCCGCCGGCCCGGCGCCGGCGGTGGGCGTGAGCGACACCGCGGTGATGGGCGCGGCCGGATCGCAGGCGCCTGACCCTCCGCCACCCGAGCCGCCGGCTCCGCCCGCGCAGGTCTCGAGCGGTCCCTCGATCCCCTGCACGACCACGTCGCTGAACGTCGCGCCGATCGGCATCCCGGCGTCGCCGATGGCCGCGTTGCGCGGGCAGCCGAGGGTGAAATGGAGCTCGGAGGGCCCGAAGGCGAGGCCCGACTGCGTGTAGTCGTTGGTCCACACGTCGACGCCGTCGCGCGAGTAGGTGGCGGTGCCGTTCCCCCAGCGGATCTTGATCACCGTGGGCGCGCCGCTCCAGCTCGGGTCGCCGCCCCACCAGCCGTCGCCGTCGTAGAAGCTCTTGGGGCAGACGCACGCGCCGTAGCCCGGCGCGCCGTCGGGGCACATCAGCATCACGAACTTCTGCTCGCCCAGTCGATCCGGGACCATCTCGCCGTAGACGCGGAGCAGCGCCTTGTAATGGTTGTCCCTGAACTCGGGGTTGTAGTTGATGGGCTCGGCGATCCCGTAGCCCGCGTCGTACATCGCGAAGATCTCGTGGTCGGCGAGCACGAGGCTCGACGTCGTCATCCCGGTGAGGGTGAACTCGATCGATCCCTCCACCAGGCGCGGCAGCGCGTAGTAGACGAGGTCCGACTTCTGCGTGACGGTCCAGCCGTTCGCGCCGAAGCTCCCGCCGACGGGCGTCCCCTTGGGGGCGAAGTCCTTGAGCGAGTCGACCAGCGTGTAGGCGCCGGCCCGGCCGGCCACGAGGAGCGCGGCGGCCGCGAGCGCCGACGAGAGGACGGTGCGCATGCCGTCATTTTGCGTGGGCGCGGGGTGGCGCCGCGCGCCGAGCGATCGCCCGGCGCGCCGACCGTGATCGGCGTCAAGCCGTCGCGCCGCGGCGCGAGATGGGGCTTGCGGCGCGGGCGGGCACCCCTCCCACGAGGGCGTCGTGATCGAGCCCGGGCGCGGCCGCGGGTCTGCCGCGACGCCTCGCGCGCGCCGCGGCGCCTGCCATGGGGCGGAGGTGCGGTGGCGCTGGCAGGGGAAGCACCGGACGTGGGACGACCGGAACGGTCCGGCCTCCACGTGCCGTGCACCCCGCGGCCTTCCCGGCCCGACGTGCTCGACGCGGCTCCCCGTCGCGCCTAACGTGTCGGATCGATGCCCACCGCCGACGCCCGCGTCATGACCATCGAGGAGGCCAACGCCCTCGTGCCGGCGCTCTCGCAGCTGGTCGGCCGGCAGATGCTCCGGGCCAGCGAGATCGAGCTCCGCCTCGGGCGGCTGCGCAAGCTCGGCGGCGCGACGACCGGCAAGGCGGTCGACATCGAGGTCGAGCCGGACGACTCCCCCGAGGTCCTCGAGCTCAAGACCGAGCTGGCGTCGCGCATCCAGGAGTACGAGGAGGGCTGGCGCGACGTCCAGGACCTCGGCGCCGTGGTGAAGGACCCGCGCGTCGGACTCTGCGATTTCTACGGGCGCGTCGACGGCAAGCTCGTCTGGCTCTGCTGGCGGTACGGCGAGGAGGCGATCGAGTTCTACCACGACCTCGACGCCGGCTTCTCGGCGCGCAAGCCCCTCGGCAAGGCGCGCGAGCGCATGCTCAACTGAGCGGCGGGTTCGGGGGCCGAGCCCCCAGGGGACGAGAAGAGGCGACCATGCTCGATCGCAAAGCCGCCGCCCGGGCCATCGACGACTTCCTCCGCGCCCTCGGCCACGAGATCGAGGGCGACCTCGTGGGCACGGGCCAGCGCGTCGCCGACGCCTGGGCCGACGATCTCCTCGAGGGTCACGCCATCGACGCCGCCGCCGTGCTCCGCGACGGCTCGCTCCCGCTCGAGGGCGACGCGGGCCTGGTGGTGATCCGCGATCTCGCCGTCACCACCTCGTGCCCGCATCACCTCCTGCCCGCGCACGGGATCGGGCTCGTGGCGTACCTGCCCACCTCGCGCATCGCCGGCATCGGCACGGTCGCGCACGTCCTCGACGCGCTGGCGCATCGCCTCACGCTGCAGGAGCGGATCGGCGCCGAGGTCGCCGAGCTCCTGGTCCGCGAGCTCGGCGCGCGCGGCGCGCTCTGCCGGCTCGCGCTCACCCACACCTGCCTCATCGCGCGCGGCGAGCGGAAGAGCGGGGCGCTCGTGGAGACGCTGGCGCTGGCCGGCAGCTTCGCCGACGCCGGCGCCGATCGAGAGCTCGCCCTCGCCGCCATCGCCTCGCGCGGTGAGCGCTGAGCGGGAGGCACCGGGTGGCCGAGATCCCCGCCGGATCGATCGCGGGCTCGGGCGCCGAGCCGCGATCGGTCGCCGTCGTCACCGGGGCGAGCCGCGGGATCGGACGCGCGACCGCGCTGCTCTTCGGACGCCGCGGTCTCGGCGTCGCGCTGCTCGGCCGCGCCAGCGAGGCCCTCTCGGCCGCCGCCGACGAGGTCGCCCGGCTCGGCGTCCCGGCGCGCGCGTTCGCGTGCGACGTCGCGCGCGCCGAGGAGGTGGACCGCGCGGCCGGCGAGGTGCTCTCGTCCATGGGGACGCCGCTCGCCGTCGTGAACAACGCCGGCATCGTCCGGCGCGGCGCGCGCGTGCAGGAGACGCGCCCCGACGACTGGGACGAGGTCATTGGCGTGAACCTGCGCGGCCCCTTCCTCGTCTCGCGCGCCTTCGTCCCGGCCATGCTCGCCCAAGGGCGAGGCCGCTTCGTGCACGTGGGGTCGATCTCGTCCACGATCGGCTCGCCCGGCGCGGCGTCCTACGCCGCGTCGAAGTGGGGGCTCGTCGGCTTCGGCAAGAGCCTGGCCGAGGAGCTGCGGGGGACGGGCCTCGTGTCCGTCGCGGTCCTCCCCGGCTCGGTCGACACCGACATGCTCCGCGGCAGCGGCTTCGCGCCGAAGATGAGCGCCGCCGACGTCGCCGCGATGCTCGTCTACTGCGCCCTGGACGCCCCCGACGCGATCCATGGGTCCGCCATCGAGATGTTCGGGTGCTAGGATCCCGCGGTGGATCCTCCGTCATCCCGCGGCCTCGCCGATCTCGCGCCGGCGCTCGAGGCGCTGCCGCTCTTCCCGCTGCCGCAGACGGTCCTCTTCCCGGGCGCGCTCCTCCCGCTGCACGTCTTCGAGCCGCGCTACCGCGCCATGGTGAAGGACGTGCTCGACTCGCACCGCTGCTTGGCGGTCGTCTTCATCACCGATCCCGCCGACGTCGACCGCCACGGGCACCCGCGCATCGCCTCGGTGGCCGGCGCCGGCGTCATCGTCGACCACACCGAGCTGCCGGGCGGCCGCTACAACATCCTGCTCCGCGGGCGCGCGCGCGTGCGCCTCACCGAGCGGCCGTTCGTCCCGCCCTACCGCGTCGCGCGCGCCGAGGTGCTCACGCCGGGTACGGCCGAGGTCGCCGACGCCGATCTCTCGGCGCTCGTCTCCACGGCGACCGCGTTCTCGGCGCTCGTCCGCGAGCGCGACAAGAGCTTCGAGTTCCGCCTCCCGCGCGACGCGCCGTCCGGGCTCATCGCCGATCTGTGCGCGCACCACCTCGTCCTCGACGGCAAGGAGCGCCAGGCCATCCTCGAGACGCTCGACCCCTCGGCCCGCGTGCGCCGCGTCGCCGAGGCGCTCGCCCTGCAGCGGATCACGCTTGCGCCGGGCCCGGGCGAGATGAACTGAAGAGGTGTCGGACATTCGTCCGAGCAACGCCTCTCGACGCCGACACCTCTTCAGTCCGGGGGCGCGGTCGCTCTCGCGCCTACCCGCGCGCGACGTGCACGCGGATCGACGGAATGAAAACCTCCCCGTCTCCCTGTGAGCTGATCCGCCGCTCATGCCGACGAGCCCGGCGAGCTCGACGCGCTTCGAAGCGCAAAGAGTGCAGCTGGGCCCGCCACTTGCAAGCGACCACGCGTCGACGCGCGTGCGCCGGCGCGTGGATGGAGTAGGCTGCATCGCCTATGGCGATCCAACGTCCGGTCGAGACCATCGCACCCCCCAACGTCGTGAAGCACCCCGGCTGCCCCCAGTGGGGCCTCGGCTTCCTCATCGAGGAGCGAGACGACAAGCGCTTCTACGAGTTCGAGGACGGCCTCAACCACTCCATCGCGAAGCCGTTCTGGTCCAAGCTCGAGCCGGTCGATCTCGGCGGCGACGAGCTCGCCGCCCTCGAGGCGAAGCTCAAGCACCAGCGCGTCAAGGCGCCGCCGTCGAAGAAGCCGCGCGTCCGCCTGCCGCCGACGCCGACGATGAGCTTCGACGAGCAGGTCGCGCGCTTCGAGTCCCAGTTCGCGGGAGGCTTCGCCGGCGACGCCTGGGCCGCCGAGGAGCGCGGCACCGCCGACAAGAAGACGAGCAAGGCCTTCAAGGCGTACGCCATCGCCCAGGCCCAGCAGGAGCTCGACAAGGCCGCCTTGAAGGATCTCCTCCAGAAGGGGGACACGGCGGAGATCCTCGCCCGCGTGAAGCGCGTGCACCAGGCGGCCGGCACGCTCCTCCACCCGCTCGGCGATCTCATCCCGTTCGGGAAGATGCCGGCCGAGCGTCACGCCGCGTTCGCCGCCGCCGCGGTCGACGTCCTCCACGGCGAGGGCGACTTCGCCGCGCGCTTCGACCGCTACGTCGGCGTCCTCGCCGAGGACAAGCTCAACACCTGGCCGCTCGCCACGGTGCTCACCGCGCTCGCGCAGCCCGAGGAGCACGCCTTCGTGAAGCCTTCGTTCTACGAGAAGGAGGCGTCGATCCTCGGGATGGACCTCGGCTACGAGCGCGCGCCCGCGGCGGGCATTTACTCGCGCATGCAGGCGGTCGCCCGCGAGGTGGCCTCGCGCCTCGTGGCGAAGGGGCACACGCCCCGCGATCGGATGGACGTCTACTCGTTCATCTGGCGGATGACCGCCGCCCCGAAGGCGCCGAAGGCGCCGGCGGCCAAGTAGACCTCACCTCACCCCCTAGCCCTCTCCCTCGCGGGAGAGGGGGAACCGCCGGAGACGATCGACGGCGCGCCGTCAGGTGTCGTCGTTGCCGTCGCAGTTCGAGTCGATGGCGTCGCCCGGCGTCTCGACCGCGCCGGGGTGGATGTCGGGGTTGGCGTCGTCGCAGTCGTCGCCGCCGAAGGTGGCGTCGTAGTAGCCGTCGCCGTCGCCGTCGGTCATCGGGACGCCGTACGCCGCCGCGCCGCTGCTCTGATCGGCGGTGGTCCCCATGCCGCCGAAGCCGCCCGAGCTCGCGACGCCGTAGGCGGCGGCCGAGCTCATGTAGCCGCCTTGTCCCCCCGTCGTCGTCGAGGTGCCGGTGGCGTCGCTCGTCGAGCCCGTCCCGCCGCGCGTCTCGACCTCGCTGCCGCAGCCGGGGAGCGCGACGAGCGGCGCCGCCGCCACCGCCGTGAGGCCGAGCAGCATCGCCGCGGCGGTGCGCTGCATCGTCCCGTCCGGCTGGCGGAGCCGGCTGCCGCAGTGCGGGCACTCCGGCTCGGCGGCGCGGACGTGGCATCCGCACGAGGGGCAGGCGAGGAGCTTGTCGCTGAGGCGCATCCGGCCATCGTCGGCGGACGAGCGGTCGCCGGTCAAGCGCGCAGAGCGCGCCCCGCGTCCGGCGCCGCCCGCGCCGTGGTATGCCCGCTCCGGAGGTGATGCCTTGAAAGCTGCCGTCCTCGAGGCCGTGAAGAAGATCACCGTCAGGAACGACGTCCCCGAGCCCAGCATCGGTCCGCGCGACGTCCTGGTCCGCGCCAAGGCGTGCGGGATCTGCGGGACCGACGTCCACATCTGGGAGGGCGACTTCTTCCCGACGTTCCCGCTCATCCCCGGCCACGAGCTCGCCGGCGAGGTGGTGAAGGTCGGCGCCGAGGTCCAGGAGCTCGCCCCCGGCGACCGGGTCATGGTCGACCCCACGGTCACCTGCGAGGAGTGCCACTTCTGCATGATCAACCGGCAGAACCACTGCCTCGCCTGGAACGCCGTCGGCGTGACGCGCGACGGAGGGTTCGCCGAGCTCGTCCGCGTCCCGGCGAAGAACTGCTATCGCTTCGAGAAGGTCTCGTTCGGCGAGGCGGCGTTCTGCGAGCCGCTCGCCTGCGTCGTCTTCGGCCAGGACCGCGCCCGCATCGACATCGGCTCCGAGGTCCTCATCCTCGGCGCCGGGCCCATCGGCCAGCTCCACCTCCAGGCCAGCCGCGCCAACGGCGCCGCCTCGGTCACCGTCGTCGACGTGATGGAGTCGAAGCTCGAGCTCGCGCGCCGGCACGGCGCCAGCGACGTCGTCGTCGCCGACAACGCCCTCCCTGCCAAGCTCAAGAAGATCGCCCGCTACGGCTTCGACGTGGTGATCGACGCGACCGGCGTCGCGCGCGTGATGCAGGACTCGCTCAAGTACGTCAAGAGCGGCGGCCGTTACCTCGTCTTCGGCGTCTGCGGCCCGCAGGACAAGATCGAGATCTCGCCGTTCGAGATCTACCGGCGCGACCTCGAGATCATCGGCAGCTTCGCCATCCGCCGCACCTACGACCGCGCCTTCAAGCTGATGGAGCACGGCGTCGTCGACGTGAAGGCGCTGGTGCACGAGGCGATGCCCGTCGAGGAGCTGCCGCGCGGCCTCGAGATGATGAAGAAGGGCACCGCCGGCATGAAGCTCCAGATCGTCTGGTAACGGCGATGGCGCTCCTCGCCGGCATCGACGTCGGGACCAGCGGGCTCAAGGCGATCGCCGTCGACGCGGCGACGGGCGCGGTCGTCGCCTCGAGCTCGCAGGGCTACCCGCTCTCCACCCCGCGCCCCGGCTGGGCCGAGCAGGACCCGGAGGACTTCTGGACGGCCGCGTGCGAGGCCGCGCGCGCGCTCGTCCACGCGCTCGGCCCGCGCGCGCGCGACGTGCGCGGCGTCGGGCTCACCGGGCAGATGCACTCGTCGGTCCTGCTCGACGAGGCGCTCGCCGTGGTACGCCCGGCGATCCTCTGGTGCGACACCCGCACCACCGCCGAGTGCGAGGCCATCCGCGCCCGCCTCGGCGACGACGGCCTGCGTCGCACCGTCGGCAACCGCGCCCTCGAGGGCTTCACCCTGCCGAAGCTGCTCTGGGTGCGCGCGCACGAGCCGGATGCCTGGGCGCGCACCCGCCACGTGCTCATGCCGAAGGACTTCGTCGGCCTGCGCCTCACCGGCGAGCTCGGGGCCGACGCCAGCGACGCGAGCGGCACGCTGGCGTTCGATCCGGCGCGGCGCGCCTGGAGCGACGAGGTGCTCGCCGCGTTCGACGTGCCGGCGTCGTCGTTCCCGGAGGTGGGCGAGGCGCCCTCGGTCCTCGGCCGCCTCACCGCGGCGGCCGCCGAGGCGACGGGCCTGCCCGCGGGGATCCCGGTCGCTCGCGGCGCCGCCGACAACGCCGCGGGCGCGGTCGGCCTCGGCGTCACCCGCGCCGGTCGCGCGATGGCCTCGATCGGGACCAGCGGCGTCGTCCTCGCGCACGCCGACGCCTACGCCGTCACGCCCGGCATGGAGCTCCACAGCTTCTGCCACGCCGTGCCCGGCAGGTACTACCTCATGGGGGTCATGCTCTCGGCCGGCGGCGCGCTCCGCTGGTACCGCGACGTTCTCTGCGACGGCGAGCGCGTCGCGGCCGAGCTCCGCGGCGCCGAGGCCTACGAGATCATCACCGAGACCGCGTCGACCTCGCGCGAGGGCGCGCGCGGCGTGGTCTTCCTCCCCTACCTCATGGGCGAGCGCACCCCGCACAACGACGCGACCGCCCGCGGCGCGCTCGTGGGCGTCACCGCCCGCACCACCAAGGCCGACGTCTCGCGCGCCGTGATCGAGGGCATCACCTTCGGGCTCTGCGACTCGCTCGAGCTCATGCGCGCGCTGCCCTCGGTCGGCTCGTCGCTCCGCGAGATCCGTCTCACCGGCGGCGGCGCGCGCAGCCGCTTCTGGCGCCAGCTCATGGCCGACGCGTTCGACTGCGAGGTCGCGATCACCTCGTCGACCGAGGGCCCGGCGTTCGGCGCCGCGATCCTGGGCGGCGTCGCGGCGGGTGTCTTCGCCTCGGTCGAGGAGGGCGCCGACGCGCTCGTCCACGTCACCTCGCGGCTCGCCCCGGATCCGACGTCCGCGGCGCGGTACCGCGAGGTCCACGCGATTTATCGCGGTCTTTACGCGGACCTGCGCGATCGCTTCCGCCAGCTCGCCGCGATCGAGTGAAGAGGTGTCGGACAATCGTCCGACCGACGCCACCCGAGGCCCGAGGTCCGACCGACGCCACCCGAGGCCCAAGGTCCGACGCCTCTTCAGTCCGGGGGCGCGGGGGCGGGGCCCCCCCCCCCCCCCCCCCACGCGACTGAGCCGCGGGGAAGCTTGACGCGAGGGGGCCCGTACGACGGGCGCCACACGAAGTGGCTCACACCCTCGGAGCTGTCATGAAGCGGTTTGCTGCCCTGTTCGCGGTGTTCGCTGGTCTGTCCGTTCTCTCGGTCGCGGCCTGCGGCAGCGGGGCCGCGAAGTCGCTCCGCGATCTCGCCGCCGAGGAGACCGATGACGGCTCGGGATCCGGCGGACCGTCGGGCAGCGGCGGCGGCGCCTCCACGGGCTCGGGCGTGGGCGGCGGCTTCGGGAGCTGCAACCAGGGCGGCGAGCCGTGCCAGGCGTTCACCGACTGCTGCAGCGGCGTCTGCGCCAACCAGGTGTGCACCGACTGCGGCCTGCCCGGCGAGGAGTGCGGCGGGTCCGGCTGCTGCCAGAGCCTCACCTGCTACCAGGGCGTCTGCAATTTGTGCCTCGGCGACGCCGAGGCTTGCACCCTCGCGAGCGACTGCTGCTCCAACATCTGCTTTCAGGGCTACTGCGCGGCGTGCAAGGGCCTCTTCGAGGGCTGCTCGTTCGACGCCGAGTGCTGCAACGGCAACTCGTGCCTCGACGGCTACTGCCAGGAGGCCTGCAAGCCCCAGGGCGGGCCCTGCGAGATCGACTCGAACTGCTGCGAGGGCAACGTCTGCACCAACGGCACGTGCGCGCCGCCCTGCCAGCCGCTCGGCTTCGGCTGCTCCTCGAGCGGCGACTGCTGCGACGGCAACAGCTGCACGAACGGCGTCTGCAGCACGCCGTGCAAGCCCTCCGGATCGAGCTGCTCGTCGAACGCGCAGTGCTGCAGCCCGAACACCTGCAACAACGGCGTGTGCGGCGCGGCGTGCAAGCCGGTCGGCTCGAGCTGCTCGTCGAACGCCCAGTGCTGCAACGGCAACTGCGCCGGCGGCGTGTGCGCCAACGCCTGCGGCCAGATCGGCGCGGGCTGCTCGGTGAACGGCGACTGCTGCAGCGGCACCTGCTCGGGCGGCGTCTGCGCCAACGCGGTCGGCAACTGCTGCAGCGTCCACGCCGGCACCGGCTGCACGACGCCGGCCATCTCGAGCTGCGTCTGCGCGCAGGACAGCTTCTGCTGCCAGACCTCGTGGGACGCGACCTGCGTGAGCGAGGTCGAGTCGTTCGGCTGCGGCGCCTGCCCCTGACCGGCGCCCGCTGCCGTGTTGTGCTGACCGGCGCTGCTCGTCGGGCGCCGGCAGCCCTCACCGCTCCGCTCACAATGTTCCGTCGCCACTGAGAGCCTGGTCGGTTTGCGCGGCGGCCGAGGACGTCTCCCGCGCCGAAGCGTTCGTTAGCCCTGTCCGCTCGGGCGACGGTCGCGGTAACATGCCTCCTTCGCTTCGGAGGCGTCCTTGCGACAGGCCCTGTTCACTTCGTTCCTCGTCGGTGGTGCCGCTTTGGCGCTCACCTGGAGCTGCGCCACCGGCAGCGACACGCTCGACGGCTCGGGCAGCGGCGGCTTCGGCGGAGCCAGCGCCACGACGGGCTCCTCCAGCACGAGCGGCACCAACACCACAGCAGGGACGACGGGCTCGACGGGCTCGGTCACGACCGGCACCGGCCCCACCAGCACCACGGGCGTGACGACCGGCGTGACGACCGGCGTCACCACCGGAGCCGTGAGCTCGAGCGCGTCGGGCCCTTCGAGCTCGGGGGTGTCGGGGGTGTCCGCGTCGAGCGGCGGGCCGTGCGACGAGTTCACCTGCGTCCTCTCGTGCTTCCAGATGTTCATCCCCGGCTGCTGCATCAACGACGTCTGCGTCTGCCAGATCGATCCGTGCCCCGATCCCGCCACGAGCTCGAGCAGCGCCGCCTCGAGCACCTCGGGCGCGGGCGGCTCGAGCTCGAGCGGCTCGAGCTCGTCGGGCAGCACGGGCGGCGGCGGCGCCGGGGGCAATTGACCCGACCGGAGCGAAGCGGAGGGCGGGTGTCCGGGCGGCGAAGCCG
>CAYJPW010000197.1:0-18643 GCA_964372055.1 uncultured Polyangiaceae bacterium
GCCCGCCGGCGCGCCGGCGCCGCCCGCGCCCCTCTCGGCGGCGGCGCTCATGGCGCACGTGGACCACCTCGCCTCGGCCTCGCTCCGCGGGCGCGAGGCGGGCACCGACGACGAGCGGCGCGCCGCCGAGTACGTGGCCGGCCGCCTCGACGAGGGCGGCGTCCCCGCGCCCGCGTCCGGGAGAATGCAGCCGGTGGAGCTCGGCGGCGGCCGCAGCCAGAACGTGCTCGCCCTCGTCGCCGGGAGGGGCCCGCTCGCGGGCGAGGTCGTGGTCGTCGGCGCGCACGTGGACCACCTCGGCGTCCGTGGAGGCGTGCTCTTCCCCGGCGCCGAGGACAACGCCTCGGGCGTCGCCGTCGCGCTCGAGATCGCGCGCGCCCTCGCCGGCCGCGACGATCTCGGGCGCGGCGTGCTCTTCGCCTTCTTCGGCGCCGAGGAGATCGGGATGGTCGGCAGCCGCGCCTTCGTGCGCAGCCCTCCGGTGCCGCTCGAGCGCGTGGCGGTGATGGTGAACATCGACATGATCGGACGCCCGCTCGTCGATCAGGCGGGGTTCGATCTGCCGAAGCGCGCGCTCGGCATCGACGATCGCGCCGTCGGCCTCGTCGGGGCGAAGGGCTGCGACGCGCTCCACCGGCTCGTCGTCCTCGCCTGCGAGCCGGCGGGCGTCGTCCCGGTCGCGCCGGAGGACTTCCCCTTGCCGTTCGCGAAGCTGATCGAGACGCAGACCGAGGGCCGCGGCGACAACGCGCCCTTCGCCGCCGCGGGCGTCCCGGCGATCTTCTTCGGATCGGGGGAGTCGGACGATTACCACCAGCCGACCGACGTCCCCGCGACGCTGTCCCCCGATCTGCTGGCGCGCCGCGCGCAGGCCATCCTCCGCACGGTGATCGCGCTCTCGCGCGTCGAGCGGGGTCTGCTCGCCGAGTGCAGGGCGCCCATCCGCGCCGCGCGGGGGGCCGGTCGAGAGGTCGAGGGCGATCTCTCCGCGCGCTGACGGCCATGGTCGCCTGGGGAGGGTGTATCCTCCGCCCATGCGTGAGCTTTCCTTCGGCTTGGTCGCCCTGCTCCTCTCGGTCGGCGCCGTCGCGTGCGGCGGTGACGAAACGACGCCGCTCTCCGGCGATCCCGGCGGGACCGGCGGCGCGGGCACGACGGGCACGGGCACCGGCACGGGCACGGGCACGGGCACGGGCACCGGCACGGGCACGGGCACCGGCACGGGCGGCGGCGCGCCGGGCGGCGCGTACTTCCCGGCGGGCGCGTGGATGTACGTCGACGTCTCGAACGCGCCGCTCGACGCCGACTCGGGCTCGGTGACGCAATGGCTGGCCGACAACGGCGGCTGGGGCACCGGCGAGATGCGCATCGACTTCTCGATCGAGGTGCTCCAGGCGGCGACCGACACGCCGAACGAGGTGTTCGAGCCGACCGGCGACTTCTACTCGCCCGACTGCGACGAGGTCCCCGTGCCCGTCCCCGCGGGCGGCGCGCTCGAGGGCGAGACCGGCTACGAGTGCGTCAGCGACGGCGACTGCCACCTCATCGTGGTCGATCACCGCGACGAGCGCCTCTACGAGATGTGGCGCGCCAACATCGTCGGCGGGACGTTCTACGGCGGCTGCCTCGCGGCCTGGGACATGACCCGCGTCTACGGCGCCGAGGCGCGCGGCGACCAGTGCACCAGCGCCGACGCCGCGGGCTTCCCCATCGCGCCGCTCCTCTTCTCGGCCGACGAGGTCGCCGCCGGGAGCGTGGACCACGCCATCCGCTTCATCCTCCCCAACGATCGGATGCGCGCCGGCGTCTACGCGCGCCCGGGCACCCACGCCGGCGGGCCGAACGCCGCCGCGCCGGCGCCCGTCTACGGTTCGCGCTGGCGGCTGCGCGCCGACTTCGACGTCGCCTCGCTCCCGAGCGAGGGCGCCCGCGTCGTGGCGCGCGCGCTCCAGAAGTACGGCATGGCGCTCGCCGACGGCGGCAACATCGCCCTCACCGCCCAGAGCGACCGGTTCACCGCGGCGAAGTGGGACGGCCTGCTCGACACGCACGACCTCGGCTCGATCCAGCCGACCGACTTCGAGGTCGTCGACACCGGCGCGCCGATCGATCTCACCTACGACTGCGTGCGGACCGCGTACTGACGATGCGATTCGTCATCGTGTTCGCGCTCGCCTCCGTCCTCTCGTCGCTCGCGTGCGGGAGCGAGGTCGAGACCACCGCGGGTACGGGCACCACCGGCACGACGGGCGCCGGGGGCGGCGGCGGGGCCGGCGGCTCCGTGCCCGCGACGTGCCCGACGCCGGGCACGCTCGGCTTCGAGATGTACAACGGGTGCAGCGCCGCGCAGGAGGGCCTCGAGTGCCCGTGGGTGTACGCCGACACCGGCGGGAGCGCGGACGGCGTCGTCGAGTGCGTGAGCGGCACCTGGGAGGCGCAGAGCTGCCCGAGCTTCTACACGCTGGGTTGCCCGTCCGCAGGATCCCCGATGGGCGAGCCGTGCTCCGCCGCGTGGGAGGGCAAGTCGTGCCCGTGGTACTGGGCCGATGCCGGCGGCAACTGCGAGGGCACCGCCGTGTGCGACGGCGGCAGCTGGATCGCCCAGTAGCTTCGAGCACGGCCGCAGCCGCATCCAGGCGAGCGAAGGCCCGGCCGCGCATGAGGTCGCACGGCCGGGCTCGCTCGTCCATCCGGCGCGGCATCACTCCGCGCCGGCGCCGCGGCTCGTCACGGGATGAGGCCGATGCCCAGCGTGGTGGCCGGTAGCATGGTCGCGCCCAGCGTCGCCGCCGGCAGGATCGTGCCGAACGTGGCCGGCAGCATGGTCGCTCCGAGCGTGGCCGCGGGCAGCATGGTCGCGCCGAGCGTGGCCGCGGGCAGCATGGTCGCGCCGAGCGTCGCCGCGGGCAGCATGGTGGCGCCGAGCGTCGCCGCGGGCAGCATGGTGGCGCCGAGCGTCGCGGCGGGCAGCATGCCGGCGCCGAGCGTGCCCACGCCCAGCGTCGTCAGCGGCAAGGTGCCGAGCGTCGCCGCGCCGAGCGTCGCGGCCGGGAACGCCCCGATCCCGAGCCCGAGCGAGGGCGCGAGCAGGATCGCGTCGCTCGACTCCCCGAAGCCCTCGTCGGTCGCCGCGAGCTCGCCGCCCGTCGACTCGTCGGCGATCGCGGCGCCGCTGTCGTCGAGCTCGCCGAACCCGTCCTCGGCGTCCATCGCGCAGCCTAGCGTCCCGACCGCCATCGCCGCCGACATGAGCACGGCGACCCCGAACATGGATTTGAACTCCATCGAACCCCCCTGTTTCTCTCGAGAACGGCGCGACGCGGCGCGACGTGCGCCCCAGCTCCGCCGCTCTACGCCGTCCATGCGGCGAGCCCCGAGCGACGTCGATGCGCATCCATGGAGAGGCGACACAAGCCGGCGCCAATCGGAGTTTCCGGCACGCTCGGGCGAAGCGGCGGCGGGCGGCCTGATCGCGACGGGCCCCTCGAGGCCGGCCGCGTGCCCGGGGACGGGGCGCGAACGCGGCGGTGGCGGGGCGCTTCCCACGAGGGCTCCGTGCGAGGGCCGTATCGAGCTACGCTCGCCCGCGCGATGCTCAAGCCGGGCGACACCTTCGAGCGGTACACCGTCGAGGCGGTGATGGGCCGTGGCGGCATGGGCCTGGTCTACTGCGCCCACGACGCGCGCCTCGACCGGCGGATCGCGCTCAAGGTCATGACGGACGCCGAGGGCGAGGCCGCGACCGACGAGGGCCGTGCCGAGGCCAGGGCGCGCCTGCTCCGCGAGGCCCGCGCCGCGGCGAAGCTCGATCACCCCAACGCGGTCTCGATCTACGACGTCGGCGAGGTCGAGGGGGCGCCGTACATCGCGATGGAGCTGGTCGAGGGGCGGACGCTGCGCGCCGTCGTCGGCGACGCCGCGGTCCCGCTCGCCGACAAGCTGCGCTGGCTGCGCGACGTCGCCCGCGCACTCGGCGAGGCGCACCGGCGCGGCATCGTCCACCGCGACGTGAAGCCGGACAACGTGATGGTGCGCCCCGACGGCCGGGTGAAGGTGCTCGACTTCGGCATCGCCCGCCGCAGCGCGGGCGACGTCGATCCGAGCGCGCCCACGACGCCGCCCTCGCCGCTGGGCACGCTCACGGCGAAGGGGGCCTTCGTGGGGACGCCGCAGTACATGGCGCCGGAGCAGATCCGCTGCGAGGCCGTCGACGGCCGCGCCGATCAGTTCGCGTGGGGCCTCTGCGCGTACGAGCTCCTCGCCGGGCGGCATCCCTTCGAGCACCCGAGCGCGATGCGGGTGTTCGCGAGCATCCTCACCGACGCGGCGCGCCCGCTCGGCGAGGCCTGCCCCGAGGCGCCCGCCGAGGTCGTCGCCGCGGTCGAGCGCGCGCTCGCCAAGTCGCCGGCCGATCGCTTCGCGTCGATGGATGCCATCGCCGACGCGCTCGAGCCCTTCGTGTCGGACGCAGGAGAGGGCGCGAGGCGCTCGGGCGCGCCCGCGCCGCTGCCGACGGCGCCGACGGCGTCGAAGCCGCCCGGCGCCGGCCCGGCGTCCCCGGCGCCCGCGCGCGCGGCGGCCCCGTCCTCGCCGCCGAAGGCGGCGCCCCGCGTCGGACCGCTCAGCCGCCGCTACACGACCGAGCAGGTGCGCGAGGTCTTCGCCCGCGCCGTCGAGCGCCAGCCGGAGCGCGGCGGCTACAGCGACAGCGATCTGCTCGAGGCGGCGCGCGAGGCGGGCATCGAGGAAGAGGCCGTGCGCGACGCGGCCCGCGCGCTCTCGCTGGGCGAGCACGCGGCCGCCGAGGCGCGCGAGGAGCGCGTCATCTCGCGCCAGAAGCTCATGCGCCACGCGGCGATCTGGGCCTCGTTCAGCGTCTTCTTCTTCCTGCTCGACCTGACGACGCAGTGGATGCACGGCTCCTTCTTCCCGAAGGGCTGGTTCGTGTTCCCCGTGCTCAGCTGGGGCGTCATCGTGGCGAGCCACGCCGCGCGCTATCTCTTCCCGGTGCCGCCCTCGCGCAAGGAGCGGAGCCGGCGCGCGCGCAAGCTCCGCCGGCGCGTCGGCCCCGGCGAGGAGAAGGAGATCGAGGAGGCGGTGCGCGTCATCCTCGCCACGCCTGCGCGCGTGCGCGTGGACGTCGACGATCGGCGCGCGATCGAGAGCGAGATCGAGAGCGAGCTCGAGGCCGAGGCGGGGGACGCGGCGGCGGCGAGCGCACGGCGAGCCCGCTCGGCGCGCTAGGCTCGCGCCGCCCTCGAGGGGCCCTGCGCCGCCCGCTCGACGCGTCGTCGACGGGCGGCGTGGACCCGCCGTCCACGGCCGTCGATCCCCGGTTCACGCGGCGGCGGCGCGGCCCGGATCGCGCCGCCGCGGGGCCAAAAGACGGCGCCGTCCGACGGGCATGGCTCTTGAAGAAGCCCGGGACCGAGCGGACGGCCTTCGCCGGCCGCTCCCATGCACCGGTCACCCGGAGGAGAACTGCCATGAAGCTCGGAATTGCATCCCTCGTCGGCGGCGTCGCCATGCTCTTCGCCGTCCAGGCCTTCGCGTCCGACGTCGAGTGCAAAGCCGTCGATCCCGCCACCAAGAAGGTGATCGCCGACGCGTCGGCGTCGCTGGTCTCCAAGTGCAACCGCAAGGTGCGCGAGGACGTGAAGAAGAAGATGTGCACGCCCGGCACCAAGAAGCTCACCTACGAGCTCCAGGCCGTGAAGAACGGCAAGGCGCAGAAGCCGTCGGAGCGGACGGTCTGGTGCGACGGCACGAGCGCGACCGACGACGACAAGGACGACAAGGACGAGGCCGAGACGAAGCCGAGCACCGGCGGCGGGGACGCGAAGGAGGGCGACAAGGCCAGCGTCACGGCCTACCTCGCCGACGGCAAGACCGTGGTCACGGTGGTCGCGTGCGAGGTCGGGGCGCTCGGCCCCGAGTACCCGAAGTGCGTCGCCAAGACGAAGGAGAAGATCAAGCCGACGATCTGCAAGGGCAAGAAGGGCCGGCAGCAGTTCAAGTACCGCATGGGCGACATCAAGACGGTGCTCGGGGACAACATCGACTGCGGCTGACTCCGCCGACACCTCTTCAGCGCTTGCAGGACGTCGGGAGCACGTTGCGCTTGAAGTCGCCTTCCATGTTGCCGGGTGGATCGTAGTTGCAGACCCAGAGCTGCCGGTCCTTGCAGGTCGCCGTGCCGCAACCCAGCCTCCGGCTGCCCACCCACACCACCTGGGTGAAGTGACCGGTGTGCATCGAGAAGGTGCCCTTCTTGAAGTCGTACTTCTGGATCTCGCGGTACCAGAGGTCCGCCGCGCCGGCGGGGCTCACCGCGGTGGCGGCGGCGAGGTTCTCCCCGAACGGCGTGCTCGAGTGCTCGAGGCTGCAGCCCTTCTTGGCGAGGTGGTCGGCCCAGCTCTGCGCGGTTCGGGCGAGCTCCGCCGACCACTGGAGCGGCGGGGCGCAGTGCTTGGCGCGATGAGCGTTGTGCGCCTCGACGATCCCGGCCATCTCGGCCGGGGGTGTCTCGCCGTCGCCGCCGGAGCCCGACGCCGGCGGGTCCGCGCCGCCCGCCGAATCGGCGGACGCGCTCGGTTTGGAGGGCCCGCACGCGACGGCGGCGAGCGCGAGGACGAGGACGAGGAGCCGGGTGACGTTCACGACCCCATCGTACCGCCGCGAGCTGCGATGGAAGCGGGCCGACGTGGTGTCGCGAGCGACGGTCACCGCTTCTTCGGCGCCTGCTTCGGCGGCGCCTTCTTCGGCGGCGGGGTGCGCGCAGGCGGCGACGTCCCGGCCCGCGCGGCCGGGGAGCGCCCGCGGAGCATCGGCTCGAGGCGGATGCCGAGCGCGACGCTCGCCGGATCGCGGAAGCGGACGTGGAAGTGCCCGCCGTGGCCGCTCGCGTGGCGGATGACCGCGTCGCGCCGGTGCTCCTCGCCCTCGAAGAGGGTGTCGGCCCTGTCGCCTTCGTCGATCGTGGCGGCGTGCTCGCGCAGGAGCCGCTGCACCGCGCGGTCCATGAAGATCATCTCGACGTTCTCGCTCTCGACGAGGGCGCGGACGAGCGCCCAGGTGCGCGCGCGGTCGAGGTTCGCGGCGCCGGCTTGCTGATACCAGGCGGCGCCGCCGAGGTAGTAGTAGCCGATGTCGGCGTCGAGGCCGGCCTGGTGGCTCTTGTGCGGCTTCAGCCACCCGCCCTCCTTGCGGCTGATGTCGCCCACGTGGAGCTTCGGCGTGTCCGGGAAGCAGCGGCGCACCTCACGCACGGCGCGCTCGATCGATCGGACGACCGCCTCGGTCCCGAAGGGGTGATCGCCGGCGGGCTCGATGCCCTCGCTCGCCACGAGCTCGACCGCGCCCCAGAGCCTGCCGCGCGTCGGCGTGCCGATCGACGCCGACCCGAGGCGGCCCGGATCCTCGCGGACGAGCCGCGCCAGCTCGAGCGGAGGCGGGACGGCGATCGCGCGGATCTCGAGCGGCGGCTCGGGCGGGCACCGCGGCGGTGCGGGCGGCGGAGCCGGGGCCGGAGCCGGAGCCGGCTCGGCGATCGCGGTGCTCGCGACCACGGCCGGGGCGGCGGTGTCGGCGGCCTCCGGCGCGCGGGGCGCTGGCCGGAGAGCGCGGACGCCGCCCACCGCCGCCGCGACGACGAGCAGGAGGGCGCCCGGAGCGGCCCAGCGCAGGGCGCGCAGCTTCGGCGACACCACGCGTCGAGGATAAGGGGCGCGGCGGCGCGGCTCAACTTCGGACGAGCGCGCGCGGGCGGGTCAACGGTAAGCACCCTCGCCGGCGACGCGCGCGGGCGGATCGCGCGCTGCGCTGCGCGCCGAGTCCGCGCTCGTCGCCGTGGGGCGGAGCGCCGAGCGCGCCGCCGCGATCCCCGCGAGCAGCGCCGCGCCGCCGAGCACGCCCGCGACGACGCGGCGGAGGGCACGCCGGCGCGCGTGGAAATGAGGATCGCGCTCCCGGACGGCGCGCGCGTCGACGATCCCGAGCTCGTCCTCGATCGAGATCGCCGCCCGCACCGGAGGCTGCGGCGCAGCGAAGAATGTCTCGTGCTCGTCGAGCGGCTCGGCGATCGGCGGGGGCAGGACCGACGGTGTTGCCTTGACGTGGATGCGGTCGAGCACGAAGCGCGCGTCGTCCGGCGCGTCGAAGAAGACGAACTTGACGCCCATGCCAGCGCGCGGCTCGGACGCGCCCGGCCGCGGCTCGCGCCGCGCGGTGACGCGCACCACGCCGCAGAGCGGCGGGTCCTCGCCGTCGACGCAGAGCTCGAATTGGAGGAGGGTGCCTGGCTTGGGCGCGGCGTCGGTGCGGACGAAGATGCCCTGACCGCCGATCTCGTGCGCGACCTCGTCGGCCACGATCTCGGCGCGATCGTTCCAATAGCGAACCATCAGCGCGGGCAGCGCGTGAGCGTGGAGCTGTGGAGAGGCCATGGTCCCCTTTGCGGGGCGCACGATTCGAACGAGGCGGCGCCCTCGACGACGAGCGCCGCCGGCTCGGGGCGCCGGCGAAATCGATCCAGAAGAGGCGGCGAAGAACGCGCCGCGGCCACAGCGTGACCCAGCGCCCGGGTGCGCTACGTGATGGCGATCAAGCCGGACGGGCGCGGCACCCGGCGCGGCCGGCTACGGCTTCGGGGCCGGGGCGTCGGGCGCGAAGTACCAGCGCTCCAGGGTGATCCCGAAGTTCGCGCCGCTGCCTTCCTTCCACCCTTCGAGCGCGGGCGCGGCCACGATGTTGTCGGCGAGGAACAAGAGCGGCAGCGCCGGCAGCCGCTGCGAGTAGGCGGCGAAGAGCAGATCGCGGATTTGCTCGCGCCGCTCGGGGTAGAGCGCGCGCTCTTCGCGCTCGACCAAGGCCGAGATGCCGTCGTCGTACGCGTCCCCCCGGAACTTGCGATCGTACTTCCCCTCGATCTGCGGCAGGTGCCAGTACTTCTCGGGCGGCGACTCGCGGTCGCCGGTGGTCGACTGGAGGACGAGGCCGCCGTGCTTGCGGTTGCGGTAGACGTCGAACGTGTTCGGGACCTCGCGGGCCTCGAGGGTGACGCCGACGGCGGCCGCGTCCTTGATGATGCGGGCCGCCATGGCGCGGTCGACCGGCTTCTTGCCGTGGAAGAGCGGGATCGACGCGCCCACGGCGTGGGCGGCCTCGAGCTCCTTGCGCGCGGTCGCGGGATCGTAGGGAACGCTCACCGCGCCCTCGGGCAGCGGCCCCGGCACCGGGATGTCCGAGAGCTTGGCGAACGCGGCCGCCTCGCCGAACACCTCGTTGCGCAGCGCCTCCCGGTCGATCGCCATGAGGAGGGCCTTGCGCACCGCGAGGCGCGACAGGAGCGGGTGCGAAGGATCGGGGTGGAGGAAGACCTGGAGCTCGGAGGGCCGGATCTTCACCGCGTCGGGCCGGCGCTTCGCCAGCTCCTGCGCCGCCTCGGGCGCGATCGCGTTGGGGGCGATCATGTCGATCTCTCCGGCTTCGAAGGCGCGGACCAGCGCCGCGTCGTCCGGATAGCGCTTGATCTCGACGCGGGCGATCGAGGGCGCCGGGCCGACGAAGCTCGGGTTCGCCTCGAGCACGAGGTGATCCTCGGCCACGAACTCGGCGACGCGGTACGGCCCTGCCGCGGGCGTCACGTGCGACCTGCGATAGACGCGGACGGCCTCGAAGCCGCCCTTCTTGTACTCCTCCTCGAGCGCGTGGCGCGGCAAGGGCGTGATGCCGTCGAGCGCGGCGGCGACGCGGTCGCTGAAGCGGACCACGAGCCGGCGCGGGTCGACGACGCGCGCCTCGACGATGCGGGGATCGGGGGAGACCTGGAGCGCGAACTGGAGATCGTCCGCGGTGAGCGGCTTGCCGTCGGACCACTGGAGGTTGGGCCGGAGCTGCCAGGTGACCTCGAGCTTGCCGTCGGCGAGGAAGCGCAGCGAGTCGTTGGTGATCGAGGGGACCTCCTCGACCAGGGCCGCGACGCGCGTGCCGTCGAGCTCGGTGCGCACGGTCCCCCAGTAGGCGCCGCGCGCGGCGAGGCCGCCGGCGGACGTGGTCAGGGTGTTGGTGCCGATGCGCACCAGGGCGCGGGCGGAGGCCGGCCGCGCCCCTTGCAGCGGCGGGGCGGGCGGCGGCGGAGGCACGGCGGGCCGGTGGAGCGCGACCGCCACGACCGCGATGATGACGAGCGGGATGGCGCCGAGCGTGCCGTTGTCGAGCCTCCTCCAGGCGCGCTCGTGCCCCTTCTCGTCCAGCCAGTAGGCGACCACGGACACGAAGAGCAGCACCGCGGTGAGCCCGTACGAGAACAGGAACAGCTCGTCGGCCAGCGTGATGTACGCCACGCTCGGCATGGTGTCGGCGACCGCGAACTGGAAGGCGAAGCACGCGAGCAGCGCGGTGACGCCGACGCTCGCGCGCACCTCGAGCTCCTTCGGGTGCACGAAGAGCGCGACCAGCGCGACGAGGAGGATGACGAGCAGCGGGAGGAAGAGCTTCGTCGCCGCGGTGAGGAGCGGGCGATGGAGCGTCACCTCGAAGGCCGCGCGCCGCACCGAGGTCGGGCGGCCCTCCGAGGCGATGCTCCCCAGATCGGAGCGGTAGACCTCGGCCCCGACGCGCGGCACGAACGACGGCTCGTAGAGCCAGCCGGTGACGCTGAAGCGCTCGCGCATCCCGCTCCCGGCGAGGTCGGGGACGAGCTGCCCGTCGCGCTCCGGCAGCTCGAGCACGACCGCGAGCGTCTGCCGGTCGAACGGGAACCGGTGCACCGGGAACTCGCCGCGCAGCGTCCCCCGCACGCGCCAGCGCGCCGAGTGCCAGGAGCCGTCGGCCTCCTGGCCGACGAGGGTCCGCTCGAC
The DNA here is from genome assembly GCA_964372055.1 of uncultured Polyangiaceae bacterium. Taxonomy (GTDB): domain Bacteria; phylum Myxococcota_A; class Polyangia; order Polyangiales; family Polyangiaceae; genus CAYJPW01. The sequence goes on from CAYJPW010000197.1 coordinate 10,860, forward strand.
CTCCGAGGCGTTGGCGATGAGGAGCTTCTCGGGATCGAAGTCGCCGAGCCACTTGGCCCAGAGCTCGAGATCGACGTCGAAGACGCCGTCCTTCTGATCGAACTTGGTGACGTCGTGCAGGTACACGCCGGCGTACACCTTCGTCTCGCCCGCGCGGGCGGGCGGCGAGGCGAGCCAGGCGCAGAGGAATCCGAGGAGCGAGATCCAGAGGAGGAGCAGGTAGCGGGGACGCATCGTGCCGACCATCGGGGTATCCCAACCGTCGCGAAAGCTCCAGCCGGTCGACGCGCGTCCCGGCCGCCCGGGCCTGCTCGAGGAGGTCGTCCAAGCTGGGTCACGCTGCCGGCCTGCCAGTTGCACCTGCCGGAGGGAGCGCGTGGCGATGGGTCACGCCTCGAGCAGGAGGACGTAATGTACCGAACCGGGTTTCTCTTCGCGTTGCCTGCCGCTCTGGCGCTCTTCGGTTGCAGCGGAGCGGAGGTGGACGAGGACGTCGGAAGCGCCGTCGCCGCGGTGAAGCCAGGCGCCCATTTCGTCGGCACCCCCGAGTGCGTGCAGATCGGCTCGACGCTCGAGTGCTCGGGTACGATCGCCGGGCTCGGCAACCGCGCGGCGACGGTCTTCATCGATGTCACGCGGGTGTGCGTGAACAACGGCGGCAACCGCCCTCCGGGCCAAGTCCGGGGCACCTCCGGCCCGATCCAGCCCGAGAACGGTCGGATCGACTTCGACGTCTTCGTGTCGGCCGGGTGCCCCGGCAACATGACCGCCGAGTACCAGTCGCCCGCGACCGTGACCGTCCTTCAGGACGGGACCCTCGTGTTCACCGGACAGATCTCGTTCTGATCCGGCCGTGGGGTCGAGGCGGCGGCGCTCAGGCGGGATCGCCCGTCCCGCCTCGGACGACGCCGCCGATCCCGCCGCGCACCGAGAGCGCGATCTCGTGCGCCTCGTTTTCGTTGACCTCGAGGATCCGGGCGAGCTGCGCGATGAGCCGCCGCTCGGTCTCGGTCTCCACGCCGTCGGCGCACACGAGGAGCGCGGCGTTGCGCAGCAGCGTGTCCTTGTCGTCCGCCGAGAGATCCGACACGTCGGCGTCCCGCAGCGTGCGCGGCGTCTTCGCGAAGTCGAGGAGCTCGGCCTGCTCCGCGGCGGACGCGTCGAACATCGCGAGGAGACCTTCGATCACCCCGGCCTCGGGCGCCTGCATCTCCCCGTCGACCCAGGCCACCGCCACGAGCACGCGCACGATCGTCTTCTCTGCCGGCGTCATGGCCGCATCCTAAACGCTCGCCGCCGCCTCAGCCACCCGCGGGGCTCCGCCCCCGCACCCCCGGAGCTGAAGCGGCGTCGGACCTCGGGCCTCGAGAGGCCTTGGTGCGGACGAATGTCCGACACCTCTTCAGCGGAGCCCCTCGACGACGTACAGGGTCGAGAGCTTGCGGAAGTAGGTGTAGGCGTACGCGCGCCCGTCCGGCGTCGCCGCGAACGCGCTCACCTCGACGAAGCCCGCCGGATCGGTGGGCGTGATGCTCTTCCAAGCGCTGCGCCGGCCGGTCGCGAGGTCGACCTTGTCGACGCGCGCCGGCCGCTCGCCGCGGCGCAGCACGTAGACGGCGCGCCCGCCCGCGGCCCAGCCCGCGAGGTGATCGAACGTCCCGAGCTCGGCGACCTTCTTCCCGTCGCCGCCGGCCGCCGGATAGACCCAGAGCGCGCCCTGCTCCTCGCGCGCGGCGAACCGATCGCCGTCGGGCGAGACGTGCGCCTCGGCGAGCTCGCCCTCGGGCGTGAGCGGGCGCGCCTCCCCGCCCTCCACCGGGATGGCCCAGTAGCGCCGCCGCTTGCCCGGCTCGTTCGCGAGCGTGAGGACGTCGCGCCCGTCGGGGAAGAAGACGCCGTAGTAGTAGCTCATCCCCGCCGGCCCCAGGCCCTTCGCGGGCCCGACGCCGGTCGGCAGCAGGGTGAGCCGCGCGCCCTCGCCGAACGAGAGCGCGAGCGCCCACTTCCCGTCGGGGGAGAGCGCGGTCGCGAGCCCCTCGCCGAGGAGCACCGGCGCGCCGTCGCGCACGCTGCGGAGGTAGACGTCGTACGCCGGGCGCCCGGTCGCCGACTGCTCGCTGATCAGCACCCGCTTCCCGTCGCCCGCGATGGCGGCGGCCACCGAGAGCTCGAGCGAGGAGAGATCGCGCTCGGCCGCGTCGCCGTCGCCGAGCGCCATGAGCACGGCGCGGGTGTCGTCGCGCGTGAGGAGCGCGCGCCCGTCGCGCGCCACGTCTTGCAGCGTGATCCGCCCGGGGGCGCGCAGGACGGTGCGGAGCTTGCCGGCGAGGTCGACGGCGTAGAGCGCCGACGGCGCGTCCTTCGCGAAGGCGGTGAACCAGACCTCGTCGCCGGACGGCGACCACGCCAGGCCCTGCGTGCTCATCCAGCCGGTCGACAGCTCGGCGAGCTTGCCGTCCATGTCGACGACGGCGACGCCGCCCTGATCGTCGCCGCGGAGCGGGTGGTGGAGGAACGCGACGTGGTCGCCCTTCGGCGAGACGCGCACGTCGCTGATCCAGCCGCCGGTCTCGAAGAGCACCTTGCCGCTCGGGTGCTCGAGGCGGAAGCGATCGCCGGCGCGGCGCGCGACGAAGAGGGTGTCGGCGTCCGGAGCCCAGTCCGCCCCCTCCACGTCCTCGACGAGCTCGCGCGGCGCGCCGCCGAGGAGCGGGACGCGCGCGAGCTTGCCCTCGTCGGGCCACCAGAGCAGCCGGCGCCCGAGCGAGGCGGCGATCTCGCCCGCCGACGAGACGGCGAAGACGTCGCCCTGCACCTCGAGCGCGCGCGAGGTCGCGCCCTCGGTGCGACCGGCGTAGAGCTCGAGCCGCCCGGCGCCCCAGCAGGCGCCGTAGATCACGGTGCGCCCGTCGGGCGCGAAGCGCGCCGAGGCGATGCTGCCGCTCTGGAAGGTGAGCTGGCGATAACGCGGGACCGGCGCCTCGCCCGCGGGCAGAGCGGCCGAGGCCGAGGCCGCCGGCGCGCTCGGGGCCGGGGCCTCCTGCGACGCGGGGCGCGGTCCGGTGGCGCGGCCGACGAGGTAGCCGGCCACGGGGAGCGCCAGCGCGAGCAGCCCGAGGGCGCGCACGCCCGCAGGGAAGCGCCCGCGCGTCCGCGGCGGGGCAGGGGGCAAACCCTCGGGCTCGGCGAGCGCGGCGGTGAGCGCCTGCGCGAGATCGGCCGCCGTGGCGAAGCGATCGGCGGGGAGCTTGCGGAGGCAGCGCGCCGCGACGTCGAAGAGCCGCTGCGCGAGCGCATCGGTCGCGGCGCCGGGCGGCCTGGTGGCGAGGGCGCGCGGCTCCTCCTTGAGGATCGCGTTCATGCGCTCGACCGACGAGTCGCCCTCGAACGCCGCCTCGCCGGTGAGCATCTCGTAGAGGATGGCGCCGACGGCGAAGAGATCGGCGCGGTGGTCGACCTCGGCGGCGCGGACCTGCTCCGGCGCCATGTAGCCGGCGGTCCCGAGGATCGCGCCGGCCTCGGTCCCGAGCGAGAGGGTGCTCGCCGACGCGTCGATGTCGGGCTCGACCTCGCGCAGGGTCAGCTTGGCGACGCCGAAGTCGAGCACCTTGAGGCGGCCGTCGCCGGTGAGGAAGAGGTTCTCGGGCTTCAGATCGCGGTGCACGATCCCGCGCTCGTGCGCGACGGTGAGGGCGCGCGCGATCTCGAGCGCCCGCTCCCCGGCCTCGCGCGGCGGGAGCGCGCCCGCGCGCAAGCGCTCGCGCAGGGTCTGCCCCTCGAGCAGCTCGGTGACGACGTAGGGCGAGCCGTCGTGGGTTCCGAGATCGAACACCGCGACGATGCCGGGGTGGTTGAGCTGCCCGGCGGCGCGGGCCTCCTGCTCGAAGCGGCGGATCCGCTTCGGATCGAGCGCGACGTGGCCGTGCAGGACCTTGACCGCGACGTCGCGGCGGAGGCGCGTGTCGCGGGCGCGGTAGACCTCGCCCATGCCCCCCGCGCCGACGCGGTCGGCGATCTCGTAAGGCCCGAGCCGGGCCCCGCTCAGGCTCATCTCGCGCCAGTCTAGATGAGTGCTTGTCTCGAGTCCTTCCCTGCCGTCCGTGTCCTTGTGCCTGTCCTTGTCCTTGTCCTTGTCTGTCGCTGTCCTTCTCCGCGTCGTCTCCACGATGCCGCCCGCCGCGGGCCCAGGACCCGCAGCGCCCAGCGCCGCGCCTATCTTGAGGAGCCCCCACACCAGCCCGCGCAGCCGCACCGCCAACGCCTGCACCGCCGCCGCGTCCTCCGCCCCGATGGCCCCGATGGCCCGCGCGAGATCCACGGCGCTCACCACCTCATGCAGCGAGTTGTGCGCCGAGGTGAAGTACTTCCGCCGCATCCCCACGCCGCGGTTCGGAAGCCCCTCGCAGAGGTTCAAGAACGCCGACTTCGATGCCCGCGTGGCCTGGTCCCGCAGCTCTGCGTCCCTGATGCCCGCCGCATGCACCCGCGTCGCGAGCTCCCGCGCCACGCGATACGCCTCGAGCTTCTGGAAAGGGAACAACACCTCGGCCGGCGAGGAGGCCAGGCGCCCGATAGGGTCCCGCCAGGCCGGCGCGAAGGTATGGCGCCACGGCGATCTGCCAGTGTGCCGCCGCGGCGGCACGGACTCTCGCGGGGACCGCGCTGACGGTCTCCACGAGCGGAGCGAGACGCATCGCGGTCGACGACATACATGTTCGCGCCTCGTCGCAGCGGGGCGCGGGCCGCGTCCTTGGTATCCTCGCTGTGTCCATTCAGTGGCAACTTCCCTTTCGGATCGCCCCTGCGGTCGCTCGCCCAGACCGACCGAGCCCCGAAGCGCGTCTTCGTGTTGGGGGTCTACGCTAGCGCCGTTCATGCCCGCTGGTTCGACGTGGGCGGCAAGCGCCTCGTCCAGGCTCTCGCCGTCGCGAGCGAGCCGGTCATCTTCTGGGACGGCAAGGATGCCGAAGGAGTCCTCGAGGGGATCAATCTGCCCGAGCGCGCTGGTCGGCTGGAGCCTGCGGAGCCGAAGTTCAACGGCCCGTCGGGGCGCAGCATCGACGACGACTTCCTCGGACCGCTGGGCCTGGACCGTGGCAGCTCCTGGCTCTGCGATCTCGTCCCCCACGCCTGCCTGAACCCCAAGCAGCTAGCCGCGATCGACCGGGCTTACACGCCGCGCACGAAAGCTCTCGGCCTTCCAAAGGTCAGTCTCCGCGCGGTGCCGAAGCGCTTCGCCGATGGAGAACGTCGTGCCGCGATCCTGGCCGAGGTCGAGGAAGCCAGGCCAGATGTGATCGTGCTCCTTGGGGATCAGCCCATCCGTCACTGGCTTGCGTCCTACGACCGACGGTGGGCGCGGCTCTCGGACTTCGGCGAAGAGGCAAAGACCTACGGACGGCTGCACGAGACGACCATCGCCGGCCGGCCCTGTCGCCTGCTGCCCCTCGCGCACCCTCGCCAAGTCAGCGCGCTCGGCAGCCACTCCGAGAAATGGCGGGACATGCACGCCGGCTGGAAGCGCGACGTTGCTCGTCAGCTCCTGCGCTGATCTCGCCCAGGCTGGCGCTTGATCCCCAAACCCCCGGTGACATCACCGGCGACCGAGCACACCGTGAACGTCGCCGTCGGCAAGAGGCGGCGAAGGAGAGAACATGGCAAGCAAGGCGAATCCCCAGGCGCAGCGCTCGAACGTGAAGAACCCGAACAACTCCAAATACGTGACGGACCGCGCGAACCGCATCCAGCAGGGCCACGCGCATGTGCCCCCGCCGCCGCCGACCACGGCACCGCCGCAGGCGACCCCGAGCGAGTGCGCCTATCGCCCACGCCAGTGCAGCGTCCCAAGATTTCGGGTCGACCGCAGAGCGCGGCGAAGGATACGATCGCTCCATGTGGAATCTGAAGCGCGTGTTGGACTTGATCGCGCTGGGCGGCCAGATCGTCGAAGAGGAAGGAGACGCCACGCTGCTCGACATCGGGCGATCCCTGCAGCTCGACAGTTACTCATGCGGCGCTCAGTCGGCCTTCATGATTCTTCGGTACTACGGGAAAGCTCGATCACCGGCAGCAGTTGCGCGTGCGCTCGGGACGAACGAGGAGAATGGAACGTCGGTCGAAGCGATCAGGTCATTGTTCCGGCAACGCGGCCTTAGATCCGTGGTCAGGAGTAAGGCCACACTGCGTGACCTGAAGGAGGCGATCGATGCGGAGGCACCTGCCCTCGTGTCGCTCGACGACGAGGGGCACTGGGGCGTTGTCTACGGGTACTCTCGCCAGAAAGTGTACCTTGCTGACCCGAGCATTCGCCGAAGCTGGCGCGTTGCGTGCGCGAAGGACGCCTTCCGGGAGCGTTGGGATCGTTGGGCGATGATCGTTCACCGCGATGCAGGCGACATTGGCCGAGATCGACCAGGCATTCCGGGGTCCTCTGTACAACTTGCGCGACCACCTGCATCTACTTCGGCTCGGACCCGATGCGCAGGGGTCCCTTCAGCCCGCGCTCGAACAGATGAAAGAGACGCGTCATCGAGTGGAAGGTCATCGAAGCGAGGTGGAGTACTGCGCACGCGAAAGTGTGTCCTTGGGGGAGTGGGAGAGTCTCGCGAGTGACCACGATGATGGACGGCTCGCGCTGCTCGTACCCATCGCCGATCCCCAGAAGGCTCGAACTACCGGTTGAAGACTTGTACGTCGTGGCCCAAGGCTCGAAGCGCCTTGTTCGTGCGCTCGTTGCGGGGGCCGCGCCCAACCCAGAACTTCACCGAGGGAGCTCCTCCCCAGGCGCGGCAGCCTCCAGCGCTTGTCCCGCGTGGCGAGCCAGAGCCGTCCACAGCGGCCGATCAGAGACCACGCGCGCGAGCGGCTCTGACGTGGCGGGCTTCCGACAGGCCCCCCGTCGTGGACCGCGCCAGCGCCTTCAGTCGGATCTCGGCGACGGCTCAGCAGGCAACGCTCGAGCCTGGGTCTTCCTGGCGCTGCTCATCTGTGGTCAGCTGCTCCTTGGCGCCGCGAGCGGGTCCTCAGCGAGGAGCTTGATCCGTACGAACTACTCGACGAGTAGGCCGCGCCGCGTTCGCAGCCCGTCAACGACAGCTGCCGCTCCCACCAGCGCAGAACCGATGTGGGCGTCGGGATGCTCGAGAGCTGTCGCTCGAGGGCCGGCGGCCTGCCTCTTGGCCGCTGAGAGCAGCCGGACGACGGAGCCGACCATCAGGGCGTCCCACTCCGCCGAGCTCACGGTCTCCGCCCGGTGCCGATCTTTCTCGGAGGACCGCTCGATCTCGTCGAGCAGCAACGAGATTGGTGCATCGTTCGCCGCTCCAGCGGCCCACGCGGCAACGGTGTCCCGCGCGCGTCGAAGGAGGCGGCACAAGCCCGCGTCGCCCGGTCCTCACGGCCCTTGCGGTCGGTCCACAGCTCGAGCGCATCGTCGACGGCGTGTGTCGCGGCACGGTACCCGAGCCGGCTGAGCTCAATGGGCACCCCGGTCTCCAGGTGCTCGCTGCTCTTACTTCCGTGCGCAACGGGCGCCGTAATCGCCGTTGTGGCTCACCGGGTTGAACGCGTTGCGTGCCGAAGAGAGTAGGCCGGACGGACCGAGGAAGCTGCCGCCGCGCGTCACCCTGTCGGACGCGATCGTGAGGTTCGCACAGTCAGTACAGGGATTATTGAATGGATCCGCGTACCAATCGAGGGTCCACTCCCACACGTTACCCGCGAGGTCCGCCGGGTGCAGTTCCCGATCTGCGCCTGAAGAACAAAGCAATTCCGATCACTTGGCG
>CAYJPW010000198.1:0-18135 GCA_964372055.1 uncultured Polyangiaceae bacterium
GGCCTCGCGGGCGCGGCGCCTTCCTCGCGACCGTCGTCGAAGAGCATGTCGAGGAGCGCGTCGCCCTCGGCCTCGGTGGGAAGCACCTCGCGCACCTGCGACGCGTCGCGCGAGAACATCTGCCGGAGCCCGCTCGCCCCGGCGGGCGCGCCCGCGGCCGGCCTCGGCGGAGGCGGCGCGCGCGGAACGGCGCGCTGCGACTCGGCGATGAGCTCCTCGGGGACGTGGGTAAGGACGGTGCGGTCCTCGGCCTCGTCCGGCTCGTAGAGGCCCGGCGGCGGCACGGTCGTCTTGTCGCTGTCGCCGTCCTTGGGATGCTGGTCGCTCACCGGACCCCCATGCCGAGCTTTCGGCGGAGCTCGAGATAGCTTGGAGACAGAACGAACCCGAGCAGGCGCTTGGCCCGGTCGCTGTCGGGCACGAGCTCGGCGACCCTCTCGCGCTTGCAGCCGAGCACGTCGCCGAGCACGATCGAGACATCGCCCGCGGCGATGACCGCCATGCGATCGATGCTGCGCCGCGCCGCCTCGGCCCACGTGCGCGCGTCGCCGCCGCCCTGCCCGATGCGCTGGCAGGGCTCGAGGATGGCCTTCTTCACCTTGCGGCTGATCTCCTTGTGGATGGCGCGCGAGATCTCGCCGAAGACGGCGTACCCGGGGTTCGCCATGGGGATGCCCGCCTCGATGCAGGCGGCGACGACCACCGACGCGATGGTGTTGTCGTCGCGGGTGCGCACCGAGGTGATGCCGCGGCGCAGGGCGAACACCTCGCGCGCGATCGCCGAGCGCGCCGTCGCGTCGAGCGGCGTCTTGATCGCCGAGCCGAGGACGATGGAGGGCTGCTCGCCGGCGATGCCGTGGACGGCGTTGGGCTCGCGCCCGCCGATGTAGAGGTCGAAATCGCCCTCGAAGCCGAGCGCGCCCATCCACTCGGCGACGGCGAGGCGGAGCGGATGCCCGCCGCGCGCCTCGACCCTCTCCTTCTTGGTCACCGCGAGCGAGACCAGCGACGGCCCGAGCGCGAGGCTGATGGTCTCGGCCATGAGGGCGAAGACCTCGGCGATCGGGCCAGCGTCGCCCGGGTCGGCGATCTCGGCCATCGCGGTCGCGTCGAGGGCGATCTGCGGGCGCGCCGCGACGCGGGCGTCGATGCGCGCGAGCTCCTCGGACAGGCCCGGATCGCTGCGCCCGAGCGCCACCAGCGCCCCGAGCGTCGCCTGGCGCAGCGCCGCGTCCTGGCCGGCGCCGGCGATCTTCGCGAGCAGGGCGACGCGGTCGGCGTCGGAGGGTTCCTGCGCGAGCCGCTGCACCAGCGTCTGCTTGGCGCGCCCGAGCATCCGCGTGCGGAAGCCCGGGTCGTAGCCGGTGGTGAGGACGAGATCGATCGCCTCGCCGTCGTCCGGCGACTCGTCGAGGAGCTTCTGGACGGCGGCCTCGGCGCGGCGCGGATCGCCGAGCTTGTCGCGCCAGATGGCCATCGCCAGGCGCGCCGCGTCGATGCGGCCCTCGCGCTTGTCGCGCTCGACCATGAGCTGCTCGAGGATCGCCGTCGCCTCGCTCCAGGCGCCCGTCCGCGCCGCCGCCGCGGCGAGGCGCTCGCGGACCGGCGGGGTGGAGAGGCCCGCCTTGTGCAGCCCCAGCAGCACCTCGAGCGCCTTCTCCGGCTCGCCCAGCTTCTTCTCGAAGAGGTCGACCGCGGCGATGCCCGACATCAGGCGCTGCTGCGTGGGCGCCTCCTTCACCGTGGAGAGGCGCGCCAGGAGCGGCGCGGCGTCGGCGAAGGCGCCCTTGGTGATGTTGATCTCGCCGGCGAGGGCGAGGGCGCCGACGTGGTCCGGCTCGAGCATGGTCACGTTCTCGAGCGCCGCGAGCGCTCCGTCGCGGTCGCCCTTCTTGCGCAGGACGCGGGCGCGCTCCCAGAAGAGCTTGCCGATCTCCGCCTCGTCCTCGGCGACCTGGAGCCGTCGCGCGATGATCTCGAGGAGCTTGTCGTCCTCGTTCCGGCCGCGGACGCGGCGGAAGAGCTTGTCGAACGCGACCGCGCGACGCGGATCGCGCTCGAACGCGCGCTCGAAGGCGATCTCGGCGTCGTCGTGCGCGTCGGTGTGCTCGAGCAGGATGAGGCCCGCCTGCTCCCAGAAGCCCGCGCCGCGCGCGTCGTCGTGGCAGAGCGAGCCGAGCTGCGCGGCCGCGAGCGCCGTCGAGACGTGATCGCCGAGCGCCTCGGACGCGGCGCGCACGCCCTCCCACGCGGCCACGTCGTCGGCGCGGATCTCGACGACCGCGCGGAACGTCGTGAGCGCGTCGCTCGCGTTGCCGGCGGCGAGGTCGGACCAGCCGGCGAGCCCGAGGGCGTCGACCTGCGCCTCCTGCCCGAGCGCCGCGCCGACGCCGTGGAGCGCCGCCGCCCGCCTTCGCGGGTCGCAGCCGGGCGCCGCCAGCTCGAGGTTCGCGAGCTGCGCCGGCGCGTGATCGCCGGCGACGAAGTGGGGCGTCGCCGCCGGATCGTCGAGCAGCGCCACGATCGCGGCCGACGCCTCCATCGCCGAGCGAGCGTCGCCCTCGAGCTTCTCGGCGACGAGGCGCCGCGCGGCGACCTCGGCGGCGCGGTCCTCGGCGCCGAACGCGGCCCCCAACCACTCGATCGCCGCGAACGCGCGCGGCTCGGCGTCGACCCACGCGGCGGCGCGCGCGGCCGCGGCGGCGCGATCTCCATCGACGGCGCGCGCGAGCCGGAAGCGCTCGCCGCGCGCGATCGCGCTCGCCTCGGGGCCCGTCTCCTCGAGGCGCTCCAGCGCCTTCTCGAGCGCGTCGCGCTGATCGGCGGCGGGCGCCCAGGCGACGCGCCCCAGCGAGGCGGCCACGAGGATGTCGTCCGATGCCTCGGCCTCGGCGGACTCGAGCGCCGCGAGCGCCTCGGCCGGGTCGCCGGCGCCGTCGCCCGCGCCCGCTGCCTCCAGCCCGAAGCGCTCGAGCGCGATCACCGTCGGCTCGGCGCCCGCCTCGATCGAGGCCTCGAGCGCGCGGCGTCGCCCGGCGAGCGTGTCGGCGTCGGCGCCGGGGAGCGCCCAGTGGAGCATCGTCGCGGCGGCCTTGGGCGCGCTCGCCTTGGCGGCTTCGATCTGCTCGATCGCCTCGGCGCGGCGGCCGGCGCCGTAGAGGAGGATCGCCGCCTCGAGGTGGAGCGACGCGGAGAGCGCCTCGTCGTCGGTGGCGGCGGCGCAGGCCGCCAGCGTCGCCGCGGCGGCGGGCGCGTCGCCGCGACGGCGCTCGAGATCGGTGAGGTAGACGGCGACGACCTCGTCGGCGGGGGCCGCCTCGTTGAGCTCGCGCAACCTGGTCCGCGCGCGCTCGACGTCGCCGCTGCGCGCGGCGCGCAGCGCGGAGACGAGCGAGAGGCCACGCGCCATGGCCGGGTCGGCCTCGACGCGGGCGAGCTCCTCGATGGCGTCGGGCGAGCGCAGCCGCAGCGACTCGAACTCGCCGTCGCGCGTGGCGCGGGCGTCGCGGCCGCCGGGGCGGCCGAGGCCGACCGCGTAGGCGCCGAGGACGCGGCCGAGCCACGCCGACGGACCGGGCGCGCCGTCGTCGCCGCCGGCCGCGGCGAGCTTGGTGAACGCCTCGGTCGCGCCGCCGTCGTCGCGGCGCAAGAGGCGGCTCCGGCCGAGCTCGAACCAGAGGCTCGCGTGCTCGCCCGGATCGGCGCCGGCGGCGAGCAGGCGCTTCGTCGACTCCTCGTACCAGGCGGCGTCGCCGCGGATCGCCGCGAGGCTGCGCCCCACGCGCGAGACGACGCCGGGCGGCACTCCGCACATCGCCGCCTGCGAGAGCGCCGCCTTCGCCGCGGGGACGTCCGCCGCGCGCGCGGCCCAGACGAACGCCGCGGAGAGGTAGGCGCGGCCCTTGGCCTCGTCGCCGCCGAGGCTCTCGGCGAGCGCCTCGAGCGAGCTCGCGAACGCGCCCGGCTCCTGGCCGTCGCCGAGCAGATCGAGCTCGAGCGCCCGCGCCGGGATGCACTCGGGATCGGCGGCGAGGGCGTTGCGGAGCGCTCCGAGCGCGCCGCCGCGATCGCCGCTCAGGGCCGAGGCCTCGGCGACGCGCAGCCAGAGCGACGCGGCGCCGGGGCCGGTGAGGCCCCGATCGAGCTCGCGCTTCGCGATCTCGGCCGCCCCCTCGGCGTCGCCCGCCGCCTCGAGCGCGCAGAGCCGCGCGCGCGAGATCACCGACGACTCCGGGAGCCGCTCGGCCGCGCGCTTGAGGAGCGCGCCCGCCGCGTCGGCGTCGCCGGCGCGCTTCTTCAGCTCGGCGGCGCGGAACCAGAAGTCGGCGGCGTGCTCGGCGTTCCGCATGTAGCGGGGGACGCCCATCGTGTCGCCGAGCGCCGGATCGTCGAGCGCCTCGGCGATCATCTCGGCCTGGCCCTCGAGCGCGCGCGAGAGGACCTCGACGTTGTCCTCCTTGGCCGCGATCGCCTCGAGGGCGAGCCGGGTCCGGAAGCGCGCGCGCCCCTCGAGCGACACGGCGGCGTCGAGCAGCTCGTAGGCGCGCGCCGCCTGCCCCGCCTTGGCCGAGAGCTCGGCGAGATCGATGTAGAGCAGCGCCTTCCAGGTGGGATCGGTGGCGAGCTCGCTGCGCGCCTCGAGCGCGCGCATCCGCGCCGCCGCGTCGCCCTCCTTGGCGGCGAGCATCTCGAGCTCGAGCCAGGGGAGCGGGTCCTCGTGGTTGGCGCCGACGGCCTCCTCGAGCGCGTGCTTGGCACCGGCGAGGTTGTGCTCGTAGTCCTGGAGGTAGGCGGCGTGCTCGGCGAAGGCGCGCGCCCGCTCCTCCGGCGTGACCGCGGCGCGCGTGAGCGCGTCGAGGAGCTTGCCGAGGTTCTTGATCGACTTGCGCCGCGTGAGGATGCGGACCAGCGCCTCGAGCGGCTCGCGGAACTGCGGATCGAGGTTGAACGCGGCGAGGTAGTCGCGCGCGGCGACCGGCTCCTCGCCGTGGTTCTCCTCGAGCACGCCGCACTCGTGCAGGAGCAGCGCCTTCTGGCCTTTGTCCTCCTGCGCCGATTGCTCGGCGCGCAGGCGCGCGACCAGGGCCTTCACCGCGTCGTTCGTTTGTCCCCCGGGCGGCTGGACGGTCATCGCCTCGCGACCTCGCCCGAATCGGGGCAGAGCGGAAGATCACGGCGGAGGACGGTTTGCATGACGGGCGCAGAGTATCGAACCCCGGCCAAGGGAGTCCAGCGTGGTCAGGCCCACGACCACCCGGTTCCACCCGTCCGGTGTGAGCCCGCGCGCAGCCCGGGCCCCGTCAACCGATCAGCTTGTCGAGCTTCTCGTTGACCTTGCCCTCGACGGTCCCCTTGATCGCGCGCAGCAGAAAGGGCAGGTCGATCTCCACGCGGACGGTGGAGGCATCGACGCTCACCTGGCCGGACGCACCTTTTGCGGCGCCGCTCGGCGCGTCGAACTTGATCCGGTCGCCCTCCCAGCGCCACCGGATGCCGAGCTTGGCCTCCATGCTCTTGGCCAGCTCCTCGGCGCGCTGCTTGGCCACCTCGGTGCTCAGCGAGTGCGAGCGGCGGATGTCGATCGTCGCCATGGTCGGTCTCTCGTCTCCGTGGGCTATTCGATGCGGTGCACGATCCAGTACCCGCGCGGGGTGTCCACCGGATCGCTGACGCCCCCCTTGGGGAGGCTGAAGAGCACGTACTCGGGCGCGGGCTCGAGGACGCCGCGCGGGAGGCGGCCGGCGTTCTCGAGCGAGCCCTTGTCGCCGCGCGAGACCGCCGCCTTGAAGTCTTCCTTGGCGGCGACCGCGATCTCCTGCGCGAGCTTGAGCGCCTCGTCGCGGGGGCGCGTCGCCGGGGGCGCGCCCTGCGCGCCGCGGTACTGCACGAGGATGACGCCGAAGACGACCGATTTGGGGGCGTCCGGCGGCAGGCCCGGCGCGGCCTCGCCGGTGATCAGCGTGCCGCCCGCGTCGACCTGACCGGCGACCTCGGGGCTCGCCGGATCGGCCTCGGCATCGGCGGCCGGCTCGCCGGCGTCGGCGATTTCGGCCGAGGCGGCGTCGGCGGACGCGCGCGCGTCGGCGCCGGCGTCCGGCCCGGCAGCCGGCGCCGCGGGCCGGGGCCCCGCCTTGGCGATCACCAGCGCGATGGACGCGGCAAACAGCGCGCCGAACAAGACTCCCGTCCACCTCTGCATGAGCGGCGTCGGCGTTAGCACATTTCAGGGCGCCCCTCATGGTGCTATTTCTGCGGGCGGCACGTCGGAAACGGCCTCAGCCTGCCCAACCCCTGCTAGAAAGGAACCGCCCGCGCGCTCACTTCGGGCGCCTGGCGCCACGCGCGCCGGATCGCCGGGCCGTCGGAGAGCATGGTCAAGGTCGAGTGCGACGGCTGTAAATCGCCCTACCAGATCGACGAGAGGCGCATCCCCGCGAGCGGGTTGAAGATGCGGTGCCCGAAGTGCGGCACGAGCTTCCTCGTCGCGAAGCCGGGCGCCGAGCCGGCCGCAGCGCCTCCTGCCGCTCCGCCCGCACGCAAGGCGCCGCCCGCGCCCCCGCGGCCGGGTGGCCCGCCCCGCCCCGCCGCGGCCGCGCCCGCTCCGCCCGCTCCCGCGACATCCGACGCACCCGCGACGTCCGACGATCTCGAGATCGAGGATCTGCCCGCGCCCGGCGGCGCCATCGATTTTCCGGTCGCGCGCCCTCCGCGACCGCCGCACGGGGCGCCCGGACGCGCGCCGCCGGCCCCACCCGCGCCGCGCGGCGGCTTCGGCGAGATCGATCTCGCCGTCGATCTGCCGGGCGCGCCGGAGCTCGATGATCTCCCCGATGTGCCCCCCGAGCTCCCGGCGCCGAGGCGCGGGCCCGGTCCGGCCGCGCCGCCCCTGGGACGCCCCAACATGGGGGCTCCGCTCCCAAACGCCCCGGGCTCTCCTGCCGGGCCGTTCGGCGCCGCCGAGCTGGGCGAGGTCGATCTGCCGGTCGTGGGCGGGGCCGATCTGCCGGCGCGCCGCCCCGCTCCCGGCGGCGGCAAGTCGACGATGGTGGGCGGCTTCGGCGAGATCGATCTCCCGCTGCCCTCGGAGGGCGCGGGCCTGCCCGAGGTGCGCGGCGGCGGGCGCGCAGGCGGCTTCGGCGAGATCGATCTGCCGATCGTGGGCGGGGGCGTCGGCCTCCCCTCGGTGTCCGGCGTAGGGTTGCCCGCTCCCGGCGGAGCGGGGCTCCCCATGACGGCAAGCGCCGGGCTCCCCTCCCCCGCCGCCGCCGGTCTGCCGGCCGCGGCGTCGGCCGGGCTGCCGAGCGCGGCGAGCGCGTTCGGGTTGCCGTCGGTGGCGCAGGTCGGGCTGCCCGAGCCGGCGCAGTCGCTGCCGATGACGGCCGACGTGCTGCCGCCGATGCGGAGCGCCACCGCAGGCGACGTGGTCGGAGCGGCCGAGCTCTACGACGAGTCGTTCTCGCTCGACGAGCCTCGGGCCGGCTCCGCCTTCACGCGCCGCGCGCCGCGCCAGGTCCCCGACGCGATCGATGTCGGAGGCGAGATCGCGCTCGGCGACGACAGCTCGAGCCTGTCGGCCGGCTTCGGCGAAGAGCCGGGGCCCGCCGCCGGCGCCGGAAAGGCGGTGAGCCTCGGGCCCTCGTCGATGGAGCTCGATCCGGCTGCCGCGGCCGCCGCGCAGCGACCCGCGGCGACGGACGTGGGCGGCGAGGTCGAGCTCGGCGCCGACCAGAGCGCCGCCGATCTCGCGCCCGTCTCGCGCGCCGGCCCCAAGGCGCCGGTCATCGAGATCGCCCAGAAGAAGTCGCGCACCTCGCTCTACGTGCTCGCCGGGATCGTCGTGGCCGCGATCGGCGGCGGCTCGCTCTCGCTCTTCCCCGAGATCGGCCCCTTCGGCTGGAACGTCATCAGCGACAAGATCAACGCCGGCAACCAGGCGGCGAGTCTCGAGGGGCTGCGCAAGACGGTGCAGGAGCACCTCGGGAGCGACACCTCCGCCGACGCCGGCAGGGCGCTCCAGGCCGCGCGCGCCTCACGCGACGCGGCGCCCCGCCACCGGCCGACGTCGGCGTACGCCGCGTACGTCGCCTTCGCGCGCGGGCTCCGCTTCGGCCGCAAGAGCGACGACGACGCCTACGCCAAGCAGCTGCTCGCGGCCATCAAAGAGCCGAGCGACGAGCTCGCGCTGGCGAACGCGGCGCTCGACGCCGGCAGCGGCCAGCTCGCGCGCGCGCGCCAGAGCGTCGCCGTCCTCGCGGCGAAGCGGCCGAAGGACGCCGACATCGCGGCCCTCGCCGGCGAGATCGAGCTCGCCTCCAAGGCGCCGGACAAGGCGGTGGCCGCCTGGAAGAAGGCCGTCGAAATCCAGAAGAACGCGCGCACCCTCTTCGGGCTGGCGCGCGCCCAGCTCGCCGCCGGCGACACCGCCAACGCCGAGGCGAACGCGAAGGCGGCGATCGAGGCGTCGCCGAAGCACTCCGGCGCGCGGACGCTGCTCGCGTCGATCGCGTGGCAGTCCCCCGGGCGCGAGCAGGAGGCGCTCGGCCTCCTCGCCAAGGTGACCGACGAGGGCGAGGTCCGCGAGTCGGCGAGCCCGAACGAGCGCGTCGACGCCTACACGCTCGTCGGCCGCATCCACCTCGGTCGCTCGCGCATGTCGGCCGCCGAGGCCGCGTTCGGCGAGGCGATCAAGCTCGACCCGCAAGCGGTGCAAGCGCTGGTCGGCAGCGGCGAGCTCTTCTACCGCTCCGGCCGCTTCTCCGAGGGCCTGGCCCGCTACGAGGCCGCGATCCGCGCCGACGCCGACAGCATCCCCGGCAAGGTCGGCATGGCCAAGACCTGGATCGCGCTCGAGCGGATGAAGGAGTCGAAGGACCTCCTCAAGAAGCTCCGCGACGCCAACCCCAAGGATCCGCTCGTCGCCTACTGGCTCGGCCGCGCCGAAGACGCGCTCGGCAACAAGAAGGACGCCGAGGCCGCGTACCTCGACGCCATCAAGATCGGCGAGAACAAGCCCGAGGTCGTCGACGCCTACGTCTCGCTCTCGTACCTGCTCTCGGCGCGCGGCCGCCCGGAGGAGGCCGCGGCCAAGCTCGCCGAGGCGACCGGGAAGTTCCCCGACTCGCCCGCCCTCCACAAGGCGAAGGGCGAGGTCTTCCTCCAGACGGGCCGCTACGAGGACGCGAAGAAGGAGCTCGAGGACGCCCTGGCCGCGGAGGACGACCTCGGGACCAAGTTCAAGCTCGGCGTCGCCTACCGCCGCATGCGCTCCTTCGAGGAGGCCACCAAGATCTTCGACGGCGTCGCGATCATCGACAAGGAGTACCCGGGCCTGGCGCTCGAGCGCGGGCTCCTCTTCGAGGAGACGTCGCAGAGCGAGCGCGCCCTCGAGATGTACAACGATGCGCTCCGCAAAGCGCCGAACGACGTCGATCTCAAGCTCCGCGTCGGCTCGACGCAGGTGATGGCCGGCCACGCCAAGCAGGCCGAGCCGATCCTGCGCGCCGTCCTCAAGGACCGCCCCAACTCGGCCGAGGCGAACCACTTCCTCGGCCGCGCGCTCCTGGTCAAGGGGACGAACCTCGCCGAGGCGATGCGCTTCCTCGAGCGCGCCACGGACATCGATCCCAACCGCGCCGAGTACCACCTCTACGTCGGCTGGGGCGCGAACGAGGCCGGCCAGCCCACCAAGGCCGCCGACGCGCTCAAGCGCGCGCTCGAGCTCGATCACGATCTCGGCGACGCGTACTGGCAGCGCGGCGTCCTCCTCCAGCGCCAGGGCGCGACCCTCGACGCGCTCGCCGATCTGAAGATCGCGCTCGAGAAGCGACCGTCGCGCTACCAGGCCTACGCGACCATGGCCATGTGCTACGGCGATCAGTCGAAATGGGCCGAGGCCGAGGAGGCCTGGCGCAAGGCCATCGCCGCCGACGACGGCGTCGCCGAGTGGCACTACCGGCTCGGCAAGATCTACTACAACCGCCAGAACCGGCCGGGCGCGACCGCCGAGCTCGACAAGGCGGTCACCATCGGCGAGCTGCCCGAGACCTCGCCCGCCCCGACGTGGCTGTTCGACGCGCACTTCCTCCTCGGCGAGATGTACAAGGCCGCCGGCAACAAGGAGAAGGCCGTCCTCCATTACGAGGCCTTCCTCCGCACGGCGCCGAGCGACAACGCGTACCGGCCGGACGCGGAGAAGGCGCTGAAGGCGCTCAAGCCCGGAGAGCGCTGACCGGCACAGCGGCCGGTGGCGAGGGCGGAAGGAACGGTCCGCTTTCACCGCGCTTCGCCGCCCGCCCTTGACCATCCTGTGTATTCTGCATAAACAGAATTCGTGGACCCGCTGCACACGGCGCATCTCGTCGTGCTCTCGGCGTGGGGAGGGCTCGTCGCCGCCGAGGGCGTGCTGGAGGTCGGCGCGCGGGACGACGAGGCCCTCGCGCACGCGACACGGCAGCACTTCTGGCTCGATCTCCTGGTCGAGGCTCCCCTGCTGCTCGGCGTGCTCGTGACGGGAGCGCTGCTGACGCTCCGCAGCCTGCCGCTGACCTCTCTGCACGCGCTCAAGGTCGGCGCCGGGCTCGTCGCGGTCGCGGCGAACGTCTATTGCGTCGCCGTCGTCGTGCGCCGATACGTCGCGCGCGCCGATCGCGTCGCCGTGCGCCGTCACAGCGCGCGCATTCGACTCGTCGCGCCCACCATCGGCCTGCCGTTCGCCGCGGTCGCCGCGTACGTGGGGCTCGCGTATTTCGCGCGCTGATCGCTGCTGGAGGACGGCGGGCCGTACCGAAGCCGTCATCCGTCGTGGGCGCCGAGCTCGAACGCGCCGTGCACGCTGCGGTCACGGGTGAGCCCGCGCCCACGAGCTCGGGGCGCCCTGCGCCGCGGCCGAGCGAGACGCGGCGCCGTGCGTTGACGCCGGCCGTGCCCGCCTTCAATGGGGCGAATGCACCCCTCCTCGCTCTTCTTGGCCGCAGCTCTCGTCTGCGCCGCCCTCCCCGCGTGCAAGCGCGAGCCCGAGGCGGCGCCGGTCGTGGCCAAGCACCGCGCCGCCATCGAGGGCCGCCTGGCCACGCTCGCCAAGATCGGCGCCGCGCTGAAGTCGGTCGCGCCGCTCAAGGCCGACAAGGTGGCGCTCGACGCCGGCCCGCTGGTCCTCGGCAGGACGCTCAGTGTCCATTCGAGCGACAATGCCGTGATGCAGACCGACGCGCAGCTCGCCGACGTCGGGGCGAGCTCGGACTTCGATCTGGGCACGCTCGGCCAGGCGGCGCGCTGCAAAGACGCGATGAAGCCCGACTCGATCGAGCGGTGGAGCGCGAGCGTCGCCGAGGAGGCACTCGCGCTGTGCGCGCGGGCGAAGTACGTGGTCGTGCTGCGCACCATCGAGCCTCGCCGGGCTGGGCAAGCACGCGCGTTGAGCGTCAGCCCGCTGCCGAGACGACGCGCTCGACGGCCTTCTTCACCAGCACGCGCACCATGCTGCGGCGCCACTCGGCGTCCTCGTCGAGGTTGGTGAGCGGCTTGCACTCGGCGAACGCCGCCTCGGCGAGCGTGCTCGCGATCTTCGCGGCGGGCGTGCCGGCGCCGATCTTCGCGGCCGCGCGGAGGCGGCGGGGGCGGGCGCCGAGCGCCGACACGACGACATCCGCCGCGGTCACCGCGCCGGCGTCGACGTCGACGCGTGCGGCGACCGACAGGAGCGGGAAGTCGATGGCGCCGCGCCGGCGGAGCTTCTCGAACGCGCTGCGGCGCCCGGCGATCACCGGGACCGCGACGCGCACCACGATCTCGCCCGGCTCGAGCACCGTGTTCTTGACGCCGTCGGCCGTGTAGAAGTCGGCGGCCTTGAGCGTGCGCGCGCCCCTCGGCCCGAGGATCTCGATGTCGGCCTCGAGCGCGATGAGCGCCGGGGCCGAGTCGTTGGAGGCGGCGGCGACGCATTTCGCGCCGCCCTTGACGACGTGGCACACGGTGCCGTCCTTCTTGATGCAGAAGCCGAGCGACTTCCGCCAGAAGTAGGTCTGGTTGTAGTAGCGGCAGCGGGTGTCGAGGCAGACGTTGCCGCCGAGCGTGCCCATGGCGCGGTGGTGCGGGCCGCCGACCGCGCCCGCCGCCTGCGCGAGCGCCGGCGCGCCGCGCTGCACGACGAGGCTATCGGCGATCTCGGCGAGCCTCATCCCGGCGCCGAGGACGACGCGCTCGCCGCCCGGGCGACGCTCGATGGCGATGCCGCGCAGCTCCTCGAGCCGGGCGATCGAGACCACATGCTCGGGATCGAAGAGGCCCTGCTTCATGTTGGGCAGGACGTCGGTCCCGCCGGCGATGATCCGCGCCCGCTCGCCGAGCGACGACAAGAGCGTGACCGCCTCGTCGAGCGTCCGGGGCCGGTGGTAATCGAAGACGGGCAGCGGCAGCACGGTGGCTCCTACTCGGCGGCGGGTCGCGCGCTCTCGGGACGCGCCCGCTCGTCGCGCCGCGGCCCCGGCTGCGAGCGCGCCGCCTCGAGCGCGGCGAGGACGCGCGACGGGCTGAAGGGGAGGCGGTCGACGCGGACGCCGACGGCGTCGTAGATGGCGTTGGCGATCGCCGGGATCGACGGGTGGAGCGGGCCCTCGCCGGCCTCCTTCGCGCCGCGCGGGCCCTCGGGGTCCTGCGACTCGACGAGGAGCGCCACGAGATCGGGGACGTCGAGGCTCGTCGGGATCTTGTAGTCGAGCAGGTTCGGGCCCATGTGCAGGCCATCCTGGCCGATGACGTGCTCCTCGAGGAGCGCCTCGGCCGCGCCCATGTAGGCCGAGCCCTCCATCTGCCCCTCGACGATGGTCGGGCAGATCGCCTTGCCGCAGTCGTGCGCGACCCAGATCGTCTTCACCTCGACGCGGCCGGTGTCGGGATCGACCTCCACCTCGGCGACGTGGGCGGTGAACGAGTACGCCGGCGAGGCGCCGATGGTGCCGCCGCGGTAGTCGCCGCCGAGCTTGGGCGTGTTGTAGTGGCCGACGGCGCCGAGCGTGCCGAACTTCGCCTCGGCGAGCTGGATGGCCTCGGTCACCGGGATCCCGCGCCGAGGATCGTCTTTGTGGCAGAGGGCGCCGCGCGTCACCAGGACGTCGCGCTCGGGGATCGCGAGCTTCTCGGCGACCGCGGCGACGAGCTTCTCGCGGATCTGCCGCGCCGCGTGGAGCGCGGCGTTGCCGTTCATGAACGTCCCGCGCGACGAGTAGGCGCCGAGATCGACCGGGCAGAGATCGGTGTCGCCCGAGACCACGCGCACCGCGCCGAGATCGAGGCCGAGCTCGTCGGCGACGAGGACCGCCAGCATGAGATCGCAGCTCTGGCCGATCTCGCTCTGCCCCGAGAAGACCGTGACCACGCCGGAGCGGTCGACCTTGAGCTGCACCGCGCTCTGGGGCATCGCGTTCGGGTAGATCGCGTAGTTGGTGCCGCTGATGTAGGCGCTCGCGGCGACGCCGAGGCCCCTGCCGTACGGGAGCCGGCGGTAGCGCTCCTTCCAGCGGCTCGCCGTCTCGACGCGCTCGAGGCACTCGAGGATGCCGTTCGAGGTGACGCGCATCCCGTTCACCGTCTTCGAGCTCGGCGCCACGATGTTCTTCCGGCGGAGCTCGATGGGGTCCATCTGGAGCGAAGCGGCGATCTTGTCGAGCGACACCTCGAAGGCGAAGCGCGGCTGCACGCTGCCGTGGCCGCGCTTGGGCCCGCAGGGCGGCTTGTTGGTGAAGAGGCGCGTCGAGTGGAAGCGGTAGCCCTCGGCGAACGCCGGCAAGGTGAGGAGCTGGCCCGAGTAGTACGCCGTGACCAGGCCGAAGGACGAGTAGGCGCCGCCGTCGATGAAGGTGCGCGCGTCGACGGCGGTGAGCTTGCCGTCGGGCGCGGCGCCGACCTTCATCTTCATCCGCATCGGGTGGCGGCCGCGGTGGGCGTAGAACTCTTCCTCGCGCGTGTAGAGGAACTTCACCGGCCGGCCGGTGATCATGGCGAGCTTGGCGGCGCAGAACTCGAGCGAGAACGGCTCGCTCTTGCCGCCGAAGGCGCCGCCCACCGGCGGCTGGATGACGCGGATGCGCGTGGGCGAGAGGCGCAGGACGCGCGACAGCTCGCGGTGGAGGTAGTGCGGCACCTGCGTCGCCGACCACACGGTGAGGAGGCCGTTCTTGTCGACCTCGGCGATCGCGCAGTGGGTCTCGATGGGGACGTGGGCCGAGCCCTCGTAGTGGTAGTCGCCCTCGACGACCACGGCGCTCTTCGCGAGCAGGCCGTCGACGTCGCCGAACTCGAGGAAGACGTCCTTGGAGACGTTGTCGGTGCCGTTCTTGCCGAGGCCGACCTCGGGGCGCTCGATGGCCGCGTCGAGATCGGTCGCGGCGGGCAGGATCTCGTACTCGACGTCGACGAGGTCGGCGGCCTCGTGGGCGAGGCGCTCGTCGGTCGCGGCGACCGCGGCGACGGCGTCGCCCACGAAGCGGGCCCGCTCGAGCGCGAGCGGGTACTCGTCCGGCGTCCAGGGGATGATGCCGAAGCGCTCGGGCATGTCCCGGCCGGTGATCACGGCGAGCACGCCCGGGAGCGCGAGGGCGCGCGAGGCGTCGACCCTGACGATGCGCGCGTGCGGGTGCGGGCAGCGGACGAGGCGGCCCCAGACCATCCGCGGCAGGTGGATGTCGTCGGTGTAGCGGACCTGCCCCGTGACGCGCGGCCCGAGGAGCGCGCGCGAGCCCGCCTTCCTGCCGAGCAGGCCCGATCCGAAGCGCGTGGAGTCGGCCATGGTCAGCCTCCCCTCTCCTCGCCGCGCGTGTTCGAGGCGAGCGGAGGCGGCACGCACTCGTTGCCCGGCAACCCCTCGCCGGCGGGGAGCTCCCCGCGCCGGATCTTCGCCGCCTCCTCGATCGCGTCGAAGATGCGACCGTAGCCGGTGCAGCGGCAGAGGTTGCCCGAGACGGCGACCTTGATCTCGTCGCGCGTCGGGCGCGGGTTCTTGTCGAGCAGCGCCGTCGCGCTCATCAGCATCCCCGGCGTGCAGAAGCCGCACTGCCCGCCGCCGACGCGATCGAAGCAGTCGAGGATGGGATCGATGTGCGGCGCGCCCGCGAGCGTCTCCACGGTCTGCACCTTGCGCCCGTCGGCGTCGAGCGCGAGCGTGAGGCAGGAGAGCACCGCCTCGCCGTCGAGCACCACCGTGCACGCGCCGCAGTCGCCCTTGTCGCAGCCCTGCTTGGTGCCGATGAGGTCGAGATCGTAGCGGAGCGCTTCGAGCAGCGTGCGTCGCGGGTGCACGGCCAGCTCGACGACGGTGCCGCCGATCTCGAGCGTCATCGGCACCAGGCGCTCGCCGCGCGGGACCGCCGCCTCGCCGGGCGGAGCGGCGCGGTAAGGCCGGAACGCCGCGGCCGGCGTGCGCCGCACGTGCGCGCCGGCGATGGGGTGATCGACCGGGATGGTCCAGGAGAGCGCCCGCGCCGCGAGATCGCAGTACTCGACGAGCCGCTCGCGCGCGACCGGCGGGCGCGCGCCGATGCGCCCGAGGTTGTCGACGAGGAGCTCGAGGCAGGTGTTGCCGACGCGCTCGCCCACCGACAGCCCGGTGCCGTGGACGCGGTCGACGCCGTTCGCCGCCGCCCAGAGCGCGGTGGGGAGGGCGAGCCCGCGATCGTTGTGGGCGTGCCAGTCGAGACCGACGTGCGACGCGCCGAGGGCGGCGAGCTCGCGCCGCGCAAAGGCGACCAGCTCCTCGACGCCGTACGGCGTGACGTGCCCGGTGGTGTCGCAGAGGCAGAGCCGGCTCGCGCCCGCGCCGATGGCCGCGCGGAAGAGCTCGCGGAGCACGTCGGGGTGCGAGCGCGTCGTGTCCTCGGTGACCAGGGTGAAGGGCAAGCCGTTCTTCACCGCCTCCTTGGTCGCGTCGGTGACGGCCTTGACCAGGAACGGCACGTCCCAGCCCTCGACGTCGTGGCGGATGGGCGAGCTGCCGATGAAGGCGTAGACCTCGATGGGCATGCCGGCGCGCTCGGCGGCGCGCGCGATCCCGGCGACGTCGCCGACCACGGTGCGCGCGGCGCCCGTGGGCACGAGCGGGAGCTTGGCGTCGACGATCTCGCGCACGAGCAGGTGCGCGTCCTCGGCCTGCTTGCCGCCCGCCGCAGGCAGGCCGACGCTGACGACGTCGACGCCGACGCGCGCCATCGCGTGGAGCAGATCGATCTTGTAAGCGACGGGCGGGTTCACGCCGGAGACGCTCTGGAGCCCGTCGCGGAGCGTCTCGTCGACGACCCTGACGCCGCGTCCGCCCTCGCCGAAGGCGCGCCAGCCGGCGTCCTTCTCCGACGGCTGCGGCCGATTCCAGTCGAACATCCGGTCGAGCATACCTCGGGCGCGAGAGGCCGATCGACGCCGGGGCTCGTCCCCGAGACGCCGACGGCTCGCGTGGCCTCGTTACCACGGCCGTGCCCGCACCGCGACCTCCAGGCCGTGAACGCACGTGCAGATCCAGCCTGGGCCGCGGGCGTGGTACGGGTGTCGTCCCGGACGCGCCGTCTCCGGAGGGCTCATGGCTCGCTTGCTCCGCCGAGTTCGGGATTTCGGGCTGCCCCTCGCCGCCGCGGTCGCGCTCGTCGTGCCGCTCGCGGTCGCTCCCTCGGCTTCCGAGGCGCAGACGCCGACGGCGCCCGACTACTCGAACGGGACCATCGTCCACATCGGCGACTCGTTCCTGGACTCGGGCCTGCAGCAGGCGCTCAAGCCCAAGCTCCTCGGCGAGAAGACGCACTACATCTCGCTGGCGAAGGCGAGCTCGTACCTCGGAGAGTGGTCGGTCTCGCCCGATCTCGCCAAGCTCTATTTCTCGCATCGTCCCGCGCTCTTCCTCATCACGCTGGGCGCGAACGAGACCAAGGCGCCGCCGGCGTCGCGGGTCGCGTCGGTGCGGCGCCTCGTCCAGAACCTCCACGGCACGCCGTGCGTCTGGGTCGGCTTCCCGATCTGGAAGAACGAGCCGACGGGCCTGAACGAGATGATCCGCCGCGAGTCGGCCCCGTGCCGCTACTTCGACTCGGACGCCATCGGCGAGCAGATCCCGCGCGCCCGCGACAAGATCCACCCGACCACCGCCGGCGGGGCCATCTGGGCCGAGGCGGTGTTCAAGTGGCTCAAGGCCGAGCGGGATCCCGGCAAGGCCGCCTACTGGACGCTGAAGCCGGCGCCGCCCGAGGAGCACAACCCGCCCGCCGGGGGCAGCGCCGGGAAGGCGCCGGCTGCGAGCAGGCCTTAGCCGTCGCGAGGCGCGGGCCCTCGCCGAAGCGCCCCCTGCTCGATTCGGTTCCTGATCGCCGGAGGGCTTGGGTCGAGTTGCGCTCAGCGGAGGCTGGTCGTAATTTGGACCAACGGAGCAGGGACCCGATGCGCAAGATCAACGTGGCCGAAGACATCATCCCGATCGGGGAGTTCAAGACGCACGCGTCCGAGCTCATCCGCAAAATGCACCAGACGGGGCGGCCGATGGTCATCACCCAGAACGGGCGCCCGGCGGCGGTCATTCTGACGCCAGGCGAGTACACCGAGTTCGACTACGCCGAGCTCGCTCGCGAGAAGATCCGCGCAGGCCTCGAGAGCGCGAAGCGCGGCCCGAGCCGCCCGCTCGGCGCCGTGGTGAGGGAGCTCCGCGGCCGGATCGCGAAGGTCAAGACGCCGCGTGCGCGTTGAGGTTTCGCCGCAAGCGCAACAGGACCTGACCGAGATCGCGGACTACATCGCGCGCGACGACCCCGTCGCTGCGGAGCGTTGGGTCGCGGCACTCGAGGGCGCAGCCCGGGCGGCGGGCGACAACCCGCGCATTGGACGCGTCGTCCCGGAGTTGCGGAAAGAGACGGTGCGGGAGGTCCTCGTGGGGGACTACCGGGTCGTGTACCTCATCGAGCTGCGGCGGGTCCTCGTGCTCACGGTTTTCCACGGGAGCCGCCAGCTTCGACGGCGGAATGTCACCCGCGCGCGGGGAGCACCGACCCGCCGAAGGTGAACAGCATCGATCCGGCGAGCCCCGTCGTTCACTCCCGAGCGGGGGCTGTCGAGGGGGGGGGGGGGGGGGGCGGGGCCGGCCCCCCCCCCCGCCGCGGCGGCCGCCGGGGC
>CAYJPW010000199.1:0-17907 GCA_964372055.1 uncultured Polyangiaceae bacterium
AGGCAGGCGTGCGCCAGGCACACCGGCAGCGCCGCGAGCTCGCCGATCGGCGCCGCGACGACGTTGGCGACGATCCCCAGCGCCGGCAGCGTCGGCGAGATCGCGGCGAGGAGCGGCGCGCACGCGATCATGGCCGCCAGCGTCGCGGCCGTCGCCTCGAGCGCCTTCCTCGCCGGCTTCGGCCCGCGCACGAGCGCCGCGGAGAGCGGGCGCTGCAGCGTGAGCAGCCCCGCCGTCGCCGCCGCCGAGAGCGCGAACGAGATGTCGGTGAGGGCGAGCGGATCGAGCGCGGCCGCGCCGAGGATCGACCACGCGAAGGCGCGCGCGCCCGACGGCCGGCGGCCGATGGCGCGCGCCGCCATCGCCGCCGAGAGCATCGCCGCCGCGCGCACCGCCGAGCCGCTGCCGCCGGCGAAATCGGCGTAGAGCCAAGCGATCGGGATCGCGGCTGCCGCCGCGATGCGACCGGCGTCCCAGCGCGCCGCGAGCCGCTCGATGCGGAGCAGGACCGCGCGCAGCGCCGACACGACCCCGAGCACGGCGATGACCAGGTGGGTGCCCGAGACGGCGAGCAGGTGGGCGAGCCCGCTGGTGCGGAACGCCTCGTCGTCCTCGGCGGTGAGGTCGGTCTCGCCGAGCACCAGCGCGCGGGCCAGGGGCGCCGCCTCCCGGTGGAACGTGGCCTCGATGCGCCGCCGCACGTGCGCCCGGGCGCGATCGATCCACGCCTCCGGCGAGCGCCCGCGCGCGAGCACCTTCGTGTCGACCGCGCCGCCGCTCGCGGCGACGCCGCTCCGCGCGATCGCGGCGCGCGGATCGCGCTGTCCTTCGTCGAGGAAGAGGTGGACGGGCGCGACGTCGGCGATGAGCTCGAGGCGATCGCCGCGGCCCAGGTCGAGCGGAGCGCCGTACAGACGCGCGGTGATCCCGGCGCACGCGCCGGTCACGAGATCGACGTCGACGCGGGCGGCGCCGCCCTGGACGACGGGCGAGGAGCGGACCACCGCCTCGCCCTCGCATCGCGCCGGCGGCGTGAGCCGGTCGACGGCCCGGGCGTGGAGCGCGGCGGCGGCGTCGAGCGCGGCACGGCTCCGCGCGGCCCCGATCAGGATCGCGAGCGCCGCCGCGACCAGCGCCCAGCGCGACGCTCGCCGGCGCAGGACCACCGCCACGCCCACGGCCGCCGCCGCGGCGGGGAGGGGCGCCAGCGCGACGCCGCTCCCGCCCGCGAGCGCGAGCGCGACCAGGAGGATGGGGTCGACCATGGGCCGCCGCATGGCAAGCGCCGGGCCCGCGCCACGCCCCCCTATCCGCGGCGGAATTGGGAGCCGATCGCTGGCGGCCGCCATGGCGGAGCCAGCGCCCGCCATCGCGGTGGCGTCGCTCACGGCGGGCGCTCACCCGAGCAGCGTGCTCGCCGGCGTCGGCCCGGGATGAACATTTCCGTGCACACACCAACCCCGCGAGACCCCTCGCGCGCAAAGGGGGGACCGCCTACAATCGGTCTCCTCTCCGCCGGCCCCGCCGCGGCTTGCCCCCAGCGCGCTTCCATCGACGCCGTCTTCTTGATCGGGAGGTCTCTCGATGTCGCACCGCCGCTTCTCCGCTCCCTCGGTCCTCCGTGTCGCGTCGCTCACGTTGCTCGCCGCGGTCGCCGTCGCGGCCGGCTGCGGTGACGCCGGCGACGAGGGCGCTGCCGAGGACGTGGGGCAGGCCGAGCAGCCGATCGCGGGGGGCTACACCGACACGACCGACACCGCCGTGGTCGGGATCATCGATCTGACGAACGGCGGCGGGCTGTGCAGCGGCTCGCTCATCGCGCCGAACATGGTCCTCACCGCACGGCACTGCGTCTCGCCGGTGCTCAACGATCCCAACGGCGTCGTCTGCTACCAGACCACGTTCGGCGCCCCCCACTCCGCGGGGAACTTCTGGGTCACGACCAAGGGCTTCTTCACCCAGAACCAGAGCGACTACCACGACGTCCGCGAGATCGTCCTCATCAGCGGCGTCGACAACAAGTTCTGCGGCAACGATCAGGCGATCCTCATCCTCAACGAGAACATCGACCCGAGCGAGGCGACGCCGCTCGTGCCGCGGGTCGACACCGCGCTCGCCCCGGGCGAGGAGTACTACGCCGTGGGCTACGGCCAGACGAGCGACACCAACTACAACAGCGCGGGGACGCGCCGCCGGCGCGACGGCCTCTTCATCGACTGCGTGGCCGACGGCTGCCCCGCCGCGTACACGCGCGTCACCGAGTGGATCGGCGACACCGGCATCTGTAGCGGCGACTCCGGCGGCCCCGCGCTCGACCTCCTGAACCGCGTCATCGGCGTCACCTCGCGCGGGCCTGCGCCCTGCGAGGACCCGGTGTACGGCTACGTCTTCGGCTGGGGGCAATGGATCAAGGACACCGCGGTCTACGCGGCGAGCCTCGGCGGGTATCCGCCGCCTTCGTGGGCGACGGGCTGGCCGACCGATCCCCAGTTCTCGATGCCGTTCGGTCAGGCGTGCACCCAAGCGAGCGATTGCGTCTCGGGCCGCTGCATCGACGACGGCAAGGGCACGTACTGCACCCGCCTCTGCAACGACGCGTCGCCCTGCGGCGACGGCTACGAGTGCAAGGATCCCGGCGACGGGACGACGCTGTGCATGCAGGTGCACGAGACGACGCCGACCAAGAAGAAGCGGCCGGTGACGACCACCGTCACCGAGAGCGCCTGCGCGATGGGGCCGAGCGCCGATCCCACCAAGCCCATCCCGTGGTTCACCGGCGCGATGGCCGCCGTCGGGCTGGCGGCGCTCCGCCGGCGCCGCCGGTCGCGCGACGACCGCCGCTGAGCAGTGACCCGGGTCCACGACCGCGCAGGCGGCACCGCCGCGCCGGCCGGGCCCGCCCCCGGGCGGCGCCGGGTCCTGCTGCTCCTCTCGGCGGCGGCGCTCGCCGCGTGCGGCCGCTCGCGCGGCGAGGCCGGCGCCAAGGCGCGCGTCGTCTCGATCTCGCCCAGCACGACCGAGGCGGTGTTCGCGGTCGGCGCGGGCGGCGATGTGGTGGGGCGCTCGCAGCACTGCGACTACCCGCCCGAGGCGAAGGCCCTCCCGGTCGTGGGCGGGTACGCGGACCCCAGCGTCGAGGCGATCGTCGCCCTCGCGCCGACGCTGGTCGTCGGCGCGCGCGGGCCCGCCGGCCCGTCCCTCGAGCAGGCGCTCGCGGCCCGCGGCATCGAGACGTACTTCCCCGAGACCGAATCGATCGCGCAGATCGAGGCGATGATCGAGGGTCTCGGGCGCCGGCTGCACCGCGAAGACGGGGCCGCAGCGACGCTCTCGGCGATGCGCCTCAAGGTCGCGAGCGTCGCCCTCGAGGCGCGCGGTCGCCCGCGCGCGCGCGCGGTGATCCTCTTCGACGTCGCCCCGATCGTGGCCGCCGGGCCGGGGAGCTTCCCCGACGAGCTGCTCCGCCTCGCCGGCGGCGAGAACGCGGTCACGCGCGGCGGCGCCTACCCGACGCTAGGGCTCGAGCAGCTGCTCGCCATGGACCCCGACGCCGTCATCGACGCCGCCGGCGTCGGCGACGCGGCGGGAGGCGGCGTGCTCGCGCAGCGCGGCGCGCCCGGCTGGCGCGATCTCCGCGCCGTCCGCGAAGGTCGCGTCCGCGCCGTCGACAGCGCGGCCGCCCTGCGCCCCGGCCCGCGCATCGGCGAGGGCCTCGCGTCGCTGGCGCGGGCGCTGCGCGGCGAGGCCGAGACGAAGTGAAGCCGCGGCAGAGGGTCCGCGCCGATCAGCTCCTCGTCGGCCGCCAGCTCTGCGAGTCGCGGGCGAAGGCGCAGGCGCTGATCATGGCCGGCGAGGTCTCGTCGGGCGGCACGCGCGTCGACAAGCCGGGCGCGCTCCTCCCGGCCGACGCCCCGATCGAGATCGCCGCGCCGCGCCGCTTCGTGTCCCGCGGCGGCGACAAGCTCGAGGCGGCGCTCGAGCATTTCGCCGCGGGCGGGCTCATCGTCGCCGGCAAGGTGTGCATCGACATCGGCGCCTCCACCGGCGGCTTCACCGACTGCCTCCTCCAGCGCGGCGCCGCGCGCGTGATCGCGGTCGACGTCGGCTACGGGCAGCTCGCGCAGAAGCTCCGGTCGGACCCGCGCGTCGACGTCCGCGAGCGCGTCAACGCGCGGGATCTCCAGCCCGCCGATCTGCCCGGGCCGATCGACGTTTGCGTCGTGGACGCGTCGTTCATCGGCCTCGGCAAGCTGATGCCCGCCATCGCGCGCCTCCTCCGCCCCGGCGGCGATCTGGTCGCGCTGGTGAAGCCGCAGTTCGAGGCCGGCCGCGAGGCGGCCTCGCGCGGCGGCGGCGTCATCCGGGACGAGGCCACCCGCCTCGGCGCCATCGCGTCGGCCCGCGCCGCGGTCGAGGAGGCGGGGTTCACGGTGGTCGCCGAGGTCGACAGCGCCGTCCCCGGTCCGAAGGGGAACGTGGAGCGCTTCGTTCACGCGCGGCGGGACGGCGCGGCCGCGGCCTGCTAGGCGAGGGGGAGCGCATGCGCAAGGCGTCGCTCGGCACCATCACCTTCACCGTCTTCCTCGACCTCCTCGGGTTCGGGCTGGTGATCCCGTATTTGCCGGGCGTCGCGCGCGCGCACGGCGCGAGCGATCTCGTGGCGACGCTCCTCGGCGCGGCCTACGCGTTCGCGCAGCTG
The DNA here is from genome assembly GCA_964372055.1 of uncultured Polyangiaceae bacterium. GTDB lineage: Bacteria > Myxococcota_A > Polyangia > Polyangiales > Polyangiaceae > CAYJPW01. The sequence continues at coordinate 4,700 of CAYJPW010000199.1, forward strand.
CTCTTCGTCCCGTTCTGGGGCCACCTCTCCGACCGCACCGGCCGCCGCACGGTCCTGCTCGGGAGCATCGCCGCTTCGGCCGTCGGCATGGTGATGCTCGGCAGCGCCGGCTCGCTCGCCATGCTCTTCGTGGCGCGCGTCTGGAGCGGCGTCTCCACGGCGAACATCGCGGTGGCCCAGGCGTACATCGCCGACGTCACCGCGCCGGAGGAGCGCGCCAAGGGCATGGGCCTCATCGGCGCGGGCATCGGCTTCGGCTTCATCCTCGGGCCGGTCATCGGCGGGCTGCTCGAAGGCCACAGCCCGCTCGCCCGGCCCGGCGCGATGCCGGCCTACGCCGCCGCCGCGCTCTCCGTGGTCAACCTCGTCCTCGCCTTCGTGTACCTGCCCGAGTCGCTCCGCCATGCCGATCGCGGCAAGCACGTGCGCTCGCCCAATCCCTTCGACGTCGAGCGCTTCCGGAAGGCGCTCACCTTCCCCGGCGTGGCGCTCGCGCTCGTCGTCAACTTCGTGGTCGTCCTGTCCTTCTCCGGGCTCGAGCAGACGTTCCGCCTCTTCACCGCCGACGAGTTCGCCATGTCGGTCCGCGGGACCGGCTATGTGCTCGGCCTCTCCGGCGTCGTCCTGGTCGTCGTCCAGGGCGGCCTCATCCGTCGGCTCGGCCGCCTCGTCACCGAGCGCAACCTCATCCGCACCGGGGTCGCCATCCAGTCGGTGGGCTTCGCGGCGGTCGCGCTCTCGCCGGGCCTCGGCGCCTCGGCCGTCGCGGCGCTCTGCGCGGCCATGGCGATCATCGCCTTCGGCAGCGCGCTCACCAACCCGAGCCTCTCGGCGTTCGTCTCGCGGTGCGCCGACCCGCGGAGCCAGGGCGTGACGCTCGGCGTGCTCCAGTCGGCGGGGGCCCTGGCCCGCGTCTGCGGCCCGGCCACGGGGGGCCTGCTCTACGAGTCGGTGGGCCACCGCGCCCCGTATTTCGCCGCGGCGCTGGGGATGACCGTGGCCGGCGCGGTCTCGCTCTCCCTGGGCCGCCCGGGCGCGGCGCCCGGCGCCACGCTGCCCGTGGCCCGCGATGCCAGCTAGCCACGGCGAGCCGGCCCCGGCGCGCCCGAGCTAGCCCTGGTCCGCCCGCGAGGATGATGGTAGACGCGTCTTTCGCAAGGGCGATTGACACGACCGAAGCGAAGCGGAGGGCGGGCGTATGCCGGCGAAGCCGGCGGCCATCGCCCGGGGGGTTTGGGGCAGAGCCCCCAGGCTGGGAAGGGGAGACGACATGATCGGACGACGCCGCTGGCTATACTCGACCCTGGGCCTCATCGCGCTCTCGAGCTCGCTGCTCGCCGGCTGCGACGACAAGAAGGCCGACGGCGGCGCCGCCCCCGGCTCCAGCGCGGCCGCCGCGGCCCTGACCGAGTGGAAGGTCGGCGCCTACCTCAGCCTCTCCGGCCCGGAGACGCAGTTCGGCGTCGACACCAAAGAGGGCATCGACCTCGCCATCGACGAGGTGAACAAGGCCGGCGGGGTCAAGAGCAAGCCGATCAAGGTCCTCTACGAGGACGACAAGTCCAACCCGCAGGAGACGAGCAACAAGGTCCTCCAGCTCATCACGCGGGACAAGGTCATCGCCCTCCTCGGCGAGGTCGCCTCCTCCCGCTCCAGGCCCGGGGGCATCGTCGCCAACAAGCACAAGATCCCGATGATCACGCCCTCGTCGACGAACGCCGACATCACCAAGATCGGCCCGTTCGTCTTCCGCGTCTGCTTCATCGACGACGTGCAGGGCCGCGTGGGCGCCGACTTCGCCGTGACGAAGCTCGCCAAGAAGAAGATCGCCATCCTCTTCGCGTCGGACGACCTCTACTCCACCGGGCTCACCACCGAGTTCAAGAAGCAGGCCCAGAAGCTCGGCGCCGAGATCGTCGCCGAGAAGAGCTTCCTCAAGACCGAGACGAACTTCACGACCTATCTCTCCGAGATCATGGCCGCGAAGCCCGAGATCATCTACGCGCCGGTCTACTACAACCACATGGTGCCGATCGCCCGCCAGGCCAAGGCCGCGGGCATCAAGGGCGACATGTTCCTCGGCGGCGACGGCTGGGACGGCGTGCTCACCGACGCGGCCGACGAGATGGAGGGCGCGTACATGACGAACCACTACGCGCCCGACATGGACTCGCCGAACTCGAAGGCGTTCGTCGCCAAGTACACCGAGCGCTACAAGCACGAGCCGACGGGCCTGGCCGCGATGGGCTACGACGCGGCGATGGTGCTCGCCGACGCGATCAAGCGCGCCAAGGCGGACACGCCCGAGGGCATCCGCGACTCGATCGCCGAGACCAAGAACTTCGTCGGCGCCACGGGGAGCATCACCATCAACGCCGAGCGCAACGCCGAGAAGCCCGTCGTCATCGTCCAGATCAAGGGGAAGAAGTACACTTTCCACTCGGTCGTCGACGACAAGACCTGACCGCGCCCGATGCTCGAGAGGATCGTCAGCACGCTGATCACCGGGCTCGCGCAGGGCTCGATGATCGCGCTCGTGGCCCTCGGGTACACGATGGTCTACGGCATCCTCAAGCTCATCAACTTCGCTCACAGCGAGGTGTTCATGATGGGCGCCTTCGCCGGCCTCTTCCTGATCCTGGCGCTCGGGGGGACGTCCTCGCCGGTCGTGGCCGGCGTGCTCGGCACGCTCGCGGCGATGGCGCTCGCGGGCGGGCTCGGGGTCATCGTCGAGCGCATCGCCTACGCTCCGCTCCGCGCCCGCAGCCGCGGCAAGGGGGCGAACACGCGCATCACCCCGCTGGTCACCGCGCTCGGGATGAGCGTGCTCCTCCAGAACCTCGCCCAGCTGCTCTTCACCGCCCGCTACCGCGGCTATCCGCAGCTGCTCCCGATCGTCCACGCCCGCAAGGTCATCTTCGTGACGGCGGTCCTGGTGATGGCGCTCCTCCAGTTCCTCGTGCACCGCACCTGGACGGGCAAGGCGATGCGCGCGCTCAGCATGAACGTCGAGGCGGCGCGCCTCATGGGCATCCGCACCGGGCGCGTCATCGCGCTCACCTTCGTGACCGGCTCGATGCTCGCGGCGCTCGGGGCCGTCCTCTACTGCCTCGACCAGTCGCAGGTGTACCCGACGATGGGCGTCGTCATCGGCACGCGCGCCTTCGTCGCCGCCGTCATCGGCGGCATCGGCAACATCCCCGGGGCGGTGCTCGGCGGCGTGCTCATCGGCGTCATCGGCGAGCTCACCAAGCTGACGCCCTACTCGGGCCTGCAGGACGTGCTCATCTTCGCCGTCCTCATCGGCGTCTTGCTCGTGCGGCCCGCGGGCCTGCTCGGCCGGCCCGGCATCGAGAAGGTGTAGCCGCGCCGACCGCCCGAGCGGGCGTCCGGTCGCGCCGTGCCGGTGCACCGGCTCGCGTCCACGACATGACCGCGCCCTCGTGCGCGCACGCCGCGCGCAGGCGCCGCGCCCGGTCGGGCGCTATCATCGTCGGATGCAGCGCTTGCTCTTCGCCCCGGCCCTGCTCCTCCTCGCCTGCGCGGCGGCGACCCCGCCCGCCGACTGGGCCCGCGGCGGCGCCCCCCTCGACATCGTGCGCGCCCGCTACATCAAGAGCGATCTCCTGGTCGACGTCTTGCCCGGCGGGCAGGTGATGATCAACGGCGAGCACGAGCTCACCGTCGACCGCGCCGGCCGCGTCGTCGACGACGAGGGCGCCGCCGTCGCGCTCCTCGAGCCCGACGGCCGCGTCGTGGGTCCCGAGAACGCTCCGCTCGGTCAGGTCGGGGCTCAACACGCCGCGCGCCCCGACGAGTCGTTCGCGTACCTCTCGGTGACACCGACGGGCGAGGTGATCCGCTACGACGAGGAGGGCGAGCGCTCGAACTACGGCGTGTGGATCGGCTGCAACGTCTCGCCCCGCGCCAACCAGCTCTGCGCGCTGGTCACCCACCTGCTCGCCGAGCGCGGCAAGATCCCGGAGCGGGCGTACCAGAGCGGCGGCCCGAGCATCGGGGTCGGCATCGGCATCGGCGTCGGCCGCTGACGCACGTCGCCCCGAGGCGCGCGGGCTCCACCCGCCGAGGCCCCCCGTGCGGCTTGCTCGTGCGTCCAGCCGCGCGCGTCGTCTACTTGAGCAGCCAGCCGAAGAAGAGGCGCTTGGTCGTGTCGCGAGCGACCACCGCGATCGAGTCGACCAGCGGGATTTCCTTCGGGCAGACCTCGACGCAGTTCTGCGCCTTGCCGCAGTCGGCGACGCCGCCCGGGCCCATCATCGCGTCGAGGCGGACGTTCTTCTGCATCGCGCCCGACGGGTGGAGGTTGAAGAGGCGCACCTGGTTGATGACCGCCGGCCCCATGAACGAGGACGAGTCGTTGAACTGCGGGCAGGCCTCGACGCAGCAGCCGCACGTCATGCAGCGCGAGAGCGGGTAGCGCTCCGCCTGGTTCTCCTGCGACTCGCGCGGCCCGGGCCCGAGCTCGTGGGTGCCGTCGAGCTCGATCCAGGCGCGGACCTTCTTGAGGTCGTCGAACATCCTCGAGCGATCGACGACGAGGTCGCGCTCGCAGGGGAACTTGCTCATCGGCTCGATGACGATGACCTCGCCGTTGGGCGCGAGCTGGTCGATGAGCGCCGAGCAGGCCTGACGCACGTGCCCGTTGATGATCATCGTGCACGACCCGCAGACCTCCTCGAGGCAGGCGGCGTCCCACACGACCGGCGCGACCTCCTTGCCGTCGGTGGTCCTCGGGTCCTTCTGCACCTGCTGGAGGGCGCTGTGCACGTTCATCTGCGGGAGGTACGGGACCTTGAACTCCTCCCAGCGGCGGGTCTCGGGGCGGTCGCGCGCGTCCTGGCGCCGCACCTTGAGGTGGACCAGGCGACCGGAGCCCTTCCCCTCGGCGCGCGCCGGCTTCGACGCGGCCTTGGCCACGGGCTTGGCGGACGCCGACGCCGCCTTGGCGGGCGCGGCCTTGGCGGCCTTGGCCACCGGCTTGGCCTTGGCCTTGGGCGCGGGCTTCGCCTCGACCTCGTCGGCCTCGCGCTCGTCGGCCTCGTCGTCGCCGGCGGCTTCGTTCGTCTCCTCGACGTCGCGGTCTTCGTCGTGCTTGGCCATCACGCGCTCTTCTTCTCCAGCTTGCCCGTGGCCGCGGCGCTCGCGGCGCCCGCCTGCTCGTACTTGCGCTCGCGCGGCGCCACGAGGCTGGTGTCGACCTGGTCGGTGACGTGGACCGGCTGCCCGGCGCAGGTGTAATCGAACTCGCGCACGTACTCCACCGCGCCCTTCTCCTTGTGCCGGGCGAGCGTGGTCCTCATGAAATTCGCGTCGTCGCGCTTGGGGAACGCCGGCTTGTAGTGGGCGCCGCGCGACTCGTCGCGGTTCTTCGCTCCCTGCGCGATGACGCGCGCCAGGACGAGCATGTTCTCGAGGTGGCGGACGAACTGGGCGCCCTGGTTCACGCGAGGCGAGGTGTCGGGGCTCTTCACCCGCTTCACCCGCTCGTCGAGCTCGCCGATCTTCTCGAGCACCCTGTCGAGCGTGGCGTTGTCGCGCTCGATGGTGACGTCGCGGAGCATGGCGTCGCCGAGCTCCTCGTGGAGCCGGTAGGGGTTCTCGGCGTCCTTGTTGTCCTGGTTCTGCGAGAGGATGCGCTCGTAGTCGTCCCGCGCCCGCTTCTCGGCCTTCTCGAAGATCGACTTGGGCAGGTCGTACGAGCTCTTGGCCATGCTCTTCTGGTAGCTCGCCGCCGCGGGGCCGGTGACGATGCCGCCGTAGATGCACGAGAGCAGCGAGTTGGCGCCGAGGCGGTTGGCGCCGTGGTACTGGTAGTCGACCTCGCCGACCGCGTAGAGCCCGGGGATGTTGGTGGCGTGGTTGCGCGGCGAGCCCGCCTTGAGCGAGCCGCGCGCGTCGGCCTCGTAGTCCACCCAGAGGCCGCCCATCGAGTAGTGGACGGCCGGGAAGACCTTCATCGGGTTCTTGTAAGGGTCGGTCCCGGCGAACTTCTCGTAGATCTCGAGGATGCCGGCGAGCTTCGAGCGGAGGAAGCCCTCGTCCTTGTGGGTGAGGTCGAGGTAGACCTCGTTCTCGTTCTTGCCCGTCGTGGGGCTGTAGACGCCGCGGCCCTCGTGGAAGCACGTCTTGAAGATGGCGCGCGAGGCGATGTCGCGCGGGACGAGGTTGCCGTAGCCGGGGTAGAGGCGCTCGAGCACGTAGTCGCGCTCCGACTCGGGGATGTCGAGCGGCGCGCGGCCGTCCTTCGCGTCCTTGGGGACCCAGACGCGCCCGCCCTCGCCCCGCGCGCTCTCCGAGATGAGGCGGAGCTTGTCGGCGCCGGGGATCGCGGTCGGGTGGACCTGGATGAACTCGCCGTTCGCGTAGACCGCGCCCTGCTGGTACACGGCCGCGGCTGCCGTGCCGGTGCAGATGACGCTCAGGGTCGAGCGCCCGAAGATGATGCCGCACCCGCCGGTGGCGAGCACCACGGCGTCGCCCTGGAAGGAGCGGATCTGCATCGTCTTCAGGTCCTGCGCGACGCAGCCGACGCAGGAGCCCGAGTCGTCGAGGATGGCCTGGAGGAAGTCCCAGAACTCGAACTTCCGCACCATCTTCTCGCCGGGGATGGAGACGCCGTGCTCGTCGGTCACGTCGGCGGTCTCGAAGCGGCGGACCTGCTCGTCGAGCGCGTAGAGGAGCTGCTGGCCCGTGGTCGCGCCGGCGAACGCGGTGCGGTGGAAGAGGGTGCCGCCGAAGCGCCGGAAATCGAGCAGGCCCTCGGGCGTCCGGTTGAAGGGCACGCCCATGCGGTCGAGCATGAAGACGATGCCCGGCGCCGCCTCGGCCATGCCCTTGATGGGCGGCTGGTTGGCGAGGAAGTCGCCGCCGTAGGCCGTCTCCTCGAGGTGGACCTGCGGGCTGTCGCCCTCGCCCTTGGTGTTCACGGAGGCGTTGATGCCGCCCTGGGCGCAGACCGAGTGCGAGCGCTTCACCGGCACGAGCGAGATGAGGTCGACCGGGACCTTGGCCTCGCAGAGCTTGATGACCGTCATCAGCCCGGCGAGACCGCCGCCGACGACGATGACGCGTCGGACCTTGCCGCCTTCGCTTCGGATCGTGCTCTTGGCCGCCATCGTGGGGGATCTCCGTTCTACGGTGCCGCGAGGGGAGAGGGGGACGGCGCGGGCGCGGGCGCCACGTCGATGCAGGTGCGCGGCGTGGCCGCGGCGGCCTCGGCCGGGCCGAACAGGTGGGTCGGGATCGCGAAGCGCGAGCCGGTCGCGAAGTAGATGGCCGTGTTGGCGCCGAGCAGGAAGATGAGGACGCCCGCGACGCCGAACACGGTCGCGCTCAGGCGCTGGGCGCGCCGCGAGACGGTGACGCCCCACGAGAAGCAGAACCCCCAGAGCCCGTTGGCGAGGTGGAACGTCGCCGCGGCGATGCCGACCACGTAGACGAGCGCCACGACCGGCACGCCTTTGACGGTCGACGACATGCTCGCGCAGAGCGACGGATAGAACTGGTCCGCCGCCATCTTGCCGAGCATCTTCTGGCCCCAGTACTCGTAGAGGTGGAACCCGATGAAGAGGAAGGCGATGATGCCCGTCGTCCTCTGAAGCAGGTACATCCAGTTCCGCGAGTAGGTGTAGCGGCCGACGTTCGGCTTGCCCTCGAGCGCCAGCTTCACGCCGTAGAGGGCGTGGAAGAGGAGCGGCAGGAGGATCCCCGCCTCGAGCAAGGGCAGGTACGGCATGTGGCTGATGTCGGCGACCGCGTCGTCGAACCGCTGCTGGCCCTGGAGGGCCTTGGCGTTCGTCCACAGGTGGAAGACCATGAACCCACCGACCGGGAGCACGCCGGTGAGCGAATGGAGCTTGCGGAGGAGGAAGGGCCGGCGGCTCTTGTCGAACAGCGACTTCGTGGCGGCGGAATCGGACACGGGGGACCTTCCGGGGCGAGGCGCCCAGCCGCAGCCCGCGGTGGACGGGAAGGCGGAGCGGGGCTTGCGCGATGTATGGGATGGGCCGATTGACGTCAAGGCAATGCCTCGGCTAACCCCAAGGACTCCTTGGCGGATGTTCGCTGCCGCGACGGCGGCGGCCGCCGTCCTCGTCGCGTGCGGCGGGCGCAGCGGGCCCGCCGAGCAGCCCGTCCCGTCGCTCGCCGGGAGCCTCGAGGCGCAGAACGCCTTCCGGCCCATCCTCAAGCGCTGGTCGCGCTCGTCGAGCGCCGAGCGCGTCCGGATGGAGGCCGAGATCGCCCGGCTGCGGGCGCAGCACCCCACCGATCCCCTGGCCCGGTTGGCCGACACGTTCCTCGCCTGGATCGCCCTGGAGCGCGGCGATCTCGAGCGCGCCGAGTCCCTCGCCAAGCAGGTTCAGGCGGCCTCGGCGGGCAACACGAGCAACCTCGCCCTCGTGGTCGAGGGCGCAGCGCTGAGCCGGCGCGGCCGTCACGTCGAGGGGCTCGCCAAGCTCCGGCCGCTCGTGAACAAGCTCATCGACCCGTACGCCCGCGCGCTGCTCGACGAGGAGCTGGTCGTCGCGGCGCTCGGCGCGCGCCGGTGGGACGAGGCGGTTGCCTTCATGGGCCTGTGGCGGCGCGAGGCGGACGACCCACGCGCGGTGCGTGCCCGCATCGAAGCGCTCGCCCTCGAGCTGCCGCCGGACGAGGTCGTGCGCATCCTGGCGCGCCGCGATCTCGCCGGGGACCAGGAGATTCACGCGCTTCTGGCGCGGCGGTTGGCGACCGTCGCCGCCGAGAAGAAGGACGTCGCCCTCGCCAAGCAGCTCCTGGCGACCTCGGGCAGCCTCCTGGGCGAGCAGGGCAACGCCGTGGCGCAGCTCGCGGCCGGCGCGGGGGCGGCCCGCTTCGAGGCGCCGACCGTCGGGATCCTCCTCTCGCTGCGCGAGGACGAGACGCGGCGGCGGGGCGTCGAGGCGGCGGCCGGCGCCGCGCACGCGCTCGGTATCCCCGGATCGGGCGCGCGCCTCGTGTCGCGGGACGATGCCGGCGCTCTCGAGAACATCGACACGGCTCTCGAGGCGCTGGGCGCCGACGGCGCCGGCGTCGTCATCGCCGGCGTCGATCAGGCCGAGGCCGACGCGGTGGCGCGCTTCGCGGCTGCGCGCGAGCTGCCGGTCCTGCTCCTCCGCCCACCGGCGACCCCCGTGCGGTCACGGTTCGTGTTCGTCATCGGCGAGGATCCCGCGGCGGTCCGAGACGTGCTCGTCGCGGGCCTCGCGGCGAAGGGCGCCGACGCCATCGGGATGGTGGGCGAGGGCCCGTCGCCTGCACGGCCGGAAGGAACGGTTGCTGACGCAACGAAAACCCCGGGGCTTGCGGCATTCGTCGGCTGCGACCAGCCGTTTCCTGCGGCCGCTTGGAAGAAGCTGGGTATCACCGGTCTCGTTCTGGGCGGATCGCCTGCGTGCGCAACGGCTGCCGTCATCGCCTCCAATGCCTCGGATTTCAATGTCAAGATCGCGCTCGGCCTCGATCTCGGCACCGCTCGTCACGCGGGCTCCGTCCTCCTCGCGTCCGCCGGGATCTACCCTATGGATGCATCGGCAACGGATCGGCCGCAGGTCAAGGACTGGATGAGCGCCCGCCGGGCACCTCCGAGCTGGTGGGCGGGGCTGGGACACGACGCTGCCCTTCTCGCCTGGGAGGGGGTCAAGGGTCTGCCCGACACCCCCACCGACGACCCGGCCCAGGTCCGGCGCCGCCGCGCCGCCGCGGCCGACGCCGTGACGCGCGCCTCGGTCGACCTCTGGACCACGACGGCCCGAGGCCTCGAGGGCGGCCAGGTCCTGCCTCGTGCGATCCGCGCCATCCGGCCGCAGGACGCCCGGTGACCTCCCTTCGTCGGGAGCGTGCTCGCGACGGGCAGGAGGCTCGCGCCCCGGCGCAGCACGCGATACACCGAGACGGCATGGCAAGCGTGCCCCGGCTCCGCCACCTCCTCGCGGGCGGGGGAGCGATCCTCGCCATCGCGCTCGGCGCCAGCCCGGCGTTGGCCGATCGGATCCTCGTCCTGCCGGCCCGCGGCGCGGGCGACGACGGCGCCGCGCGAAGCACGCTCGAGCTCGAGCTGGCGACCGGGCTCACGCGGCTCGGCCACACGCTCGTTCCCCAGGAGGAGGTGCGGCTCGCGCTCGGCATGGTCGCCGACGGGGTCGCCGACACCGCCGACGAGTACCGCGCCGTCGGCGCGGCCGCGAAGGCCGACTGGGTGGTCGCAGGATCGGTCGAGCCCGCCGTCACGACCGAGCGCGTCGAGCTGAGCGCGTGCCTGGTCTCGATGGGGCGGCTCGAGTCGGTGGCGCGGGAGGTCGAGCGCGCCCGCTCCGCCGAGCAGGTCGGCGAGATGCTCGCGGTGTTGGTCCGCCCCGAGGGCATCGGCGCGGGGGAGCTGCCGTGGGAGCGACCGACGGGCACGCCGGCTGCCGTCGCCGGGACGCCGCCGGCGCAGGTGCAGGTCGCCGCGCCCCCGCCCGCGCTGCCGCCCCAGGTGCCCGAGGAGCGGCGCGAGGGGGAGCTCGTGCACATGGACTACATGCTCTCGAGCGAGGACGTGTGGCCCCCGTACTCCACCGGGCGGCGCGGCTTCGTCGCCGCGATGCAGGGGATCTCGATCGCCGCCGATCGGCCCTCGGGCGCGCGCGGCGACGCCTGGGCCATCGTCGGACAGGCGCGCGGCGGCTACGCCTTCGGCGACGCGGGGCTCGAGGGCTTCGCCCAGGTCGGGGGCAACCTGGTCGGCCCGCGCGCGCTCTGGACCGAGCTCGGTCTGCGCTGGATGATGACCCCCAGCGTCCACCGCGTCGGCTCGAGCCTCCACGCGGCGAGCTTCCACGTCGGGCCCGAGATCACCGCGGGAGGCTTCTTCCGGTTCCCCGGCTCCGGGACGAGCACCGCGGGGACCACGGTGTCGGCGTCGAGCGACGCGCGCCTCACCCTCGGCGCGACCCTCTCGATGGCGCTCTCGGCCACGCCCTGGCTCCAGCTCGACGCGCAGCTCGGCAACCTCCGCTGGGTGCCCGCCGGCGCCGACTCGCTCCTGCTCTTCGGGGCGACGCTGGGCGTCGGGCTCCGCTTCTGACGCTCGTGGCCGAGCTGCGCCTCGCCACCCGCCGCCGCACCATCCGCCTCGGGCGCGCGCTCGGGCGCCACCTCGAGCCCGGTGATCTCGTGCTCCTCGAGGGCGATCTCGGCGCCGGCAAGACGTTCCTCGTTCGCGCGGCGGCGCGCGCGCTCGGCGTGCCGGCGTCGGTCCCGGTGACGAGCCCCACCTTCACGCTCGTGCACGAGCTCGAGGGTCGGCTCCCGATCACGCACGCCGATCTGTACCGGATCGGCGCCGGCGCGACGGACGAGGTCGCCGAGCTCGGGCTGCGCGAGCGCCGCGGCGAGGGCGCCGTCGTGCTCGTCGAGTGGGGCCGACCGTACCTCGGCGCGCTCGGCGGCGATGCCCTCGTGGTCACGCTCACCGCGACCGAAGGCGAGGCGCGCGTCGCCGCGCTCGAGGCGTCCGGCCCGCGCTCCGAGCATCTGCTCGGGGCGGTGCTCGCCGAGGTCAATCCGTCCGGCGCTGCGTGCTAGAAAGGTCGGCGCGTGGCCGACACCGCCATAGAGCCTCGAACCCCTGCGCTGGTGCGTGCGATCGAGCCCGTGCTGGGGTTCCTCGACAACGTCGGACGGACGATCACGCTCACGTTCCAGACGCTCGCGTGGCTGGTGCGCCCGCCTTACCGCGTGGGCCAGCTGATGGCGGCGATGGACTTCATCGGCGTCCAGTCGATCTTCATCATCGGCCTGACCGGCACCTTCAGCGGCATGGTCGTCGCGCTGCAGACGACGTACGCCCTCCGGGCCTTCAACTCGGAGGGGCGCGTCGGCGGTCTCGTCGCCGTCTCGCTGACGCGCGAGCTCGCGCCCGTGTTCTCGGCGATCATGGTGACCGCGCGGGCGGGGAGCGCGATGGCCGCCGAGCTCGGGAACATGCGCGTCACCGAGCAGATCGACGCGATCTCGACGATGGGCGTGAGCCCGGTCCAGTACCTGCTCTCGCCGCGCCTGCTCGCGTCGGTGGTGATGGTGCCCGCGCTCTGCGTGCTCTACACGACGGTGGGCCTGCTCGGCGCCTACCTCGTCGCGGTGGTGTGGCTCGGGGGCGACCCCGGCATCTTCATGCAGAGCATCAAGGACTTCGCGGTCCCGAAGGACCTCTTCATGGGCGTGGTGAAGGCGGCGGTCTTCGGCTTCATCGTCTCGGCGATCTCGTGCCGCCACGGGTTCTTCGCCTCGGGCGGCGCCCGCGGCGTCGGGCTCGCCACGACGCGCGCCGTCGTCGAGAGCTGCGTCACCGTGCTGGTGACCAACTACATCCTGACGCAGCTCCTCATCGACGCCGACATCTGATCAGAACGCGAAGCGGACGCCGGTCGAGCGCGGACCGACGACGAGTCGGGCGCTCTCCCAGGCGGGCGGCGCGTCGGTCGGCGCCGCGCCCTTGGCGGGGACCTTGGCGCCGCCGACGACGATGAGCGGGATCCCGACCGCCGTGGTCGCGCCGCCGACGATCATCAGCACGGCGCCGGCGAGCTCCTGGTCGTCGCTGCTGCGCCCGCAGCTCGAGCTGTAGCCGCTGTAGTACGAGCAGTCTTCCTGCGCGCCGCTGACCAGCACGCCGCCGGTGATGATCGAGAGCGCGCCGACGCCGGTGAGGACGATGCCGGCGATCATCATCCCTTTGCTGCGCCGCTCGGTCGGAGGCGGGGGCGGCGGGGCGCCCGCGGTGCCGTAGTAGGGCGGCGGATAGTAGTAGCCCGGCGGCGGGTAATACCCGGGAGGCGGAGGCCCGTAGCCTGGAGGAGGCGGGCCGTAGCCTGGAGGAGGCGGGCCGTAGCCTGGAGGCGGCGGACCGTAGCCGGGCGGAGCGGCCTGCGCCGGGCCGGTCGGCGGCGGACCCGCAGGCGGAGGCGGCGAGCCCGGCGGCCCCGCGGGGGGACCGGGCGGCGGGGCGGCGCGCGGCGGTCCGGGAGGCTGTGCCCCCGAGGGTGCGACGGGCGGTCCGGCCGGAGGCGGCGGCGGAAGGGCTCCGGGCGGCGGCGGCGGAAGCGCACCCGGCGGCGGCGCGCCGGGCCCGGGCTGCGCCGCCGCCGGCGGCGAGACGGCCGCCCCGCCGCGCCCGCGGCGGAGGT
>CAYJPW010000200.1:0-17616 GCA_964372055.1 uncultured Polyangiaceae bacterium
GGGCGCCCGACGAGCAGCGCGAGCGGCACGCCGGCCTCCCGGTAGCGCCGGCCGTCGCGCGCGCGGCGCGGCAGGCCGAACCTGGCCCGCCGGGCCGCGGGGCGGGCGGCGCCGGCGGGCGCGGCGTCGAGGCCGACGTAGTAGCCGCGCGCGGCGCCTCCCTCGATGGTGACGCCGTGCCCGCGCAGCGCGAGGCCATACTCGACGGCGCCCCGCGCGACGGCGAGATCGGGATCGGCGTGGGGCAAGAGATCCGGGCGCGCGGCGCCTTCGCCCCACGCGGCCACCGCGTCGACGATCCGCTCGGCGATGCGCGCCGCCCGGAAGACGCCCCCGTTCAGGAGCAGGCCGCGCGGCGCCGGCTCGCCCGGCGCGTGGCGGGCGAAGAACCAGGCGAGGTGCCGCGTGATCGCGACGTCCCTCTCGTACGGGAGCCCGAACGCGACCAGCGCGCTCCCGGCGCGCTGCGGGCGCGTGCCGCGCGGCACCACCGGGAGGAAGCCGTCGAGCACCACCCGCTCGGTCTCCTCGCGCGTGAGGCGGGTCGTGAGCGTGCCCCCGACCAGGCGCGCGCCCGCGCCGGCGACGGTGATCGGCATCTCGTCCGGCGGGCTCTCCCCCAGGAGCTTCTCCTTGGCGGCCCGGCACGCGAGCACGAGCTGCGCGAAGCGCTTGGCGTCGAGCCTGCCGTCGGCGACGAGCCGTGGCTCGCAGAGGTGCGCGAGGGCGAGGTCCATGTTGTCGCCGCCGAGGAGGAGGTGGTTGCCGACGGCGACGCGCTCGAGCTCCGGAGGGCCGCCCGCGTCGGGCCGGCGCACCCGGATGAGCGAGAGATCGCTGGTGCCGCCGCCGACGTCGCAGACCAGGACGAGCGCCTCGCGCCGCCCGTCCTCGAGCAGCGGCTCGAGCCGCGCGCGCCCCGCCTGGCGGAGGAAATCGTAGAACGCCGCCTGCGGCTCCTCGAGCAGGCGCACCGCGAGCCCGGCGCGCCGCGCCGCCTCGACCGTGAGCTCGCGCGCCACCTCGTCGAATGAGGCGGGCACGGTGAGGACCACCGCTTGCTCGGCGAGCGGCCACGCCGGGAACGCCGCGTCCCAGGCGCGGCGCACGTGCCCGAGCAGCCTCGCGCCCGCGTCGACCGGCGAGACGCGCGGCACCTCCTCGTCGTCGGCGCCCCACGGCAGGATGGCGGCCTCGCGATCGACGCCGGGGTGGCAGAGCCAGCTCTTCGCCGACGAGACGAGCCGGCCCGGCACGTCGGCGCCGCGCCGCTTGCCGAGCTCGCCGACCACGTAGGGCGCGTCGTCCCAGGGATCGGCGGGCGCCTCGCCCTCGACCGGCGCGTAGAGGCAGCTCGGCAGGAGCGGCCGCGCCTCGATCTCGTGGGCGCTGACGAGCTGCGGGATCTCGAAGATCCTCGGCTCGGGCGAGGCCGCGGCCGGATCGGCCCACGCCACGACGGTGTGCGTGGTGCCGAGGTCGATGCCGACGATCCGCTCGCGCTTCACGTCTCCCCGCGCACCGAGAGCTCGACGCGCCAGCGCTCGTCGGGCTTGCGCGCCGCGACCGGCACGGCCTCGAGCAGCAGCGTCCCGACCTCGGTCACCGAGGCCTTGAGGCGCACCGGGACGACGTCGCCTTCCTGGCGGCCCTCGGCCGAGAGGGTCACCTCGATCGGCGGCAGCTCCATCACCTCGCCGTCCTTCCAGCGCTCGAGCTCGGCGCCGGCCTTGTCCTCGCGGCGCACCGTCGAGCCGAAGAAGCGGAAGCGCACCGGCTCGCCGACGATGACGCCGAGCTCCTGCGGGGGCAGCTCGGCCTCGGTGCCCTCCTCCATGCCGAACGGCGCCACGCAGAGCGCCGTGATCGGCGGCTCGATCCCCGGCACCGCCGGGACGGCGCTTTCGATCCCGACGTAGTACGAGCGCGCGGTGCCGCCGCGGATGCGCAGGCCCTTCCCGCGCCGCGCCCGCCCGTAGTACGCGGCGCCGCGGGCGACGCCGAGATCGAGATCGCCGCCTTCGAGCACACGCACCGCCGGGGCGCCGTCGGAGGCGAGCCAGGCGTCGAGCGTGGCCACGAGGCGCTTGCGGAGGGCCTCGCTCTTCATGACGCCGCCGTTGAAGAGGACGGCGGTCGGGTGGAGCAGCTTCGGCGCCCGCTCGCCCTTGGGCAGCGGCAGCGCGCCGGCCTGCTTGCCGAGGAAGGCGGCGAGGTGGCGCGTGATCGCCGCGTCCTGCGCGTAGGGCAGGCCGAGCTGGGTGAGCCCCACGCGGGCCCGCACCGCGGGGCGCGCGGTCGCGGGGACCTCGGGGAAGAAGCCGTCCACCAGCGTGGTCGTGATCTCCTCGCGCGTGAGCTCGCTCTTGAGCGAGCCGCCGAGGAGCTTCGAGCCGCGCCCCGGCACCACGATGGGCGCCGTCTTGAGCTTGGGATCGCCGAGGAGCCGCTCTTTGCCGACGCGCGCGGCGTGGGTGAGCGCCGTCATCTGCCAGCGGTCGAGCTCCTTGCCGTCGGCCTCGAGCTTCTGGCGGACGAGGTGGGCGAGGGCGAGGTCCATGTTGTCGCCGCCGAGGAGGATGTGGTCGCCGACGGCGACGCGCGAGAGCTCGAGCGTGCCCTCGCGATCGACCACGTGGATGGCGGAGAAGTCGGTGGTGCCGCCGCCGACGTCGACGACCAGGATGACGTCGCCGACCCGGAGGTGCTTGCGCCAGGCGTCGCCCATCGCGTCGATCCACGCGTAGAGCGCGGCCTGCGGCTCTTCGAGGAGGATGAGCTTGTCGATCCCGGCGGCGGTGGCCGCCTCGACCGTGAGCTCGCGCGCCGCCGCGTCGAACGACGCAGGCACGGTGAGGATGACGTCCTGCGCCGCGAGCGCGTCGGCCCCGGCGTCGCCGTCGGCGGTGAAGGCGTGGTCGTACGCCTCGGAGAGGTGCTCGAGGTAGCGCCACGACGCCTCGACCGGCGAGATCTTCTCGATGTCCTCGGGCGCGCCCGGAGGGAGCGCGCCCGAGCGGCGGTCGATTCCGGGGTGGCAGAGCCAGCTCTTCGCGCTCGAGACGAGGCGCGAGGGCGCATCGATGCCGCGCGACCGGGCGTACTCGCCGACGACGAGCTTGCGCTCGGCGTCCCATGGCAACGCCTGGGCGCCCTCGCTCTCATGGGGCAGGTAGAGGAAGGAGGGGAGCAGCGGCCGGGCGTCGACGGTGCCGCGGGCGACGAGCTGCGTGACCGGAAGGACCTCGGGGCGCGCCGCGTCGCCCTCGAGCTCGGCGCGCGCGATCGCGCAGTGGGTCGTGCCCAGATCGATGCCGATCGCGAAGCGCGGGCTCACAGCTCGACCTCGGCCGGCGCGAGCACGCGCGCGTCGTGGCCGGCGACCGGCACGGGGAGCTTGAGATCGCTCGCGCGCCAGCCGCGGTGGCGGAGGATGCCCTCGTAGGGCGCGCTCCCGTGGACGTCGCCCGTGAGCTTGACCTCGTCGGGGCTGAAGCCGGACTCGAGCGTCACCTTCGCGCCCTCGTCCTCGGCGCGCACCGGCTCGAGCTTGGCGTGATCGTGGAGCGCCTTGCGGCAGCCCTCGTGCACCAGGCGGGCGGCCGCCCCCACGTCGGCGTCGGGGAACGCGGCGATGTCCTGCTCGAGGAAGTCGATGAGCCTGCCCTCGCGCTGGAAGAGCGCGAGCAGCTGGAGCGCCGGCGTGGTCCGATCGGCCGGCGGCTCCGCCTTGGGCTCGGCCTTGGGCTTGGCGGGCTTGGCCTTCGCCGGCGCCGGCAGCTGCGGCTCGGGCTCGGGCGCGGGGAGCGCGGCGCGGGCCGCGAACGCGCGCGCGGCGAACTCGCCGTCGAAGAGGACGCGGAAGAAGCAGACCCACGCGAACCAGAGCCGGGTCGCGAAGGGAAGGGAGGTTTCGGGCACGGCAGAACGATACCGCGGACCGACCCGGCGGCTACCGGTTGCTGAGCAGCCACTCCGCTGGGACCGGGGTCGAGGGCCCCTGGCCCTGCTCGCGTGTTGCGCCTGCGTCCGGCCGTCCCCCTGCCGTCCTCGCCTCTCGTGCTTGTCTCGTCTCCAGCCGACCGCTTCCGCGCGCTATGCCTTCGCCTTCGCCTTCGACGCCGCGGGCGCCTCTCTCTGCGCCGCCGGCGCCGCGCTCGCGGCCGCGCCGGCAACCTTCGCGGCCAACAACAGGCTGCGGTTGACGAGGACTCCATGCGCGCCCATCGCCGGCACACCATCGAAGCCGCTGAGCACCCGCTCCGTCGACGAGGAAGGCTTCGCCGCGAGCGTCAGGATCGACACCGTCACCTCGAGCTCGGGCGTGAGCACGTTCATGCTCACGGGCTCGGTCGAGAGCGCGAGCGCGCGATCGTTCGCGATGAGAGACCAGAAGCGAAGACGGCGTTCCTCGAGCCCCGGCAGCTCGAGCACCTGACGCCCCGTCGCCACGTCGACCACGCGCAGGTGGTCGGGCCGAGGGAGCCACGCGTTGGTCGCGTCGTCCCATTCCGGCTCGACGATCGAGTCCTCGACGAACGCCAGGCGTGAGCCGTCCGGCGAGAAGGTGAGGTGCTTGGCCGTCCCCTGGTTGACGGCGCCGGGCCACGCGGGGACTCGGGTCGGCTTGTCGTGTGTCCAGAGGGTCACGCTCGTCTTGGTGTTCCACACGACGGTCGCGAGCGATCCCTGTGCCGACACGCCGAGCAGACAGACGCCCTTCTCTTTCAGAGGCGGACGCCGCGGCTTGCCCGTCTTCGCGTCGAGGAACGCGACCGTGCCGTCGACGAGGACGGCAAGGACGCCCGGCTCGATCGACGCGGCGTCGGACGCTTGTTTCAGGGAGACCTTCTTGACGTTGCCGGTGGCCATCTCGATGACGTGGACCGCGCGGTCATCGACGACCACGCCCCAGCCCGTCGGGGCCACGCGAACGGACGCCACGTACCTCACTTCCTTGGCGAGAACGCGCTCCGTTCTCTCCGCGAGGTCGAAGATCCTCGGCGGCTCGCCGTTCGAGGCCCGGAGCGCCCACCTCCCGCCCGCGGAGATCGCGCTCCGGCCGCTCGGCGAGGCGGGGCTCTTCGAGGCGGAGGGGTCGACGCCGGTCAGCGGTCGTTCTTCCAGAAAGGCCATCTCGCTCCGAGCATACGAGCTTCCGTGGGAGCGTTGGCGAAACAAGCGCCCTTGGTCGAGTCGGTCTTCCCACGGCGGGCCACGGCTTTGGGCGTTCGTCGCGCCGAGAGCGTCCTCGGGTCCGGGCAGCGCGTCGCCGCAAGGCACGACCGAGCGCCGACTCGAGAGAGCCTCGGTGGGACCAATTGAAGTTGAAGAACACCCGCTCTCCCAACGCGATGTTCGAGCCGTAGTCGCAGAAGAACGGCGGCTGCATCGATACCGAGTCACCGCCGATCCCGCCCCCGGCCCGCTTCACGATCCACGATGGCCCGTTGCCACCGACGAGATCACCCTCGTGTACGACGCGCGGGACGAGCTCCACAACCAAGCGGCGTCGAGGTCTGCGCGCGCTCACTCGCCTCGGCCGCGCGCCGGAGCGCCTCGGTCTCCGCGCGCATCCCGACCTCGAGGGCCTCACCATACAATCGCCTCACCATCCAGCAGAGCGGGCCGGTGATGGTCAGCGTCACGCGATAGCGCGTGCCCTCCGGATCGACCTCGAGCTCGCGGGCGCGGTCGCCGGAGGCGAGCCCGGTGAACCAGCCGAGGTCGCGCGTGACGAGCCTCTCGCCCGGTCGGCCGACGAGGACGCGGTGTCGAACGTTCATGGTGCGCTCACCCAGCCGGACCGTCATGGTGACGATCCCGCCCTCGACGGCGGGCCCGCCCGACGCACGGAAGTTCCACGGGTTCCAGTCGGCGTAGCGGTCGACGTCGGCGATCAGCTCGTAGACGACCGCGGGCGGCGCACGGATCAGCGCCTCGGAGGTGAGCTCGAACCTCGTCAGCGCCACGGCTGGGGCCTCGGAGCGGCCGCCGTCAGCCCACGGCGGGCGACGTCTCGGCGGAAGTGGACGCGACCCGCCCGGCGGCGGCCCTGCGGCGCCGGATCATCTTCAGACCGCCGCGCACCTGGAGCGTCGCGCGCCACATCATCTCTCCGGCGCTCCCCGGCGCGTGCTCGAAGCGGTAGCGGCGGAGGAGCGTGGAGGTGACGAGCTGGATCTCGGCGATCGCCAGGTGGTTGCCGATGCACGTGCGCGAGCCCAGGCCGAACGGATAGAACGAGCACGCGTGGCGCCTGGCCGCGCCCTCGCCGGCGAAGCGCTCGGGGTCGAAGCGATCCGGATCCGGCCAGAACTCGGGCAGGTAATGCGTCAGGAAGGGCACGACGAGCACCCAGGATCCGGCGGGCAGCTGGCAGCCGCCGACCTCGTCGTCGACGACGACCTGCCGCGCCACCAGCGCGCCCGGCGGGCGGAGGCGCAGCGACTCCTGGACCACCATGCGCGTGTACGGCAAGCGCGAGAGGTCCTCCAGGGTCGATGGGTCGCTCGCGAGCGCCGACGCCTCCTCGTGGAGGCGCTGCTGCACCTCGGGGTGGCGGGACGCGAAGTGGAGCACCCAGGTCAGGGCGTGGGACGTGGCGTCGTGACCGGCGAGGTAGAGGGTGAGCACCTCGTCGCGGAGCTGGGCGTCGTCGAAGTGCTCGCTCCCGCCCTGGCGCGCGCTCATGAACATCGAGAGCACGTCGGGGCGCGAGGTGTCCTTGCGCGAGGCCACGATGCCGCGCACGTGCCGGTCGAGCGTGCGCACCGCGCGGGCGAGGCGCAGGTTCCCCGGCGTCGGCACCGAGAGCGGCAGCGCGTAGACGTTCTCGATCCGCGCGGCGATCTCGTGGAGGGCGACGGCGAAGGCGCGCGTGGCCTCGTCGGCGTCGTCGCCGAGATCGCACCCGAAGAGCGTCAGCCCCGAGATCAGGAAGACGAGGCGCTTCATCTCGACGTGCATGTCGACCGTCGCTCCGTCCGGCTCGCGCTCCCAGGAGCTCATCAGCCGCCGGATCGGATCCGCGGCCAGCGCCATCAGGCCGTTCATTTTGTCGCGGTGGAACGCCGGCTGCGCGATCTTGCGTGCCCGCTTCCAGACCTCTCCGTCGCTGGTCACCAGGCCGTCGCCGAGCAGGATGCGGAGGTGATCGAGCGCCGTGCCCTTGATGAAGTTCCTCTCGCGGTCGACGAGCACGTAGCGCAGGTGCTCCGGGTGCGAGACGACGTGCGCGACCTTGCGGCCGATCATCAGGCGCTTGACCTCCCCCGTCCTGCCGCACGTGTCGACGATGACGTCGAGCAGACCCTTCCACATGATCTGCGGCGCGTGGCCCACGAGGGGGAATGCATACGGCGTGGAGGGCGCACGGCGGGAGTCCAGCACGGGCAGCACGATAAGAGGGTCTCCGAGGACCGTCCAGCGCGCGCCGACGCGGCTGATGCTCGATCAGTTGCGACGGCTACGGCCGGCCCGCCGCCGGCTCGGTCGCCCGCGGCAGGAACAGCGCGAACCGCGTCCCGTGCCCCGGCGTCGACTCCAGCACGATCCCGCCCCCGGCCCGCTTCACGATCCCGAACACGATCGGCAGCCCGAGCCCCGTCCCCTCCCCGGCGGGCTTCGTGGTGAAGAACGGCTCGAACGCGTGCGCCAGCACCTCGGGGCTCATGCCGCTTCCGGTGTCCTCGACGCGGAGCACGACGAACTCCCCCGGCGGGAGCTTGCCATGGCGCGTCGTCACCCCCTCGACGAGGGTCACCCGCTCGGTGCGCACGAGCACGCGCCCCCCGTCGGGCATGGCGTCGCGCGCGTTCACGACCAGGTTGGCGAGCAGGTGCTCGATCTCTCCGGCGGGCACGCGCACCCGCCAGGGCTTCGACGCGAGCTCGGTCTTGATCTCGAGATCGCTCCCGACGAGGCGCTCGAGCATGGCGCGCGTGTCGCTCACGACCGTATCCGGGTCGCAGTCGCCGCCGGCGTTCGGCTCGCCGCGGCTGAACGCGAGCAGCCGCCGGACCAGGGCGGCGCCGCGGAGCGCGGCCCGCTCCGCCTCGTCGGCCTCGACGGCCACCGCCGGCGGGCAGCCCGGCTGGCGCGGGATGAGCCTGACGCTCGCGATCACCGCCGTGAGCACGTTGTTGAAGTCGTGCGCGATGCCGCCGGCGAGGCGCCCGAGCGCCTCGAGCTTCTGCGAGTGGAGCAGCAGGCCCTCGAGCTCCTTGCGCTCGGCCTCGAGGCGCGCCGTCCGCGCCTGCTCCCAGAGCCGGACCAGGCCGAACCCGAGATCGGCGGCGACCTGCTCGAGCAGCGCGAGCTCGTCGGCGTCGAAGGCGTTGGGCTCGGCGGCGTAGATGTTGAGCGCGCCGAAGCACCGGCCGGCGTCGGTGAGCGGCAGCGCCACGGACGAGGCGTACCCGCGCCGGAGCGCGTCGGCGCGCCAGGGCGCGTAGCGCGGCTCGGTGGCGATGTGCTGCGCCACGCTGGGGCGGCCGGTGCGGATCGCGGTCCCCGTCGGGCCCTGACCGCGCGCGTCGGTGCACCAGGTGATGTTCGCCGCGTCGAGGTAGCCCTCCTCGAACCCCACCTGCGCGACCGGCCGCACCCGGTGCTCCTCCTCCTCCGCGATGCCGATCCACGCCAGGCGATAGCCGGCGAGCTCCACCGCCACCCGGCAGACCTCGTCGAGGAGCTCGCGCTCGCTCGTCGAGCGCAGGAGGGCGCGATTGCCCGCCGCGAGCGTGCGGTACGCGCGCCGCATCC
The DNA here is from genome assembly GCA_964372055.1 of uncultured Polyangiaceae bacterium. Taxonomy (GTDB): domain Bacteria; phylum Myxococcota_A; class Polyangia; order Polyangiales; family Polyangiaceae; genus CAYJPW01. The sequence continues at coordinate 8,767 of CAYJPW010000200.1, forward strand.
GCAGCAGCTTGGTGGCGAGCTCGTCGGTCTGCGTCGCGGACGTCAATTCCCCTATCCCCGCGTGGGGACTATATCCGCCGCGCCGTCGCCCGTCCCCTCGCGGGAGCGTCCGCTACGAGCGACGACGTGTCGTCGATCACGCTCACCCCAACGGAGCGCACGGCTCGAGGCGGGCGTGGGGCGTCGCGCGGTATGCGGGCTCGCAAGGCTTGCGCGCTGCTCGCGCACGCACTGCGCGCTGGACATCGCCGGGCACGAGGCCCAAGCTTGTCGCCAGCAGCATGGGACGCCTCCGAGCACCCCGGCTCCATGTCGGTCGCGCCGGCCTTCGCGCGCGCGCCGCCGGCACCCTCGTGCTCCTGGCGCTGCTGCTCACCGCTTCGTTCGCGGCCGGGCGCTCCTATTTCTGGTGCGTCCCGATGCAGCAGGTCGTGACGAGCTGCTGCTGCCCCGGCGGCGACGACGAGCCCACCTCGGTCGACCGCGACGAGGCGCCGCGCCTCAAGTCGGGGTGCTGCGACGCGCGGATCGCGCCCGACCTGCCGGTGACGGCGCAGGCCGAGGCCGGCCCCGCAGAGCTCCCGCCGGCCTCGTTCGTCGCCGTCGTCCTTCACGCACCCGAGACGCCGTCTCCGGTCCTCTCGACCACGGCGCCGCCGGCGCCGCCCGTCGAGGCGCGGTTCGGACCCATCCGGGCCGGGCCCTCGTCCGCCTCCGACACCTGCATCCGTTTGCAGAGCTTCCGCTGCTGATCCGCTCCCGCCCCCGAGCCGGGTAGGCGTGCGCGCCGCGGGGATGGCCCCCGCGCGTGTGGCCTCGGGCCGAGTGGCCCGGGCGCGCCTGCCCCGACGTGATGCCGCGCCGCGTGCGCGGGCAGCGACCGGAGTGGGACATGAGCAGCCATCGATGGAGCTTGGTCGCGGCGAGCGTGGTGCTCCTCGCGACGGGATGCATGTCGGCGAGCACGCGGCGGACGATCGCCGAGGCCGAGCCGCGTCCGGCCCGGCGGCCGGCGGGCGCGGCGGAGAGAGAGACGTCACCTCCGCCGGACGAGGCGGCGCTGGCGCGGCCCGTCGACCGGGCGACGCTCGAGGCGGCGGCGCTCGCCCGGCACCCCGGGCTCGTCGAGGCGGCGCACCGGGCGCGGGCGCTGATCGCCAAGGCTCGCGCGGAGGGCAGCCTGCCGCCTCCCGAGATCGAGGCCGTGCTCCAGCAGGTGCCGCTCGAGAGGCCCTACGCGATCGACGACGCCGGGATGCTCATGGTCCAGCTCCGGCAGGAGATCCCGCCGGCGGGATCGCTCGACGACTCCGCCGCCGCGATGGCGCTCGAGGCGCGCGCCGCCGGGCTCATGGCCACCTCGCAGGCGCGGGACATCGTGCGCGAGGTCGATCGCGCCTTCGCCGACTACGTCGAGGCGTCGGCGCGGCACGCGTCGCACGTCGGGCACCTCGCGCTGATGGAGAGGACGCAGGCGCTCGCCCGCGCCCGGCTGGCCGCCGGCGGCTCGCTCTCGGACGTCACCCGCGCCGATCTCGAGAAGGCGCGGCTCGACGCCGACGTCGCGCGCGAGAGCGCGGCCATCGACGCCTCGCGGGCGATGCTCAACGGCCTCATGGCGCGCCCGGTCGACGCGCCGCTCGGTCCGCCGCGGACCGCGGATCCCGAGACGGTCGCGCTCACCGCGCAGGCCATCGCCGATCGCGCGGTCGCCAAGAGCCCCGTGGTGGCCGCCTCGGACGCGATGAAGCAGGCCGCCGAGCGCGCCAAGGACGCGGCGGACGACGAGGCGACGCTGCCCACGTTCATGGTGGGGCTGAGCTACTTCCACCCCGTCGGCGAGATGCCCGTCGGCTGGGGCGCGTCGGTCGGGATGTCGCTGCCCTGGGTCTGGGGCGCGGCGTCGGACCGGAGCGAGAGCGCGTCGGAGCGCGCCCTCGCCGAGCGCTCCGCGGCCGACGCCGCTCGCGTCCGCGTGCGCTCCGACGTCGGCAAGGCCTTCGCCGCCGTGAAGGGCGCCGAGCGACGGCTCACCGTGCTCGACGCCGGCGCCCGCGGCGCCGCCGAGCGCGCGCTCGACGCGCTCACCGCCGGCTACGCCGCCGGCGGCACCGACATCCTCATGTGGCTCGACGCGGAGCGCTCGTCGCTCGACGTCGAGCTCGACGTGACCATGGCGCGCGCCGATCTCGATCGCGCGCTCGCCGATCTCGATTGGGCCGCGGGCGAGCGCCTGCCCCGGGTGCCGCTCCGGGCGGCTGCGAAGACGGAGGACGCGCGATGACCACCGATCCCAACGCGTCGAAGAGCCCCGAGCACGCCGACGCGCCCGATCCGCCGCGCCCCCTCGCGCACGGACACGAGCTCCAGGAGGGCGAAGAGGCGCCGCCGCCGGGCGTGCGCGCCATGGCCGCGGTGCGCTGGCTGCTCCTCGGCCTCATGGTCCTCGCCACGTTCGCGTCCGTGTACGGCTACGCCGCGCCGCTCCTCGGGCAGGCGCCGCCCGCGTCGACCGCGGGACGCGTCCGCTACCACTGCCCGATGCACCCGCAGATCACCTCGGACTCGCCCGGCGAGTGCCCGATCTGCCACATGTCGCTCGAGCCGATCCCCGCCGAGCGCGAGGCGCCGGCGTCGTCCAGCAGCGCCGCGGCCCCGCCGGCGACGGCGACGCCCGCGCCCCCGCCGCGTCCGAAGAGCACCGCCGCGCCGGGCGCGAGCGCCTCGGCCGGCGCGCCCCGAGCCCCCGGCGCGGCCGATCCCGCCCACGCCGGCTACACGTGCCCGATGCACCCCGAGGTCCGCTCCGCCGAGCCGGGGCGGTGCCCGAAGTGCGGCATGGATCTCGTGCCGGTCGACGGCGCCGCGCCCGCGGCGTCCGAGCCGAGCCCGGCCGGGCCGCCGCCGGGCACCACCTCGATCACCCTGGCGCTCGATCGCGTCCAGGCGATCGGGGTGCGCACCGCGCTCGTCGAGCGCACCAAGGCCGCCTCGAGCCTGCGCGTGACCGCGTTCGTCGAGGCGCCCGATCAGGGCAAGGCCGAGGTGCACGCCCGCACCGACGGCTTCGTCGAGGCGATCGCGGTCCGCGAGATCGGCGTCAAGGTCAAGGCCGGCCAGCTCCTCGCCTCGATCTACAGCCCCGCCGTCTACCAGGCGCAGGAGGAGCTCCTCGCCGTCGGCAAGTGGGCGGGATCGCCCGGCGCCAGCGCCGCCGACGCCGCTCCCGTCGCGGCGGCGCGGCGCAAGCTCGAGCTGCTCGGGCTCGGCAAGGCGGCCATCGATCGCATCGTCGCGAGCGGCAAGCCGAGCCGCGCCATCGGCGTCTCGGCGCCCGTGGCCGGCTACGTGACCAAGAAGAACGTGGTGCTCGGCTCGTCGGTGACGCCCGAGATGACGCTCTTCGAGATCGCCGACCTCTCCAAGGTGTACGTCATCGCCGTCGTCGCACCGCACGAGCTCGGCGGGATCCACGTCGGCGATCGCGCCGCCTTCACGACGCCCGCCGTCCCCGACCGCGTCTTCGAGGCGAAGGTCGACCTCGTCTACCCCGAGATCGATCTCGCCACGCGCACGACGCGGGTGCGCTTCCAGGTCGACAACACCGACCTCGCGCTGCGCCCCGGGCAGTTCGGGACCGCCGAGCTCGCGAGCGCCGCGTCGAGCCTCCTCACGGTCCCCCTCGACGCGGTGATCGACACCGGGCGATCGGTCTACGTCTTCCTCGCAAAGGGCGACGGCCTCTTCGAGCCCCGCGCCGTCGAGCTCGGCCCCGAGCTCGGCGGCCGCGCCGTGGTGCGCTCGGGCGTCGCCGAGGGCGAGCGCGTCGTCTCGGGCGCGACGTTCCTCATCGACGCCGAGAGCCGCCTCCGTGCCTCGTTCGCCGAAGGAGCGCGCCCGTGATCGGCCGGCTCATCGACCTGTGCGCGAAGAACCGCTGGTTCGTGATCTTCGCCTTCATGGTCGCGGCGTTCGGGGCCGAGGCCGCGCGGCGCCGGGTGCCGCTCGACGCCATTCCGGATCTGTCCGACCCGCAGGTCATCGTCTTCACCGAGTGGATGGGCCGATCGCCGACGCTGATGGAGGACCAGGTCACGTACCCGATCGCGAGCGCGCTCCTCGCAGCGCCGAAGGTCACCGACGTCCGCGGCTTCTCCATGTTCGGGATGTCGTTCGTCTACGTCCTCTTCGAGGAGGGCACCGACGTCTACTGGGCGCGCTCGCGCGTGCTCGAGTACCTGAGCTCGCTCGGGGGGCGGCTGCCCGAGGGCGTGGCCCCGGTGCTCGGCCCCGACGCGACCGGCATCGGCTGGGTCTACGAGTACGCGGTCGTCGACCGCACCGGCCGGCACGATCTCGCCGAGCTCCGATCGCTCCAGGACTTCGAGCTCCGCTACGCGCTCGAGAGCGTCCCCGGCGTGGCCCAGGTCGCGGCCGTCGGCGGCTACCAGAAGGAGTACCAGATCACGCTCGACCCCGAGCGCCTCCGCGCCTTCGGCGTCACCGTCGACGACGTCGCGCGCGCGGTGCGCCGGTCGAACTCGGAGGTCGGCGGGCGCACGCTCGAGATGAGCGGCCGCGAGTACTTCGTCCGGGGACGGGGCTACGTGGGCGAGCTCTCCGATCTCGGTCAGATCACCCTCAAGGCCACCGAGCAGGGCGCGAGCGTCCGGGTGAAGGACGTCGGCACGGTGCGCCTCGGTCCGGCGCTGCGCCGCGGCGCCGCCGAGCTCGACGGCCTCGGCGAGTCGGTCGGGGCCATCGTGGTCATGCGCTACGGCGAGAACGCCCTCGAGGTCATCCGCCGCGTCGAGGCCAAGCTGGCCGATCTCCGGCAGGGCCTCCCGGAGGGCGTCGAGATCGTCACCACCTACGATCGCTCGAGCCTCATCGACCGCTCGATCACCACGCTCAAGAGCGCGCTCGTCGAGGAGATGATCGTCGTCTGCCTGGTGATCCTCCTCTTCTTGATGCACCTGCGGAGCGCGATGCTCCCCATCGTCAGCCTGCCGCTGGCGGTGCTGCTCTCCTTCGTGCCGATGTGGCTCCTCGGCGTGCCGTCGACGATCATGAGCCTGGGCGGCATCGCCATCGCCATCGGCGCCACCGTCGACGCCGAGATCGTGATGGTCGAGGCCTGCCACAAGAAGCTCGAGCACGCCCCGAAGGACCTGTCGCACAAGGAGCGCGCCAAGCTCCTCGGCGAGGCGGCCAAGGAGGTGACGCCGGCGATCTTCTTCTCGCTGCTCATCATCGCGGTGTCGTTCGTCCCGGTCTTCGGCCTCACGGGTCAGGCGGGGCGCCTCTTCCGGCCGCTCGCCTACACCAAGACGTTCGTGATGCTCTCGGCGGCGATCCTCTCGGTCACGCTCGCCCCGGCGCTGCGCGATCTGCTCATCCGCGGCAAGACGCGGAGCGAGAAGGACCACCCCGTCTCGCGCTTCATCATCCGGCTCTACCAGCCGTTCGTGTTCGTGGCGCTGCGGCGCCCCATCACCACGATCCTCATCGGCGTCTTCGCCGTCGCCTCGGCGATCCCGCTCGCGCTCCGGCTCGGGAGCGAGTTCATGCCGCCGCTCAACGAGGGCGACATGCTCTACATGCCGACGACGCTGCCGAACGTCTCGATCGGCGAGGCGACCCGCCAGCTCCAGCGGCAGGACGCGATCCTCAAGAGCTTCCCCGAGGTCCGCACCGTCTTCGGCAAGGTCGGCCGCGCCGAGACCGCCACCGATCCGGCGCCGCTCTCGATGATCGAGACGGTGGTGCAGCTCCACCCCCCGTCCCAGTGGCCCAAGGTCCACGAGCACCGCTGGTACTCGTCGTGGGCGCCCGGCTTCGTCAAGCCCGCGCTCCAGCCGTTCTGGCCCGAGGAGCGCGCCGAGACCTGGGACGAGCTCGTCGCCAAGCTCAACGGCGCGCTCCGGCTCCCCGGCTGGACCAACGCCTGGACCATGCCGATCCGGGCGCGCGTCGACATGCTCACGACCGGCGTGCGCACCACGGTCGGGGTGAAGGTCTTCGGCCACGACCTCGGCGAGGTCGAGCGCGCCGGCAAGCGCATCGAGAGCGTGCTCGGCAAGGTCGCCGGCACGCGCAGCGTCCTCTACGAGCGATCGCTCGGCGGCTCCTATGTCGACATCGTGCCCGACCGCGCCGCGCTCGAGCGCTACGGCCTCCAGGTCGACGACGTGCAGATGGTGATCGAGAGCGCCATCGGCGGCGAGCCGGTGACGACGACGATCGAGGGGCGCGCGCGCTACGGGGTCAACCTCCGCTACAAGGAGGACTTCCGGTCCACGCCCGAGCGCCTCCGCCGCGAGGTGCTCATCCCCCTGCCGGGCGCAGGGCCGGCCGGAGCGGGCGACGCCATGCCCGCCGCCGACGCGAAGCCGGGCGTCGTCGCGGGCCGCTACGTCCCGCTCGGCTACGTCGCCGACGTCAAGGTCGTCGAGGGCCCGCCGATGATCAAGAACGAGGCAGGCCTCCTCGTCGGATACGTGTTCGTCGACGTCGATCCGGCGCGCGACGTCGGCGGCTACGTCGACGAGGCCAAGGCCGCGGTCGCCGCCGCCACCGCGCGCGGCGAGCTCCAGCTCGAGCGCGGCATGTACCTCGAGTGGACGGGCCAGTACGAGCTCCTGGAGCAGATGCGCGAGCGGATGAAGGTGCTCGTCCCGGTGGCGCTGACCTTGATCGTGCTCCTGCTCTACTTCCAGTTCCGCCACGTGACCGAGGTGCTCATCGTCCTGCTCTCGATCCCGTTCGCCCTCGTGGGCACCGTGTGGCTCCTCTACCTGCTCGAGTACCGCCTCTCGACCGCCGTCTGGGTCGGCGTGATCGCGCTGGTGGGGCTCGCCGCGCAGACCGGCATCGTCATGATCGTCTACATCGATCAGGCGTTCTATCGCCGCCTCCGCGCCGGCAAGATCCGCGATCTCAACGACATCATCTGGGCCCACATGGAGGGCACCGTGCAGCGCGTGCGGCCCAAGCTGATGACGGTCTCGACGATGCTCATCGGCCTCGTCCCGCTCCTCTGGGCCAGCGGCAGCGGGGCCGACGTGATGAAGCGCATCGCCGCGCCCATGGTGGGCGGGCTGCTCACGAGCGCGTTCCTGACGCTCGAGATCATCCCGGTCGTCTACACCTACTGGCGCTACGCGCAGCTGAAGCGGGCGCAGAGGACGGGCAGGCCGCTCGAGGAGATCGTCGGAATCGACGCGTGAGCGCGGCGCCGAGCGGTCATTGGATGCGCTCGATCTGCGTCACGGTGGGGAAGCCGGTGGCGACGACCGTGACCTGCGTGGTCCCGGCGCCGATGTTCCCGAGGATGAAGGCGCCGTCGGAGGCGCGCTGTCCGTAGAAGGTGACCTCGCACGCCGGGGACACGGAGAGCTGATCGATCGCGTACTCGCCCGGGGGCAGGAGCGTGAGGAACGCCTCGTCGGCGATGTCGTACCGGACGATGCCCCCGTTGCCGTTGGTGTCGGTGCCGAGGATGAAGAGCTCGGGCTCGCACGCAGCGACGTGGTCGATTCGGTCGAGCGCGTCGACCGTCCGCGCGATCGGCGCCCCGCCCGAGAGATCGAGGATCTGGTTCCGGAGCTCGGTCGGCCCCGGGCCGTTGAGGTCCGTCAGGAAGATGTGCTCGCCCGCCTTCGCGAGGCCGCCTCGCTCGCAGAAGACGGGGCCGTCGAGCGCGGTGACCGTGCTCTTCTCGAAGGACTGCGCCGAGACCTTCGCCAGCTTGATCAGGGCCGGCGGCCCATTCTCGGTGAAGTAGAACGCGTTCGGCTCGGAGGGCGGTCCGGAGACGACGCAGTAGGCGTGCTCGTCGCTCGCCGAGAAGAAGCCGGACCCGCGCAGGAGAACGCGGGCGAAGCCCGTGGCGCCGCCGACCCGCGCGACGAGGTCGTCGCCGTCGGCGTTCACGGCCTGAGCGTAATGGGCGCCCGGCTCGGTCGGGGCGAGCTGGACCGATTGGGTGAGGTGATCGGGATCGGCGAGGTCGAGCCGGGTGACCGTGCCCGCGTGATCGATCCACACGGTCGAGCCCGCGGCATCGGACTGGACCATGCGCCAGTACAGCCCCAGCTCTTGCCTCACCACGGCGCCGTCCGGCGAGACGGCGGCCGTCTCGGAGATGCAATAGAGCGCGCCATCCGCCTTTCGCGCCGCCACGAAGTTGCAGATCGCGCCCTCGTGGGTGACCCCGGAGTACGCGAACAGGACATATGCGCTCGTGTCGAACGCGGCCGCGGGGACGGCGGTGCTCGCCGTCGAGCTCCCGCCGTCGGGGCCATCGGTCACGGTCACGACCGTCAGGTTGCCCTCCGCGTCCATCGCGTACATCTCGGTCGCCGCGGCGCCCGCGTCCACGGGCGCGTCTTGCGGATGCGGGTAGGGCCCCGAGCTCAGGGCCGTTCCAGCCCGCGTGATCACGAACCCCGTCACTTGGGTGAGATCGATGCCGATGTTGGAGCGGAGCTCGGGCGCAGACGGCGGGGAAGGTGCGCCGCCACCGCCCGAGGCGTCGCCCTTGCCGCACGCCGCGAGCGCGAGCAGCAAGCCCAGGGCGTGTCCGGCCGGGCGCAAGGCGGACGAGGCTCCGGCGACCGCGAGAGCGGATCGCGCCTGGGCTCGAATGGGGGGGCTCATGGCCCGGACCCGGGCAATGGTCATGCCCAGGCGCATCGGCTTCTCGAGGCCGCCCTCGGGGACGGGCAACCGCAGCGGTTGCACCGCGCTGCAGCGTGCGCGCGCTCGGGCCGCAGCAGGAGGTGGAGAGGAGAGGGGGGGGGGGGGGGGGGGGGGGGGGGGGGGGGGGGGGGGGGGGGCGCGGGGGGG
>CAYJPW010000201.1:0-17509 GCA_964372055.1 uncultured Polyangiaceae bacterium
CCCCGCGCGTGAGCCGCTCCGGCCGGCGGCGGCCACCCCGGGCCCCCCGTCCGCGGCGCGGCCGTCCGCGGCGCGACGTCGTCCTCGCGCGAGCGTTCGGGCGCTCGCAACGCGCCTTCGCCTCCGGTCACCAGCGCACCTCGACCACGGGGAGCTCCACACGGAAGGTCGCGCCCTCGCCCATCTTGGAGCGGGCCTCGGCGCTGCCGCCGTGCGCCGCGACGATCCGGCGAACCGTCGCGAGGCCGATCCCGGTCCCCGCCGCCTTGCTCCCCGGCGCGCGATAGAAAGGCTCGAACACGCGCCCGAGCGCCTCCTCGGGGATGCCGGGCCCCGTGTCCTCCACCGAGAGCTCGTATCGATTCCCCTTCGAGCGGCCCGCGATCCGCACCACGCGCGTCTCCCTCCCCTCGAGGAACTTGAGAGCGTTCCCCACCAGGTTGGCGACGACCAAGCTCAAGAGCTCGCGCGAGCAAGCGACCGCGCGGTCTTCGACGTCGCACTCCACGGCGGCGCCGATCCGCTCCGCGACGGGCGCGAGGTCCTCGAGCACCTCCTCGAGGACGGACGCCGGGGAGCTCGCGGCGTCGGGCGCGGGCGCGCCGGAGCGCGAGAAGGCGAGCAACCCGTCGAGCATCGCGAGGCACCGATCCATCGCCCGCTGCAGCTTGGGCGCCAGCCCCGCGGGGGCGGCGCCTCCCGAATCCGCTCGATGCAGCAGCGAGGCGATGATGCCGACGGGGGCGAGCGCGTTGCGCAGGTCGTGCGCGATCCGCCCCGCGAAGGCGTCGAGCTCGGCGTTGAGCTGCTCGAGCCTGTCGACGTACCGCGCGGTCTGCCGCCGCTGCGCGCGGAGGGCGCCGAGCGCTCGGAGCAGCAGCGCGGCGAGCGCGAAGGACGCGACGAGGCCGGCCCCCGTCAGAGCCGCGAGCAGGCGCAGCGCCACCGACGTCGTGGAGCTGGCGCGCCTGCGGGCCTCCTCGAGCCGAGCCTCGTGCAGCGCGCCCAAGTCGGCGAGCGCGCCGTCCAGCTCCATGCGGGTCGGCTGGACGTGGAGCTCGAACGCGGCCGAGATCTCGGCGGCCGAGGCGGCGCGCTGGCGCATCGCCACGACGCGCTCCAGCGCGGCGGCGTGCTCTTCGTAGGCCGCGCCGACGCGGCGCAGAGCCGAGACCCGCGGCGCCACCGTCGACCCGGTCTCGAGGTCGCGGAGCTCGCGCGCGAAGCGCTCCGCCGCGGCTCGCATCTCGATCAGGCTGAGCTCGTCCCCCGTGAGCAGGAACGTCCTGGCCTTGCGGCCCTCGAGCTCCGCCGCGAGGCGGAGGCGCTGCACCGCGATGAGCTTGGCGGCGTCGTCGAACGCCACCTCGCCCAGGCTCGCCGTCACCGCGCGCACACTCAAGAGCGATGCCACCGCGACCGCGAGCGCGAAGAGGAGCACGAGCAAGAACGCGGCGCGGATCTGGCGCTCGCTTCCCTGCTCGATCCCGGCGGGCTTCCCCACGCTTCCTCCCTCCCCGGAGCACGGCCCCCGCGGAGAGGCCAACTCGAGCAGAGCCGATCCCGATCGTCACGTCTAGGCCACAGGTGACGGGTCGCTCGCGCGATCGTTGGAGCTCCCAGTTCCGCCCTGGCGGTTCGGCGGTTGTAGGGACCCGCCATCGGCGCCGGGGGCGCATGGCGATCGCCCGGAGGTGCGCTGCCTCCGCCCGGCCGACGCAGGCACGCCGTCGGGGAGGCGCCGGCTCCTGGGTCGCCCTGGGCTCCACCCGGAGAGGTGGGAGGCCGACCACGTCGACGGTCGCCGACGCGACGGCGATCCCGCTTCGTCGAACCCCTCCAGGATCTGGCGGGTCATCGCGTCGATGATCTCGCGGATCCCGTGTTCCGTCGTCAGGAACCGCAACGTGTGCTCGAGCCAGTTGTCGGTGATGCGCAGGTAGACGCGAGGCGCGCGCCGAATGCATCCTGCTCGCCGCCGCGGCCGAGCCGTCGCAATGGGCGCCGCGACGGCGGCGAGGGGCGCTCACACCGGCCGGTCGCGGCCGGTCTCGGATCGCTCCTCGCTCGACATCGCTCGGGCGCCGGTCTCCGCGCCCTTCGAGGCGGCGCGGCGCTCGAGCGCGAGGCGGAGGCGCCGCGCGCGCTGGGCGATCGCCACCCGGTGCTCCTCGAGCGACAGCGACGTACGCGCCCGGGAGGCGACCCGCGCCGCCATGCTCGCGAGCGAAGGGGCGTGGATCGGGGCGCAGCCGACCGCGGCGCTCTCCAGCGACGCGAGCGCGCGGTCGTAGAGCGGCTCGTGCGGCCCGGCGTAGCGGAGGATGGGCGCGTACGCCGCCTCGACGAACGCGTCGAACCCCGGCGCCTCGCGCGCGATCAGAGCGCCCGGCACGTCGCGGCGCGTCCGGATGCGCCGGCACCCGAGGACGCCGAGCAGGGCGCCCAGGTAGTCGAGGCACATCGACGCCGTCGTCGGGTCGTTGATCCCGGGAGAGAGCGCGCGCACGGCGATGTCGACGATCTCGTCGACGCCGAACCTCGGGTCTTGGTCCACGGTCTTGAACGACCCGGTGGCGAACGCCCTCCGCACGGCGCGGTCCGGAACCTCGGAGGGAGGCGAATGCCGAACCCAGGCCAGCGGGGCGCCCTCGGCGACGAACTCGCCGACGTCGCGCTCGATCCGGATCACCTCCCCGTTTCGCCGCGCGAGCTTCACGAGCCCCGCGACGTCGATGCGCTGGACGTACCCGGTCCGGTGCGAGGGGATCGGGCGCCAGCGCTGCGCAGGCGCGTCGGCGCCCGGCAGGGGCTCGTTCGAGGCAGGCGCGCGGTCGGGGAACTCGGCGTCGATGGCCTGGCGCGTGTCTTGAGCGATGCGGCAGAGGATCGAGGCCACCTGAATCGAGTCGGCCATGTGGTGGATGAACGCGACGAGAACGACCGCTCCGGCGACGGCCAAGACGAGACCCCCGACGACCGCCAGCGCGGGCACCGACTCCTTCGACACGGCGCGGAGCAGCACCACGGCGTATCCGTACATGCCGACGAAGAACCCGAGAACGAGCTGCGTCGCGCGGCTCCGCATGAAGGTCCGCAACACCCTCGACGTGTACTGGCTCGCGGCGAGCGCGAGCACGACCACGGTGACCGAGAAGGTCACGCCCGCGACGGTGATCGCCGAGGTGGCGAGCACCGAGAGCACCGCCCGGGCGCCCTCGGCGTCGGCCGCGAAGAGCTGCGGCCAGCGCGCGAACACGTGGAGCGGGACGAGGTCGTCCGCCCGCACGAGGATCTGCGCGAGGGCGATGGCGGAGGCGACGATGACGCCGGGCAAGAACCAGAGGCTGTACTGCAACCTCTGCCAGACGGCGCCCAGCCTGGACACGCTCGCTCGCCTCCCCCGTCGTGGAGGGGATGCGCGGAGCGTGCCGGCGCGCATGCCGCGCGCGCGCGTCGGCCGAGCGGCTCAGCCGGGGCCGCACCTGCCCGCCTGGCACGCCTCGCCGTCGGGACAATCGCGGCCGTCGCGGCAGTGACGCTGGCAGCGCCCGTCGACGCAGAGGTTGCCGTCGCCGCAGCTCGCGTTGCCGACGCACTCGACGCACCTCGATTCCAGGCAGAACTGGTACTTCGGGTCGGCCGCGGCGCAGTCGCCGCCGTTGGAGCAGGGGACGTTCTTGGGCGCCGGCGTGCAGGCCGGGGCCGACGCGAGGCCCAGCGTGGCCATCACGGCCGCGGCACGGAGCACACCGACACCCGGGTGGAGACCGCTCCTCATTGCGATGCATTCCTTTCGTTTGAGCTCATACGGGCACGAAGCTTATGTTGCCGGCGGCCGTCGCGCAAAGCTCGCAGCCGCCGAAGCCCGCTGCGACGCGCTCGCCACGTGTGCGCGGAGCGATGGCAGGCGGCTCGGCGGACGGGGCTCGGGGCCCCTCAGGTGGCGCGGCGTCTGGCCGCGGCGCGCGCGACGCGCCTGGGCCGCGCGCCTGCCCGGGCCGCACGCCCCTGCTTCGGCTCGTGCGCGAGCGCGTCCGCGATCTCGCCGAGGATCGCCTGCGCCGCGGCCACCTGGGCACGAGGCGCGCGCGCGATCACCCGTTGGACGGCGGCTTCGACCGTGCCGCGCCTGACCGCGTCGAGCTCCCGGCCCCGCGCGGTGAGGCGGAAGAGCGCGCGCCGGGCATCCTCCGGATCGGCTCGACGCTCCAGGATGCCCCGCTCGCAGAGGCGCTGCAGCACGCCGGTGAGGGTGCTCGGGTGCATGCAGAGGACGTCGGCGAGCGTGCCCGCGGCGATCCAGGGGAAGCGGCCCACGATGCGGATGGCCAGCCGTTGAGGCCCGGTCACGCCGATCTCGGCGTCCATGCGCTTCGAGGTCGACTGGAGCGCGTGGTCCACGGCCCAGAGGGCGCGCATGAACTGCAGCACGCTCCCGAGCGGCGTCGAGGCGCCCGGGCTCGCCGCGCGCGCCTCCCCCGGTGCTCGGTCGAGCCCCGCGGGCGGCGGCTTCGGGCCGGCGCGGCGCCTCACGCCGGGTCGCCTTCGCTCCTCAGGGGGCCGAGGAGATCGCGCGACACCCGATCACGGAACCGGAGGCGCGCCGCGTCGACGAGCATGCGATCCGCCCAGCGGTACACGTTGAACTGGGCGAGGTACGAGCGCATCGTCTTCATGCGCGTCTGCTGCTCCTCGGCGCTCATCGTCAGGGCCGCCGCCATCGCGGAGCTCGCTTCTTCGAGATCGTAGGGGTTCACGATCAGGGCCTCGGTGAGCTCGCGCGCCGCGCCGGTGAACTCGCTGAGGACGAGGACACCCCGCTCGTCGTCGCGGGCGGCCACGAACTCCTTGGCGACGAGGTTCATGCCGTCGTGCAGGCTACTCACATAACAGAGATCCGCCGCCCGGTAGTAGCGAAACACCGACGGCGGCTCGTGGTGCTCGCGGAGCAGCGCGATCGGGCGGTACTCTCCGGAGCCGAAGCGGCCGTTGATCCGCTCGGCGATCTGCTCGACCTTGTCGTTGAGCTCGCGGTATCGCTCGATCGCGGTGCGGCTGGGCGCAGCGATCTGGGCGAACGTGAAGCGCCCTCGCAGCTCGGGCGCGCGCTCGAGCAGCCGCTCCACGGCGAGCAGCCGCTCCTCGATGCCCTTGGTGTAGTCGAGGCGGTCGATCCCGACGCCGAGGAGCGCCCCCGGCGCGAGGCCGAGCTCCGCGCGCACCCCGGCCCGGCACTCCTCGACCGAGGGAGAGCCCTCGAGCCAGCGGTTCGGCCAGTCGATCGAGATCGGATACGGCCGCACCAGCGTCATGCGACCTCGGTAGAACACGCCTTGCCGCTCGCGGTCGATGCGCGCCTCCAGGTACCGATCGACGGCGTCGAGGAAGTTGTTGCAGTGGAGCTGCGTGTGGAAGCCGACGATGCTGCTGCCGAGGAGCCCTTCGAGGAGCTCCTTCGCGAACGGACAGATGCCGAAGCGCTCGGCGTTCGGCCAGGGGATGTGCCAGAACGTCAGGATCGTCGCGCGAGGCATGCGCTGACGGATCATCTGCGGCAGGAGCGCGAAGTGGTAGTCCTGCACGAGGACGATCGAATCGGGGCCGTCGGCCTCGTCGCAGGCCGCCTCGGCGAAGCGGCGGTTGACGCGGCGGTAGTGCCCCCAATCCTCCGCGCGGAACAAGGGCCGCGTGTGCGCGACGTGGCAGAGCGGCCAGAGGCCCTCGTTGGAGAGGCCGTAGTAGTAGCCCTTCTCCTCCTCGGCGCCGAGCCAGACGCGGCGCAGCGCGTACGACTCCTCGCCCGGCGGGACGGCGACGCGATCGTGGGCGTCGACCGTCTCGCGGTCCGCGGATCCGCTCCCGTGCGCGACCCACACTCCGGAGCAGGCCCGCATGACCGGCTCGAGCGCCGTGACCAGGCCGCTCGCGGGGTGCAGCACGCGGAGCGCTCCGCCGGCGGCGCGGTCGTGGATGTACGGCTCGCGGTTGGCGACGACGACGACCTTCTCCCCGTGCAGGTGCTGCTTCAGCGTGCGACGCAAGCGGGCCGGCGTGTAGGCGTTCGCCTGGCCGTCCGTCTGCGCTTCGTCGGCGAGGCGCGCCACGAGGTCGCGGATGTCGGCGAGGATCGGCTGGAACTCGCGGCGGTGGGCGCCTCCTTGCAGGTTCCGCCGGACCTCGGCCGTCCAGTCGCGCCAGGAGAAGCGCGCGACCAAGAGCGTCGCGATCGAGGCCACGAGCGCCATCAGGCCGAAGCCCGCCAGCGTGATCGCCCGCGTCATGCTCGCGCGGCGCTCGGCGAAGCTCATGTCGTGGACGACGACGACGTAGCCGGTCTGCTCCACGTCCCCGACCACCGGGATGGCCGCGACGTGGATCATGCCGCCGCTCGAGGAGACGAAGCTCGTCGGCCCGCGTCGACCGCCCACCTCCTCTGGACGCACGCGACCGCACCCGACCTCGGCGGGGAACTCGGCGGTCGAGGCGAACGTCGCGCCGCCCTCGTCGCAGGCCGACGCGGCCAGGATGCGCTCGTCGTGCGTGATCGCCGCGAGGGCGCGCGTCATCGCCTCGGCGTCGTGGCGGCGCCAGTGCTCGGCGAGGGCCTCCTGGGCGCCGCTCACCGCGAGCTCGGCGCGCAGCTCGAGATCCTTCTGGAACCAGCGCCGCCCCGTGCTGTCGAGGAGCCACGCCGCGCCCCACGCCAGCGCGCCGAACACGGCCAGCAGCGGCAGCACGAAGCGGAGCACGTGGCGCATGGGACCGGGAAGCGAAGCACGATCATCCTTTGAGGTCAAACGGAGTCGAGCTACGCTCGAGCTCAGGCGCGACGACGAGAGGAGCCCGCTTGCAGCTCGATCACCTCGGCATCATCGGCAACTGCCAGTTCTCGGCCCTGTGCGCGAACGACGGCGACATCGTGTGGTGCTGCCTGCCGAGGTTCGACTCCGAGCCGCTCTTCTCGAGTCTCCTCGATTCGAACCGGGGCGGCCGGTTCCTGGTCGGGCCCGCCGACGGCGGCGTCGGCACGCAGCGCTACGTCGACAACACGAACGTGCTCGAGACCACGTTCGTCCGTCCCGACGGCAGCTTCCGCGTGGTCGACTTCGCGCCGCGGTTCGCGCAGTACGACCGCTTCTTCCGCCCGACCATGATCGTGCGCGTGGTCGAGCCGCTCGAGGGGACGCCCCGCGTCCGCGTGGTCTGCGAGCCCAAGCTCGGCTGGTCGGGCGAGCCGCCGGTGCGCACCCACGGCTCCAACCACGTCCGCTTCGAAGGGTTCGAGAGCCAGGTCCGCCTCACGACCGACATCCCTATCTCGTACCTCGGCGGCCGCGCGTCGGCGCTCACCGAGCGGCGCCACCTCGTGCTCACCTGGGGCGCACCGGTCGAGGAGTCGCTGCCGTCGCTCGCCAGCCGCTTCCGCGAGCAGACCATGGCCTACTGGAGGCGCTGGGTGAAGCACTGCCGCGTCCCGCCGCTGTTCCAGGCCGAGGTGATCCGCTCGGCGCTCGCGCTCAAGCTCCACTGCTTCGAGGACACCGGCGCGATCGTGGCCGCCACGACCACATCGATCCCCGAGGCGCCGGGGAGCGGACGCACGTGGGATTACCGCTACTGCTGGCTCCGCGACGCCTACTACGTCCTCGACGCGCTCCGGCTGCTCGGGCATTTCGAGGAGCGCGAGCGCTTCGTCCAGTTCCTGCTCGAGATCGTGGCCGCCAAGCCCTCGCTGGATCTCGCGCCGCTCTACCGCGTCGACGGCGCCTCGGACCTCGCCGAGCGCGAGGAGCCGGGCTGGGCCGGGTACGCGGGACACGGGCCGGTCCGCGTCGGCAACGCGGCGGCGCTCCACCAGCAGAACGACATCTTCGGCGAGATGGTCCTCGCCCTCGCGCCGGTGTTCCTCGACGACCGCTTCCGCGAGGAGCAGTCGAAGGAGGCGCTCGGCCTCGTCGAGGCGCTGGCGCGCAAGGCCATCGCGGTCGCCGGCCAGCCGGACGCCGGCATCTGGGAGTACCGGACGGCGTGGACCCCGCAGACGTTCTCGAGCGTGATGTGCTGGGCAGGCGCCGACCGCATGGCGAAGGTGGCGGAGCGCCACGCCCCCGACCGCGCCGCCGGCTATCGCGCCGCCGCCGCCCGGATCCGCGAGGAGGTCCTCGCGCGCGCCTGGGACGCGACGCGCCCGAGCCTCGTCTCCACCTACGGAGGCAAGGACCTCGACGCGGCGCTCCTGCAGCTCGCGCCGCTGAGGTTCCTCGCCCCGGGGGACGATCGGCTCCGCGCCACGATCGACGCCGTCCGCAAGGAGCTCGCCACCGAAGAGTGGCTCTTCCGCTACCGCGCCGACGACGGCTTCGGCGCGCCCACGGTCGCGTTCGTGATCTGTACGTTCTGGCTCGTGGAGGCGCTGGCGGCGACGGGTCGGCTCGAGGAGGCGAGGCTCGCGTTCGAGCGCGCCCGGTCGGCGCTCTCGCCGCTCGGCCTGCTCTCGGAGGACTACGACACCGCGAACCGGCGCATGTGGGGGAACTTCCCCCAGGCCTACTCGCACGTCGGCCTGATCCACGCCGCCTTCGCGGCGTCGCCGCGCTGGGAGGACATCCTTTGAACGGCGGCGCGCCCTGAAGCACATCCTGGCCCACCGGAGCGCCGGAGCGCTCGAGCAGCTGCTCGCGAGCCCCGCCGTCCTCGCGTTCGACTTCGACGGCACGCTCGCGCCCATCGTCGACGATCCGGCGCGCGCCCGGATGCGGCCGGCGACGGCGCGCCTGTTGACGCGGCTCGCGGGGCGCCGTCCGTGCGCCGTCATCTCGGGGCGCGGCCTCGCGGACCTCGCGGCGCGCGTGCCCCCGGCCGCCGGGCTCCGTCTGGTCGGGAACCACGGCGCGGAGGCGGGCGGCGCGCCGCGCCAGCCGACGGCGCGCCGCCGCGTCGAGCGTTGGCGCGCGCGCCTCGAGATCGAGCTCCGCGGCCTCGACGGCGTCGTGATCGAGGACAAGGGGCTGTCGCTCTCGGTCCACTACCGCAGGGCGCCGCGACCGGCGCGCGTGGAGAGGCTGGTCCATGCCGCCGCCGCCTCGCTCGGGTCCGCTCGCGCCGTCGGGGGGAAGATGGTCGTGAACGTCGTCGCGGCGAGCGCCGCGCACAAGGGCGCGGCGCTGGTCCGGCTCGCGAGGGCGCTCGGCGTCTCCGGGGCGCTCTACGTGGGGGACGACGACACCGACGAGGACGCCTTCGGCGCGCTCGGCCTGCGACCGTTCGTGGCGGTCCGGGTGGGCCGGCGCCGGACCTCGCGCGCGCCGTACTGCCTCGACGAGCAGGGCCAGATCGACGCGCTGCTCGCGACGCTCCTCGCCCTCGATGCGCCAGGGCTGCCGCGCCCGCGCGAGGCCAGGGGCGCCCGCGTGACCTGACCGCGAGCGCGCCGGAGGGGAACGGAGGACGTTTGCGGCAATGTTGGAGCTCAAACGTGCTAACGCAACCCCAGCTCCACCGCCCCTCGGGTGACCGAGCTCGTCCATGACTCCGTCCGCCGATCCAGCACCTCCCTCCTCCGACGCGCCGCCCTCGTCCCACGCCTCCGCGACGCCGGGCTCGCTCCGGCGACCCGACGAGATCGGGCTCGCGCGGCTCGTCCGGCGGCTCAGGACCATCGTCCGTCTGTGGCGGCTCTACTGGCTGCGGCTCGAGATCCGCTTCGTCCCGAGCGAGGCGCAGCGGCTCTTCGCGCTCACCATCGTCATCGGCGTGCTCTGTGGGCTCGCGGCGGTCGCGTTCCACTTCGCCATCCGCAAGGCGGAGGGGCTGCTCATCGAGAACGCCATGTCGGCGCACCGATCGACGTGGATGGCGTGGACCATCCTCACGCCCATGCTCGGCGCCATGGGCTGCGGGGCCCTCCTCCAGTACGTCGTCCCGGAGGCGCGGGGCAGCGGCATCCCGCAGGTGAAGACGGCGTTCGCCCTGCGCGGCCGCCGCCTTCGGTTCCGCGACTCGATCGGCAAGTTCGTGATCGGCTCGCTCCAGATCGGGTCCGGCTCCTCGCTCGGCCGCGAGGGCCCCACCGTGCAGATCTGCGCCGGCGTCGCCACGCTGCTCGGCCGGATCGCGCGCGTCTCGCCGAGGAGCATGCGGCGCCTCTTGCCGGTGGGCGCGGCCGCCGGGATCGCGGCGGCGTTCAACGCGCCCATCGCGGCCGTGACCTTCACCATCGAGGAGGTCGTCGGCGATCTCGACAAGAGCGTGCTCTCCGGCGTCATCATCGCCGCGGCGCTCGCGGCGGTCATCGAGCGGAGCGTCCTCGGCGAGCACCCGGTGTTCGATGTCCCCCAGGGGTATGGCCTGCATCACGCGTCGTCGCTCGCAATCTACGCGCTGCTCGGGATCGCGGCGGCGCTGATGGCGGTCGCGTTCACCGACTCGCTCCTGGCGCTCCGCAAGCGCTTCCAGGCGGCGCGGGGGATGCCGGCCTGGGCGCGCCCCGGCGTCGGAGGCCTCGCGACCGGCGTCCTCGCGGTGGCCGCCGTGCGCTGGCTGGACAGCCGCGGCGTCACCGGCGGCGGCTACGACACGCTCTCCAAGGCCCTCGCGGGGGGCGTCGCGGTCAAGGTGATGCTCGTCCTCTGCGTCATGAAGGTCGCCGCCACCGTGCTCTCGTACGGCAGCGGCGGCGCCGGCGGCATCTTCGCGCCGGCGCTGTTCATCGGGGGCATGCTCGGCGGTGCGTTCGGCTGGCTGGACGTGGAGCTCTTCGGCCACGAGCGGGCGACCGTCGGCGCGTTCGCGCTCGTGGGCATGGGCGCCGTCTTCTCCGGCATCATCCGCGCGCCGATGACCTCGGTGCTGATCATCATCGAGATGACGAACGGCTACTCGCTCATCGTCCCCTTGATGATCGCCAACATGAGCGCCTACGTCCTCGCGCGGCATCTCCGCCCGACCCCCGTCTACGAGGCGCTGCTCGAGCAGGACGGCGTGCACCTCAAGGAGAAGTCGCTCCGCGACGCCCTCGAGCGGATACCGCTCGAGAAGGTCGTCGTGCGCGAAGGGTGCGTCATCACGTTCGGCCCGGCGACGCGCGCCCGGGATCTCGCCGACGTGAACGGCTCGCAGGAGGTGTACCCGGTCGTCGACGCCGTGGGGAAGTTGCTCGGGATCATCACGCGCGACGAGCTCGACATCCTGCGCGACGAGCCGGACCTCGCGCTGGTCGTGAACGCGGCGGACATCATGCGGCCGCTCGTCCGGGTGACGCTCGACGACGACCTGCACGTCGCGCTCGAGGCGATGCTCGCCAACGGGGTGAAGCGGCTCCCGGTCTTGGGCGGCGACGGGACGATCGCCGGGTTCGTGGACGAGGCCGGGATCGCGAAGGCGTACCTGCGCGGGCAGACGTCGCGCGCCGATTGAGCGGCGGCCGCACGTGGCCGAGCCGCGCGTCCGGCGGCGTCCCAGGGAGAGCGAGAGGCGATCTTGCCGATCGCGAGACCGCGATCGGCCGACCGGAGGCCGCCGGCCGGCGCGTCGGGAGCCGCTGCACCGCCCCGTACAAGGTGCCGGCCCGAGCGGCGTCAGCCTCGATCGGCTGCGGCTGCCGCGACAGCCGGCGCTCCGCTCCACCCGCGTCGCGCCGGCCCGCCTCACCGCTCGGCCGCGAACGCGACCGTGCTCAGCAGCGCGTTCTCCGCCTGCCGCGAGTCGAGCCGGGTGTGCTGCACCACGATGGGCACGTCCGACTCGATGAGGCTCGCGAAGTCGGTGCCGGCCGGCACCGGCGCGGGATCCCGGAGATCGTTGAAGCGGACGTGGCGCGTGCGGCGCGGTGGCACCGTGACGCGGTACGGCCCGACCGGCTCGCGGTCGGCGAAGAAAATGGTGATCTCGACGTGGGCCTCCTGGTCCGAGGCGTTGAGCAGGCACGCCGTCTCGTGGCTGAGCATCTCCGGCTCGGGCCCGTGGCTCCGGGCCGGGATGTACCCCTCCGCGATCGCCCACCGCCGCGCTCCGACCGTTCCCATCGCCTCCTCCGCACGCCGGAGCGGCAACGCTCGTTCCGCTCCGCGCTCACGTCGATCGCCGGCCTCGCCGCGCCGGCACACGCGGTGCACCCGGCGGTCATCGGAGCAGCAGCGTGGGACGCGCCAAGCAGCCCAGCGTCGTCGCGATCACCGGAGCGTCCGCCGGGCTCGGGCGCGCCATCGCCCGCGAGCTCGCCCGCCGGGGCGCCGACGTCGGCCTCATCGCGCGCGGCGCCGACGGGCTCGAGGGCGCCCGCCGCGAGATCGAGGCGATGGGCCGCCGCGCCCTGCCCGTGCAGGCGGACGTGGCCGACGCGCGCGCCGTCGAGGCGGCCTGCGCCGCGATCGAGGACGGGCTCGGTCCCATCGACGTCTGGGTCAACAACGCGATGGCGTCGGTGTTCTCCCCCGTCGCCGCCATGACCCCCGACGAGTACAAGCGCGTCACCGAGGTGACCTACCTCGGGTACGTCTACGGCACGCTCGCGGCCCTGGCGCGCATGACCGCGCGCGACCGCGGCGTCATCGTCCAGGTGGGCTCGGCGCTGGCCTACCGGAGCATCCCGCTCCAATCGGCCTACTGCGCCGCGAAGCACGCGATCGTCGGGTTCACCGAGTCGCTCCGCTGCGAGCTGCTCCACGACGAGAGCAACGTCGCCGTCACGATGGTGCACATGCCGGCGCTGAACACGCCCCAGTTCGACTGGGTCCGGTCGCGCTTGCCGCGGCGGCCGCAGCCGGTGCCGCCGATCTTCCAGCCCGAGGTCGGCGCGCGCGCGGTCGCCCACGCCGCCGAGCACCCGAGGCGGGAGTACTACGTCGGGCTCCCGACGGTGGAGGCGATCGTCGGCGAGAGGATCGCGCCCGGAATGCTCGACCGTTACCTCGCCAAGCGGGGCTACGACTCGCAGCAGACCGACGAGCCCGCGGACCCGAGCCGGCGTGACGACCTCTTCGCGCCGGTCCCGGGCGACCACGGCGCCCACGGCGCGTTCGACGCGCGGGCGCGCTCGCGCAGCCTCGAGGCGTGGGCGGCGCGCCACCGCGGCGCGCTCGCAGGCGCCGTGGTGGCGTGCGCGGCCGGGATCGCGTTCGCGGCGTACGGGCCGGCGCGCCTGCTCCGGGGCTGAGATGGCGGGGGCGCGACACTCCGCCGGCGTCGAGCGGCTCGAGGTGGCTGCGTACGTCATCCCGACCGATCGCCCGGAGTCGGACGGCACGCTCGCCTGGAGCGAGACGACGCTGGTGGTCGTGCACGCGTCCGGCGGCGGCGCGCGCGGCGTCGGCTACACCTACGCCGACGTCGCGGCGGCGCGCCTCGTCCACGGCGTGCTCGCGGAGGTGGTGCGCGGCCGCGACGCCATGGCCGTCCCCGGCGCGTGGGCCGCGATGGTGCGGCGGATCCGCAACCTCGGCCGGCCGGGCATCGCCCAGACCGCGATCGCCGCGGTCGACGCCGCGCTCTGGGACCTCAAGGCGCGCCTCCTCGGCCTGCCGCTCGCGACGCTGCTCGGCGCGGCGCGCGAAGCGGTCCCCGTGTACGGCAGCGGCGGCTTCACCTCGTACTCGACCGCCGAGCTCGAGGCGCAGCTCGCCGGCTGGGTGGCGGAGGGGATCGGCCGCGTGAAGATGAAGGTCGGCCGCGACCCGCCGGCGGACCCCGTTCGCGTACGCGCCGCCCGCCGCGCCATCGGCGGCGACGCCGAGCTCTTCGTCGACGCCAACGGCGCCTACTCCCGCAAGCAGGCGCTGGCGATGGCGGAGCGGTTCGCGGCCGAGGGCGTGCGCTGGTTCGAGGAGCCGGTGAGCTCGGACGATCTCGAGGGGCTGCGGCTCCTCCGCGACCGGGCGCCGGCCGGGATGGACGTGGCCGCGGGCGAGTACGGCTACGACGCGGCGTACTTTCGCCGCATGCTCGAGGCGGGCGCGGTCGACGTGCTCCAGGCGGACGCGAGCCGCTGCGGGATCACCGGCTTCCTGGCGGCGGCGGCGCTCTGCGAGGCCCGATCGCTCGACCTCTCCGGGCACTGCGCGCCCTCGCTCCACCTCCACCCCGCGTGCGCCGTGCAGCGCCTCGCGCACCTCGAGTACTTCCACGACCACGTCCGCATCGAGCGGATGCTCTTCGACGGCGCGGCGGCGGCGCCCGAGGGCGGGGCGCTCCGGCCCGACCTCGACCGCCCCGGCATGGGGATCGAGCTCAAGCACGCGGACGCGGAGCGGTTCGCGGTCTGAGAGGGAGACATGCAGCGACTCGAGCGAGAGAGCACGGCGGCGCCGGCGGAGAGCAGGCCCTCGGAGCCGGTCGAGCGCGAGATCGACCGCGGCGTGGTCCGCCTCCCCGGCGAGCAGCGGGTCCGACTGGCCGCCGCCGCAGGGCCCGAGGTCGAGGCGCTCGCGGAGGACCTCGCGCGCTCCGTCGAGGGCGAGGTCCGCTTCACCGCCGGCGACCGCGCGCTCTACGCGACCGACGGATCGAACTACCGCCAGCTGCCGATCGGCGTCGTCGTGCCGCGCCACAAGGAGGACGTCGTGGCCACGATCGCCGCCTGCCGGCGGCACGGCGCGCCGATCCTCCCGCGCGGCTGCGGCACGAGCCTCGCCGGGCAGACGTGCAACGTCGCGGTGATCCTCGACGCGTCGAAGTACCTGCGGGGCGTTCTCGAGCTGGATCGGGCGAACAAGCGCGCGCGCGTCCTGCCGGGGACGGTCCTCGACACGCTCCGCGACACCGCCGTCGCCCACGATCTCACCTTCGGGCCCGATCCCGCGACGCACGAGTACTGCACGCTCGGGGGCATGATCGGCAACAACTCCTGCGGGCCGCACTCGGTCCTGGCCGGCCGCACCGCCGACAACGTGCACGAGCTCGAGATCGTCACGTACGACGGGCTTCGGGTGCGGGTCGGCGCCACGACCGAGCAGGAGCTCGACGCCATCGTGCGCGAGGGCGGCAGGCGGGGCCGGATCTACGCCGAGCTGCGGGCCATCCGCGACCGCTACGCCGATCGCATCCGCGCCCGCTACCCGCGCATCCCCAGGCGAGTCTCGGGGTACAACCTGGACGAGCTCCTGCCCGAGAACGGCTTCCACGTGGCCCGAGCGTTGGTCGGGAGCGAGGGCACGTGCGTGACCGTGCTCGAGGCGACGCTGCGCCTCGTCGACTGGCCGAGGGCGCGCTCGCTCCTCGTGCTCGGCTACCCCGACGTGTTCGCGGCGGGCGATCACGTCCCCGAGGTCATGCGCCACGCACCGATCGCGCTCGAGGGCATCGACGACCGGCTCATCGACAACATCCGGAAGAAGGGCCTGCACGTGCGCTACCTCAAGTATCTTCCCGAGGGGCGCGGGTTCCTCCTCGCCGAGTTCGGCGGCGACTCCAAGGAGGAGTCCGACGCCCGGGCCCGCGAGGCGATGCGCGTGATCGGGCGAGGCCCGCGCGCCCCGAGCATGAAGCTCTACGACGATCCGGATCAGGAGAACGCGCTCTGGAAGCTCCGCGAGTCGGGCCTCGGCGCCACCGCCCGCGTCCCGGGCGAGCCCGACACCTGGCCGGGCTGGGAGGACTCGGCCGTGCACCCGGAGAACCTCGGCGACTACCTCCGCGAGCTCCGGTCGCTCTTCGATCGCTACGACTACCACCCCGCCCTCTACGGGCACTTCGGGCAGGCCTGCGTGCACTGCCGCGTCGACTTCGACCTCGGCAGCGCCGAGGGCATCCGGAACTGGGAGAGCTTCCTCGAGGAGGCGACCGATCTCGTGGTGCGGTTCGGCGGATCGTTCTCCGGCGAGCACGGCGACGGGCAGTCGCGCGCGCAGTTCCTCCCCAAGATGTACGGCCCCGAGCTCCTCGAGGCGTTCCGGCGGTTCAAGGCCGCCTGGGATCCGGCCTGGCGGATGAACCCCGGCAAGGTCGTGGACCCGTACCGCGTCGACGAGAACCTCCGCCTCGGCGCCGACTTCCGCCCCGCCGGCGTCGAGACGCACTTCCGCTTCCCCGACGACGAAGGCGACTTCACCAGGGCGACCATGCGCTGCGTCGGCGTCGGCAAGTGCAGGCGCCACGAGGGCGGCACCATGTGCCCGAGCTACATGGTGACCCACGAGGAGGAGCACACGACGCGGGGCCGGGCGCGGCTGCTCTTCGAGATGCTCGAGGGCGGCGAGCTCGACGGCTGGCGAGACGAGAGCGTGCGCGAGTCGCTCGACCTCTGCCTCGCCTGCAAGGGCTGCAAGGGCGACTGCCCCGTCAACGTCGATCTCGCGACGTACAAGTCCGAGTTCCTGTCGCACTACTACGAGGGGCGGCTCCGTCCGCGGGCCGCGTACACGATGGGCCGCATCGCGTGGTGGGCGAGGCTCGCGCAGGTCGTCCCGGGCCTCGCCAACCTGGTGACCCAGACGCCCGCGCTGGCGCGGCTCGCCAAGGCCATCGGCGGCATCGCCCCCGAGCGGAGCATCCCGCCGTTCGCGAAGCAGTCGTTCCGGCACTGGTTCCGGGGCCGGCCGGCGCGCAACGCCGGCGGGCCGGAGGTGCTCCTCTGGCCGGACACGTTCAACGATCACTTCTTCCCGCACACCGCGATCGCAGCGACCGAGGTGCTCGAGTGGGCGGGTTACCGCGTCACGGTGCCCGAGCCGTGGCTCTGCTGCGGGCGACCGCTCTACGACTTCGGCCTGCTCCCGCCCGCCAAGCGCCTGCTCCGCCGGACGCTGGACGTGCTCCGCGAGCCGATCGAGCGCGGCGTCGCGGTCGTGGGCCTCGAGCCGAGCTGCGTGTCGGTGTTCCGCGACGAGCTCGTCGGGCTCTTCCCCGACGATCCGCTGGCGAACAAGCTCCGGGACCAGACGCACCTGTTCGGCGACTTCCTGAAGGGGTCGAAGGGCGCGGACCTGCCGCGCCTCGATCGCCGAGCCGTGGTCCACGGCCACTGCCATCACAAGTCGATCCTGGGGATGGACGGCGAGCGCGGCGTGCTCGACGCGATCGGCCTCGATCACGAGGTGCTCGACTCGGGCTGCTGCGGGATGGCGGGCTCGTTCGGGTTCGAGGAGGGCGAGAAGTACGAGGTGTCGATCCGCTGCGGCGAGCGGGTCCTCTTGCCCGCGGTCCGGTCCGCGCCGGCGGACGCGCTCATCGTCGCCGACGGCTTCAGCTGCCGCGAGCAGATCCGGCAGACGACCGACCGGCAGGCGCTGCACCTCGCCGAGGTGGTCCGCATGGCGATCCTCCACGGCCCGGGCGGCCCTTCGGGCGACTACCCCGAGCGGGCGTACCTGCCCGCGCGCGGCGAGGCTTACGTCGTGCGCCCGGGGGCGATCCTCGCGGCGGGCGCCGCGCCGGCGGGGGCGGCCGTGCTCTCGATCGCGCTGCGGCGCCTCGCCGCACGGCGTCGCGCGCGCACCAGCCAGCGCCTGCTCGCGGCGGCGGCCGCCGGTGCCGCTGCGGTGGCGCTCACCGCCCTGCTCGTGCGCCGCCGCGT
>CAYJPW010000202.1:0-17383 GCA_964372055.1 uncultured Polyangiaceae bacterium
AGTTCTGGAGCGAGACCAGGCAGCTGTTGGCGCAGGTGCCGCACGTCTGCGGCGCCGTGAAGTCGAAGCCCTCGTCCTTGGTCCCGTTGCAGTCGTTGTCGAGGCCGTCGCAGATCTCGATGCCGCCGTTCGTGGGCGTGCAGCCGCCGTCGCCGCCGGCGCCGCCGCCGCCGCAGTTGAGGAAGCATCCGCCCTCGCCGGTCGAACCGGTGAAGAGCCCGCCGCCGCCGCCGTCGCCGGTGCCGGTCCCGGTCCCGGTGGTCGTGGTGGTGGCGCCGTCGCAGTCGTAGAAGCAGAAGGCGTCGGTCGTGCAGCCGGCGGTCGCGGTGGCGAGCGCGCCGAGCGCGAGCGCGGTCCACGCGCCCGCGCCCCGAAGGCTGCGGCGGAACGAGGAGGCGCTCATCGCGAGACCTCCGCCGCGCCGAGACCGCGCTTCGCGATCCGCGGCTGCCTCGATCGCCTCCGCCGGAGCGCCGCCGCCGCAGCCGCCACCGCGCAGAGCGCCCAGCGCAGCTCGCCGCGCTCGGCGCCGGCGCCGACCTCGCAGGCGCAGCCGCCGCCGCCGGTGGCCAGGCCGAAGACGCCGTGCGGGCTCTCCCCGCCGGCGCCCGAGCCGGTGCCGCCGGGCCCGGTGCCGGTGCCGGTGCCCGTGCCGCTCGAGCCGCTGCTCGTGCTCGAGGTGCTCGAGCCGCCGCCGCCGCCCGTGCCGCCCTGGCCCTCGAAGCAGTCGCCGTTCTGGCACTCCTGCCCCGAGGGACAGACCACGCCCTCGCACGGGCAGTTACCGCAGGCGCCGGTGAGCGGATCGCAGCAGGCGCCGTCGGCGCAGGGGCTGGTGCACTTGTCGGCCACGCACACCGGAGGCGATTGTGCCGTGTCGCAGACCTCGCCCGCCCCGCAGGCCGGGCTGCAGGTCGGCGCGCACTGCCCTCCGACGCAGGCCTCACCGCTTCCGCAGGTCACGCCGGCGCACGTCTCCACGCAGGTGAACGAGGTGAAGTCGGCGCTCGGCTTGCAGACCTCGTCCGGATTGCACGACGCATCCGTGCACGGGTTGTCGACGCAGGAGCCGAGGTTGCACGCCTTGCCGCAGCCCTGGCAGGGCACGTTGTAGCAGTTGTCGACGACGCAGGTCCCCGCGTTGGGCCCGTAGTTGGTGCACACGGTGCCCGCGTTGCAGGTCACGCCGCTGCACGGCTCCTGGCAGCCCGCCTGGCCCTTGCACACGCACACCGGCGGGGTGATGCAGTTGGCGAGCACCGTGCCCGCCGGCGCGCACAGCACCTTGGCGTTGGCGTCGGTGACCGTCTTCGTGGTGCAGTCGCCGCAGGTGTCGACGACGCAGAACTTCCCGAGCGGCTGGCCCGTCTGGCTCGAGGTCACCTGCTCGCACTTCTGACCGGCGGGGCACGGGATCTCGCCCGGACCGCACGGCGCCGCGCACTGGCAGCCGACCGACGAGCTCACGCACTGCTTGCCCGAGCCGCAGAGCGCCGGCCCGCCGTCGCCGTTGGGGTTGTCGATCTCGCCATTGCAGTCGTTGTCCTTGCAATCGCAGGCCTCGGGCACCGCGCTCTGCCCGCCGACGCAGCCGAAGAGGCCGCTGACGCAGGCGTAGACGCCCTGCTGGCACTCGCCCACGTCGACGCCGCACGCCTCGCCGATCGACGCCGCCGGCGGGGGCAAGGGATTGGCGGTCCCGTCGATGCCGTCGGGCGCGGCGCCCGTCTCGTCGACGAGCCCGTCGCAGTCGTTGTCGAGGCCGTCGCAGACCTCGGGCGACGGGCCGACGCCGCCGACGCAGATCGTCCCGCCGAGCCCGTCGCACTGGAGGATGCCGGGCTGGCAGGGCGGCTGATCGTGCGGCCCGGGGTACAGCGAGGGGTCGACCGGGACCGTGCAGGGCCCGCCGGTCGAGATGCCGTTGTCGTTCGCGCCGTCGCAGTCGTTGTCGAGGCCGTCGCAGACCTCGGGCACGGGGGGCACGTCGCCCACGCAGTCGAGCACGCCCGCGGTGCAGGCGAGCACGCCGCTCACGCACTCGCCGGTGTCGCTGCCGCACACCTGGCCGACCTGCGGGATGCTCCCGTCGTCGACCTGGCCGTTGCAGTCGTTGTCGAGGCCGTCGCACGCCTCGGGCGCCGGGCCCTTCGGGTTGGCGCAGATCCAGCCCTGCGCGCCCTGACACGCGAGCGTGCCCTTGTTGCAGGGCGGCGTGAGGCTGCCGTTGCCGGTGCAGGTGCCGCCGGGCGGCGGGCACCACGAGAGGCCCTGGAAGATGCAGCAGTTGCCGGCGATGTTCCAGCAGCCGTTCTGGCCGGGCGCCGGCGCGTCGGCGAGCGGCGACTCGTCCACCTGCGCGTCGCAGTCGTTGTCGACGCCGTCGCAGACCTCGGGCTGCGGGCCCGTGCCGCCCTGGCAGACCAGCGATCCGTTGACGCAGGCGGTCGTCCCCGGCGTGCACGGCGCCTGATTGACGCCGCAGGATTGCCCGACGCCGAACGCGCCCTCGTCGACCTGCCCGTCGCAGTCGTTGTCGACGCCGTCGCACACCTCGGTGCTCGGCCCGACGAAGCCGGTGCACGTCCCGTTGCAGGGCATGGTGCCCATCTGGCACTGGCTCGTCCCGCCGTAGACCAGCCCCCCCGGCGTGCCCGGCGGGACGCACGGCGTGGCCGCGATGCCGTCGTCCGGCGTCCCGTCGCAGTCGTTGTCGATGCCGTCGCAGACCTCGCTCTGCGGGTTGTTGGTGCAGGCGTCGAACCCGCCGCCCACGCACGCGCCGATCACGTTGCCGGGGTTGCTCTTCTGCGCGCACACCAGCTGGCCCACGCAGTTCGGCGGGCTGGCCAACCCGCACGGAAGCGACGCGATGCCCTCGTCGACGAGGCCGTCGCAGTCGTTGTCGCAGCCGTCGCAGATCTCGGGCGTCGAGTTGCAGCCGTTGCAGATCGCCGGCGCCTCGTCGATCACGCCGTCGCAGTCGTCGTCCTGCCCGTTGCACGTCTCGGCGAGCGGGCAGTGCAGCGGGTTGCCGCACTTGGTCACGCCGTCGTCGACGCCCGCCGAGCAGTTGTTGTCGACGTTGTCGCACTGCTCCTTGGGATCGAAGCAGAGCCAGGTGCCCGGGTTCTGCTGCTGGGCCACCGTGGTGCACGGCAAGAGCGCGAGGTTGCCCTGCGGGTTCGCCGGCGTGATCGACGCGGTGTAGTTGGTGAGGCACGCCGTGCGCTGCGCCTGGGTCACCCAGGCGCAGCAGTTGGCGGCGACCGGCTGGACGTTGCAGTAGTGGGTGAAGCCCTCGTCGGTGCACCCGTTGCAGTTGTTGTCGGTGTTGTCGCACGTCTCGGGCTGGACCGAACCGGCGATGATGTTCGAGAGCGCGATCGAGAGCTCGGTCTCGTTGTTGGCGAGGATGCTCACGCCGGTGCCCCCGGCAG
Organism: uncultured Polyangiaceae bacterium; assembly: GCA_964372055.1. Lineage (GTDB taxonomy): Bacteria > Myxococcota_A > Polyangia > Polyangiales > Polyangiaceae > CAYJPW01. The sequence continues at coordinate 3,441 of CAYJPW010000202.1, forward strand.
CAGCGATCTGGTTGGCATCCACGATCGAGCCGCCGGCGAAGTTGATGACGAAGGTGCGGATCTTGAAGACCTTGCCGCCGACGGTGACGCCGTTCTGGTAGAGGTCGGCCGCGGCCGCGACGGCGTCGGCCTGGCTGTCGCAGGTCTCGTCGCCGTCGGTGACGAGGATGAGGTTCACGGGGCGGCAGGCGGTGCTCCCGTTGACGCCCTGCCCGGCCAGGTCCTGCGCGGCGAGCGGCGTCGGGTAGGTCACCGAGTTGTCCTGCGCCGTCCAGCCCGTCGTCGAGAAGTAGCGCTTCATGTCGCGCAGCATCCCGTTGAGCGGGGTGTTCCCGTCGGCGAAGAGCTCGATGTTCGCGGTACAAACGTTGTCGACCCACGACAGCATCGAGCTCGTGTTGTCGGCCGGGGGCGGCACCTGCCAGAACGAGTCCTGCAGCATGGGCACTTGGATGAAGGCGCCCCTGCGGTTCACGCCCGTGCCGGGGCCGCAGCCGCTGTTCGTCTGGTTGTTCGGGTAGTTCGAGTAGGTGCAACCGCCGTAGCACCCCGCCCCGCAGTTGGTCTGCTTGCGAGGGAACGTGGCGAGGCCGAAGTTCACCTCGCCGGCGAACGCCTGCACCGTGTTCTTGATGGCGCAGCGGAGGTGCGCGCGCCGGTCGGTGCCGTAGCCGCACGAGCTCGCGATCGCCGGGTTGCCCACGGTCGAGGTCATCGATCCCGACGTGTCGGCGAGGAGCATGAAATACGGGGCGGAGGACGAGGGCCAGTCCGACGGGTTCGGCGAGAGGCACGCGGCCGGCTCCTGCGCCGCGGCGCTCGACGGAGCGCCGACCAGCGCCGCGGCCGCCGTGACCGCGGCGAGGGCGGTGATCCACGTGCGGCGGCTGGAGCGGGGGCGTGCGTCGTCGGGATGGGAAGCTGGCATGGGACTCTCCTGAAGCAGAGGCGGAGCTCGGACGCGTGTAAGCGGGAGGCGCGGCCGACGCGGCCGGCGAGCGGGGCGCGCTCGGGAGGCCGGGTACAGCAAGAACGCACAATGATACCCCGGTTCGCCTCTCGTTCGCATCCGCCACGTTGCGCCACGGCAAGGGCGGCGACGTCAGGCGGCCGTCCCGCCCGACGTCGGTCCGGGCGAGCCGGGAGTCCGGTGGGAAGTAGCGGGCTGGAACGAAGGTCTCATCCAAGAGATCTGAAGCCATCGTCTTCCCTGCCCGTCCTGCACATGGCCCTTCGTCGGCCCCTGGCTCTCTCTTCCTTCTCCAGCCCCCAGGTGTCACCGTGAACAAGCTCGAGATCATCGTCCCCGAGTCGCATGTCGGCCTGCTCTACGAGGAGGGCGCCTTCAAGGAGTCGCTCGTCCCCGGCAAGTACCGGCTGAAGCGCGGCTGGTTCGACCGGTCGACCCGCACGGTGTCGCTCGTCGACCTGCGCGAGCGCTCGCTGACCATCAAGGGCCAGGAGATCCTGACCGCCGACAAGGTGGCCATCCGGGTCTCGCTCCTCGTCTACTTCCAGATCGAGGACGCCCCCGCCGCGATGCACCACGTCGTCTCGTACGAGGAGCGCATCTACGAGGACGTGCAGCTCGCCGCGCGGCGCTTCATGGCGAGCCGGAACCTCGAGGCGATCCTGAGCGACCGCAACGAGATCTCGGACGCGGTCCGCGCCGACGTCAAGGGCACGGCGGCGCGCTACGGCGTCGAGATCCTCCGGGCCGACGTCAAGGACCTGGTCTTCCCGGGCAACCTCCGGGAGATCATGAACCAGGTCCTCGAGACCGAGCGCCGGGCCGAGGCGAAGCTCATCCAGGCGAAGAAGGACGCCGAGGCGCAGCGCATCCACGCCGACGCCGAGAACGCGGCGACGCGGCTCCGGCTCGAGGCCCAGAAGGAGCAGATCCGGCTGACCGCCGAGGCCGAGCGGCTCCGGCAGGAGCTCAAGCTCGCGGCCGAGGTCGAGGAGGCCAAGGCCGCGGCCGAGAACCCGGCGCTGCTCGAGCTCAAGCGGCTCGGCGCGCTCGGCGAGATGGCGAAGACCGGCGCGAAGTTCGTCGTCGGCCTCGCCGGCGAGGGGCTCGGGCGCGAGGAGCGGTGACGGGCCAGGGCTCCACGAGGCGGGACGCGTCGCGCTCCCGCCCCGTGGAGGCTACGGCTCCTGCCCCTCGCCCGGCGCCTCGATGCCCGCCAGGCGCTTGGCCAGCTTCATCTTGCCCTCGAGGTCCATCTGCCGGGCGATCTGGATCCGCTGCGCCTGCGGCGATCCGGCGCCGTGCAGCGACTCGGTCAGGTAGCCGACGGCGTTCCTGCCCATCGTCATGTTCTCGATCAGCCGGAGCATGCGCACGCGGTCCTCGGTCGCGACGCCGGCGCGCCCGACGAGGTACTTGCGGAGGAGCGGGCCCGTCTCCTCGCTCTCGAAGTCCTTCGCCGACGGCAGCGTGGCCATGAGGCCGCCGGCGAGGTCCTGCGCCAGCCGGCCCAGCTCGAACGGGAAGCGGGTGACGTTGTGCTTGCACACGTTCGCGAGCAGATCGTCGTTCTGGTAGTTGCCGGCGGCGGTCCGGTGGGACTCGTGGCTCGCGGCGATCCCGGCGCCGTAGATGGTCTCGTTGAGGTGCGCCATCTCCACGAGCTTGTCGCGCACGTGGCCGACCTTGGCGACGCCGTTGTAGTCGGCGATGGTCGCGGCGGCGCCGATGAGCACGTCGCCGACCCCCGCTTTGCAGACGTAGCTCCGTCGGTGGTAGGCGGTGAAGCGCTCGACGAGCGTCGCCGCCCAGCTCGTCTCGCCCGCGAGGTAGACGCGCTCCCAGGGGACGAAGACGTCGTCGAGGACGATGAGCGCCTCCTGGCCGGAGTAGAGGGCGTTGCCCTGGTCGACGTCGCCGCCCTCGAGGGCGCGCGTGTCGCACGACTGGCGGCCGTACACGAAGGTGAGCCCGGGATCGTCGACGGGGACGGCGCAGACGACGGCGTAGTCGCGGTCGCGCTCGGTGAGCCGCATCGTCGGCATCACCAGGATCCAGTGCGAGTTGAGGCAGCCGGTCTGGTGCGCCTTGGCGCCTCGGACGACGATGCCGTCGTCGCGCCGCTCGGCGATGCGCACGAAGAGGTCCGGATCGGCCTGGTCCGACGGGCCCCGGCTCCGATCGCCCTTCGGATCGGTCATGGCGCCTCCGAGGACCAGGTTCTGCTTCTGCGCCTCGCGGAGGAAGCGGACGAAGCGCTCGTGGTACGGGGTGCCGTGGGCGCGATCGACCTCGAAGGTGACCGAGTAGAGCGCGTTGATCGCGTCCATCCCCACGCAGCGCTGGAAGCAGGTGCCGGTCAGCTGGCCGAGGCGGCGCTGCATCTTGTTCTGCGCGACGACGTCCTCGACGCTCTCGGTCACGTGCAGGAAGCGGTTCACCGCGGCGCCCGAGAGGGACGAGCGCGCCGTCGCGAGCTCGGGTGCGCTGACCGCGAGATCGTAGGTGGCGGCGACGGCCCGGATCGACGGCCGGATCACCGGGTGATCGACCGGCTCGGCGACGCGCTCGCCGAGGTAGAACACGCGAAGCCCGCGACCGCGCAGGCTCGCGATGTAGTCGGCGCCGTCGCGGATGGGCATGCCGGGGGACCACGCGGGCCGGCCGTTCGGCTCGCCCGGGGCTGGAGGGGCCGCGGGCGCGCTGCGAGCGCCGGGGCCGTCGGGTGCGGTCGCCATGGCCGCATCCGACCGACGCCGCCGCCGCGCGTCAATTGGCGGCCGGCTTGCGCCGGCCGGACACCCGCCCTCCGCTTCGCTCCGGGCGTGTCAATTGGCGGCCAACATGGGGGCTCCGCCCCCAAACCCCCGCGGCAATTGCCGGTCGGCTTGCGCCGGCCGGACACCCGCCCTCCGCTTCGCTCCGGGCGTGTCAATTGCCGCCAACATGCGGGGCCGCCGCGGCGAGCGCCGGCGCCGGCCCGGACGTTCGCGTGTCCGCGTTCGGCGCCGTCCGTCGCCCGTGCGTCGGCGCGCTGGCACGGCGGTCGCGCGTCACCGGGCCGCTCACCGGCGCGCGGCCCTCGGCTTGCGTGAGCCCGCCCGGCGCCGACGCGATCGGCGAACGAGGCTGCTCCGGATCCGTCGGCACGTCGCTCTCGTCGGGGAGCCCGTCCATCCACGCCGGCGCACCTCTTCTCCGGCGAGGTCGGCGCCGCCGCGTTCAGGAAGATCCGCACGACCGTTGCCCGTCCAGCCCGATGGTTTCAAGGCGCCGCTCGTGGCGAACTCGAGGCTCCCACCATGACCCAACCCATGCCTGGATTGCGCCGCGCGCGCACGCAGACCTCGGCGCAGCCGCTCCGTGTGCTCGTGGCGAGCGGCGACCCGCGCCAGCGGCAGCTCCTCTGTCGGCTCGTCGCCGATCGGTACGCCCCGGCGGTGCCGTTCGAAGCGGCGGACGTCCCGGCGGCGGTCGAGGCGCTGGTGACGATGCACCCCAACCTGGTGCTCGCCGATCTGAAGATGGACGGACACGCGCAGGGCGGCCTGCGCGCCGTGCTCGACGCCGTCTCGCTCGGCGTCCGGGCCGTGGTGGTGGGCTCGGAGACCTCGGCCGTCCTCCAGAAGCGGCTCCGCGAGCTCGGCGTCGGCTGGGTGCGCAAGGGCGCCGGTGTCGACGCGCTCATCTCGGCGGTCGACAGCGCGCTCCGGCAGCATGCGGGGCTCGAGCGCGCGCCGGCCCGGACGCGCGTCCAGCAGGTCTGACAGCGGCACGCGATGCCTCCCGGACGGCGCGGCGAAGGGACATCCCTGGATCACCGCCAGCTCGAGCGAGCGACGCGCGAGGCGCTCGACGAAGAGCTCCTGCGCGAGTGCCGGCGGCTGCTCGCCCACGATCCGCACCACCACCCGGCCCACGACGGCGGCCCGATGCGGCGGAGGGCGCCGCGGGCCCGCGCGGATCTCCTGGTCGCGCGGCTCGCCTACGAGGCCGAGCTGCCGGACCGCGCGCTCCACGCGGCGCGCGCCGCGCTGGCGAAGAGCCCCGGCGATCCGGACGCGCTCCGGCTGCTGGCGGCCATCCAGCACCGGCGCGGTCGGCTGAGCGAGGCCGTGTCCGCCTGGGAGGAGCTCGGCGAGCGCGAGGCGCCGGCGAGGTCGGGCCTCCGGCACCTCGGCCTCGTCTACGAGCTGGCGGCGTGGGAGGCGGCGGGCCGGGTGCGCCCGCTGCCCGAGGGCCTGGAGGAGGCGCTCGCGGGCAGCCTCCCGGATCTGACGCAGTCGTGCCGCGCGGCGCTCGTCGACGACCTGCCCGGCGCGCTCCGCGCCGTCGATCGCGTGCTCGCGCGGTTCCAGGGGCGCGATCCCCACGTCTACAAGATCGCCGCCATCCAGCGCGCCTGGCTGCTCGAGCGCGCGCACGACGTGCAGGGGGCGATCGCCGTGCTCGAGCGGCTCGCCGACGAGCCGCGCCTCGCCAACGACGTCGAGCGGCTCTTGTGCCTCAGCGTGCTCTACGAGCGCGAGGGCACGCCGGAGCGCTTGCGGCGCGCGGTGCGTGCGGTCCGCTACGCGTACCTGACCACGCGCGAGCCGATGCTGCTGCGGCGGCTGGGGCGGCTCTTGCGCGCGCTCGGCTACCCGGCGCTCGCCGACGAGTTCGAGGCCCGCTTCCTCTCGGCCTTCCTGCGCCGCCACGGCACGCTCTCCCCGCGCGAGCTCGCGCGCGCCGTCGCGGCGAGCTACGTGCCGCTCGGGCGGCTCGGCCGGCTTCCGCCGCCGCGCGCCGGCGCGGAGTCGCAGATGGTCCGCCACGCGGCGCGAGCCCGCACCGAGCACCGCCGGCGCGCGGCGGCGCTGGCGCTGTGCCTCGGCGAGATCGAGCAGGCGGCGTCGCTGCTCCGGGGCCTCGACGCCGCGGGCGCGGCCACCGCGACCGACCTGCTCTACCTCGCCGACGTCGAGGCGCAGCTCGGGGAGCCGCGGCGGGCGAAGGAGCTCCGCCTCCGGGCGATCGCGGGCGCGCCGGATCTCGACGCCGCGGCGCTCCTGACGCTCTCGCCGCCCGACGCGTCGCTCGACGACGAGGCGTTCGATGCGCTCGGCCACGGCGAGCGCCTCGAGCGGCGCGCTTCCTCGCTGCGCCGCTGGGTCGAGGCGCAGCCGGGGTCCGCCGAGGGCTGGCTCATGCTCTCCGAGGTCGAGCGCGCGCTCGGCCGCGCGGCGCGGGCGCGGGACCACGAGGCGCGCGCGCTCGCCCTGCGCGAGGTCTCGGCCGCGCCTCCCGTGCCGGTCTCCCTCGCCGCGGCCGCGCTGCGTCGGGGCGGCGAGGTCCACGGGCTCATCCACGAGCTCTGGGTCGAGCGCCGTCCGGGCGATCGCGGCGGCCTCGAGGCCGACGACGTGCTCGGCTCGGTCTCGCCCGAGCTCAGGGCGACGGCGGTGAACGTCTTCTACTCGGTGCGCGCCTTCGTGCGCGCGCGCTTCCCGCACCGGGCGCGCGCGATCGAGAGCGCGCGCTACCTCCTCAAGGTGACCAAGGACGACGAGCTCTCGTCGGGCGACAGCGTCGGCCTGCCCATCGCGATCGCGTTCCTCGCGGCGTTCCTCGATCTCCCGGTTCCCGCCGACGTCGCCTCCACCGGCGCGATCGTCTGCGACGCGCGCGACGCCATCGTGGTGCGGCGCGTCGGCGACGTGGAGGCCAAGGTTGTCGGCGCCTACGAGCGCCGGCTGCGCCGGATCCTCCTCCCGGCCGACAACGAGGGCGACGTCGAGCGCGCCGAGCGCGTCCCGCCCGCCGTCGCCGCCGAGCTGGTCGGGTACGTGAGCACGCTCGAGGACGTGCTGGCGGAGCTCTTCCCCGATCTCGTCTAGCGAACGGGAGAGAGCTTCTGCCACGGCGCTCGAAGCCGGGGATCAGGTCGTCCTGCGCCCACAAAAAGCCGACGCCGCCGGCCTCGCGGCCGACGGCGTCGGGGGCGGAGCCCTCGTGGGATCAGACCTGGACGCCCCACGCCCGGTACGCCGCGAGCGCCTGCAGCTGCTGCTGCTGCCGGGCGATCTCGGCGAGCGGGTTCCACGCGCCGTAGCCGAAGCCCGTCGTGTGGGAGAGGCCGCGCTGCGCGAGGAAGGGATCGATCACGCCCGGGTACTGGTACCCCTGCCCGAACGCCTGGCCGGCGATTCCCGGGAAGCCCGCGCCCATCGTGGCGGCGGCGTAGGGCGAGTGGGCGAGGCCCACCTGGGTGGGGTCGATGCCGATGCCCGCGGCGAACGGCGTGGTGGCGCCGAACGGCGAGTGCGACAGCCCGACGCCGCCGAAGGGCGTCTGGCCGACGCGGGGCACGCGCATGAGCGCGTCGATCGTCTGGTTGAGGTAGTCGTTGAGGACGCGCAGGCTGTTGATCTCGAGCATTCTGGGATCCATGGGTGTACCCCCCGAGTATTGCGGTGTTTCTCGAACCGGCTCCTCCGGCACCAATGCCGGCGGCTCCGCACTGCTTCGCTCCCGGCCGACATCGCCGGGATACGTCTTGGGTCCGCGCCCCTGGCGGTCACGCGGCGGGCGCTTCGGCGTCATGGGTCACACGCCCTTGACGTTCACGCGTTGGGTCTGCGCCGACGCTCCGGCGCCGTCGGTCGGGATCGTCACGGTGAGGACGCCGTCCTGGAGGCTCGCGTCGATCGCCTCGCGCTTGGCGCCGGGCGGCAGGGCGATGAGCTTCTGGACCGCGCCGTGGGCGCGCTCGCGGTGGCGCGTGACCGCGCCGTGGGCGACGCCGTTGGCCCGCTCGCCGCGGACGACGAGCCAGTCGCCGGCGACGCTGACGCTGAGGCGATCCTTGGGGATGCCCGGGACGTCGATCTGGCAGCGGACCTCGCCGTCGAGCGTGAGGACGTCGGCGGGCGGAGCGTAGCTCGCCGTCACCTCCGGCGCCTTCGCGACCGCGCCGAGGCCCGAGACCTCGAGCAGCGTCTTGAACTCGCGGTAGCGCGCCTCGACGTGCGCCGCCGCGTCGACCTCCGGGGGCAGCTCGGCGCCGCGCGCCTCGATCGGTCTCCCCGTGATCGACTGGTAAACCGCCATCACTTCGCGCATTGCCTGGTCGACGTTCAGCATCGGCTTGTCCTCCCGGAAGCGATTCCCGCGTCACGGTCTTGAGGACGGCGAAACTAGGCCAGGGCGCGTGCCCGTGTCTGTCGGGTGGGACCGAGTTTGTCGCGTAGGCACGCGCCCGCACGCGAGAGGCGCGCCTCTAGGGAGCGGCCGGAGCGCCCTGTGGACGAACGTCGCGCGCGCCGCGCGCGGCGCGCGCTCGAAAGGGCGCGAGATCACGACCAACGCGCGCCGAGCCCCGCGCGTCCGTCGCGGTCATTCACCCGCGCCGCGCGCATGGAAGTCCCGGCGCGGGTCCGGAGGGCGCCGGCGCGCGCGCGAACCGCCGCCGGCTCACGTTCCGAGCTCGCGATCGCGAGCGCTGCAGGAGCGTCGACCAGCGTCGATCGCGACCGCGGGCGTCGACGTGCGTCGATCGCGATCGCGCGCGTCGAAGGAGCGTCGATCGCGAGCGTTGACGAAGCGCGCTCGCGGCTGGCAGCGTGCGCGGATGAAGATCTTCCTCGTCCGCGCAGCCCAGTCGATCGAGCCGCGGCCCGGTGCGCTCGCCGAGGCGTACCTCAGCGCGGTGGGCCGCCAGGTCACGCGCGCGATGGGCCGCAGGATCAAGGCCGAGATCGAGGCGATGGAGATCGGCTTCGACGCGATCGTCGCCGCGCCGGAGGTCGCCGCGACGCAGACGGCCGAGCTCTTCGCCGACGCGGTCGATCACCTCGGCGTCGTCGAGTCGCTCCACCTGCTCCTTCAGGGCGTGCCGCCGCACCTGGGCGCCGAGCGCCTGCTCTCGCGGAGCGACGCGGTCGTCGCCGTCGTCGCCGAGGAGCCCGCGCTCTCGGCGCTGGGCGCCTTCCTCGTCGGGCGGCCCACGTTCCCGCCGCTGATGTGCTCGCAGGTGTCGCTGATCGAGGACCGCCGCCCGACCTGGTCGTGGCGCCCCGACACGATGGACAAGGTGCAGCTCGTCGTGTCCTGAGGCTGCGATGCCGGGCGGGCGACCGACGCGCTACTCGCTCGCGCGGGCGCGCTCTTCGCGCGCGGGAGCCGGCTCCTCGACGTACGCGACCGCGACCGGCTCGCGGTCGCCGACGCTCTGGGTCACGTCGACGCCGACGCCGATCGCGGCGCGCTTGCCGGAGCCGGGCGGCGGGTGCTCGCCGAGCCACGCGTCGAGCGACGGCGCCGGCACGCGCCCGCGCATCGAGCTGCCGCCGCCCGGCTCGAGGTCGAGCGTGATCGTGGCGAAGCCGCCGAGCCGCGGCGCCGCCGATCGGCCGAGGGCGGTGGCGGTGACGTCGCGCAGCGAGGGGCCGAGCACCGTGATCCGCTGGCCGTCGTCGCAGGCCCAGCGGCACTCGCGGAAGGCGAAGAGCACCTTGCCGAGGATGGGCGCGAGCTCGACCGTGGCGCGCTCGACCACGGCGTGCCTGCAGGTCGCCGGGTCGAACCAGGCGTTGACGACGGTGTAGCGCGCCTTGCCCGCGGGGCGCTCGAGCGCCTCCCAGCGCATCGCCGTCATCGTCTTCCGAGCCTCCCCGCACCGCACCCGCAGACCCTCGCGGTTCGCCGACTCGACGTCGCCGATGCGGAGCCGGACCTGCCCGGGGGTCGCGAGCGTGAGCCGCACGTTGGTCAGGCCGTCGGCGCCCGGCTCGCGGGTGAGCTCGTCGGCGCCGGTGGGCCCGCCGCGGACGGCGAGTGAGGTCGGCGCGCGCGAGGCGTCGAGCGGCGGAGGGATCACGGCGACGGGCAGATCGGCGACGCGGAACGGGGCGGCGCGCACCGTCGGCCGCGGCTCGCGCTCGCGGGGCTCGTCGCTCTGCTGCAGATCCTCGCCGCCGCCGCTCTCGTTCTCGCTGCCGATCCGCTGCACCTCCACGGGGCCGTCCGGCGGGGTCGCTTCGGCGGCGGGCAGGCTGCCGCCGCAGCCCGTCACGGCGACGCCGGCGATCGCCGACCACAGGCCGCGCCCGATCACAGCGTCTCCAGGTACGCCGCCATCGCGAGGCGATCGCGCTGGCTGAGGTGGAGCGTCCTACCCATCGCGTGGTCGGGCGAAGCGAGCAGCTCCTCGAGCGTCTGGAAGCGCCCGTCGTGGAAGTAGGGCGCGGTGCCGTGGACGAAGCGCAGAGACGGCGTGTCGATGGCGCGGCTCCCGTCGCGCTCCTGCCGCGTCTCCACGGCGTGCTGGACGCCGTCGGTGCCGCGGCCGCCGACGTGGCAGTCGGCGCAGCCCTGGCGCTCGTCGAAGAAGAGATCGCGGCCGCGCGACGCGAGCGAGGCGCGCTCGACGCCGGTCGGGAGCGAGCCCGGGTGCGGCGCCCGCATCGCCTGCACGTAGGCGAGCAGCGCGGCGAAGTCGCGCGCGTCCTCCGGCGTGGACATGCCGCTGCCGCCGAGGCGCTCGAACGTGTGCTTCACGTGATCTCGAAGGCTCGGGTTGTGCCCGTTCCAGCCGAAGGGCGCGCTCGACGCCGTGCGCCCCGCGAGCATGATCGTCTGGCGCGGGCCGTCGGGCGTCGACCAGGTGAGCGCGTCCTCGCGGCCGTCGGGGTGGCAGCTCGCGCAGGCGCGGCCGTCCTTGGAGACGCGGGGATCGTCGGTGCGGTGGAAGAGCCGCCGCCCGCGCTCGACGTCGGCGGCCTCGGCGCCGAGCGCGCCCGAGGCGACGCGGATCGTCGACGGCGCGCCGCCGGACAGCGGGAGCACGGTGAGCGCGCGATCGAACTGCGACCAGACGGCGGCGCGCGCGCGGGGCGCGTCGACGGCGATGCCGGTCGGCCCGGCGGCGACGGACCAGCGACGGCGCTCGAGCCGGCTCGGATCGAGCCCGCGCGCGTCGAGCTCGAGCACCGCGTCGACGCCCATGCAGGCGACGAGCAGGCTCCCGCGCCCGGGGACGTAGCTCGCGGCGCGGGGCAGGATGCACTCGCGGGCGGCGATGCCGTCGTCGGCGAGCACCGTGCTCGTCAGCGCGCGCTCGGCGGCGGCGTCGACGACGCTCACCATCGCGACCTCGGCGGCGCTGCGGTTGCTCGAGCCGTAGCCGGACGAGCTGTGCCCGGGCTCGCCGGCGTCGACGGTGACCATCGGCGCGAAGAGCCTCCCGCGCGGCGCCGGGAGCGACGGGAGCTCGACCTGGGGAGGCACGGCCGGCGCCGGCGCGGGGGCCGGCTTGGGCGCGGGCGGCGCCGGCCTGCTCGACGGAGGCCTCGGCGCGGGCGGCGTCGGAGGCGGCGGGCGGAGCGGCGGGCCGTCGCGGACCGAGTCGTCCTGATCGAGGTCCTTCACCTCGACCACCTTGGCGAGCGCGAAGCCCTGGCAGCCGCCCTGGACGCGGCCCTCGCCGGCGCCACGGCGCTGCGTCTTCACGGCGAGGTCGACGCTGTGCACGCCGGCGCGCGGGCCGGCGAGATCGACGACCGAGAGCTTGGCCCCGACGACGTGGGCGACGAAGGCGCGCTCGCCGTCGTCGTCGACGACGACCGCCCGCGGCTCGCGCGGCAGCTCGACGTCGAGCTTGCGCGCGAAGCTCGTGACCTCGTACGCGGCGAGGCGCTTGCCCCACGCGCTCGAGACGAGGAGCCGCTCGTCGTCGGGCGTCGCGGCGAGCGCCACCGGCTCGGCGGCGACGTCGAACGCGCACAGCGTCTCCAGCGGCTCCTCCGGGCGTGCGCCGGGCTCGAGGACGGCGACCTGGTTCTGATCGCGGAGCGCGACGGCGACGCGCCCGTCGGCGAGCACGAGCGCCTGCGACGGCGATCCGGCGAGCTTGGTGCGGGCGCGCTCGACGTTCGCCTCGAGATCGAAGGTGCGCAGCAGCTGGGCGTCCTCGTCCGCGACGTACGCGATCGTGCCCTTGCCCGTGCGCGCCAGCGCGACCGATCCGCCCTGCCGCGCCCCGCCGGCGCGCGCCGCGCCGAGCCCCGGGTGCTTGCGCGCGCACGAGGCGGCCGGCGGCTTCTTGGGCGGATCCGCCGCCCCCTCGCCCGCCGCCGTCACCGCCGCCGCGCACACCAGAGACCACACCGCCACCCTTCGCATCGTGAGCCCCTCCTCGTCGCAACGCGTGCCAGCGCGCGGCGTCCCATGCAACGACGCGGCCGCCGCGCGCTTGCAGCCATCGGCCGTGTGCGCAGCGGCCCTCGTCCTCGGGCCCCGGCGGCGAGCCGGGTGGTTGGACGAAGGACCGCCGAAAAGATTGGCTAACGCCCGTCCGTCCGCTGTCGTTTCCGCGGCGAAGCGCGCTTCGCGCCGCGAAGCGCTGGCCGCGGCGGCGCGGTGCGCCTAAGACGCGGGCCGTGCGACGCGTTTGTGTCTTCTGTGGATCGGCGCCGGGCGCGCGTCCTGCGTACGCGGCGGCCGCCGAGGCGCTCGGCGCGCTCCTCGCCGGTCGCGGCCTCGAGCTCGTCTACGGCGGCGCCAGCGTGGGGCTGATGGGCGTCGTCGCCGACGCGGCGCTCGCCCGCGGCGGCAAGGTGTTCGGCGTGCTCCCCGAGGTGCTCGCCGACAAGGAGCGCGCCCACGCCGGGCTCACCGAGCTGCGCATCGTGGGCTCGATGCACCAGCGCAAGGCGCTGATGGCGGAGCGCGCCGACGCCTTCGTGGCGCTGCCCGGCGGGTTCGGCACGCTCGACGAGCTCTTCGAGATCCTCACCTGGGCGCAGCTCGGGCTGCACCAGAAGCCGATCGGCCTCTACGACGTCGAGGGCTTCTTCGCCCCGCTCGTCGCCTACCTCGATCACGCCGCGGCCGAGCGGCTCCTCCGGCCCGAGCACCGCGCGATGCTGCTCGTCGACACCGATCCGGCGCGCCTCCTCGACGCGATGGCCGCGTACCGGGCGCCGCCGCTGCCCAAGTGGATCTCCGCCCGGGAGACGTGAGGCCGTCGCCGCGCGGGCGGGAGGCCTCTATGCTCGCCCGAGCCTCATGCGCTTCTGCGAACGCTGCCGCGCCGCCTTCCAGTCGCTCCGGACGTGCCCGAGGGACAATATCGCCACCCGCGCCGATCTCTCGGATCCGCTGATCGGCCAGGTGCTCGGCGATCGCTACCGCGTCCTCGATCGCATCGCCGCCGGCGGCATGGGCCAGGTCTACCGCGCCGCGCACGTGCGCATCGCCAGCCTCTTCGCCGTCAAGGTGCTCTACGGCGACGTCGCCCACGATCCCGAGATGCGCCTGCGCTTCCAGCGCGAGGCCGAGGCGTCGAGCTGCCTCTCGAGCCGCTACATCGTGCGCGTCGTCGATTTCGGCGAGACGCCCGAGGGGCTGAGCTACCTGGTGATGGAGTACGTCGACGGCCCGAGCCTCGGCGGCGTGCTCGAGCGGCATCCGCGGCTGCCCGAGGAGCGCGCCGTCGTGATCGCGGGCCAGGTCGCGCGCGGCCTCGCCCACGCGCACCAGCGGGGCATCGTCCACCGCGATCTCAAGCCCGACAACGTGATCATGGTCGACGACGACGAGGACGAGCCGGTCGCCAAGCTCCTCGACTTCGGCCTCGCGTACATCCGGACCGAGTCGCGCCTCACCGTCGCCGGGCAGGTGTTCGGGACGCCGCAGTACATGTCGCCCGAGCAGTTCCGCGGCGATCCGGCCGACGCGCGCACCGATCTCTACGCGCTCGGCGTGATGCTGTTCGAGATGGTGGCGGGCGCGCCGCCGTTCGAGGGGCGCACCGTGGCCGAGCTCGCGCGCCAGCACATCGTCACGCCGCCGCAGCGCATCCGCGACCGCTGCCCGGAGGCGGGCGCGTCGGCGGGCCTCGAGGCGGCGGTCGCGCGGCTGATGGCGAAGTCGCCCGACGATCGTTTCCCGTCGGCGCGCGCGCTGCTCGAGGCGCTGCGCGCGCTCGGGC
>CAYJPW010000203.1:0-17372 GCA_964372055.1 uncultured Polyangiaceae bacterium
CGATCGCCGCGTGGCGCCGGCCCACGGCGAGGATCGCGGCCGGCGTCGCCGCACGCGCGGCGGCGCGCGCCGCCATCGACGTGTCCGACGGCCTCGCCCGCGATCTCGGTCACGTCGCCGGCGCGAGCGGCGTCCGCGCCGTCGTCGATCCCACCGCGGTCGTGTCCGGCGAGCTCCGCGCCGCCGCCGCCGCGCTCGGCGTCGACGCGCTCGACCTCGCGCTCCACGGCGGCGAGGACTACGCGCTCGTCGTCGTCGCCCCGCCGCGCGCGATCCTGCCGGGGTTCACCCGCATCGGCGGGTGCGAGCCGATGACCGGTGCGCGGGGCGACGTCGCGCTGGTCGCGCCCGACGGCAGCCTCACCGTCGTCGCCGAGCGCGGCTTCGATCACTTCGCGTGAGTCCGCAGCGTACGGCGGGCGCTTCGAGGTTGCCGCGCCGCGAGCGAGCTCGACCGCCGACCGGGGCATCGCCCCGATGGATGCTCAGTGGCACTCGGGCGGGATCGAAGCGCCGGCGAGCGAGCCCTTGATCAGCGTGAGGCCAGCGGCGCGAGAGGTCTCGCCGCTCTTCACGCGTGCCGCGATCCCGGGGCAGATCGCCGCGGCGCGCGCCGCCGCGCCCTTCGCGGTCGCGTCCTTGCCCGATTTCAGGATGCCGCCGATCGCGGCGCAGCAAGCGTCGATCGAGCCCCCCGTCTTCGCCGTCGTCACGGGCGTGGGGTTCGGCGCGACCGGCTGCGGCGCCGCGGTGCCCGCCCCGGCGCTGTCGGCCGCCGCCGCCTCGCCGCTGTTCGCCGCGACCGGCGTGGCCGCCGACGACGACGGCACCGGGATGCTCTCCGCTTCCTTGTCGTCCTTCTTGCAGCCGGACATCGAGAGGACGACGGCGCTCGCACACGCGAGCGCGACCATGGCGAGGGAGTTCTTGCGGAGCATGGGAGCGTCATACCCGATCTCGCACGGCGGCCGCCAGGGTGGCGAGATTCGGCCGTTCGCGTAATCTGGGATCCATGAAACGATACCTTGGCTTTTGGCTCACGCTCGGCGCGGCGGCGATCGCGTGCGGCGCCGGATGCGGAAACGAGGTGACCGGTCCCGGCGCGGCGAACGCCACCGGCAGCGGCGGCGCCGGCGGCGAAGCCGCGACGACCACCACGACCACCAACGGGACGACCACCTCGACCACCAGCACCGGAACCGGTCAGGGCGGCGGCGACGGCGCCCAGCCCCCGCCGCCCGGGCCCCCGATGCCCGGCGACGGCGCGGGCGTCGTCTACGCCGTGAGCAAGCTCTTCCTCGGCGACACCGACCGCGACGGCACGCCGAACGCGGCGACCGGCTGGAAGCAGTACGGCTACGACCTCGACCACGCCATCTCGACCAAGGACTCGGTCGACCTGTGCAAGCCGGCCGCCGGCGGCGCCCCGCCGGCCATCTACCCGGACGGCACCAACGGCATCGACAACTCGTTCGGCAAGAACATCCTCCCGATCCTGCTCGGCCTCGCCCCCGACAGCTCGGACCAGGTCAACGCCTCCATCAACGACGGCGAGCTCACGCTCGTCTTCGACCTCCACGATCTCGGCCCCCAGAGCTCGTACAACCCGCTCCTCGCGCGCCACTACCTCGGCGCCGACCTGGGCTCGCCCCCGGCCTTCGACGGCGCCGACGTCTGGCCGATCGACCCTGCGTCGCTCACGAACCCCGGCGACATCACCAGCGCGAAGCTCCCACTGCCCGAGAGCTACCTCACCGGCAACACCTGGGTCTCGGGACCGAGCCAGGGCACGCTCGAGCTCCCCCTCTCCATGGCGGGCTTCACCCTGCCGCTGCGCATCCATCACGTCGTGATCACGATGGACCTCGCACCCGATCACGCGACCGCGACGAACGGCACGATCGCCGGCGTCCTCGACACCGAGGAGTTCGCCCAAGCGATGATCGACGTCATGGGCGCCTTCGACCCCAGCCTCTGCAGCGGATCCACGGCCGACAGCATCACCAACCAGCTCCGCCAAGCCTCCGACATCCTCGCCGACGCGACCCAGGACCCCGCCCTCGAGTGCAACGCCATCTCGATCGGCATCGGCTTCAACGCCAACCCCATCCTCCTCGGCCCCATCGCCCCCGCGACCCCCCCGCCGCCGGACGCCTGCCCCTAGAAGACGCGCGCTCCGCGCCCGTTCGAGCGACATCCCGCAGCACCGACGCCGTCTCGAGCGCAGCGGCGAAATGCGTCTGCGCGCCGGCCCACGACGGCGCCGGCGCCGCCAAGCCCTCTGGCGGGACTTCCGGCGCCGCAGCCCCGCCAACGACGATTGCAGCGCGTCGCCCGCGTCGTCCCCCCTGACGCGAGGAGGGAGGCCGTTCTCGAGGCGCAGCCCCGGTGGGCGGGGGCTCGCGCGGGAGGCGGAGGCGGCGAGCGTGGGAGCGAGGAAGCGCCGCAGGCGCGCCCGAGCGAAGAGTTCAGGGCCCCGCGCTCGCCGCCATAGCCTCCCGCGCGAGCCCCCGCCCTCCGGGGCGGGCCCTGACGAACCGCCCTCCCGACGAGCTAGCTACAGCCCATGCTGTTCCCGCAGTTCAGGCACTTGTAGCAAGCCCCGTTGCGCACCGTGATGTGCCCGCACCCGTCGCAGACCGGCGCGTCGCCCATCATGTCCTCGAGCTGCGCGTCGAGCGCGCTCGCGTGCCCGCCCTCGTGCGCCGCCGGCTCGGGCAGCGCCCTCGCTTCGCGCGCCGTCTCCTGCTGGGCGCGCGTCTCGGCCGGGTCCTGGATCGCGCTCGCCGCGGCGAGCGGCGTCACCGGCTGCACGTGGGCGAGATCGTAGCGGCGCAGGTACTCGACGCCGAGCACGCGGAAGATGTAGTCGACGATCGAGGTCGCGAGCTTGATGTTGTCGTGCCCCTCGACCATGCCCTGCGGCTCGAAGCGCGTGAACGTGAACTGCTCGACGTACGTCTCGAGCGGCACGCCGTACTGGAGGCCGACCGACACCGCCATCGCGAAGCAGTTCATCAGCGACCGGAAGGCGGCGCCCTCCTTGTGCATGTCGATGAAGATCTCGCCCAGCGTCCCGTCGAGGTACTCGCCGGTGCGGAGGAAGATCTTGTGGCCGCCGACGCGCGCCTCCTGGGTGAAGCCCGAGCGCTTCTTCGGCATGCGGACGCGCACGCCCGTCGGCCGGACCACCGCGATCGTCGACGCCGACGCCGTGTCGCCGCACGCCGACTTGGCCTCGTGCACCTCGGCCTTGCCCTCGCTCGAGCTCGTCGCCGAGAGCGGCTGCGACATCTTGCAGCCGTCGCGGTAGAGCGCGACCGCCTTGAGGCCGAGCCGCCAGCCCTCCTCGTAGATCTTCTGGACGTCGTCGACGGTGGCGTCGTTGGGCAGGTTCACCGTCTTGCTGATCGCGCCCGAGAGGAAGGGCTGCGCCGCCGACATCATCTTCACGTGCGCCATCGGCGCGAGGAAGCGCCGGCCGTGCTTGCCGCAGCGGTTGGCGCAGTCGAACACCGCGTAGTGCTCGATCCGGAGGTGCGGCGCGTCCTCGACCGTCATCCGGCCGATGATCGTCTCGTTGGCCTCCTCGATCTCGGCCGGGGTGAAGCCGAGGTGGCGGAGCAGCGAGAACCCGAGCCGCGCCCGCGACTCGGCCGGCACGCCGAGGCGGTCGTACGACTCCTCGCCGAGGATCCACGGCCCGAAGGCGAGCTCGAGATCGAAGACGCCGGGGATCGCGGCCTCGATCTTGGCGAGGTCCTCGTTGCTGAGGCCGCGCGCCTTGAGGCTGGCGCGGTTCACGTGCGGCGCGGCCAAGAGCGTGTTCGTGCCCGAGACGTAGGCGACGATCTCCTGCACCTCGTGCTCGGCGTAGCCGAGGCGGCGCAGCGCCTCGGGGACCGACTGGTTCACGATCTTGAAGTACCCGCCGCCGGCGAGCTTCTTGAACTTCACCAGCGCGAAGTCGGGCTCGATGCCGGTCGTGTCGCAGTCCATGAGCAGGCCGATCGTCCCCGTGGGGGCGAGCACCGTCGCCTGCGCGTTGCGGTAGCCGTGCTGCTGGCCGAGGCGCACGGCCGCGTCCCAGTCCTCGCAGGCGGCGCGCCACAGGACCTCGGGGCAGCGCTCGCGGTCGATCGCGTAGGCGGCGTCGCGGTGCATGCCCATGACGCGGAGCATCGGCTCGCGGTTCTTGGCGAAGCCGGCGAAGGGCCCCTTGGCCGCGGCCATCTCGGCCGAGACCCTGTACGCGTGCCCGCACATGATCGCGGTGAGCGCGCCGGCCGTCGCCCGGCCCTCGTCCGAGTCGTAGGGGATGCCCTGGAGCATCAGCAGGGTGCCGAGGTTCGCGAAGCCGAGGCCGAGCGGGCGGTAGTCGTGCGAGTTCTTGGCGATCCCGCGCGTCGGGTAGGAGGAGAAGTCGACCAGGATCTCCTGGGCGACGAAGAAGATGCGGACGGCGTGGCGGTAGCCCTCGAGATCGAACGAGCCGTCCTCGCGGAGGAACTTGGTGAGGTTCAGGCTCGAGAGGTTGCAGGCCGAGTCGTCGAGGAACATGTACTCCGAGCACGGGTTCGACGCGTTGATGCGGGCCGTGTTCGGGCAGGTGTGCCAGCGGTTGATGGTCGAGTCGTACTGCACGCCGGGATCGGCGCAGTGCCACGCGGCCTCGGCGATCTGGCGCCACAGGTCCTTGGCGCTGAGCGTGTCGACCACCTCGCCCGTGGTGCGCGCGCGCGTCTGCCACGAGCCGCCGCTCGACGAGGCGCGCATGAAGTCGTCGCTGACGCGGACCGAGTTGTTCGAGTTCTGGCCGCTGACCGTGTGGTAGGCGTCGCCGTTGAAGTCGGACGCGTAGCCGCCCTGGATGAGGATCTGCGCCTTCTTCTCCTCGCGGACCTTCCAGTTGATGAAGTCCTCGATCTCGGGGTGGTCCATGTCGAGGCAGACCATCTTGGCCGCGCGGCGCGTGGTGCCGCCGCTCTTGGTCGAGCCGGCGGCGCGATCGAGCACCTCGAGGAAGCTCATCAGGCCGGAGCTCGTCCCCCCGCCCGAGAGCTTCTCCTGCTTGCCGCGGATGGCGCTGAAGTTCGTCCCGGTGCCCGAGCCGTACTTGAAGAGGCGCGCCTCGCTCTTGGCGAGGTCGTAGATCGACATGAGGTCGTCGTTGACGGCCTGGATGAAGCAGGCCGAGCACTGCGGGCGCTCGTAGTTGTTCGCGACCTCGTAGATCTCGTCGGGCGAGTCGGCCTTGCTCTCTTCCTTCCAGGCGAAGTTGCCGCCCGCGCCGGAGATCTCGTACCGGTGCCAGAGGCCGCAGTTGAACCAGACGGGGGAGTTGAACGCGCCGTACTGGTGGACCAGGAGGTGCGAGAGCTCGGCCTCGAAGGTGTCGGCGTCCTTCACGGTGGCGAAGTAGCCGCCGAAGTGCTCGCCCGCCTCGCGGATCGTGCGCGCCAGCCGGTGCACCACCTGGCGCACGCTGCGCTCGCCCAGCTCCTTCTTGCCGTGGAGGCCGGCCTTGCGGAAGTACTTGGAGACGACGATGTCGGTCGCGAGCTGCGACCAGCCCGCCGGGATCTCGGCGCCCTCCATCTTGAAGACCACCGAGCCGTCGGGGTTGGTGATGACGCTGGTGCGGCGCTCCCAGGTGACCTGATCGAGCGGATCGACCCCGCGGGTCGTGAAGCGGCGCTCGAACGCCACGCCGCCGCGACGGGGCCGGGCCGCCTTCTTGGGCGCGGCGGTGCCGTTCGTCTTGGCGTCGGGGGCGCGGACCGAGCCCGCGCGCCCCGAAATGGGAGCGGGCTCCGATGCCCGCGCCTTCTTCCCCGGCTTGGGCTCTGCCTTCACTGCCCCGAGCTTACCGCCATCCCCCACGACCGTCGGCTGCGCCATCGAACACCTCCCAAGACGACGTTCACCCGGAGCCGTCGCTCCGAGCACCCCTCGAAACGAAGAGGGACATCGAGCCCCTCCCCGCCCCACCTCCGCCGACGGGCGGCCTCGTCCACCACCGCCCATCCGTTCAGTGTAGCGCAGGGGCGCAAAGCTGCTGCGCGGGGAGATCGTCGGACCTCCCAACCCCGGACGCCACCACCGCTGGCTGAATACCTGCCCCTCGCGAGCCGACCTTCCTGCTCACCCGCCAACCTCGGCACCCGATGCTCCGCTCTTCTCTTCGAAGAACAGCGTGAACACCCGGCCAGGGAGGCCGCTCACTCAGGGGGAGTAGAACTACCCCAAGATGTAGGGGCCGAGCAAATAAAAAGCACAAGATATGGGAAAACGGGCGGACTCATTCAGGTCTTTTCCGCCTCGAGACCAGTTCAGGCTGAACGCGCGAGCGCTGCACACAGGTAGCCCTCCGCGCCTGCTCAGCTTGCCCCCGCTTTGCCCCCAACTTGGTCACCTGCCCCACCCCAAAAGAAGCCCGTGGGGTGCTCGGACCCGGGCCGGAAGTGTGAGCGGGCGGGCGGACAGCCCACCACAGCACGCGACGTCGCCGACAGGTGGCGCCCATTTTCCTGCATTGGCCCCGCGTTGAAGGGCACCGATCCGGTTCCGTATAGTCGCGGATCGCAACGCGGCGCTTCCCATCGCGGCTCTGCGAGGGATGGCGCGAAACCAAGGAGACCGGATGGAAGCTCAGGCCCAGATCACGACCTCTCCGGCGTTCGAGGCCGGGGAGATGGCGGTGCACCCCGCGCATGGCGTGGGGGAGGTGCTCGGCGTCGAGCATCGCGAGGTCGGGGGGCAGAAGACGGCGTTCTACGTGATGCGGATCGTCGAGACCGGGACGAAGGTGATGGTCGCCGTGTCGGCTGCCGACGCGGTCGGGCTGCGACGCGTGATGAGCACCAGCGAAGCGTCCAAGGTGCTGCAGATCCTCGGCGCGCCCGAGGTGGCGGTCGACATCCAGCCGTGGACGAAGCGTCACCGCGTCTACACCGAGATGCTCAAGAGCGGGTCGCCGTACGAGATCGCGAAGGTGCTTCGCGACATGTACCGCCTCAAGTTCGACAAGGACCTCTCGTTCGGCGAGCGGCGGCTCCTCGATCAGGCCAAGGGGCTGCTCGTGCACGAGCTCGCGTTGGCGCGGAACCACAAGCCTGCCGCCGTCGAGGGCGAGATCCGCAGCATCCTGTCGGCTTGATTGCACAGGGGGCTCGCGGAGTGCGGTCGGCGTGATTTGCGCGGGGGGGCGGGGGATTTCACAGGGAGGCGGGGAGTCGGGGAGGATTTCTTTGGCTCGATCGGCGTGCGCGCGGCGGAAGGCGTGGACCTGATCGACCGCTCACTCTCGTCCCGCTTCGGGTTCGACCCCAAGCCACGATCACGAGCTCAAGCTCGGAGCTCAAGCCTCGAGGGCGTCGTCCCAGTAGGCGAGGACGTGCTCGCCGGGGATCTCCAGACCGAGCGCGAGGGGCTCGGCGATCGACGCGAGCCATGGGTGCGCGAGGAGCGGGGCCAAGAACGACGCGGGCAACGGCGGTAGACCGGGCGACCGATCCCCGATCTCCCGGCCGGCGAAGCCGATCGCGCGTGCCGCCGCGGCCCGCGCGATCGGGCGCGCCGCCCCTCCGTCGCGCCGCGGCTGGATGATCTTCGGCTCGAGCCGCCTGCCCGCGGGGCCGAGGCAGGCGCGCGCCTGGTAGAGGGCGCGCTCGAAGCCGCCGAGGTGATCGCAGAGGCCCTCGGCGTGCGCGCGCCGGCCGCTGTAGACGCGGCCGTGGGCGAGCGGCTCGATCTCCTCGACGGTGCGGCGGCGGCCGCGCGCGACCACGGCGAGGAAGGTTCGGTAGAACGCGTCGAGCTCGCGCTCGATCGCCTCGCGCTCGTCGCCGTCGAGGCGCCGCGTGCTGGAGAAGAGATCGGCGCGGGCGCCGCGCTTGACGACCTCGGTGTGGATGCCGAGGCGGGTGAGGAGCGGGCCGATGACCACGCGCGCCGAGACCACGCCGATCGAGCCGGTGATGGTGTCGGGCTGGGCGATGATCGAGTGCGCGGCGGCCGCGATGTAGTAGCCGCCGCTCGCGGCGACGTCGGCGAGGTACGCGATGACGGGCTTCTCGGCGGCGACGCGCGAGACCTCGTGGTGGATCCGGTCGGAGGCGACGGCGCTGCCGCCGCGCGAGTCGATGTGGAGCAGGACGCTCTCGACGTCGTCGTCCTCGCGGGCGGCGCGGAGGGCCGAGACGATGCGCTCCTCCGAGGCGACCGGCACCACGCCGAAACGCACGCGGGGGACGATGGCGCCGTGGATCTCGACCACGCCGACCGCGGGGCGGCGAAGCGGGCGAAGGCGGACGGGGCTCCGGGTGGCCAGGTAGCGATCGGCGCGCAGGAGCGGCGGCATCGGGAGGGGGATGGGGTCCGGCTGCCCTGCGGCGCCGAAGAGCTGGGCGAGGCCAGGCGGCAACCCCGCCACGCCCGCGTCGGGCGCCGCCGCGTCGCCGGCCGCGGCGCGGTCGCGCGGAGCGGACGCGAGCTGCGCGCCGAGCTCGTCGTCGTAGGCGACGGCGTCGACGATGCCGAGCTCGACGGCGTGGTGCGCGCTGTGCGGGGCGGTGTCGATCCAGCGCGCGGCGGTGGCGCGGTCCACCCCGCGGCCGCGCGAAAGGGCCTCGACGAGGGCCTCGTGGCGCGACTCGAGGAGCGCCTCGAGCTGCTCGCGGTGCGGCGCGCTCATGCTGTCGCGCACCAGCGACTCGGCGGCGCACTTGTAGGCGCCCTTGGCGATGACCTCGGGCTCGAGCCCGAGGCGCGCGAGCGCGCCCCCCACGTAGCGGCCCAGCACCGCGAAGCCGAGCGGCGCCACCAGCGTCGTCGGGCCGACGACGATCCGGCGCGCCGCCGACGCGACGAAGAGCGCGCCGGTGTCCGCACCATGGGGCAGGTACGCCACCACGTCCTTGCCGGCAGCGCGCGCCTCGGCGAGCAGATCGCGGAGCGACGTGAGGATCGCGGGCCCGGCGGTGAGCGAGCGGAAGCGGACGAGCAACCCCGGCACGCGAGGATCGCCCGCGGCGATCCGGACGGCGTCGCGGAGGCGGCTCAGCGCGAGAGGATCCCGCCCGCGCCGCGTCCAGAGGCGACGCAGCGCCGGCGGGCGGGCGAGGTCGACGACCGCCCCGTCGAGGACCACCTCGATCCAGCCGCCGCGCCGCGCGGCGATGCGGCGCCGCACGAAGAAGAGCGGCAGCAGCAGCGCGCGGACCAGGTTGGACAGGATGGCGAGGATGGGCACGACGAGCTCCTGGAGCGCCCCCGCGCCCCTCTGCACGTCCATGGGGCACGCGCGGGCGGTCCGCTCGCCGGAAATTTCCCGACCGAGCCACGCCGACGGCCCGGCGGGGCCCCCAGCGGCTACACTCGCCCCCCTCGGGCTCGGGCCCGCACCATCGTCGGAGGCGCCTTCCGTTGAGCGTGAAGTCGGAACGAGGCTCGCTCAGGCTCGTGGCCCTGGGCGGGCTCGGAGAGATCGGCATGAACTGCCTCGCCCTCGAGCAGGACGGCGAGGTGGTGCTCGTCGACTGCGGCGTCACGTTCCCCTCCAGCGATCTCGGGATCGACGTCTTCCACCCGCGTTTCGACTACCTGCTCGAGCGGCGCGACCGGATCCGCGGCGTGGTGCTCACCCACGGGCACGAGGACCACATCGGGGGCCTGCCCTACCTGCTCGATTGGTGCGACGTGCCCGTCTGGGGCCCCGCGCACGCGCTCGAGCTCTCGCGCCAGCGGCTGTACGAGCACGGCTACGAGCCGGGCGAGCTCGACCTCAGGATCGCGCGCCCCGGGGCGAGCCACCGCATCGGGCCCTTCGACGTCGAGCCGGTGCGGGTCACGCACTCGATCGCCGACGCGACCGCGCTCGCCATCCACACGGCCGCCGGGCTCGTGCTGCACACCGGCGATTTCAAGCTCGACCCGGCCCCTCCGGACGGGGAGGTCACCGACGAGGAGCGGCTCTGCGCGCTCGGTCGCGAGGGCGTCCGCCTCCTCCTCTCCGACTCCACGGGCGTCGACGCGCCCGGCCGCGCGGCGAGCGAGCGCGACGTGGGCGAGGCGCTCGAGCGCCTCGTGCTCCGGGCGCGCGGCCGGATCGTCATCGGGATGTTCGCCTCGAACGTGCAGCGCCTTCGGGTGCTGGGCGACGTCGCCCAGCGCGCCGGCCGCCGCATCTGCCTGCTCGGCCGGAGCGTCGTCGCGCACTGGCGCGCGGCGCACGAGGTCGGCCGCCTGGCGTGGCCTTCGGACCTGGTCGTCCCGCCCGAGGTCGCCGCGGGCATGCCGCGCGAGCGGCTGCTCGTGATCGCCGGCGGCACGCAGGCGGAGCGCGGCTCGGGGCTCTCGCGGCTCGCCGCCGGCACGCACCCCGCGCTCCGGCTCGAAGAGGGCGACACCGTCGTCCTCTCCAGCCGCGTGATCCCGGGCAACGACCGGCCGGTGTTCGACATGATGGCGGGGCTCCTCCGCCTCGGCGTCGATCTCGTCACCCGGATCACCGACGCCTCGGTGCACGCGAGCGGCCACGCGCAGCGCGACGAGCAGCTCCGGATGATCGAGATGACCGAGCCCCAGGCGTTCGTGCCGCTGCACGGCACGCTCCACCACCTCACCCGCCACGCCGCGCTGGCGCGGGACGCGGGCGTGGGCGACGTGCTCGTGGCCGAGAACGGCGACCTCGTCGAGATCGGCGCGGCGCCGCTGGCGAAGACGGCGCGCGTGCCCGTCGGGAAGGTGGCGACGGCCGGCGGCGAGGAGCTCTCGGAGGACGTGCTGCGCGAGCGCGCGCAGCTCGGTCGCGCCGGCGCGGCGTTCGTCTCGCTCGTGGTCGATCGGCACGGCGCGGTGGCGGCTCCGCCGCGGGTCCTGGCGCGCGGCGTCCCCGGCGAGCCGGGGGCCGAGTCGCTGCGCGCAGCCGCGCTCGCGGTGGCGCGCGCCCTGGCGGACACCGACGAGCGCGTGCGACGGCGCGACGACGAGCTCACCGAGGTGGCGCGCGTGGCGGCGCGCCGCGCGCTCGAGGCCCACACGGGGAGCCGGCCGATGGTGACGGTCGCGCTGACGCGCCTGTGAACGCGAGCGGGGAGCCTGGCTCGGCGCACGCGCTCCTCGCGCCCATGTTCGCGGGGATGATGGCCGAGGTGCGCGCCGCGGCCGCGCGCGTCGTCGCGGCCTCGCGCCCGCGGCCCCCCCCCGCGGGCGCGGTCGCGACCGTAGAAGACGAGGACGCCGAGGCCATCCACGACTTCCGCGTCGCCCTGCGGCGCCTGCGCACCCTGCTGCGCATCGTCCGCTCGCACTACGGGAAGAACCGCATCGCGGCGGTCGCCGAGGATCTCAAGCACCTGGCCGACACCACCGGCGCGGTGCGCGACGAGGAGGTGCTGCGCGAGACGCTCGGCGCGCTCGACCTCGACGCCCCGTCGCGCGCGGCGCTCGCCGCGTGGATCGAGCGCCGCCGCCGGCAGGAGCGCTCCCGCCGGGGCGCCGCGACGCGCGAGCTCCGCGGCGCGGTCGGGGACGCGCGGTCCGGCGCCGCCGGCGTCGAGCGCCCGCTCGAGCGGCTCGCGCGGCGGATCGCCAAGGGGCCGCGGCACGATCACGGCGCGACGGCGCTCGCGCGCGAGGCGCTCCAGCGCGCCCGGGACGACGTGCTCGCCCACGCGGGCGCCGATCCGGCCGACGCGCTCGCGATGCACCTGCTCCGGATCCGGTTCAAGCGGCTCCGGTACACCGCCGAGCTCTTCGCGCCGGCGCTCCCGCCCGAAGCCGCGCGCATCGCCAGGGCCGCGGCCAAGCTGCAGAAGCGCCTCGGCGAGCTGCACGACGCCGACGAGGCGCTCGTCCGTGTGGGACGGGCGTGGGGCCTGCCCGCGGCCGCGCGCGAGGCCACGCTCGCGGCGCTGCGCAACTCGCGCGCCCGGCTCGCCGAGCGTGCGCGCGGCGATCTCGTGTCCGAGCTGAGCTCGTGGTTGCCCACGTCGGGCGCCGACGAGGCTCGTGCCGCGCACGCGCCGCGAGCCGCCGCACGAGTCGAGTCCTCCGACGATCCGGGGGCGCCGGGCTCGCGTGGCGACGGGGCCGCGTGATACCCTCGTGGCGACCTTTCCCTCCGAACCCGAGGTCCGCGTGCCCCGTACCTTCGTCCTCCCCGCCGGGATCGACCCCGGCCCGAACACGGCCACGGTGTGCTGCCAGTAACGGAGGAGCCCATGTCCCGTCGCGCCCCCATCGGACACGCCGTCGCCCTCGCCGCGCTCGCCGTCGCGTACGCGGCGTGCACCCAGGACTTCGAGCAGTTCACGCCCGACGGCTTCCTCGGGGGCAGCACCACGACCGGCTCGACGAGCGGCGGCGGCGACGGCCTCGGCGGCAGCTTCACCGCGTCGAGCTCGAGCGGTACCTCGAACGGCGGCAACGGCGGCGGCACGAGCACGAGCAGCAGCACCGGTTCGACGACGAGCTCGACGAGCACCACGACGAGCTCCACCACCTCGAGCACCAGCACGACCACGAGCAGCACCGGCGGCGGCTGCGACGCGACCTGCGACACCTGCGGCAACGGCTGCTGCAGCGAGACGTGCTCGAGCAACTGCGGGCTGAGCTGCGACGCCGGCTGCACCTGCGACTACACCTGCTCGGCTCCGAGCGGGTGCAACGGCACCTGCGACAACGGCTCCACCTGCGACGTCACCTGCAGCGGCTCGTCGTGCAACTACAACTGCACCGGCGGCTCGGACTGCAAGCTCGTCTGCCAGGGCGGCGCCGACTGCGCGCTCGACTGCTCGTCGGGCTCGACCTGCGAGATCACCTGCCCCGACGCCGGCGCCTGCGCGCCGGACTGCAGCCAGAGCTCCGAGTGCATGATCCACTGCCCCGCGGGCACGGCCGGGACGAGCTGCGACTTCGTCGGGTGCGCGGGCGGATCGCAGGTCTGCCCGGGCGACGTCGTGGTCTGCCACCGCGGCTGCCCGTAGCGACGAGCCTGAAAGGACGCGCCGGGCGCTCGGTGCGGCGCGCCCCATCCGTGAGGTGAGGGGCACGCCGCGCGCCGGACATCACTGCCGGAAGATCTCGACCTTCTGCACCACGACGTCGGTGTTGGGGCGGTCGCGGGTGCTCGGGGTGTTCGCGATCTTCGAGACCACGTCCTGGCCGCTGATGACGTGGCCGAAGACGGTGTGCTTGTTGTCGAGGTGCGGGGTCGCGCCCTCGGTGATGAACCACTGGGCGCCGTTGGTGTTCTTGCCCGAGTTGGCCATCGAGAGGATGCCCGGCCCGGTGTGGCGCAGCTCCGGGTGGAACTCGTCCTCGAAGCGGTAGCCGGGGTTGCCGCGGCCCCAGTCGCCGGCGAGCTCGGGGTAGCGGCTGTTGGGATCGCCGCACTGGATCATGAAGCGCGGGATGACGCGGTGGAAGCGGACGCCGTCGAACATGGGCGTGCCCTTCATGCCCTTGCCGCTCTTCGGGTCCTTCCAGTCGATGGTGCCGGTCGCGAGGCCGACGAAGTTCTTCACGGTGTTCGGGGCGCGCTGCTCCTCGAGCGCGACCACGATCTCGCCGAGCGTGGTGGTGAGGCGGGCGCAGAGCTGGCCCGAGCCGGGCACGTTGATGGGCGGGAAATCCATGGCGAGCGTCTCCTTTGCGGGAGACCGCTCTTACGCGCGTTCGAAGAGCGTCGCAATCCCCTGACCGACGCCGATGCACAGCGACGCGACGCCCGTCTTGGCCCCGCGCGCCTGCATGGCGTGGACCAGCGTGGCGGCGATGCGCGCCCCCGAGCAGCCGATGGGGTGCCCGAGCGCGATCGCTCCGCCGCGGACGTTCACGCGCGAGGGATCGAGCTCGAGCGAGCGCACGCAGGCGAGCGCCTGGGCGGCGAACGCCTCGTTGAGCTCGACGAGATCGACGTTGGGCGCGCGCAGGCCGGCGCGCGAGAGGAGCTTCTTCACCGCCGGGATGGGCCCCTCGCCCATGAGGTTCGGATCGACGCCGGCGGTCGCGGAGGCCACGACGCGCGCGAGCGGCTTGGCCCCGGTCGCTTGCACGACTTCGGCCGAGGCGAGGAGGAGCGCGGCGGCGCCGTCGTTGATCGGCGACGAGTTCCCCGCCGTCACCGATCCGCCCTTGCGGAACACGGGCGAGAGGCGCGCGAGCGCCTCGAGCGAGGCGTCGGGCCGCACCGACTCGTCGCGCGCGAACCTCACCGGCTCGCCCTTCTTCTGCGGGATCGCCACCTCGACGATCTCGGCGGCGAAGGCGCCCTGGTCCCACGCGGCCGCGGCGCGGCGGTGCGACTCGAGGGCGAAGGCGTCCTGGTCCTCGCGGCTGATGCCGTGCTTCTTGGCGACGTTCTCGGCCGTCTCGCCCATCGAGATGAGCTCGAAGCGCTCCGCCATCTTCGGGTTCGGGTAGCGCCAGCCGATGGTCGTGTCGTAGACCGGCGGGGGCGTGCGATCGAAGCGCTCGGCCTGCTTCGGCATCGAGAACGGCGCGCGCGTCATGCTCTCGACGCCTCCGGCCACGGCGCAGTCGACCTCGCCGAGCGCGATCATCCTGGCGGCGTCGCAGACCGCCTCGAGCCCCGAGCCGCAGAGGCGGTTCACCGTGACCGCCGGGACATCGTAGGGGAGGCCCGCCAGCAGGAGCGCCATCCGGGCGAGGTTGCGGTTGTCCTCGCCCGCCTGGTTGGTCGCGCCGAAGACGACGTGATCGATGCGGGGCGCGAGGGCCGCCTGGCGCGAGACCAGCGCCGCGATCACGTGGGCGGCGAGGTCGTCCGGGCGAACGGCCGCGAGCGCCCCGGCGTACTTGCCGATCGGCGTCCGGACGGCATCGACGACGAAGACGGAGCGCGGCGCGGTGAGGGGGGCCATGGGGGGCACTTTAGCACCCGGGCCCACGCCGCGACCCGCCAGAACCTGGCGGCGGACGGCGCGAGGCGCCGTGGTAAGTTCGCCGCGTGCTGATCCTGATGAAGGCGGGGGCGACCCCGGAGCAAATCGACGCGGCGTGCAAGGCCGTGCGGGACCTGGGGCTCCAGGCGCACCCCATCCCCGGCGCGATGCGGACCGCCATCGGGATCACCGGCAACAAGAGCGGCACCCTCGATCCCTCGCAGTTCACGCGGCTCGAGGGCGTCGCCGAGGCGGTCCCCGTCAGCCAGCCCTACAAGCTCGTGAGCCGCGAGGTGAAGCCGGAGGACACCACCATCGAGGTGCGCGGGGCGCGCATCGGCGGCGGCTCGCTCTGCGTCATGGCCGGGCCGTGCTCGGTCGAGAGCCGCGATCAGGTGCTCTCCACCGCCGATCACGTCAAGGCGCACGGGGCCCACCTCCTCCGCGGCGGCGCCTTCAAGCCGCGCACGAGCCCGTACGAGTTCCAGGGGCTGCGCGAGGAGGGGCTCAAGCTGCTGGCCGAGGCGCGCGAGCGCACCGGCCTGCCGGTCGTCACCGAGGTCAAGGACACCGAGTCGCTCGACATGGTCGCGGCCTACGCCGACGTCCTCCAGATCGGCGCGCGCAACATGCAGAACTACTCGCTGCTCGAGCGCATCGGCGAGCTCGACAAGCCGGTGATGCTCAAGCGGGGCCTCTCCTCGACCGTGAAGGAGTGGCTCATGGCCGCCGAGTACATCGTCTCGCGCGGCAACATGAAGGTCATCCTCTGCGAGCGCGGCATCCGCACCTTCGAGACCGAGACGCGCAACACCCTCGACCTCGGCATCGTCCCGCTGCTCCGCCAGAAGACGCACCTGCCCATCGTCATCGACCCGTCGCACGGCACCGGCTACGCGCGGGGCGTGACGCCGATGGCGCGCGCCGCCGCCGCGACCGGCGTCGACGGCATCATGGTCGAGGTGCACCCCGATCCGGCCAAGGCCCTGAGCGACGGGCCGCAGGCGCTCACCTTCCCGATGTTCGAGCAGATGATGCGCGAGGTCCGGGGCATCGCGGCGGTGATGGGCCAGGCGCTGTAAGGCGACCAGGCGCGGGGAGCGATGGCGAGAGAACCGGACGCACGCGAGCTGGCCCTGCGGTGCGTCGAGCTCGGCGTGCTGGTGCGCCAGGCGCTCGCCGACGCGCTCGTCCCGGCCGGGGTCACGCCCGAGCAGCACGAGGTGCTGGCGCTGCTCGCCACCGGCCTGAGCTCGCCGCGCGAGCTCTGCCGCGCCAGCGGGCGCGACAAGACGACGCTCTCGCGCGTGCTCGCGCGGGCGCGCCTCGCCGGCCTCGTCGCCGAGGAGGTGAGCGAGCGCGACCGGAGGCGCCACGTCCTCAAGCTCACCGAGCGGGGCGTCGCCGCGGTCGACCAGACGAAGCGGTTGCTGGAGCGCGCCTCGCCGCGCATCCTCGGCGCGCTCACGCCCAAGGAGCAGCGCCGCCTCCGCAAGATCGTGCACAAGCTCTGCGGCGCGCTCATGGAGTGACGACGTGCGACGGACGACGCCCAACTGCTCCTACATCGCCCGCGAGCGGGACCGCCTGCTCGGCGCGCTCGAGCGGCTCGACGCCGAGGCGATCGGGCGGACGCTCGAGGAGTTCGTGACGCCGGAGCGGCGCGCGCGCCTGCGCTCGGTGTTCGACGCGCGCCTCGACGCGGTCACCGTGCTCATGGACGCGCCCCACGATCCCCACAACGGCGCCGCGGTGATCCGCTCCTGCGACGCCTTCGGCGTGCACCGGCTCCACGTGGTCGAGCGGGTCGAGGGCTTCCTCGCCTCGAACACGGTCGCGCGCGGCTCGGAGCGCTGGGTCGACGTGACCGCCTACCCGCGCGCCGGCGAGGCGATCGCGCGCCTCCGCGCCGGCGGGCACGAGCTCGTGGCGACCGACGCCGCCGGCGAGCTCGTCCCCGAGGACCTCGCCAGGATCCCGCGGCTGGCGCTGGTGCTCGGCAACGAGCGCGACGGGATCCACGACGAGCTCCGCGCGGCCTGCGAGCGTTCGGTGCGGATCCCGATGCGCGGCTTCGCCGAGAGCCTCAACGTCAGCGTGACCGCGGCGATCCTCCTCCAGCGCGCGACCGCGGGCAGGCCCGGCGACCTCGGCGCCCTCGAGAGGACGCGGCTCTACGCGCGCGCGCTCATCCTCACGGTCCCGCACGCCGCCGAGATCTTGGCCGCGAAGGGCGTCGACGTGAGCACGCTCGGCGCGCCGGCGCTCTCGTAGCGACGGCGGCCGGGCTCGCCTTGCTGGTGCGGGCGAAAGCCCGTATCGTTGAGGTCGCGCCGCGTCGGCGCTCGGAGCCTCTCGGTGCCCGCACCTCCGCCGAAACCGCCCGCGCCGCCGCGTCCTCCCGGCATCGGCACGGCCGGCGCGAGGCCGGCGCCGCCCGCGCGCGCGCCGGCGCCGCCCGCT
>CAYJPW010000204.1:0-1193 GCA_964372055.1 uncultured Polyangiaceae bacterium
GGCGAGGTGCGCGTCGGCGCGGGCGCGACGGCCTGCACCTACCTCCTGCCGCCGGTGCTCGCGGCGTTCCGGTCCGCGCACCCCGGCGTGCGCATCCTGCTCCGCGAGTCCCCCACCGCCGACGTGCTCGCGGCGCTCGAGGCCGGCGACCTGGATCTCGGCGTCGTGGCGCGCGCACCCGGCGAGCGGCCGCCGGCGCCGCCTCTCTACCAGGATCGCTGGCTCGACGACGATCTCGTCCTCGTCGGCGCGCCCGGCGCCGGCGCGCCCGGGGCCGGCGCGGTGTCGACGCCGTTCGTCACGCTCGCGCGCGGCACGACGACGCGCGAGCTGCTCGAGCGCCACTTCCCCGGCGCCGACGTGGCCATCGAGCTCGGCGGCATCGCCGCGGTGAAGGGGAGCGTCCGCGCCGGCATCGGCGTGGCGCTCGTCAGCCGCGCGGCCGTCGCCTCGGACCTCGCCCTCGGGCGACTCGTGCTCCTGCCGCACCGCGCGACGCCCGTCCGCCGCGTCATGCTCCTCGCCCACCGCGGCGCCGATCGGCTCCCCCCGGCGGCGGCCGAGCTCAGGCGCCTCTTGCTCGGCGCCCGCCAGCGGCCGGCGGTCACGCCTGCCCGAGCACCGGCAGCTCGGCGAGAAGCTCGCCGTCGACGCGCACGAACGCCATGAGCGCCCCATCGCCCGGCAAGATCAGATCGAGCGCCACGCGCTCGCCGATCCGGACGACGTACAGCTTCTGCGTGCTCGCCCGCCGTTCGCGCTTGCCCGTGCGCTTCCGGCTCGCCGGGCGATCGCTCTTCTGCCGGCTCTTCCGTCGAGTGGTCATGGCTGTCGTCTTGGGGGGAACCGCCAGCGGCCTCCAGGTCACCTCGTGCATGGCCCCGGACCTGGAGACCGCCGGCGCATTCCGAGCACATCCAAGCGGCTTCCGTGCCACGGCAGAGCCGCGTCGCGGGCGGCACATGCCTTCACGCGCCGCTCCGTCGAGGGCGCACCCGCTCAGGCTCGCCGCCGGTTCGCTCGCTCGCGCGCGGATGGCTCGGCCGCGAGCCGCTCGCGCTCGAGCGCCTTCCCGGAGAGCATCGAGCGCGCGACACGGTTCGCCGCCGCGGCGCCGCGCCCCGCCCAGGCCGCCCCGTTGGCGCCGCCCCACCCCCCCCGGTGCGGCAAGCCCCCGCCCTTAGCGCCCCCCC
>CAYJPW010000204.1:1203-17316 GCA_964372055.1 uncultured Polyangiaceae bacterium
GGGCGGGTGCGCCTCCCCGGACCGCATCGTGCGCGCGACAGGGTGCGCGGCCGCGGCGACGGCCCCGTCCGTCGCCGCGCGTTGGCCTCGGCCCGACGCGACCGTTTCCGTCAGGCCGCGGCCTTGAGCGCCGCCTCGGCGGCCTCCGAGTCGTCGGTGCGCCGCTTGTGCTCGCGCCCGATGAGCACCACCAGCACGACCCACACCGCGACCAGCGCCATGTTGGTCAGGGCGAAGTGCTTGCTCCCGAAGCCGAGGCGCGATCCGACGAGCACCAGCGCGCCCGAGAGCAGATCGCCGGCCCGCACGACGAAGGTGTCGATCGCCGTCTTGGCGTTGTACTTCGCCTCGCGGCTCGTCGGCAGCCACACCGCCTGCTTCGACGTGTTGTAGAGCGAGTAGTCGCAGCTGTTCTCGGCGATCTTGGCGAGGCGCACCAGGCTCAGCACCGGGACGAACGCCATCACGCCGTAGCCGAAGAGGCCGATGAGCGGCAGCGAGAAGAGCGCGATCCGCACGCCCAGGTACTTGAAGACGCGCGACACGACGAAGAGCTGTAGGCCCGCGCCGAGGAGGTTCACCCAGAAGAAGAAGTCGCCGCGGAACTTCCCCACGAACACCTCCAGCGCCTTCTCCTGCGCCTCGGGGGCCATGGCGGCGAACCCGTCGATCCGATCGGCGGCGGCCGCGAGGATGGTCTTGTCGAGGATGAACTCGCCGGTGGTGTTCACCCAGTTGAGCACCAGGATGATCGCCGCGATGAGCAGGAGGTAGCGATCGTCGAGGAGCATCGCGAAGCCCCCCTTGCCGCCGACGGGCTTGTCGTCCTTGGCCGCCTTGCCGCGCTCGCGGCCGGCCTCGCGCGCGTCGACGGCGCGGGTGATGGCCAGGCACACGAGGAGGAGCACGGCGGCGAGGAGCATCATCTGGAACGCGCCGACGGGCTCGATGAGGAGCTTGGCGGCGTAGGAGCCGATGACGGCGCCGACGGAGCTCCCCACGCCCACGATGGCGAACAGGCGCTTGCCCTGCTCCGGCGTGTACAGGTCGCTGGCGAAGGACCAGAACTGGGCGATGACGGTGAGGCTGAAGCAGCCGAGCCAGAGGAAGAAGGCGACGCCGAGGTAGGGGACCTTGAAGAGCGCCAGGAGGTAGAAGAGGCCGAGGTTCGACGCGAAGAACAGCGAGGTGACCGTCATCAGCGTCATCCGCGAGAGCCGGCGGGCGAGCGCGCCGTAACCTTCGACGACGAAGATGAGGAGCACCGCCTGGCCCGCGGTCGCGTAGCTCTTCGCCTCGGCGCCGCCGCTGGCGAGGATGAGCGGCTCGCGGACCGTCTTGAGGAGGTAATAGGCGACGAGGAGGAGGAGCACGTCGGCCGTGAGGAGCACGGCGGTGAGCCCCTCGCCGGCCTTCACCTCGGCGAAGATCGAGAGGAACGCGTCGAGCGCGCGCTTCGGCGGATCCCCCTCTCCGCCTTGGCGCTTCGCGATCTCCGGACCGCCTCCGTCGCTGCTCATCCGGGCGCCCCCTCTGGCATGGCGGGCGATGCTAACAGCTCGCTTCCTCGTTCGGGGCGGTCTGCACGCGCACGCGTGAGCGGCGCGCCGTCGCGGGCCGCGCCGTGGGCCGGCGCTCACTTTCCTCGCCCGAGTCGATCGGATAGAGCTGGGCGCCGATGATCACGCGCGCACGTCCCACATGACGAGCACCCTCGCGAAGCGCCTTGAAGCGTTCGTCGCGGGGCTGGGCGTGATCGCGGCCGCCGCGTCGGCGCGAGCGCAGGAGCCGCCTCCGCCGGCCGCGCCGGCTCCGCCAGAGACGCCGCCCGCCGCGCCGCCCGCGCCCGCGCCGCCGAAGCCCGAGGCTGCGGGCGGCGCGAGCGCACCGCCGAAGCCCGCGGGCGGTGCCCCGCTCACGAGCGGCGACGAGCGACCGCTGCCCGACTACGACGGCCGGCCCGATCCTGCGCCGACGCCCGGCGAGGTGCTCCTCTGGGTGCCGCGCGCCGTCTTCTTCCCGGTGTACCTCGTCAGCGAGTACCTGCTGCGCAAGCCGCTCGGCGCGCTCACCGTGGCCGCCGAGCGGGGGCAGTGGGTCAAGGAGGTGACCGAGATCTTCACCTTCGGCCCGAACGGCAACATCGGCGTGGTGCCCACCGCGCTCGTCGACTTCGGCCTGCGCTCGAGCGTCGGCGTCTACTTCTTCTACGACGACTTCCTCGCCAAGGGGAACGGCCTGCGCGTGCACGCGGCGACCGGCGGCGAGGACTGGCTGCGCCTCACCGTCGCCGATCGCGTCGAGCTCGACGACCGCGCGAGCCTGCGCTTCCGGGGCGAGGCGTGGACGCGCCCGGACGGCGTCTACCACGGCATCGGCCCCGACACCGGCGAGCGCCCCGAGTTTCGCTACGACTACGGCGTCGTCGCCGGCAGCGTCACCTTCGACGCCAAGCTCGGCGAGCGCACCAACGTCGCCCTCGGCACCAGCGTCCGGAGCGTCTCGTTCGGCGACGGCGGCTCCGGCCACTACCTCCCGCTGCGCGACGCGGTCGCCGCGGGCGTGGTCGAGGCGCCGCCCGGGTTCGACGACGGGTACATCGCCTACCGCCAGACGCTCTCGGTCGCCTACGACACGCGCCGCCCGCGCCCCGCGCCCGGCCACGGCGTCCGCGTCGAGGGCAAGCTCGAGCACGACTTCGACATGGACGACCCCGCACAGACGCGCTGGATCGAGTACGGCGGCAGCATCGGCGGCTACGTCGACGTCACCGGCAAGAACCGCGTCGTCGGCCTCTCGGTGACGGCCCTCTTCGCCGATCCGCTCGGCGACGGCGAGATCCCGTTCCCCGAGCTGGTCGAGCTCGGCGGCGACACGATGCGAGGCTTCCGGCCGGCGCGCCTCTACGGGCGCAGCGCCACGGTCGCGCAGCTCGAGTACCGCTGGCCGGTGTGGGCGTTCCTCGACGGCTCGGCGACCGCCGCGATCGGCAACGTCTGGGGCGAGCGCCTCGACGGCTTCGACGCGGAGAAGCTGCGCCTCGCCTTCTGGGGCGGCCTGCGCAGCAGCGCCTCGCGCGACACCTCGTTCGACCTGCTCGTCGGCTTCGGCGCCGACACGTTCGAGCAGGGCACCCACCCGAACGACGTGCGCTTCCTCTTCGGGACCCACCAGGGCTTCTAGCGTCGGCGTGCGCTCGCGGCTTGCGCAGCTCCCGACGCGCGAACATCGGAGGATGGATCCCTCCGGCGCCTTCACGCTCGACGACTTCCGCTGCTGGGTCGACGGCGACTCGATCCAGATCAAGGCGGTGACCTCCCGCGGCGATCCGGTCGATCTCGGCACCGACGAGGTGAGGCGGATCATCATTGCGCTGACCCGCATGGTCGAGCAGATCGACGGCGCTCCGTGATGCGCGCCCGCCCGCGCGTCGGCGCGCTCCTGCTGTCCGGGTTGCGCGCCGCCGCCGCCGTGTCGTAAGCAGACGCGATGATCGATCACGTGAGCTTCTCGGTGCGTTCGTTCGCGGCCTCGAAGGCGTTCTACCTCGGCGCCCTCGCGCCCCTCGGCTACGCCGTGGTGATGGAGTTCCCCGACCCGGCGCACCCGAGCGGCCCCAAGGCGCCGGTCGTGGGCATGGGCGCGGGCGGCAAGCCCGACCTCTGGTTCGCCGAGGGCGAGCCGAAGGGCCGACTCCACCTCGCGTTCCTCGCGAAGGACCGCGCCGCGGTCGACGCCTTCCATCGCGCGGCGCTCGCCGCGGGAGGCACGGACAACGGCGCCCCGGGGCCGCGCCCGCAGTACCACCCCGGCTACTACGGCGCGTTCGTCCTCGATCCCGACGGCAACAACGTCGAAGCGGTGTGCCACACGCCGGCGTGACGGCGTCTGTTACGCTCGGCGCGCGATGCAGCCCATGGACGCGAGCCTCACCAACGAAGCGGTCGCGATGATGAAGCGGGGGGTCGCGCCCGACGCCGTCCGGGCCCGCCTCGTCGAGCTCGGCGCCGATCCAGCGCAGGCCGGCGCGCTCGTCGAGCGCCTCGTCGAGCTCAAGCGCCAGGCCGAGGCGTCGGACCCCAGGCGCCTCCGCCAGGAGGCCGCCGACATGATCGCGCAGGGGGCGCCGCACGAGGCCGCGCTCCGGCACCTCACCGCCGCCGGCATCGCCGAGGTGCACGCGCGCCCGGAGATCGATCGGCTCTTCGCCGCCCATCAGCAGCGCCTCGCGTCGATGCGCCCCTGCGACCGCTGCCGGACGCCGACGCCGCCGTCGGATTCGTACTTCGATCGTCTCGGCAACCAGGTCTGCGGGCGCTGCCACGCCGAGGACGAGATCGACGCCTCCGAGCAGCGCGTCGAGGACGCTCGCCTCGAGGCGGCCGGCGTCCCGCTCCACCAGATCCAGGAGAACAACAAGGTGGTCTGGTGCCCGCGTTGCCAGGACCACTCGGCCGTCCTGGAGCACGCGACGCACGTCATCCACCGAGGGATGTCGTCCGCTGCGCGGACGTACCGGTGCACGCGCTGCGGCCAGCTCGTCTGACGCCGCGGGCAGGCCGTCGTCGCGACGAGCGGGACAGGGCGCGTTGCTGGACGCCGGTAGGGTCACGTACACTGGCGCCGGAGGTGCCGGTGCTCGAGCTCAACTACGACTACGCCACATGCGTTCGCAACTCGGAGAAGGTCTCCTGGCTCATCGACGAGGTGATGCCTCCCGACACGCGCCTGGACTTCAAGAGGCCGTTCCTTCCGGAGGCGCTCGCGGGGGACCGGGCGGTCTCGTTCCTGAGTCAGGACGAAGGGCTGAAGCTCAACCAGATCACCGGTCACGCCTACCTCAACCTCTTCGCGTTCGTCGAGGAGTACATCATCGCCACCGCCGTGCGGCACGCGCAGGCGGAGATGCACGGCGATCACAACGCGATCCGCGCCCTCGTGCGGTTCGCCGACGAGGAGATCAAGCACCAGCAGCTCTTCCTCCGGTACCTCGACGCGTTCAAGGAGGGGTTCGGCCACGAGTGCGAGGTGCTGCGGGACGCGGCGGCCGTCGCGGGGGTCATCCTCAGCAAGAGCCCGATGGGCGTCCTGCTGGTGACGCTGCACCTCGAGATCATGACCCAGGCGCACTACACCGAGAGCGTGCGCGACGACGAGTCGATCGACCCCCTCTTCGCGCGGCTGCTCAAGCACCACTGGATGGAGGAGGCGCAGCACGCCAAGATCGACGCCCTCGAGCTCGACAAGCTCGTGTCCGACGCGGGGCCCGCGCAGATCGAGAAGGCGTTCGCCGACTACATCGACCTCATCGGCGCCTTCGACGGGCTCCTCGCCCAGCAGTCGAAGATGGACGTCGCCAGCCTGGAGCGCGCGACGGGCAAGCAGTTCTCGAGCGAGCAGCAGGAAGCCATCCTGCGCGCGCAGCACGCCGCCTACCGCAACACCTTCCTCGTCCTCGGCATGCACAACCGCATGTTCGTGGACGTCATCCACACCATCTCGCCCGACGGCGCCAAGCGCGTCGCGGACGCCGCCGAGCGGCTGAGCTGAGGGGCTGTCACGATGTCGCAACAGGCAGCCCTGCAGAAGGTGTTCAACGTGATGGGGGCGGATCGCGGGCGACAGATCGTGGATCAGACGTTCCGGCAGCTCGGGGTGCGCGAGCTCAAGACGCCGGACGACCGGCTCCGGTTCGGCAACGCCTTGATCAAGCAAGGCGGCGTCTTGGAATCGATCGGGAGGGCCATCAAGATCCAGGCGATCCTCCACGGCGCGAACGACGACTAGGAGCGCGCCGCTTCAGCCCGGCGGCGTGGCGTCGTCGGGCCGCTCGACGCCCACGAGCCTGAAGCCGCCGCGCGGGCCCGTGTCGTAGAGGTGCGCTCGGAGCGGCCCGTCGGCGCTGCCGTTGGCGATGTCGACGACGACGTAGCGCGAGGGCGCGTCGGGAGCCGCGCCGCCGTCGTCGGCGACGTGCGAGAGCGTCACGCACACGCTGCCGTCGGGCGCCGGGCGCGCCGCGGGCCGGCTCGTCGCGGCGAGGCGCTCGCCCGAGTACACCGTCGCCGAGTAGCGGAAGCTCTGCGCCGGGAAGGCGCCCGTCTGCCGCGCCAGATCGGTGCCGCAGAGCTCGGCCTGCCCGGTGACCTTCACGTCGGCGATCGGTGAGAGCTTGGCGAAGTAGCGCGCGAGGATCGCCTGACGCCGCAGGAGCAGGTGGTGGACGAGGAAGTCCGAGTGCTCGGGCGCGGTGTAGTCGCCCACCGCGACGGCGGCGACCACGTGCTCGGGGGTGAAGCGCGCGATGATGCGCGCGGCCCACGCGCCGTCGAGCTCGGTCATGCGCGCGAACGTCGGGTTCGGGTAGCCGCCCTTCCACCCGTGGGGCTCGAAGTCCCGCGCGTTGAAGTAGCCGAAGATCGTCCCGTCGGGCGAGCGCTGGGCGCGATCCCACGGCCGCTCGACCACGCCGAGGGTGAGGAGGTCGCGCGCGACGTCGCCGGGATCGAGGTAGTACGAGTGCCCGAGGCGCCGCGAGAGCCCGTCCCAGGCCCACTCGCTGCCGAAGCAGTCGCCGAGGTCGATGTACCAGTGACGGATGTGGCCGGGCGACGACTCCTTGTCCTTCTCGTCGGCGGCCATCCACGTGCTCATCGTGTTCTGCTCGCGCGAGTCGAAGTGGTTGAGCCACGCGGCCATCACGCGCGCGCCGCGGAGATCGCGCCGGTCCTCGTGCGGGACGACGTCGTTGGGGTCGTCGCTCCGCGTGCCCTCGTACTTGAACGGGCCGATGGCGCGCCCCGGCAGCCAGCGCGAGGCGACCATGCGCACGAGCTCGCCCCGGTGCGACGCCTTCGCGAGCAGCGCGTCGAGCGCCTTCCGATCGAAGGGGCGCGCGATGCCGCTGTTGTCGGTCACCATCAGCCCGGGCTTGAGCTCGAGCAGCGACGGCTTGAAGTACACGACCGAGTCGCACGGCGCCCACCAGCCGGCGGCGTAGTAGAGCCGCGACGCGATCGAGGTCGCGCCCGTCGCGCGCTCGGGCTGGTCGGACGGATCGGCCTTGAGCATGAACTTGCCGACGCCCTCGACCTTGACGCGGAAGCCCGGGTTGGCGCCGTTGGGCTTGCCCATGTCGATGACCCACGAGCCGTCCGGCGCCGTCGCGGGCTCGAGGATCTTGGCGCCGCAGTAGCCGGAGAAGACCTCGTCCGGCGTCATGCCCTTGGTCCCGATGCGGTTCTCGAACCAGCTCGAGTCGGGGACCTCGTCCACGGCGTTGACGTTGACGGCCTCGCCGCCGGGATCGACCGCGAAGAGTCGGCTCAGCGGCCGGAACACCGTGTTGTCGGCCGCGTCCCACGCGAATGCCGACTCGTACTCCTCGGGGAGGCAGAGCTGGTGCTTCGGGTCGTCCTTGGGCGGGTCCGGATCCGCGCGGCACGGGTGGCTCCACGGCGTGCGATCCGAGTCGACCCAGAGCGGATCGCGCAGCGGGAAGCGCTGCACCTCCGCGCCGCAGCCCGTCGCCGCGGCCGCGACGGCGCACACGGCGATCGCGGCTCCGCGGCGAGCCGCTCGAACGTGCGTCGCGTGTCTCATCGTGGCGCATCCTACCCCGATCGCGCTCTGGATGGCGCCGCGCGCCTCGGCTACCGTGCAGGGCGATGAGCGCGAAGGGCAGAGCCGCGTCGTGGCGGCGCGTCTGGGCTTTGCCGATGGTGACGCTGGCGTCGATCGCCATCGCCACGGTCGCGGTCCTGTACACGATCGATCTGCTCGCGACCGGAGGCCCGGCGAGCGCCGCGGCGCCCGACAGCCTCCACCGGTACTTCTTCTTCGATCAGGACCACATCACCGACGCGGTCAGCTCGCTGGGCGGCATGGTCGCCGGCGTGCTCGGCCTGGTGATCAGCGTCGTCTCGATCATCGTCCAGCTCTCCGCCGAGCGGTACACCGGCGTCGCCACGATGTTCTTCAAGGACCGGATCAACATCGGGGTCCTCGGCTTCTACATCGTGGCCTGCGTCTCGGGCGTGTGGGTGAGCCTGTCGCTCCGCGCCGACTTCGTGCCGCGCCTCACCATCCTCGCGATGATGACCACCACCACCGTGTGCCTGGTGATGATGGCGCCGTACTTCGCCTACGTGTTCCGCTTCCTCGAGCCGGCGAACATCATCTCGCGCATCCGCCGCGACGCCATCCGCGTCGTCGACCAGGGATCGCGGAACGAGGACGAGCACGCCTGCACCGAGGCGCAGGCCGAGGCGCTCAACGCGATGGAGGAGCTGACCGACATCACCTCCAACTCGATCTCGGGCAAGGACAAGATCATCGCCAGCCGCGCCGTCGACGCGCTCAAGGACTTCGCCATCGAGTACGTCAAGCTCAAGCCGGGCGCGCTCTCGCGCTGGTTCGAGATCGGCGCCGACATCCGCGAGAACCCCGACTTCGTCGCCATGGACCCCGAGTCGCTCGCCGATCTCGAGGCGAGGCGGACCTGGGTCGAGTGGAAGGTGATGCGCCAGTACCTCGGCATCTACAACGAGGCGCTCGGCAACATGCGCGACATCAACTACCTCGTCGCCATCGACACGCGCTACATCGGCGAGGCCGCCCTGGCCACGCGCGACGCCGAGCTCATGTCGCTCGTCCTCAGGTACCTGAACTCGTACCTGCGCGCGACGCTCAACGCCAAGGACGTGCGCACCGCGTACAACGTCCTCAACCAGTATCGCCTTCTCGCCGAGCACATGCTCCGCAGCAAGGACGGCGCCGCCGCGCTCACCGCGGTGGGCCACATGAAGTACTACGGTCACGTCAGCTTCGACATGAAGCTCTCCTTCGTGACCGAGACCGTCGCCTACGACGTCGGCGCCGTGTGCCAGCTCGCCCACGAGCTCGGGCTGCCCGAGGAGGACGCGCTCCTCTTCGCGTTCCTCGACCTCGATCGCCCCTCGCCCGAGCGCAGCCAGGAGCAGGCGCTCAAGGGCGTGCGCAAGGCGCAGGTCAAGCTCGCGGCTTACTACATCGCCGCGGGCGCCGAGGAGAAGGCGCGGCGCATCCAGCGCGACATGGCCGACGAGCCCCGCCAGCGCCTCCGCGCGATCCGCGACGAGCTCGAGCGCGTCGAGACCAAGGACTTCTGGGAGATCATCGATCGCGGACGCAACTTCGAGTGGATGCCCGCGCCGCAGCGCGCCGCGTTGAAGCAGTTCTTCGAATGGTTCCCCGAGGGCACCACCGGCGGTTGACAAGCTCGAGCCCGGTGACAACCTTGTCGTACCGCGCGAGGCACGATGCCCGCGCGATGGCAGCCGCCGGGAGCGAACGCCCCGGCAGGAGGAACGAACGATGCATCCTGGAATGATCGCTTGGTGGAAGCGCGCGCACCGTCACGCCGAGCACGCCGCCTCGGCGCACTGCGGGCACGGGGGAGGGCACGGCGGGCCCTGCGCCCACGTCGAGCACGCCTTCGCGGGCCCGCCCGACGCGGACGACTTCGGCGGCGGCGCCTTCGGCGTGCGCCGCCCGCTCCGGTTCCTCGCGTTCAAGCTCGAGCTCGAGGACAAGCAGGTGGCCGAGCTCGCCGCCATCCTCGACGAGCTGAAGACGGAGCGCGCCCAGGCGGCCGTCGACAACCGGCGCGCCACCACGGCCTACGCCGACGCCATCGCGGCCGAGCCGTTCGACGCCGCCAAGGTCGCCGAGGCCGGCGCCCAGCGCGTCAAGATCGCCGAGCGCCTCCGCGACGCGGTCTCGAAGGCGCTCGAGCGCATCCACGCCATGCTCGACGCCGAGCAGCGGCAGAAGCTCGCCTACCTCATCCGCACCGGCGCGCTCACGATTTAGAGCGCGCGGCGCCCGCGAGCCTCGAGGCCATCAGGCTCACGAGGCCGTAGATCGACTCCTGCGGGTTCACCCCGAGGCTCGTGGGGAACACCGACCCGTCCATCACCCAGAGGTTGTGCCAGCGGTGCGCGCGCAGATCCTCGGAGCGGACCACGGAGCTCGACGGGTCGTCGCCCATCGCGCAGCCGCCCATGAGGTGCGCGCTGAAGAGCCCGACCCGGCCCGGCTCCCACGGGAGCGCGTCGACCGTCGAGCCGATCTCGGCGGCGCGCGCGATCGGGCGCGCCGGCTCGTGGAGCGTCAGCACCTCGCGGGCGCCGCTGGCGAGCTGGAGCTCGGCGAGGCGCTTCTGCGCCGTTCGCAGCGACTCCCAGACGCGCGGCGGGATGGGGTAGTCGAGCACCGGCGCGCCCGAGGGGCGCAGCCGAACCACGCCGCCGGGGGCGCCCTCGTGGAAGCCGTCGATCGCCAGCGCGATGTGGATCGCGGTGCGCGAGAGGCTCGCCATCCGGCCCGCGTGGTCCTCCCCGAAGCCCGGCGTCGCGACGGCCATCGCGGACGGGTAGCCCGGCGCCGCCTCCATGAAGAAGCCGACGTCGCCGCCGCGGTGCGAGAACTCGTGGCTCGCCGCGCTCTGCGGCGCGCCGTAGTAGGGCTCGATCGGCTCGTCGTAGCGCGCCAGGCTCACCACCGTCGGGTGCAGGAACGTGCGCACGCCGGCGCGCCCGCCCTCGTCCATGCCGCTCCTGAGCAGGAGCGCGGGCGTGTTCACGGCGCCGCCGGCGAGCACGAAGCGCCGGGCGCGGATCCTCGCGCGGCGGCCCGTGGGCGCGTAGCCGCCCGCGTCGAGGAGGGTGCCGGTCGCGGCGCGGACCTCCCCCGCGGCCGTCTCGAGGCGATCGATCCGGCAGCGGAAGAGGAGCCTCGCGCCGGCGTCGATCGCGTCGGGGATCATCGTCACCAGCATGGAGCGCTTGGCGTTGATGGGGCAGCCCATGCCGCAGGCGCCCGTCTGCATGCAGCTGTAGACGTTCCGCCGCGTCGTATCGACGTGCCAGCCGAGCGCCTTGCAGCCCTCGAAGAGCTTCTTGTTGTTGCGGTTCATCGAGGGCTCGTCGACCTTGCGGACCGCGAGGCGCTCCTCGATGCGCTCGTAGTGGGGCACGAGATCGGCGTACGAGAAGCCGCGGACCTCGTGCCGGCGCGCCCAGTGGTCGACGACGTCCTCGGGCGTGCGGAAGCACGTCGTCCAGTTGACGACGGTGGTGCCCCCGACGGCGCGGCCCTGCATCAGCGCGATCGCCGCGTCGGCGGTCGTGCGTCGCGTCGCCTCCTGGTAGAGCTTCGGGCCGACCTCGGCCTCCTTCATCGTGAAGTCGGCGTGGCTGAAGTAGCCGCCCTCCTCGACGACGAGCACGTCGATCCCCGCGGCGGCCAGCGTCGCCGCGGCGACGGCGCCGCCCGCGCCGCTGCCGACGACGCAGACGTCGGCGGTGAGCTCGACGTCGGCGCCGGCGACCGAGCCGTCGGTCACGCGCGGGCTCGCCCGCACCGCCGAGAGCTTCGTCAAGGCGTCTTCTCCTCGGCGCGGGCGAGCCATGCCGCCGTCCCGGCCTGGGAGTCGTCGAGGAAGAAGCCCCCGGTCTGCGGCGGGCCGCCATAGCGGATGCGCCTCCAGGCGTGCGTGCCGCCGTAGTGCGTCGCGAGGCAGAGCCGGCGGAGCGCCTGGTAGCCGCTGCGCCGGAGCACGAAGCGGCTGTCGCGCCACGCCGCGAGGACCTGGTCCTGCGCGTCGGGGCCGAGCGTCGTGAACGGCGCGGTGCGGCCGTCGAAGAGCAGACCCGGCAGCGCGTTCTCGAAGAGATGCAGCACGCTGCGCACGTCCTCCTGCGCCTCGCGCGGGCTCGCGATCAGCCCCTGGTCGACGGCGTGG
Source organism: uncultured Polyangiaceae bacterium (assembly GCA_964372055.1). Lineage (GTDB taxonomy): Bacteria > Myxococcota_A > Polyangia > Polyangiales > Polyangiaceae > CAYJPW01. Next base: position 12,989 of record CAYJPW010000204.1, read on the forward strand.
GCGATCGCCACGTGATCGGCCTCGGGCGCGGTCACCACGCGGCGCGCGACCGCGACGAGCACCTGGAACGCCGAGGCGTCGAGGACACGGAGCGCCGCGATCGGATCGGCGACCCGAGCGCCGCGGCGAAGGCCGAGCCCCGCGCCGGCGAGGGCGAGCAGGGCCCCGCCGACCAGGCCCCGCTGGAGGAAGCGCCGCCGGTCCATCGGCGATGGCTGGCCCTAGAAGTTGCCCTGGCTCACGCCGGCGACGACGCCGACGGCGATGAGGACGACGTAGAGCACGGCCACGAGCCCGTAGAGGATGAGGTTGATGAGCGCGACCCAGAACGCGGCCTGCGCCATCCCCTTGCCCGCGAGCGGCGCGGCGCCGCGCTCGATGTCGGCGAGCTCGGACTTGGCGAGGAAGACGGCCGGAAGGCTCATCAGGCAGCCGCAGAGCACCCAGGATCCGATCGCGAGGATGAGCGCCGTGGTGGCGCGGCTGCTCGCGCCCTGGGCCTGGTACCCGGGGGGCGGAGGGGGCGGACCATAGCCCCCGCCGCCCGGCCATCCGGCAGGGCCTTGCGGGTAGCCTCCGGGAGGGCCGCCCGGAGGTCCGGGGGGCCAACCGCCTTGTCCGCCGTACGCCATGGCCTCCGACTTTGAACCTGGGGGTCGGCGAAGTCAACGCGCCGACCGGGCCTTCGCGGCGCGGCTGCCTCGCCGCGCGCGCGATCCTCCGCGGGGTCGCGCGCTGCTTCGTTCGCGGGCTCGCGCGCTCGATCCATCCGGCGCGCGCGGCGGGCCTCACGGCGGCGCGGCGGGGCTCACAGCCGCGCGCCGGAGTACGGATCGGCGGCGGCGGGCTCGGGGCAGAAGAACCGTCGGAGCACGAGGTAGTGATGGAGCGGCAGGACCATGCTCGCCTCCGTCCGCGACTCGCCCATGCGCGAGAGCTCGAGGCCCGACGGCGAGGTGTAGGCGATCCCCAGCATCTCGCCGACGTCCTCGAACTCGTCGAGCAATCCGAGCACGTGGCCCATCTCGTGCGCCAGCACCGGCAACGACCAGCCGCTCGAGGCGGCCGCGAAGTAGGGCGTCCGCCCGCAGGTGGTGGCGAGGGGCAGGCTCAGGTCGACGCGCCGCCCGCGCGCGTCCTCGTCGAGGAAGAACTCGAAGTCGTAGGTCACGGGCAGGCCGAACGCGGCCGCGTCGCGGTTGAAGTAGCGCTCCACCTCGGTCGACCAGCGTTCGAGGAGGGCCTGCACGGTGCGCGTCGTCGCGCGCGCGGCGAACACGCGCGACGAGGGGCAGATCGGCGCCTCGCTCTCCCAGGCGCGATCGCCGGCGCAGGCGAGCGCGCCGTCGACGCGGCCGGCGAGCGCGCAGTCGGGCAGCTCGAGGAGCGCGCCCTCGGGCGGCGGCTCGACGCGCACGTTCACGGCGACGCGCCAGGCGCCGGCCCCGCGCCGGACCTCGTACCGCATCGGCGCGAACCACACGCCGTAGTGCGGCATCGCCCCGCGGATGACGCGGGCTCCTTCGGGCGCGCGCGAGAAGAACACGTCGTGCGGCGTCGGGGCGCAGACGAACTCGTCCTTGTCGAGCGCGTCCTCGAGGACCGAGCGGAACACCGCGCCGTACGAGCGGACCTCGGGCCCGGCGAGCGCGTCGAGCTCCCCCGCGATGCTCCCCAGGCTGCCGGGCGTCGCGGGCGCGCGCGAGACGGCGCAGCCCGTGGAAGCGGACCCGAGACCGAGCGCGAGCAGGACGAGCCGCCGTGCGAGCAAGGGAAGCCTCGACCGAGGAGATCCCAACTCGGCCCGCGATTCAACCCACGGCGGGAGCGCGGTGTGCGGGGACACACGGGGCACGCGCCCGGCGAACGGCGATGGCAGGCCTCGCCCCGAAGCCCGGGAGATTCAGCGCCGGAACGCGGCGGCGTGGCCCGCCTCGACGACCGTCGCGATGGCCGCGGCCGACATCCCGGGGATCTTTGCCACGCGCCGGAGCTCCTCGGGCGCGTCGACCGCCGAGAGGAGCGTGTTGTCGGTGCAGACGCAGGCGGCGACGCCGAGCTCGAGCCAGCGGGGCAGCGGGTGGGCCTCGATCGAGGCGATCACGCCGGTGTGCACGTTGCTCGTCGGACAGGCCTCGAGGGTGACGCCGCGCTCGATCACGAGCTCGACCACGCGGGGATCGTCGAGCAGCGTGGTGCCGTGGCCGATGCGCTGCGCGCCGAGCACCTGGACCGCGGTGCGGATCTCGGCGGGAGGGCGGCCCTCGCCGGCGTGGACGGTGCGCCCGATCCCGAGCTCGGCGGCCCGCCGGTAGGCCGGCGCGTAGTCCTCGAGGCAGAAGGCGTGCGACGGGAGCGGGCCGCCGGCGAGATCGATGCCGACGACGCCCGGGCGCGCCGCCGCGATCGAGACCAGGTGCTCGAGCGTCGCGGGCGGCTGGCCGTACAGGCCGCAGAGCACGAGGCCGGCGCGCCCGCCGATGCCTGCGAGCGCGGCGTCGACGATCGCCTCGGGGGCCGCGCCGCGGTGGAGCTGCGGCGCGAAGCGGATCTCGAGCGTCGTCACCCCCTCGGCGGCCGCGTCCTCGCAGATCTCGGAGGCGACGCGCCGCACCTCGGCCGGCTGCTGCAGGAGCGAGAGGGTGAACGCGAACCGCGACAGCGCGGCCTCGAGCCCCATCCCCGCGCGGAACCGGAGATCGGTCGGGACCTCCACCCCGGCGCGCGCCGCGAACTCGGCCGCGGTGGCCGCGCGCAGCGATCCGTCGAGGTGGCGGTGGAGATCGGCGAGCGCGGTCAGGTGGCCGGCTCGAGCTCGTCGAGCAGCTCGTTGGCCCGGTCCTCGTCGATCCCGAGCAGCTCGGCGAAGCGGTTGAGGGTCTCGTTCTCCTCGTCGGCGATCTCCTCGTCGGCGAAGGCCATCGCCGCGGCGAGCACGAACGCGGCCTCGGCGGCGACGCGCTCGCCCTTGAGCGCCTCGGCGGCCGCCGAGAGGCGCTTGTCCGCGCCGTGCGCCTTGATCTGGGCCTCGCACTCGGCGCTCATCTTCTCGATCTCGGCGGTGCGCACCGCGCCGGCGGTCAGCTCGCGGATCGCCCCGCGGAGCACGTCCTTCTCCTCCGCGCCGACGGTGCCGTCGGCCGCGACCATGATGAACATCGCCTCGAACGCGGCCAGGAAGAGGCGCTTCGCCTCCTCGTCGCCCTCCATCGGGTGCGCGGCCGCGAGGGCCTCCGGGCCGGTGGCGAGCACCGAGGGCGGGCCGCCGGTCTCGAGCAGGCGGTCGCGGAGGAGGCCGATGGCTTGCGTGGAGATCTGGATCATCCGAAACGCCTAGACCGCCTGCGCGCCCGCGCCAAGAGCGGCCGGCCTCGGCCGCGTGCGAGTGCCGGGCGGGCGCGCCGCGGGCGATCCGCGCACGGCGCACCTCGTCCGGTGCTCCCGAGCGGCCCGGACGCGCGGTGGCGCCCGCGTTGCACCACGGCCTGGGAGGAGGAGTCCATGGGAACGAAGCTCATGACCGGTCTCGCCACCTTCGGGCTGGGCGCGGCTCTCATCGCCGGGGTCGGGTGCAAGCGCGACGAGCGCGCCCTCGGCACCGAGCGCGCACCGGGCGAGCCCGCGCCCGCCGAACGCGCGCCGGGCGAGCGCGCGCCGGGGGAGCGCGCGCCGGGGGAGCGCGCTCCGAGCGCCGCTCCGGGCGCCGCCGCGGCGGCGTCGAACGCCGTCAACAACATCAGCCAGTCACGCTGCCAGCGCGAGGCTCGCTGCAACAACGTCGGCCAGGGGAAGAAGTACGCGTCCGTCGAGGCGTGCGTCTCGGACATCAGCAACAAGACGCGTGACGACCTCAACCTCGGCGATTGTCCCGGCGGCATCGAACAGAATGAGCTGAACAAGTGCATCGAGGAGATCAACACGCAGGCGTGCGACAACCCGCTCGACACCCTGAGCCGTCTCGCGGCGTGCCGGTCCAGCGCGATCTGCAAGCATTGATCCGAGTGACGGCCACGGCCTCCGGGGTGTCATCGGAGCCCCGATCGCCACGGCTGCGGAGCGCCGATCGCACGGGTGCGACGGGCGCTCCGCGGTCGGAGCGCGCGGTGCCCGCCGGGACGACCGCGCCCTCGTGACCGGCACCATCCATCGATCCGCTGGGTTGGGGGCAAAGGCCCCAACGTAAGCCGCCCGATCTCGGGCGACCGCGAGCGCGCGCGCCGTTGGCAGGGCTCGTGCTTTGGTCGCCGCCGATGAAGCACAGCACCTCGGCGTGGCTCGAGCCCAGGCGCGATCCGCGTTCGCGGTCGCTCGAGCCCAGGCGCGATCCG
>CAYJPW010000205.1:0-17313 GCA_964372055.1 uncultured Polyangiaceae bacterium
CCACCGGCACGCCACCGGCCGCGCCGCCGCCGCCCCCACCCCCGCCCCCGCCTCCACCGCCGCCTGCCCCGCGCGCGCCCGACGGTCCCATCCAGCTCCCCGAGGACGCCACGCCGCCGGTCGCGCTCGCGAACGCGCAGCCGGCCTACCCCGAGGCGGCGCGCAGCGCCGGGGTCGAGGCGACCGTCGTCGTGAAGTTCGTCGTGACCGAGTCGGGCGACGTCACCGGGGCGACGATCGTCCGCGGCCACCCGATGTTCGACGCCGCGGTACTCGCGGCGGTTCGGGGCTGGCGATACAAGCCGGCGATCTACGAGGGGCGGCCCATCCGGGTTTACCGCGTCGCGCGCATCCCCTTCAAGCTGAAGACCTGATCGACGCGCCGGCGCCGAGCCGCGCCGGCGGAGAGGACGAAGGAACGAAGATGCAGTTCAACCTCGGTCATATCTGGGCGTCGATGGGCCTGATGAGCAGGCTCGTGGCGCTGGTGCTGGTGCTCATGGCCATCGCGGCGATCGCGGTCGTGGTCGAGCGCCTCATCGTGCTCGCGCGCCAGACGCGCGAGACGCGCCGCTTCGTCGGCGCGGCGTGGCCGCTCTTGCAGAGCTGGCGGCTCGAGGAGCTCGCCGTGCACGCCGACGAGTTCAAGCTCTCCGCCCTCGCGCGCGTCGTCGGTCCGGCCATCCGCCGGTTCCAGCGCGGCTGCGACGAGCGGGGCGGCCTCAGCCCGGTCGAGCTCGCGCGCCGCGAGATCGATCGCCGCCGCGAGGCGCTCGGCGCCGATCTCCGCCGAGGTCTGCCCGTCCTGGCGTCGGTCGGATCGGTGGCCCCGTTCGTCGGGCTCCTCGGCACGGTCGTCGGCATCATCACCGCGTTCCAGGGGATCGCGACGACCGGCTCGGGCGGCCTCGGGGCGGTCTCGGCCGGCATCGCCGAGGCGCTCGTGGTCACCGCGCTCGGGCTCGCGGTCGCGATCCCGTCGGTCCTCACGTTCAACTACCTCACCACCCGCATCGCCGCCGTGGAGCTCGGTCTCGAGCGCAGCGCCGGCGAGCTGCTCGACGAGATGGAGCACGAGCATGGGCGCGACAGCGAGAGCCAGCTCAAGGCAGCAGCCTGAGCCCGAGATCAACGTCACGCCGCTCGTCGACGTGGTGCTCGTCCTCCTGATCATCTTCATGGTGATCGCACCCCAGCTCGAGCACGGCGAGCGCGTCGAGCTGCCGGCGGTGGTCCAGCCGGACGCGAAGTCGAAGTCGAAGCTCGACCCGATCACGGTGACGATGACGGCGAGCGGGACGCTCTTCCTCGAGAAGGAGGCGATGGCCGACCTCGAGACGCTGCGGCGGCGCCTCACCGAGGCGCACGCCGCCGAGCCGGAGCGCCGCGTCGTGATCAAGGGCGACTCGTCGGTGAAGTACGCGCGGATGCGCGAGACCTTCGCCACGTGCCAGGGCGTCGGCTTCGCCGGCGTCTCGCTCAACGTGAGCCAGAAGGGCGGAGCGCGCGGAGCTCCGAAGTCCGAGGACGAGGGTTAGCGCCATGGGAATGGCCGTCGGCAGCGCCGGGAAGAAGGGCACCGTCACCCCGACGATGAACGTGACGCCGCTCGTCGACGTGGTGCTGGTGCTCCTCATCATCTTCATGGTGGTCACCCCGCTCCTCTCGAAGCAGTTCTGGCTGAACCTCCCCAAGAAGGACGAGGCCAAGGACGCTCCACACGACGACGGCGACAAGCCGGTCGTGCTCACCATCGACGCCACCGGCAAGATCCGGATCAACCAGGCCGAGGTCGAGCGAGGCGAGCTGAAGGCGCGCCTCGAGCGCGTCTTCGCCGCGCGCACCGACGGCGTCCTCTACTTCGACGCCGCCGACGACGCGCCGTACGCGGTGGCGGTCGAGGTCATGGACATCGCCCGGATGGGCGGCGCCCGGACCATCGCCATCCTGACCGAGAAGCCCGCGAACTGATCTCCACCCGCGAGCGCACCGCCCGGCCTCGTCTCGAGCGCCGGACGGCCGAGGTGCGCCCGCACGCCGAGGACCTCATGCGACCCACGCGCGCAGCCTTGCTTCTGGTCACTTCCCTGGTGCCGTTCGTCACCGCGCGCGCCGCGCTCGCGCAGGAGCCCCCGGGTGAGCCCCCGGCCGACGAGGAGGTGGTGCCCGGCGCCACGCCCGCGGCGCCCGACGCGGAGGCCGCCGACGAGACGGGCGAGCCGTCGCCCTCGCGTCCGCCGCCGAAGGGCAAGGGCGTGGTGTGGGGCGTCGTGACCGACACGGTCTCGAAGGAGCCGCTCCTCGACGCCCAGGTGACGGTCGTGGGCACCCGCTTCAAGGCCATCGCGGATCTCGACGGCCGCTACCGGCTCGAGCTCCCGCCGGGGCAATACGAGATCCGCGTCTGGTACGAGGTCCACAAGGCCCAGCGCATCCAGAACGTCCGCGTGGTCGCCGGCAAGGTCGCGCAGATCGACGTGGGCCTCGCGCCCGACCATGGCGCCGAGGAGGTGGTCGAGGTCGAGGCGGCGCCGGACCGCGCCTCCGCCGCGGCGCAGCTCGCGATCCGCAAGAACGCCGCCAGCGTCGGCGACGCCGTGAGCGCCCAGGAGATCGCGAAGAGCCCCGACCGGAACGCCGCCGACGCGGCACGGCGGGTCGTCGGCGCCACGGTCGTCGGCAACAAGTTCGTGTACGTGCGCGGCCTCGGCGAGCGCTACTCGAACGCGCTGCTCAACGGGACGCCGCTGCCGAGCCCCGAGCCCGACCGTCAGGCCGTACCGCTCGATCTCTTCCCGGCGCTCGTGATCTCGGACATCACCGTGACGAAGAGCTTCACGCCCGACATCCCGGGCGACTTCGCCGGCGGCTCGGTGCGGATCACGACGCGCGAGATCCCCGAGAAGACGACGCTCCAGCTCACGCTCTCGGCCGGATTCAACACCGAGAGCGCGTTCGCCGACCGCCTCACCTACCAGGGGTCGTCGATGGACTGGCTCGGGATCGACGGCGGGGCGCGCGCGCTCCCGGAGGACATCCCGCCGTACAAGCTCGTCCGCCCCGGCACCAAGCCCGACGGCACCGACATCACCCGAGACGAGATGATCCGGTACGGGCGCGCGATCAACGCGTACATGTCGACGAGGACCACGACGAACCTGCCGAACCTCAGCGGCAGCGCGGTGGTCGGCGATTCCTGGCAGGTCGGCTCGGGCCAGCTGGGCGCGATGCTCGCGCTGAACTACGGGCGCAAGTTCACCACGCGCTCCGGCGAGATCCTCCGAACCTACAGTCACGACGCATCCGAGCCGGAAGGCCTCCACCGCCTGAACGACTATGAGGCCACGACCGGGATCGACCAGGTCGGCTGGGGTGGGCTGAGCACCGTCGCCTGGCGCCCCGGGAAGGACCACCAGGTTTCGGTCACCGTGCTCCACAGCCGCTCGGCCGACAACACCGCCCGCGAAATCCGGGGGTACAACGAGGAGCGAGGCTCCGAGATCACCGACACGCGGTTGCGATTCGTCAGCCGTTCGCTCACCTTCACGCAGCTGCGCGGTCAGCACACCGTCCGGCCCGCGAACAAGGCGTTCCTCGACTACAACCTCTCCGTCTCGTACGCGAGCTCCGACGAGCCCGACACGCGAGAGACGGTGTACGTGACCGATGCCACGAGCGGCGTCTCGTCGTGGGACGACGGCTCGCTGAGCGGATCGCATTTCTTCGGCACCCAGGGCGAGACCGCGTTCGGCGGCGGGCTCGACTGGACCCAGCCGCTCAAGAGCGGCGACACCCCCGTGCAAGCGAAGCTCGGCGGCCTCTTCAACGTGAAGTCCCGCTCGTTCGACGCGCGGCGGTTCCGCTTCCTCCCGATCGGCTCCGACCTCGCGGTCTTCAGGCTGCCTCCGGACGAGCTGTTCACGTCGGACCACATCGGCACCTCCCTGAAGCTCGAGGAGAACACGCAGCCGAACGACGCTTACGAGGCCGACCAGAACCTCTACGCCCTCTATTTGATGGCCGACGCGCACCTCCACCGGCGGGTGCGGGTCATCGCCGGCGAGCGGCTCGAGGTCTCGAACCAGGTCCTCGACTCGTTCGATCCCTCGGTGGCGCTCGATCCCACCAATCCGAACGCCGGCCGCGTGCAGGCCGAGCTCGAGACGTCCGATCTCCTGCCGGCGCTCGGGGTGATCTTCAAGGTCAGGCCCGACGCGAACCTCCGGCTCAACCTCGGCAAGACCGTCGCTCGCCCCCAGCTGCGGGAGCTCGCCCCGTTCAACTTCACGGACTATTTCGGCGCACGCGAGAGCCGCGGCAACCCGGACCTCCGGCGCACGAGCATCTACAACGCCGACCTGCGGTTCGAGATCTTCCCCACCCCGGGCGACGTCATGGCGGTGAGCCTCTTCTACAAGCAGTTCTACGATCCCATCGAGCCGATCATCATCCCCCAGGGGGCCGGCGTCACGACGTACGAGAACGCGGCCTCGGCGCGGAACATCGGCGCCGAGATCGAGGTCCGCAAGAACCTCGGGTTCGCGGCCCGCGCGCTCGCCGACTTCTCGGTCTTCGGCAACCTCACGCTCGTCCGCTCGCGCGTCGAGCTCGACGACGACCGCGGGGGCGCGGGCGAGGGGTCCCTCGTCGGCCAGCAGACGAACAGCGTGCGGCCGCTCGCCGGGCAATCGCCGTTCGTCGTCAACGCCGGGCTCGACTACTCGGCGGAGTCGACCGGCACGCGCGCCCGGCTCCTCTACAACGTATTCGGCGCGCGCATCTCGCAGGTCGGAAAGTCGGAGCTGCCCGACGAGTACGAGCAGCCGCGCCACCAGCTCGACGCGACCATCGCGCAGAAGCTCGGACAGCACTTCGACCTGAAGCTCGCGGTGGAGAACATCCTGAACTCGGCCACCACGTTCACCCAGGGCGAGGACGAGAGCGATCTCGACATCACCAACCAGTACAAGACGGGCACGACGTTCACGCTGAGCGCGACGTTGAGCAACTGACGAGCGCTCGCCGGCCGGGCGCCGAGACGCGAGCGCGTCTCACAATCGTTACAGTGTGCACGCCCCAAGGACACAGGGCCGCCGCAGAGTGCGCGCCACGCATGGAGGAACGGATGAAGACCTTGAAGATGTCCTTGTGTCTCTTGGCCGCCGTGGCGGTCGGCGCGCACGCGGTGGGCTGTGGCGACGATCCGCAAGAGGACCAGCCGACGGGCGCCACCTCGGGCGGCACGGGTGGAGCCGGGAGCACGGGCACGCAGAGCACCGCGACGAGCACGACGGGGACGATGACGACCGGCACCGGCACGACGACGACCGGCGGAGGCCCCTGCACGAACGAGGACCTGACCGGCGAGATCAACGCCGACACCACGCTGACCGCGGACAAGTGCTACCTCATGAAGGGGAAGGTCTTCGTCAACGCGCCGGCGACGCTGACCATCGAGGCCGGCACCGTGATCAGGGGAGAGAAGGCCAGCCAGGGCACGCTCATCATCGAGCCCGGTGCCAAGATCATGGCCGAGGGCACGGCCGACAGCCCCATCGTCTTCACCAGCCAGGCCGACCCCGGCGAGCGCGCCGCGGGTGACTGGGGCGGCGTCATCCTCCTCGGCAAGGCGCCGATCAACGTGCCCGGCGGCTCCGCGCAGGTCGAGGGGATCACCGGCGACGGCACCGTCTACGGCGGCGCCGATCCGAACGACAACAGCGGCGTGGTGAAGTACGTACGCATCGAGTTCGGCGGCATCGAGCTGAGCCCGAACAACGAGATCAACGGGCTCACCCTCGCCGGCGTCGGCGCTGGCACCGAGATCGACTACGTCCAGGTGAACAAGACGCTCGACGACTGCTTCGAGTTCTTCGGCGGGACCGTGAACGCCAGCCACCTCGTCTGCACGAACAACGGCGACGACGGCTTCGACTGGGACTTCGGCTACAAGGGCAAGCTCCAGTTCCTGGCACTGCAGCAGGACCCGACGGTCGCGGACGATACCAACGGCTTCGAGGGCGACAACGACGCCGACGGGTCGCTCAACATGCCCAACAGCGAGCCGACCATCTACAACGCCACCCTCTGCGGCAAGAACGCCGACGTCGACAAGCAGCAGTTCGGGATGCTGCTCCGCCGCTCGACCAAGGCGCACATCTTCAACCTCGTGGCCACGGGCTTCGAGGCCGGCGTCGACATCCGGGACGCCAACACCTCGGTGGAGCTGGCGAGCTCGATCTTCTTCGGCAACGTCACCGAGAACATCGCCTACACCGAGGACGACTCGGACATGGGCGTGCACAAGAACGACGACGCCGGCTTCGACGAGGTCGCCTGGTTCAACACGGCCGGCTCCAACAACGCGGTGACGGACCCCGGCATCGCGGGCTGCTTCACGCAGGGCGCGCCCGACTGGCGCCCGGCGGCGACGCTCTCCACGAACGCCGCCACGCCGCCGAACGACGGGTTCTTCGATGCGGGCGCCAACTACATCGGCGCCTTCAAGCAGGGAGACACCTGGGCGACGGGGAGCTGGGTCTCGTTCTCCTTGAACTGATTCCGCCAGCGGTACCTCGCGAGCACCGTCTGCACCGGGGGGAGCAGACGGTGCTTGCCTTTTGTCACGAAACGCGTCGTGCGCGCGCCTGGTGGATCGCCAGACCATCTTGACGCGCCGCGGCGGGCGACCGACCTTTCGTCGCGGACGATGCAGATCCACCCGAGCCGGTCGAACAAGAGCGCCCCCGCGAACGAGACCGCGCCCTCGGCGCCCGAGCGCGCCGCCGAGCTCTCCGCGTTCGTCGGCGACGCACGCCGCTACGCCCGCGGACAGGCGCGTCTCAGGTCGATCCGGCACTGGGAGCGGTTGGTGACGCGCCTCAAGGCGCGCGCGACGTAGCGGCGTCTCCCGCGGAGGCGGCCCTCCGGAGGTGGACGCGGAAGCACGTCCCCTTCCCCGGCTCGCTCTCGACGTCGATGGTGCCGCCCATCTGCTCGACCAGGTGCTTGACGATGGAGAGGCCGAGCCCGGTGCCCCCGAGGTCGCGCGAACGACCGGGATCGACCCGGTAGAAGCGCTCGAAGATGCGGCCGACGTGCGCGGCCGGGATGCCCGGGCCGTCGTCTCTCACCGCCAGGACCGTCTCGTCGCCGCGGCGCTCGACCGAGACGTCGACGTGCGCGCCCTCGCCCGCGTACTTCACGGCGTTGTCGAGCAGGTTCGAGAGCACCTGCTCGAGCGCGCGTCGGTCGGCCCTGGCCCGGGGGCGCTCGTCGCCCGAGGTGACCCGCACGGTGACGCCGCGCCGCCGCGCCGGCTCGTCGAGGAGCCGCGCCGCCGCTTCGGCCACCGAGATCACGTCGACCTCGGAGAGCACGAGCTTGAAGCTCTTGGCCTCGATCTTCGAGAGGTCGAGCAGGTCGTCGACGAGGGCGCGCAGGCGCTTCGACTGGCGCAGGATGACGTCGACGAACTCGCGCGCGTCGGTGGGATCGTCGAGGGCGCCGCCCTGGAGCGTCTCGGCGGCGGTGGCGATGCCGGTCACCGGCGTGCGCAGCTCGTGCGAGACGTTGGCGACGAAGTCGGTGCGGATGGTCTCGAGCCGGCGCAGATCGGTGACGTCGTGGAACACCGCGATGACGCCGCGACCGCCCGGCGAGCCGGCGAGGCGCGAGACCCGGACGAGGAGCTTCCTCGGCATGATCCCGCCGAGATCCACCTCGCGCACCAAGGCCTCCTCGCTCGCGGCGGCCTCGGCGATGGCCGTCTGGAGCGTGGCGTTGCGGAGCGCCTCGAGGATGGGCTTGCCGACCGCGTCCGGGCGCAGCAACGTCATCCCGGTGAGCGCGCGGTTGGCGAGGACGATCCTGCCGTCCTCGACGACGAGCACGCCCTCGCCCATCCCGTCGAGGATCCCGGCGAGCAGATCGCGGTCGGCCCTGAGCTCGGCGATGGTCCGCGAGAGCTCGGCAGCGAGGCGGTTGAGCGCCTGGCCCAGGCTCGCCACCTCGTCTGCCCCGCCGGTGGCAGCCCGGGTCGCGAGGTCGCCTCCGGCCATCGCCAGCGCCGCGCCCGTGAGCTCGCGGAGCGGCCTCGTGAGCCGGTACGTGCCGTAGATCGCGACGAGGATCGCGAGCGCGACGGCCAGGCCCGTGTCCAGCGCGAGGAGGCGCCGCGAACGGCTCAGCGCCGCGTCGACCTCGGTGAGCGGGACCGCGACGCGGAGCACCGCGATGCCGTGCTCGGGCGACGGGTAGCGGCGGGCCGCGTACATCATCGCGATGTGCAGCGTCGGGCTCGGGCGGGTGGCGCTCGCGTCGCCGCGATCGCGGGCGAGTCGCACCTCCTCGCGGTCGGCGTGGTTCTCGAGCGCCGAGAGCCCGGCGAGCGGCACCTCGGAGTCGCCGAGCACCGTCCCGTCGGGCGCGATCAAGGTGACGCGCGCCGCGGCACGCCGGCCGAAGTCGTCGGCGAAGGCGTCCCACGCCGCCGGCTCGCGCGCCCCGCGGTCCCCTTCGGCGAGCGCGGCGGCCTCGAGCAGGTCGAGCTTCACCCGGAGCTCCTCGTGGACGCGGCTGGTCATCGCGACCTCGAGCTCGCCGGCGCTGAGGCGCTCGACGGCGTAGCCCGCCGCCAGCATCAGGAGCACCCACGCGAGGAGCAGCTTGGCCGCGAGGCCTGCGCGGCGGGGCATGAGCGCGGATGCTAGTGGATGCGTCGGCGCGGGGCGAGCGGCCGCGCGGCGTGGCTCACTCGAAGCTGTCGACGATTCCGGGCGCCACGGGCTGAGCGGTGGCCGGCGCCACCGGCGACGCCGAGGGCGTGACGCTCGGACGCGCGCTGGGAGCCGCGGTCTTCTTGAGCTCGAGCTTGGGCGGAGTCGCGCCCTCCTCGGTGATGATCACCTCGTCGGCGAGCTCGAGCGCGCCCTTGGACAGGCGGACCTTGTGCACGCTCCCCGGCGCGCCGGTGATCTCGACCAGGCCCTCCTCGACAGGGACCTTCGCACCGTCGAGCTCCACGACGGCGTCGGGCGGCATGATGACGAGCTTCACCCGCCGGCTCGCCGGCTCGAGGGCCGGCGCCGCGGTCGCGGGGACCGGCGCCGGGGCCGGCGCCGCCTCGCGCGCCGGAGCGGGGAGCGTCTGCGCCGCCTGCGCCTGCTCCAGCGCGGCGCGCTGGCCCATGGTGTACCAGGCGCCCACGCCGACGGCGGCGCCGAGCACCCCGACGGCGACCACGATCGACGCCATCGAGGTCGAGCGCCGAGGGGTGATCTGCGACTGGACCATCGCGCCGCCCGTCGCGTTCGGGTCGAGCGGAGGCGGCGGGCGCACCGAAGCCATCGACGTGCGCGCGGCGGCGCCGTCGGCCCCGGGCGGGGGCATCGACGCGCGCGGGGCCACGTACGCCTTCGCCTCGGCGGACATCGGCGCGAGCATGTCGGCCGTCACCGCCCAGCCGTAGGGCAAGAGGGGCCGGATCGCGTCGAGCATCGCCTGCGCCGTCGGGTAGCGCGCCGCGGGATCGCGCGCGAGCGCGGTGTGGACGACGCGCGCGACCTCGGGCGGCACCCAGGGCGCGAACCCCTGCACCGGCGGCACCTGCTCGTGGCAGATGCAGATGATGAGCTCGCCGAGCGCCTCGATGTGCTGGAAGGGCGTGCGCCCCGTGAGCGCCTGGTAGAGGACGATGCCGAGCGACCAGATGTCGGCGCGGTGATCGATGCTCTTGCTCCCGCGCGCCTGCTCCGGCGACATGTAGAGCGGCGAGCCGAGCATGCTGCCGGTCTTGGTGAGGCCGGCGCTCTCGGTCTCGTTCGCGTGGTCCATCTTGACCTTCGCGATGCCGAAGTCGAGCAGCTTGACGATGAGCTCGCCGGCGTCGCGCTGCGCCAAGAACAGGTTCGCGGGCTTGATGTCGCGGTGGACGACCTGGGCCTCGTGCGCCTTCTGCAGGCCGATGCACGCCTGGGCGGCGAGGCGCAGCGCGAGATCGGGCGCGATGGGGCCGAGGCGGCGCAAGAGGTGCTGCAGGTCCTCGCCGCTGAGGAACTCCATCACCATGAAGGGCAGGCCGCTCTCGCGATCGCGGCCGGTGTCGAGCACCTGGGTGATGTGCTGGGTGTCGATGGCGCCCGCGGCCTTGGCCTCGCGCTGGAACCGGCCCACGAGCTTCTCGTCGCGGGTGAGGTCGCCCGAGTTGATGACCTTGATCGCGACGCGGCGGCTCGTGCCGGTGTGGACGGCGTCGTAGACCGACCCCATGGCGCCCGCTCCCAGAAGCGAGCGGATCTCGTACCTGCCGTCGAGGAGGGTGCCGATCACGGAGGTCCACGGTGAATCTAGGAGATCAGCCGGCCGGGCGCAACGAGCTCACGGGCGTCTCGCGGCCTTCGCGCGTCGCCCCGGAGCGCGCGAGCCCGTTGAAAACGCGTGACAGGCGGGCTGGTTGCCTGCATGAGTCGGGGCGAAGGAGGCCGCATGGAGGCGCCGCGTCTGACGACCCTCGTCCAGGGCGGCGGGTGAGCCCGAAAGCTCCCCGCTGAGAGCCTGGTCGAGGTTCTGAAGAACATCCCCGTCATCCCCCATCGCTGGGTGGACCCGCGCACGGGCCCGCTCGACGACGCGGCGGTGGTGCGCCCCGAGGGCGCGGAGCGATCGCTCGTGCTCACCCTCGACGTGGTCACGCCGATCGTCGACGATCCGCGCGCCTTCGGCGCGATCGCGGCGACGAACGCGCTCAGCGACGTCTATGCGATGGGCGGCCGCCCCGAGGTCGCGCTCTCGTTCGCGGGCTTCCCGACCGACAAGCTCGGCCTCGAGGTGCTCCACGAGGTCCTGGCGGGGATGCAGGAGGCCTGCGCCCGCGCGGCCTGCGCCATCCTCGGAGGGCACACCATCGCCGACAGCGAGCCGAAGTGCGGCCTGGCCGTGGTCGGCAGCGTCGATCCCGCGCGCGTCTGGTCGCACGCCAGCGCGCAGGAGGGCCAGGCGCTCGTCCTCACGAAGCCGATCGGCACCGGCATCGTCGGCCAGGCGATCCGCGCCGACAAGGCGGCGCCGGAGCTCGTCGCCCGGGCGACAGCCCAGATGACCACGCTGAACGCCGCGGCGCGCGACGTGGGGCTCGAGCTCGGGGCGAGCTCGTGCACCGACGTGACCGGCTTCGGGCTGCTCGGCCACCTCCGCCACATCGTCGAGGCCTCGAACCTCGCCGCCGAGGTCGACAGCGCCGCGGTGCCGCTCCTGCCGGGCGTGCGCGAGCTCGCCGCCGCGGGCGTGCTGCCCGGCGGCAGCAAGAGGAACCTCGCCTACGCCGCGAGCGTGACCCAGTTCGCCCCCGGCCTCGACGAGGTGGCGCGTCTCCTGCTCTGCGACGCGCAGACGTCGGGAGGGCTGCTCCTCTGCCTGCCCGCGGGCGCCGCGCCCGAGGCGGTCCGGAGGCTCGACGGCGCCGCGATCGTCGGGGCGCTGCGCGCGTACGACGGCGGCGCGCGCATCGTCGTGCGCTGACGCGCCGCGAGCGCGCCCGTCGCGTGGACGGCGGCGCGCGCATCGTCGTGCGCCGACGCGCCGCGCTGGCGCGTGGGCGCGCGCAGCTGCTTCAGCGGCGCGCCGCGGGGGCGCGCGCCTCGAGCGCGGCGCGCAGGCGGCTCAGCTCCTCGCGGAGCGGGCCGATGAACTCGACGCTGAGCGTCCGCATGTTCCCGCGTTGCGCCCGCGAGACGTGCCACTTGCTCAGGGCGAGCCGCGCGGCGGCCCGGATGAGGCTGCGGCCGGTCGCGCCTCGCCAGGAGAAGGTCGCCTTGAGGCGACCGACCGGGGAGCAGACGAGCTCGAGCTCCTCCGCGGTGAGGTTGCCCATGACGACCTCGTCGCGGAGGTACCTCCGGATGATCCGACCCTTGCGGACGACGAGCCCCACGATGATGCAGAAGAAGATCGACACGAACACGAGCCAGAGCACGAGCGAGGCTGCGAACACCCTGCGCCCGAAGGCCGTGGGGACGAAGTTCCAGGTGGCGTGGAGCAGGACCGCCACGCACGAGCCCGCGATGGGCGCGACGACCTTCACCCAGCCCCTGCTGCTCTCGCGGGCGACGCCGAAGCCGATGCCGGTCATCGACGTGTAGAACGGGTGGCCCCACGGCGCGAGGACCCCGCGGAGGAGAACCGTCCCGGTGAGCACCTTGTCGCCCTCGGCCGCGGCGCGCGCGTAGTAGGCGACGTTCTCGACCGCGGCGAAGCCGAGCGCGCAGAAGGTCGCGTAGATGATGCCGTCGACGACGCCGTCGAACTCGCGCCGGAGGAACCAGAAGAACCCGAGCACGCAGAGGCCCTTCCAGAGCTCTTCGGACAAGGGCGCGCTCACGACCGAGGTGATGAGCTCCGCGCTCTCTTTGCCGACGAGGTGTCGCGATTCGGCGCCGACCCACGTGTTGATCATCCCCGCGAAGCCGGTGGCGGTGATCGCCCCCCAGAGGAAGGCCATGCCCAAGCACCACCACGGCTCGGGATCGTAGCGGTCGACGATCGCGGGCACGAACAGGTACACGCCGAGCGGAAGGAACGCGAGCATCGCGCCGAGCACCAGCCGATCGCTCGCGCCGGGCGCGCTCGACCAGCGGATCTCGGCGTAGGTGAAGAAGACGTTGAGCACGAGCCCGACGACGATCCCCAGCATCCAGAGGACGAAGCCGGTCCTGCGCCGGGCGCGGTCGCGATCCGGAGCCGGGAAATGCGAGGTCAGCGGATTCCGAAACGGCGCCGGGCGCGCCTCTCGTGACGCTTCGGTGGGGTGGTGCGCGGATGGGCTCGGGGGAGCCCCGCTACTCATCGGGCGCGAGGGCCTTGGCGAGCATCGGGATGCTCACGTCGTAGCGGTACTGGATCGACATGTGGCCGTCGTCGAACTCCTCGTGGTGCGGCGCGAGCCCGTGCGACCGCAGCGTCGCGGCGAGGGCGCGCGCGCCCCAGTGGAGGGTGAACTCGTCCTTCTTGCCGCAGTCGATGTAGATGAGGCGGAGCTTCTTCAGCGCGTCGACGTGGCGCGCGACCATGTTGACCGGGTCCCACGCGCGCCACCGCTCCCAGACGTCGGGGCGGAAGACGCCGGTCTCGAGATCGAAGGGGAAGTCGATGCCGAGATGGGGCGAGGCCGGGTTCGGCGAGTAGTGCGCGGCCATCGCCAGCGCGTTGAGCGGCTTGTGGTACTTGCGGCGGTGGCGGTTCTCGTCGGCCCAGAACTTCTCGAGCCAGAGCGCCGGGCCTCCCGCCTCGCGGAAGGCGTCGAGCGCCTCGCTGAAATCGGGCGTGTAGCAGAGCTCGAAGTTCGCGTCGCCCGAGTGGTCGGCGATGGCGCGGAACACGTCGGGGTGCCGCATCCCGAGCACGATCGAGCCGTAGCCGCCCGACGACTTGCCGAAGACGCCCCAGCGCGAGACCGAGTACGTGGAGCCGACGAAGGGGACGATCTCCTCCATCAGGTAGTCCTCGTACCGGCCGATCGCCGTCGAGTTGATGTACTGGTTGCCGCCGATCCGGGTGAAGCAGTCGGGCGCGGCGACGATCACCGGCGGGCAGACGCCCGAGCCGATGAGGCGGTCGAGGCGGTGGCGGAGGTCCTCGCCGAGCGGATCGAGGTTGAAGAGCATGCCGCCGGTGCCGGTGAAGCCCACGATGGCGAGAAGCGCCGGGTAGCGCACGCTCGGGTCGTAGCCGGGCGGGAGGTAGACGAAGAGGTCGCGCGACGTCGGATCGCCGAGCGCGTTCCCGCGGAGGACCTCGCTCTCGAGGCGGTGGACGACGACTCGCCCTGCTTGTCCCATTGGCCTTCCATACCAGCCTTTCGAGGCCGGAGGCGGCTCAAGATGGGAGCCCGAATCAGGGCTTGATGATCTTCGTGCCGGGCGGCGGAGTGAACTCGAACTCGCCCTTCGGCACCGGCTGGTTCACGACGGGGGCCGCGAAGTCGAAGCGGTTGCGGTTGCCCTGGGCGTCGAGGATGAGGACGCGCCGCACCTGGCTCGTCTGGGCGTCGACGTAGAGGAGCATCTTCTGGTAGGCGGGGGTCGCCTCCTTGGGCGTCCCCTCGAGCACGTAGCCGCCCTCGAACTTCATCTGCGCCGGATCGAGGAGGCGGAGGCTGAAGTCCTTGAGGAGCTGCCCCTGCCCCATCAGGAACGCGAGGGCCGCCGGGTACTGCGACTTCTTCACCGGCGTCTCGAACATCTGCTCGCTGTCCTTCTCGTAGACCTTGATGACGGTCCCGTCGGACACGACGCGGTTGCCGTTGGGCGCGTCGTACGACCAGCTCATCTTGCCGGGCTTCTCGAAGGTCACCGTCCCCGTCGAGACCTTGCGCACGTTCTGGACCTTGATGACGTAGGTCTGGGTGAACGTCGCCTTGAAGGTCTTGGTCGAGTCGTAGAAGGCCTGGACGCGCTTGCCGATCTCCTCGGCCGTCGGGCCGCCCGCCTGGGCGCGTCCGCCGGAGAAGAGCACCGCCGCGAACGCCGCGAGCGAGAGGAGCGCGAGGAGGCTTTTCCAGGGTGTCGGTCGCATGGGTCTTCCAGGGAGATCGCGGGGCGGGCCCTTGGCTTACAGGCGGTGGGGGGCCGAGGGGGAGCCCGGGGGCGAGCTCCCACCCGGGGTCAGACGCTCGCCGCGGGCGAATGATGCAGCGTCATAGCACGCCGGGCGGGGGCGCTCACCGGCCGGCTCTCCGGGAGGCCGCGAGGGCGGCGTCGAAGCTCGCGATCGAGAGGTGGGTCATCGCGATGGCGAGCGCGTCGGCCGCGTCGACCCGCGGGGGCGCCGGGAGGCGGAGGACGGCGGTCATCACCATGGCCACCTGGTGCTTGTCGGCCGCGCCCCGGCCGACGACCGCCCGCTTCACCTGCGCCGGCGGGTACTCGTGGATGGGGAGGCCGGCGCGCGAGAGGCGCAGGAGCACAACCCCGCGCGCGTGCCCGAGCTTGCCGGCCGCCTGGGCGTCCTTGGCGAAGAACACCCCCTCGACGGCGCCGACGTCGGGCGCGTGCGCCTCGATGATGGCGGCGAGGGCGTCGTCGATCTCGACGAGGCGCTCGGCGAGGGTGCCGGTGAGATCGGTGTCGATGACGCCATGAGCGACGTGCGTCACGCGCGTGCCCTGCCGGTCGAGCACGCCCCAGCCGAGGTGACGCGTCCCGGGATCGATGCCGAGCACGCGCATGGTCAGCAGGCGCCGTGGCCGCGCCGGGGGAAGATCTTGCCGGGGTTCAAGAGGCCGCGCGGATCGAAGGCCTCCTTGAGCCGGAGCTGGAGCGCGATGAGCTCCGGCGACTGCTCGAGGCCGAGGAACTCGCGCTTCGACGTGCCGATCCCGTGCTCTCCGCTGAGGGTGCCGCGCATCGCGATCACGGCGCAGAAGAGGCGCTCGAGCCCGCGCTCGACGCGGGGTGCGTGCTCCGGATCGTCCCAGAGGTAGTTCACGTGGAGGTTGCCGTCGCCGGCGTGGCCGTAGGTCAGCATGCGGACGCCGGTCTCCTCGGCGATGCGGTCGACCTCGGCCAAGAGATCGGGGACCTTGGGCCGGGGCACGACGACGTCCTCCGAGATCTTGAAGCGGGCCATGGCGCGCGTGGCCGGCGAGAGCTGGCGCCTGCCCTCCCAGAGGCGATCGCGCTGCGCCGGATCCTGCGCGGCGAGGACCTCGATCGCGCCCTCGGCGGCGCAGACGTCGCCCACCCGCTGCATCGCGGGCTCGCAGGCGGCGGGCTCGCCGTCGACCTCGATGAGGAGCATGGCGCGGGCGCGGCCGTCGATGGCCACGCCGCGATCGCGCACCGCCTGGAGCGTCGCCGCGTCGAGCAGCTCGAGGCAGCGCGGGACGAGGCCGGCGGCGACGATGGCGCTCACCGCGCGGCCGCAGGCGCCGATGCCGTCGAAGAGGGCGAGGAGCGTGAACACCTGGGGCGGCTTGGGGACGAGCCGCACCGTGATCTCGGTGGTGACGGCCAGCGTCCCCTCGCTCCCGGTGAGCAGCGCGGTCACGTCGTAGCCGGTCACGCCCTTGACGGTGCGGCGCCCGGTGCGGAGGCGCGTGCCGTCGATGAGCATCGCCTCGAGGCCGAGCACGTAGTCGCGGGTCACCCCGTACTTGAAGGCGCGAGGACCGCCGGCGTTCTCGGCGACGTTGCCGCCGATGGCGCACATCTTCAGCGAGTTCGGATCCGGCGGGTAGAAGAGCCCCTCCTGCTCGACCGCCTGGTGCAGGTCGGCGAGGATGACGCCGGGCTCGACGACGGCGACGAGCTCGTCCTTGGCGATCTCCTTGATCGAGGCCATCCCGGCGGTGGCGAGGACGATGCCGCCGGCGACGGGCACGGCGCCGCCCGACTTGCCCGAGCCGGCGGCGCGCGGGGTGATCGGAACGCCCGCGTCCCCGGCGGCGCGCAGGGCCTTCTGGATGTCGTCCGCAGAGGTCGCCAGCACGACCGCGTCGGGCACGACGGGCTCCTGCTCCGACTCGTCGGCGCCGTAGGCGGCGCAGGCGTCGGCGCCGGTGAGCACCTTCGAGGCGCCCAGCGCGCGCTCGAGCAGCGAGCGCGCCTTGTCGACCGACGCAGCGCTCGGCCTCGGCAGCGTTTCTCGGCGGAGCACGCCCTCGTTGTAGTACGAAACGGCGTCTTGTCCCACACACTCGAGCGGAGCATCCCGTGAGGCGGCGCGCAGCGCTCGTCGTGCTCGCCGCCGCGCACCTCTTCGTCGCGGCGATGGCGGCGCTCTTCTACTTCAAGGCGCGCGTCGCCGTGGCCGACGCGTTCCGCGAGTACGACACCGCGGTCCCGACCGCGACGGCGCTCGCGCTCTCGCCGGCGTTCCTGCCGGCGGCGGTGGGGCTCGGGCTCCTGCTCGGCGCGATCGGCCTCTTGGCGCCGCTCCGGCCGGGGCGCCGGACGGCGGCGCTCGCCGCCGGGCTGGTCGTGTCGTCGTTCGCGCTCGTCTTCGCCGTGCTCGCCGCGTTCGTCCCGATCTTCCGCCCGGCGGGCTGAAGAGGTGTCGGACATTCGTCCGATCAAGGCCTCCGAGGCCCGAGGTCCGACGCCTCTTCAGTCTGGGGGCGCGGGGGGCCAGCCCCCGCACGCCACGGCCGCCCCCAACAGCCCCCCCGCCCCCCGTCGGCGCCAGGGCTCCCGCGGCCCCGATGCGGATCGGGGTGGTTGGACTATCGCTCAGCACGCGGTTCATGCGGGCTGCTCCTCCAGGTGGGCAAAGAGCTGCCGGAAGCGGTCCGGCTGCTGGCGGCGGAACTCGTTGAAGGCC
>CAYJPW010000206.1:0-17197 GCA_964372055.1 uncultured Polyangiaceae bacterium
ACCGCGCTCGCGACGGCCGCGGCGGCGAGCGCCGTGGTCACGGCGCCGCCCGCGGCCCCGGCGCCCGGAGGCAAGCCCGACGTGATCCTCGTCACGCTCGACACCGTCCGCGCCGACCGCACCTCGGCCTACGGCTACGGCAAGGAGACGACGCCGCGCCTCGCCGAGCTCGCGCGCCGCGGCGTCCTCTTCGAGCACGCCTACGCGACCGGCAGCGACACGCAGCGCGCGCTGATGCCGCTCGTCTCGGGGCGGCGGTACGCGCAGACCGCGCGCGATCGCCGCGAGTGGCCGACGGTGCTCCCCGAGGTGGACACCATCGCCGAGCGGATGAAGCGCGCCGGCTACGCCACCGCGGCGGTGACCTCGTTCACCTGGCTGAGCGCGGAGCGCGGCTTCGCCCAGGGCTTCGACGAGCTCGAGACCGCCTTTTCCGAGGCGCACCCCGAGCGCTCGGTGACCGGGCCGGCCGCGATCAAGAGCGCGCTCGCGATCCTCGCCCGGCTCGGCGCCGATCCTCGCCCGCTCTTCCTGTGGGTGCACCTGTTCGACGCGCACGAGCGGTACGTCGAGCACCCCGGCATCCACTTCGGCAAGGGCCGGAGCGGGGCATACGACGGCGAGATCGCCTTCGTCGATCAGAGGCTCGGCGCGCTGGTGGACGCGGTGCAGGCCTCGCCGCGCGCGGCGCGGACCGCCTGGATCGTCCACGGGTCCAACGGCGAGGGCTTCGCCGAGCACGACTTCGTCGGCCACGGCTCCGAGCTCTACGAGGAGGTCCTGCGCGTGCCCCTCGTCCTCGTCGCCCCCGGCGTCGCGCCCGGGCGGGTCGGTCCTGCCGCGGTGAGCGTCATCGACGTCCCTGCCACCGTCCTCGCCTTGGCGGGCGCGCCCACCGAGGGCGTGTCGGGCTCGTCGCTGCTCCCGCTCGCCGGCGGCGAGGCCCCGAAGCGCCCCGTCTACTGCCGCGCCGCACGCCGCGCCGCCCTGATCGAGTGGCCGCTCAAGCTGATGAAGGTGGAGCGCACCAAGCGCGACCGCCTCTGGCTGTTCGATCTCTCGGCCGACCCGGCCGAGACCCGCGACCTCTCCGAGGACCGCGCCGAGGACCTGACGCGGATGAGCGCCGCGCTCGAGGCGCTCGAGGGCGGCGACGCCGTGCGCTGAGCGCGGCACGCGAGCTGGCGGGCATCGGACACCGAGAGAGCGGGGGGCGGCTCAGCCGTTCACGTACCGCTGGTGCGCCTCCTCGACCGCCTTCCGCTCGCGCGCCTCGAGCGCGATCCACTCCGACCGCGCCGATCGACGATAGGGTGCGGGCGGCGGGGCGCCCTCGGGCGCCTCGGGCTCGAGGGTCTGGCGGGGCGGTCGCAGCCAGTGCGTGGGCATGAACACCGGTAGGTCGGGCGGGCTGACGGGGACCGACCGCATCTCCCACAGGCCCTCGTCGCGTCGGCGCAGCTCCCACTGCGCGACCGCGCGTGCTCCCGCCCGGCCGACGGGACGGACGCACGCGCGCAGCTCGCAGAAGTCGTAGGTCCAGATCTCGTCGCCGGCCGGACTTCGCAGCACGAACAGGTGCGGTCCCGCGCGCCGGCGCTCCGCGCGCGCGATCAGGAGCACCGCGATGAGAACGATCGCGACGCCGAGCACGCGCCCAGGCTACATCGATCGGGCCGGCGGCACGGGCCGGGCGCGGGGCACGGTCGGGCGAGCCGCCCAGCCTTTTGACTTTCGACCCGGCGGGACGCACGATGGAAATCCGGTGGGACGGCGCGTCTTTCTTGCGGTGGGCTTCGCCTTGGCCGTCGTCGGCCTGGCCGCGCTGGTCGGCTGGCTGAACCGCGCCGACCTCGACCCGCGCTTCGCCGGCAACACCTTCGGCGAGCGGCCGCCCCTCCAGCGCGAGTGGAGGCTCGTCGACGGCAAGCACTGGCAGATCGTGGCCGAGTCCACCGAGGATCCCGCCCAGACCGACGCCGCCGAGGGCAACCGCGGCGAGTGCATGCCGGGCATGATCGAGATCAAGGGGCAGATGAAGGTCGACCCCTCGCCGACCGCCTATTTCGACGGCAACTCGGTCGAGGAGCTCCAGAAGACGACCTGCACCCGCTGGATCAACCGCGACTACCCCGAGCGCTGCGCCGAGTTCGATCGCGAGAAGTGGCTCGCGGCCTCGCAGAAGCTCTCGACCAAGCCGATGCACTACTGCATCGACCGCTTCGAGTACCCGAACCGGCGCGGCGGCTACCCGGTGATCATGGTCAACTGGAACGAGGCGGGCGAGCACTGCGCCGCCCAGGGCAAGCGCCTCTGCGACGAGGCGGAGTGGACGTTCGCGTGCGAGGGCGAGGAGGCCACTCCTTACCCGTACGGGTACGTCCGCGACGCCGAGGCGTGCGTCGTCGACCAGAAATGGAAGCCGTTCAACGAGGCCGCGATGCAGCCGCGCGACGGCGAGGACGCGCGCTACGAAATGGACCGACTCTGGCAAGGCGTCGCCTCGGGCTCGCGGCCGCGCTGCAGGAGCCCGTTCGGTGTCTACGACATGACCGGCAACGTCGACGAATGGACGGTCTCGGTGCGCGACGGCGAGCGCCCGTCGATCCTCAAGGGCGGCTACTGGGGGCCGGTGCGCACGCGCTGCCGGCCGTCGACGCGCTCGCACGACGAGCACCACGCCTTCTACCAGCAGAGCTTCCGCTGCTGCGCCGCCGTCGGCGCCGAGCCGTACGTGCCCGCGGTCTCGCTCGATCCCGCCGTCGCGCCGCTGCCGCGCGAGCTCAAGTGACGACGATGTCCGCCCCGCCCCCGCCGGATTCGCCCTCGCCGTGGGCGACGTCCGGACGCGCGCCGAGGCGCGGACGCTGGCTCGAGCGCATGAGCGCGCTCGTGCTGGTCGTGGCCGTCGGCGCCGTCGGCGTCGCGGCGTCCCCGGTGCTCTTTCGCGCCGCCGGCCTCACGCGGACCGCGACCACCTCGCGCGGCGGGCTGGTGCGCGGCCACCCCGGCTTGCCGCGCGAGCTCTCGGCGCATCCGCGCTTCGTCGAGCCCGACGAGGACGACGAGCTGCCGCCCGAAGACGAGGGGCCCGCCATCGACGATCTCGAGCGGCTCTACCCGGACGCGTTCCCGTCGAGCCCCGACCGCACACGCCGGCCGAGGCGCGGCGACCCGCCCCCGGAGCCGTCGGGCACGACGCCGCCCGGCGGCGTCCAGGTGGGCATCACGCGCCACTCGCTGCGCCTCGTCGATCGCGCCGGAGGCTCGCAGGTCATGGGCGAGGTCGACGAGGGCGAGCCGGTGATCGTCGCGCGCGAGAAGGGCGAGTGGGTGCTCGTCGTCCACAACGGCCAGAACAGCCTGGTGATGGGCTGGACCCGCAAGAGCGAGGTCGCCGTACGATGAGCGCGGCGCGATGAGGCGAGCCTACCGCGGCAAGATCCTGACGCCGGTCGCCGCGGGGCCGGTGCGCTACCTCGAGGACGGTCTCCTCGTCGTCGGCGACGACGGCACCATCGACGCGGTCGAGCCGTTCACCGAGGGCCGCTCGGCCGGGCCGGTGCTCGACGTGCGCCCGTCGATCCTGATGCCGGGCTTCGTCGACGCGCACGTCCACTTTCCGCAGGCGCGCATCGTCGGCAGCGCCAGCGGCCCGCTCCTGCGCTGGCTCGAGACCACGGTGTTCCCCGAGGAGGCGCGCTTCCGCGAGGAGGCCTACGCCCGCGCGGTCGCTCGCGAGTTCGTGGCCCGGCTGCTCTCGGTGGGGACGACGACGAGCGCGGTGTTCTCGAGCTCGAGCGCGCGCGCGACCGAGATCGCGTTCGAGGAGCTCGCGCGCTCCGGGCTGCGCGCGATCATCGGGCTCACGCTCATGGACGAGCGCTGCCCGCGCGAGCTGTGCGTTCCGGCGGCCGAGGCCCTCTCCGCGTGCCGCGCGCTGATCGACGAGTGGCACGGCTTCGACCGCGGCCGCATCGGGTTCGCGATCACGCCGCGCTTCGCCCTGAGCTGCTCGCGCGCGCTCATGGAAGGGGCCTCGCGGCTGGCGCGCGATCACGACCTCGTCGTGCAGACCCACGTCGCCGAGAACCCGGCCGAGGGCGTCGAGACGCTCCGGGCGCACCCGTTCGCCGAGCACTACCTCGGCGTGTACGACGCGACCGGGCTGCTCGGGCCGCGCACGGTGCTCGCCCACGCCATCCACCTCTCGGCCCGCGAGTGGGACCTCTGCGCCGAGCGCGGGGCCCGGATCGCGCACTGCCCCGACTCGAACTTCTTCCTGGGCAGCGGCCGGATGCGCCTCGGCGAGGCGCGCTCGCGCGACGTGCGGGTCGGGCTCGGCAGCGACGTCGCGGCCGGGCGAAGCTTCGACATGCGCCGCGCGATGGCGAGCGCCTACGACAACGCGCTCTGCCTCGAGCAGACGGTGACGCCGGCGGAGCTCCTCCGCATGGCCACGCTCGGCGGCGCCGAGGCGCTCGGGCTGGAGCGCGTGACCGGGAGCCTCGAGGCCGGCAAGGACGCCGACTTCATCGTCCTCGGCGCGCCCCGCTTCGTCCGCGGCGAGGAGCAGGTCCTCGGGCACGTGGCCTTCTCGGCCGACGGTGGCCGCGTCGAGCGGGTGTTCGTGCGCGGCCGCATGCTGGAGCGTCGAGCCTCGCAGTTCGCGTGAGCGGAGGCAGCGCGCGCGCTCCCGGAGCGGTGTACGATGCAGGGGTCGTGGAGCGCCGCGAGCACGATCGCTACGCCTTTTGGTTCCCCGTCCAGGTCGAGACCGCCTCGACGCAGGAAGGCATGGGCGTGAGCCACGACACGAGCCGGACCGGCATCCTCCTGGCGCTCGCCGCGCCGCTCGCGGTCGACGCCGAGGTGACGCTCACCTTCCGCATCCCGCCCGACAGCCCCGACGAGCACCGCGTCCGCGGGCGCGTGGTGCGCGTGGAGCCGAACGCCGCGGATCCCGACGGGCTCTGGCCGCACAAGGCGGCGGTCGTCTTCGACGAGCCGCAGCCGGCGATCGAAGAGGCGCTCCGGGGCGAGGCCGGTCCTCGACGGGCCTGAGGCCCAGGTCGCGTGCGCGAGCCGCACAGGGATTCGGCGGAGACCCCGCCCAAGCGCGGTCCGCGTTTCGGGGCCGCTCGAGCTCAGACCTCTTCGACGATCGCGCGGCTCACCTGCTCGAGCGACTCGCCCATCGTCTCGACGCCGCGCAGCGCGGCGTCGTCGAGGCCGATCTCGGCGGCGGCGGCGGTGTCGATGGCGGTGAAGGCGCGGGTCAGCGCGGCGACGTGCTCGGTGATGCGCTGGTCGACCATGCGGGTCACCGCGGCGGCGTGGCTCGGGGTCGAGGCGGCCCCGGACCCATCCGGCGCGGCGCGTCCGCGAGGCCGCTCGAGGCGGACACGCACGTCGGCGAGGCGGAGGAGCGACGCCCAGGTGCGCCTCACCTGACGAGCGGTCTTGCGGTCGAGGAGATCGCTCTCGGCGGTGCGGCGGAGCTCGGCGCCTTCGCGGAGCGCCGTGCGCGCGGGATCGCCGACGCGGGCGGCCGCGCCCTCGAGCGCGTGCGCCACCGGGTCCTCGGCCTCGACGAGGAGCGGCAGCGCGACCAGCACCGCGCCCACGACCACGGCGACGCCGCGCACGGCGAGCGAGGCCGAGGCGTACCCGGTGGTGAGCGCGCCCGCGAGCGCGCCCGTGCCCACGGCGACGCCGAGGTGCAGCAGCCGCGCCGTCGCGTGGCGCACCCGCGCCGTGCGCTCGGCGTACGCCAGACCGAAGAGCGCCGCGCCGGCGACCGCCGGCGAGGTGGCGGCGAGCACCGACGCGGCGAACGCGCCCAGCGCGCCGCCGGCGGCGGCGATCGCCGACGCGGTGCCGCTCGCCGCCACCGCGAGCGCCGCCGCGAGCGCGATCAGGAGGACCGATCCGGCGACGGGGCCGAGGCGCGACGCCGCCGGCCAGAGCCCGAACGCCGCCGCGGCGGCCACCAGGAAGGCGAGCTTGCGCACGATCAGAACCCCTTCCTCGACACGTTGCCCAGGTCACGCTCGGCCGCGGCCTTCGCGGCGGTCTTGCCCTCGGCGCTGCCCGCCTGGGCGCGCCCGAACTGCTCGCGCGTCTGCTCGTAGACCTGCATCTGGTTGTGGAGCGCCGCGCTCGCCGCGGGGGGCGCCGCCGCGGCCGCGCCGCCGAGATCGGCCAGGTTCTCGTCGATGAGCGCCTGCGCCCGCGCGGTCTCGCCCCGCGTGTAGGCCTCGGTGGCCTCGAGCTGGCGGATCGACGCGAGCGCGCTCATCGCGTCGGCCCAGATGGCGCCGTCCCGCCCCTCCTCGACGGCGCGCGCGTCGTCGGTGCCGGTGACCTCGAGCCGGCCGAGCTTCACGTCGGCGGCGCCGCCGGCGACGCGCGACCATCCCACCTGGGCATCGATGCCCCGCACCTCGCCGGCGTCCACGCGCCCGGCGAGCTCGAGGACGACCCGGCGCTGATCGCCGCCGAAGAGGGACCCCATCCGGAGCTCGACGGCCGTCCCGTCGTCGACCACGCGCGCGTCGGCGCCCGCGGCGCGGACGAAGCGGAAGCCGCGGGGCAGGGGGATCCGCGCGGTCGCGCCCTCGAGCGTCGTGGTCGCGGTCTCCTCGAGCTCGCGGCGCAGGAACGTGGTCAGGGTGTCCGCGTCCTTGACGAACCCGAAGTTGCCGTGCCCGATCCGCGCGACGGCGCCCATGTACGCCTCGTCGAAGTCGAGGCCGATGCCCATCGACGAGACGGTGACGCCTCGCTCGGCGCTGTCCCGCGCCGTCGCCTCGGACTGTGGGCGCGTCGAGTCGAGGCCGTCGCTCACCAGCACCACGCGCCGGACGCGGCCCTTCCCGGCCTCGGCGAGCGCGCGCGTGCCCTGCGAGAGGGCCGGCGCGATGTTGGTCCCGCCGCCGGCGCTCATCGCGTCGATGCGGCGGAGGAGCTCGCCCCGCACCGATCCGACGCGCGCGAGCGGCTGCACCAGCTCGCTGTCGCTCGAGTAGCGGACGAAGGCGATCTCGTCGTCCTCGCGCATGTCGCGGAGCAGCTTCTTCACGGCGTCGCGCGCGCGCTCGATCTTCTCGCCGTCCATCGAGCCGGAGGTGTCGAGCACGATGGCGAGCGACAGCGGCGCGCGCTCGCGTGCTTTGTCGACCTCGTCGGCGGTGAGCTTGAGCTCGGCGTAGAGGCGCCGCTCGCCGCCCGCAAGCAGCCGGGAGTGCGACAGCCCGAGGGTGCCGTGGCCGCCGGGGGCGGTGAACGAGACCGAGCTCGGGCCGAGCGGCGCGGTGTCGCCGTGCGCCACTTGGACCACCGCGACCCTGGCGTCGGCGGGGCTGCGGAAGAGAACGAGGCCGCCGGCGGCCAGGACGACGACGCTGGCGGCGAGCCCTCGGCGCACGCGCGGCGCCTCGACGAAACGACGGATCGACATGGAATCCTCCCTTGTCGCGAGCGCACCTCGGGCGGACGTCTCCGGCGGCGGCCCCGTGGCTGTCGGGGCCGCGCCCGTCCTGCTCCAGTGTTCGGCTGCGGCGAGGTCGTTACGGATCGGATCGGGGAACGATCTGCAGGAAGACCGCGAAGACGTCAGCCCGCCGGCCGGCGACGCCCCGCGAGGAAGGCGCGGGACAGCTCGAGGAGGCGCCCGCGCTCGTTGGCGGCCGGGTCGTCGGTCACGGCCTCGACGAGGTGGGCGAGGATCTCGCCGAGGATGGGCCCGGGCTGGAGATCGAGCTCGCGCATGAGGTCGTTGCCGTTCAGGGCCAGGTCCTTGGTCGAGAGCGCGGCGCCGGCGGCGAGGAGGGCCTCGGCCCGGGCGCGGAGCTGCTCGAGCGCGGTGATGTCGGCGCTGGCGTCGCGCCCCTTGCCGCGCGCGTCGGCGAAGCCGATCTCGTAGAGGTCGGGCGCGAGGTCGACGCCCACCCGGCGCAGCCAGCGGCGCACCGCGGCGTCGCTCCAGTCGTCCGAGTAGCAGATGAGGTGGTGGCGCACGAGCCCGACGATCCGCGCCCGCTCCTCGTTCGAGAACTTGAGGCGGAAGAGGATGGGCTCGGCCATCTCGGCGCCGATGCGCTCGTGATCGTAGAACGTCCAGTCGTTCGTCTTGTCCGAGAAGGCGCGCGAGCGCGGCTTGCCGACGTCGTGCAAGAGCGCCGCGATCCGCACCACCGGCCCGCCGCGGCACGCGTCGAGGCACGCCATCGCGTGGCCCCACACGTCGTAGGCGTGCCACTTGTTCTGCTCGCACCCGACCGACTCCACGAGCTCGGGGCAGGTGATGGTCAGGATCGAGGTGCGCCGCATCGCCTCGAACGCGACGCTCGGGCGCGCCGCGCTCATCGACTTCATCCACTCGTCGCGCACGCGCTCGGCGCTCACCCGGCGGAACGTGTCGAGCGCCCGGTCGCTCCCCATGGCGCGCTCGGTCGCCGGATCGATGGTGCACTCGAGGGTGGCCGAGAAGCGCGCGGCCCGGAGCACGCGGAGCCCGTCCTCGGCGAAGCGCTCGGCCGCGTCGCCCACGGCGCGGAGCGTCCTCGCGGCCAGATCGCGCCGGCCCTCGAAGGGATCGATGACGTGCCCGTCGACCGGATCGATGGCGATGGCGTTGAAGGTGAAGTCGCGGCGGGCGAGGTCGGCGGTGATGTCGTCGACGAACTCGACCGAGTCCGGCCGCCGGCCGTCGCTGTAGGCGCCCTCGCCCCGGAGCGTGGTCACCTCGTACGGCACCCCGCGCACCAGCACCGTCACCGTGCCGTGCTGGATGCCGGTGGGGATGACCTTGCGGAACATGCCGACGACGTCCTCGGGCCGGGCGTCGGTGGCCACGTCCCAGTCCTTCGCCGGCGCGCCCCGCAGGAGGTCGCGCACGCAGCCGCCCACGATCCAGCCGCGCTTTCCCTTCTCGCGCAGCCGGCGGCAGATCCCGAGGACGTCCTCGGGGACCTTCGCCAGGAGCTCGGACACGTCGGCGGTCATGGGCTCGGCTTACCACGGACGCGCCGCGCGCCGCGCGCTGACCTCGCTACTTCCAGGGATCCACGACCTCGGAGCCGCCGCCCTTCTTGGTCCCCCCCGGGCGCCCGCCCGGCCGGATCGGGCCGGTCGGGGCCGCCTTCTTGGGCAGGGCCGCGA
Organism: uncultured Polyangiaceae bacterium; assembly: GCA_964372055.1. Lineage (GTDB taxonomy): Bacteria > Myxococcota_A > Polyangia > Polyangiales > Polyangiaceae > CAYJPW01. Next base: position 9,166 of record CAYJPW010000206.1, read on the forward strand.
GCGTGATCGACTTCGCTTCCTCTTTGCCGTCGAGCTCGAGCGTCTGCGAGGTGAAGCCGTCGGCCTTCACCTCGACGGTGACCTTCTTGCCATCCTCGACGTCGATGACCGCGGGCTTCTTCTGCGGCTGCCCGTCGAGGTAGACGACCGCCTCCGCCGGGTACGCCGCGACGACGACCTTGCGGATCGTCGGTCCGGCGGGCGCCGCCGTCGTCGCCGCCGTCGGAGGCGGGGAGGTGACCGCGGCCGTCGTCGCGGTGGCGTCCGGCCTCGGCTGCGCGGGCGTGTCGCTGCCCTTGACGAGGATGATCGTCACCAGCCCGACGGCCGCGACCGCGCCGGCGATCCCGGCGTAGCGCGGCCAGGGCCGCCGCGTCTCGACCGGCGTCGCGGGGACGATCGCCTTCGGCTGCGGCTTGAAGAAGTCGTGCGGGACGTTGAACCCGCCCGAGCGCGCCATCATCTCGCCGACCGCGAGCGGGACGTCGCCGTGGCGAACGCGCGCGAGATCGGCCGAGAGCTCCTCCATCGACGCGTACCGCCCCTCGGGCTTCTTGGAGAGGCACTTGAGGATCACCGCCTCGAGCCCGGGCGGGCACTCGGGCGCGGGCACCAGCGCGCGGATCGGGACCGGCGCCTTGTACATGTGCTGCGTCAGGATCCCCATGAAGTTGTCGGCGTTGAACGGGAGCTGCCCGCTGGTGAGCTCGTAGAGCATCACGCCGAGCGAGTAGATGTCGGTGCGGTGATCGACCGGCGCGCCCGCCGCCTGCTCGGGCGACATGTAGTGAGGCGTCCCGAACACCGCGCCGGCGCGGGTGAGCTTGGTGTTGCCCGCCTTCGACACCTTGGCGATGCCGAAGTCGAGGATCTTGACGAAGTCCTTGTCGCCGCTGCGCGGGACGAGGAACACGTTGTCCGGCTTGAGGTCGCGGTGGACGATGCCGCCGGCGTGGGCGGCGGCGAGGCCGTCGGCCATCTGGCCGCCGATGGCGCAGATGCGATCGACCGAGAAGCGCTCCTTGCGCTCGAGGAGCTGGCCGAGGCTCACGCCGTCGAGGAGCTCCATCACGAAGTACGTCGACCCATCGGGGAGATCGCCGAAGTCCGAGATGTCGACGATGTGCGGGTTGCCGATGCTCGATGCCGCCTTCGCCTCCTGGACGAAGCGGTCGAGGATCTCGCGGTCCTTCGCCATGTCGGCGCGCAGCACCTTCACCGCGACCTTCTTGTCGATGACCTTGTGGCGGGCGCGGTAGACGACGCCCATCCCGCCCTCGCCGAGCAGCGCCTCGATCTTGTAGCGGTGGTCGAACGTCGTGCCGATGTACGGGTCCTTCGCGTCCGGCGGGCGCACCTCGCCCTCGGCCGGGGGCGCGGCGACGTTCGCGGGCGGCGGGATGTCGAGCGACGCCTCGGGATCGACGTTCTTCATGTGCGCGAGCCCGGCCACCACGCTGCGGAGCTCGGGATCGGAGGGGAGACCGCGGCCGGCGGCGCCGGAGGAAGGCGGCGCGGCGGCGACGACGCCGCTCGAAACCGGGGCCGACACGGGGCCGCTCACGGGAGCGGGCCGAGGCGCGCCCATCTCGAGGATCTCGGTCGACCGCGACGGCGCCATCGGGCGCGGGGGCGCTGCCGGCGGCTTGCCACCCGGCGGCGCAGGAGGCGATCCCGGGGCTTGGTTCGATTGGCTCATCCGGATCTCGAGAGGCAAAGCGGTGGAACGCGAGGCACCACCGAGTCAAGCGACCCCCGCAGCGTAGCAGGCGACGGCGCGAGCGAGAAGCGGCCGGCCAGCGTGGGAGGACCTGCCGCACCTCTTCGCGCATCCGCCCACAGTCGCCTTCCTTTTGTGCTACACGCGAGGGGAACAGCCGGCCGGCGCCGCTGTTCCCGCTCCATCGTCCATGGGTTACCCGATCGAGCTCGCGCTCCGCTACCTAGGCTCGAAGAAGCGCGCCTTCATCTCGGTCGGGACGGCCTTCGCCATCCTCGGCGTCGCCCTGGGCGTCGCCGCGCTCGCGACGGTGATGAGCGTGACCGGCGGGTTCCAGGCGCAGTTCCGCGAGAAGGTCCTCGGCGTCAACGCGCACGTCCTCGTCCTCAAGTACTCGACCGACTTCCACGAGTACCGCCGGATCATGGACCAGGTCTCGAAGGTCGAGGGCGTGGTCGGCGTCGCGCCGTTCAGCATCAACCCGATGATGCTCACGCACGGCGAGGCGACCGCCACCGGCGTGCTCCTCAAGGGCGTCGATCCCGCGGCGAGCCTCGGCGTCGACGCGGCGCCCGGCGTGGTGCCGGTGCTCGATCTGCCGCGCCACATCGTCTCGGGCGAGCTCGCCGGACTGCGCCGCCCCGGCGCCCAGCCGGCGCAGCGCTCGGGCACGCCCACGCTCACGGTCCCCGACGATCCCGATCCCACTCCCGCCGAGCCCGCCGACGCCGGCGCCGACGACGAGCCCGAGGTCGACGACGCCGGACGCAACCTGAAGCTGCTGCGTATGCTCGAGCAGCGGATCCGCGAGGACGAGCTCAAGCGCGCCGACGCCGGAGCGCAGGACGCCGCCTCGGCGCTCGGGCAGAAGGGCGCCGATGCGGGCTTGGCCGACGCCGGCAGCGCCGCAGCGACCGAAGACGCGCTCGACGGCGGCGCCGGGCAGGCGATCGAGCCGGACGGCGGCTACAAGAGCGTGCTGCCCGAGGAGGACGAGCTCGATCCCTCCGTCGACCCGGACGAGTGCGCCGATCCCGCCAAGGTCGCGAAGATGCCCGGCATCGTCGTCGGCATCTCCCTCGCGAAGACGCTCAAGCTCGAGATCGGCGAGTGCGTGACCGTCACCTCGCCGACGATCGGCTTCACCTTCTCGGGCGGATCGATCAAGCCCCCGGTGGCCAAGCGCTTCCGCGTCATCGCCATCTTCGAGGCCGGCTTCGACCAGTACGACTCCAAGCTCGTCTACACCGATCTCTACGAGGCCCAGGCCTTCTACGACCAGGGCGACACCGTGACCGGCGTCGAGATGAAGGTCGACGACATCGACCGGGCCAGCGAGATCTCGCGCGAGATCTCGGAGCTGCTCGCGAGCGGGCTCTACCACACGATGGACTGGGAGGAGCTCAACCACGGGCTCTTCACCGCGCTCAAGATCCAGCAGATCGGCATGAGCGCGGTGCTGGCGCTGATCATCGTGGTCGCGGCCTTCACCGTGATCGCGACCCTGATCATGGTGGTGCTCGACAAGAAGAAGGAGATCGCCGTCCTCAAGGCGATGGGCGCCACCGACGACGCCATCCTCCGCATCTTCCTCTACCAGGGCGGGATCATCGGCGTCCTCGGCACCTCGCTCGGCCTGCTCCTCGGCCTCGTGGTGTGCAAGGGGCTCATCGTCTACGGCTTCCCCCTCGATCCGAAGGTCTACTTCATCTCGCGGCTGCCGGTGCTGGTGCGCCCGGCCGAGTTCCTCATCACCGGCGGCATCGCCATCCTCATCTGCCTCTTCGCGACGATCGTGCCGGCGCTCTACGCCGCCGGGCTCCGGCCCGCCGAGGGCTTCCGCGACCAGTAGCCGGTCACCGCCGAGGCGCCGAGTAGAGGGTGCCGTCCTCGATGCTCGACACGTAGAGCTGGCAGGCGTCGGGCGAGAGCGAGGGCGTGATCGGCTTCGCGACGTTGAGGCCCTCGATCTCGAGCGCGGTCGACCCGGCGGGGATCTGCCCCTGGGCGTCGAGCGGCGCGTAGAAGACGTGGACGAAGTCGTCGAGCTTCTGGGCGCAGTCGTTGGGATCGAGCGAGTAGCCGTGGAAGAGCAGCATCGTCCCGTCCGGCGTGACCCAGGGCGCGACGTCGTCGAAGGACTGGATGCAGTTTCCCGGCATCCGGATCTGCACGTTCGTGGGCACGACGACCGCGCCCCCCAAGGTCACCGTGACGAGCCGGGTGGTGACCGCGTTCTGCTCTGCGGGATCCGGGCGGGTCGTCACCCAGAACGCGCGCTTCGGGTTCTGCGCCCAGGCGAGCGCCATGTGCTGGTCGGCGGTGCCGTCGTTGATCGGCGGCGGCATCGGCCCCGCCGTCAGGCCGTCGATCGCGGTCGCGACGAAGATCTCGGCGCCGCCGTTGCGGGTCGTGTCGAAGACGAGGAGGCCCGCGGCAGGATCGACGCCGAAGAGGCCGATCCCGGGCGGCAAGAGCAGGGGCCCGCCCTCGGCGCCCGGCGTGTTGATCACGTTCGCGCTCGCGGGGGCGCCCTGCGTCCACGGCGGCGGCGCCGAGCTGGCGATGTCGTAGTTCGTGCCGTTGAAGAAGCTGAAGACGAGGCGCCACGTCGCCCCGGTGTCGGCGACGCGCGGGAACACGTTGCTGCCCGTGGGCGAGAGCGGCAGCGGCGTCGCGTGATCGAAGAGGAACCGGTCCATGTCGGTGCACGCCTGGCACACCTTGGTGTCCTCGCGGCAGTACTTGCCCTCGTCGCAACCGGTCTGCGTGCAGTCGTCGGTGCCGCCCCCGCTGCCGCCCGTGCCGGTGGTGACGCCCGTCGTCGTCGTTCCCCCGCCGGCGCCGCCGCTGCCGGTGACGCCGCCGCTCCCGCCCGCGCCGCCCGGCCCCGAGCTGGACGAGGTCCCCGGATCGCCGCCGGTGCCGGTGGCCGTCGTGCCGCTCGAGCCCGACGAGGTGCTGCTCGCGGTCGAGCCGCCCGGCCCGGCCGTGAACGCGTCGCCGCAGGCGCCCGCGAGCCCGGCAGCCCCGGCGATCAGCGTGAGGACGAGGGCCGAAGACCGAAAGGCAAGCTTGTCCATGCGCCGTCTCCTGGCGACTCGGAGGCCGCCGGCAAAGATCACGAGGACTGATTGTAGTTCGTATTCTCGAGGAGGATCACGTTCGTCTTCGAGCGCGTCTCGCCCACATTTGTGACGTAGACGGCGGGCTTGTCCTGGACCGGGCAGACCTTCTCGCAAGCGCCGCAGCCGATGCAGAGCGAGGGATCGACGTGCGGCCGCTGGACGTGCACGGTGGTCATGGGCGGCTCGTGGCCGTCCTCGCGCGCGACGGGCTCGCGCTTGGGGATGTCGAGCTCCTCGACCCAGATCGCCTTTGGCGACGTGGGGCAGAACTCCTCGCAGACGATGCACGGCGTGGCCATCGCCCACGGCAGGCAGCGGCCCTGATCGTAGAAGGCGGTGCCGATCGAGATCGGCTTCTGGCCGATGCCCTGCTTCTGCTCCTCGGTGATCTTCTGGATCGCGCCCGTGGGGCAGACGTCGCCGCAGAGCACGCAGGAGTGCTCGCAGTAGCCGATGCGCGGGATGAGGATCGGCGTCCACAGCCCCTCGACGCCCGCCTCGAAGAACGCGGGGTGGAGCGCGTTGTTCGGGCAGACCTTCATGCACTCGGCGCAGCGGATGCAGCGCTCGAGGAACTCGCGCTCCTCGACCGAGCCGGGCGGGCGGATGACGCGGTGGTCGTAGTTGGCGTCGAGCACGTCGGCGACGCGCGCGACCGGGATCAGCGCCGCGCCCGCCGCGGCGGAGGCGATCGTGGTCCGGCGCCCGGTGTCGGGCACGACGAGCGCGCTCTTCCGGTTCGGCAGGAACCGGAACTTGATCACGTCCTCGGGGCAGGCGCTCTCGCAGTTGAGGCACATGTGGCACTCGTCCTGCCGCCACTTCACGCCGCCCTGGGGCGAGTCGGCGCCCTGGCAGTGCACGAGGCAGAGGTTGCAGTCGGTGCACTTGGCGTGGTCCTTCTCCATCCCGAAGAGCGCGAACCGGGCGAACACGCCGAGGAACGCGCCCAGCGGGCAGAGCACGCGGCACCAGAACCGCGGGACGAAGCGGTTCATGAAGAGCACCGCCACGAGCAGGACGAGGATGAGCCACGTCTGGTGGAAGTAGACCTGCTTCGTCTGCCACACCGTCTGGGCGAGGAAGTCCTGCGAGGTGTCGCCCGCGTTCTGGAGGGTGCGCACGCCGCTCGAGCCGGCGGCGCCGCTCGCGACCCCGCCCACGTACTGCGCCGCGGGGATGACGCCGAGCCCGATGGCGCGCACCGCGATGCAGATGGGATCGAAGAGCCCGCCGATGGCGCTCCCGGCGACGCTCGCCGCGAGGAAGCCGTACATCAGGTAGTACTTCACGCGCTGGCGCGCGTAGGTCTTGTTGCTCTCGACCCGCTTGTTGCCCTTGCCGTAGCGCGACGGGAAGATCCACCCGAAGAAGTGGTGCAGGGTCCCGAACGGGCAGATCCAGCCGCAGAACACCCGCCCGAAGACGAGCGTGAGCCCGAGGATCCCGAGCGACCACAGGAGGCCCCGGTACACCGTGTGCGTCGAGAGCAGCGTCATCGCCGCGACGAAGGGATCGGCGAGGAGGAAGCCCTCCACGGGCAGCGGCATCCTCACCCGCACGTCCGCCGCCGCGAACGAGCCACGGAAAGCGGTGTGGAAGAGGAAGTAGAGGAAGAGCGCCAGGCATCCCGCCTGCGCGACCCGCCTCACCCAGACGAGCACTTGGATGACCGTCCGCGCCGGCAACCCCGATCCGGCTCGCCCCTTCTTCTTCGCAGCCGTGGAGGCGGTCGTGGACGGGGACGTCGACGTGGACGTCGACGTCGGCGTGGACGAAACCGCGCTCGCGCTGGCGCAGCCCCCCGCTCCACACCCCGCCGCCGAGCAAGCCACGGCTACACCTCCGCCAGCCGCAGGCTCTGCCAATCCATCGTCCCGAGCCCGCGCTCCTGCCCCATCGCCAGGTACGGGATCTCCTCGGGCTTGCGCCCGATGAGCCGGCAGCCGTAGGCGTCCGCGGCGACCTGATCGGTGGTCGCGATGACCGTGTGCATGTCCTTCGCGTCGGCGACGTTGCCGCCCTGCGGCCCGTTGCGCATGAGCACGCGGACCGCGTCGACGATGTTCAACGTCGGCTGGATGAACTGCGCGAGGTCGGCGATCGAGCGGTCGATGTTCTGGTGCAGCCGGTTGCGCCGCCCGCCGAGGGCGCCGTACCAGTTCTTCATCGCCGCCGTGTACTTCGCCAGGTTGTGGTGCTTGGCGATGGGCACGTTGATGACCTTGTCCGCGTTCACGAGCGGCGTGTAGACGGGCCACTCGTCGAGCACGTCGCCCTTGAGGCGCATGGTGCGGAAGCGGTGGTCCGCGGGCACGATCACCTCGGCGCCCACGTCGAAGGCCGCCTTCCAGATCCCGGAGCGCTGGAGGCAGCGGTTGGGCTCGTTGCACGAGGCGTCGGTCACCACCACGCGCTTGGCGCCGGCCTCGAAGGCGAGCCGGACCACCTCGGCGACCACCTTGGGGTTGGTGTTGGCCGCATGGATGGGCGTCCGGTCCCAGCCGATGTTCGGCTTCACCACGACGATGTCGCCGCGCGAGACGAAGCGCTGCATCCCCCCGAGCGCCGCGACCGCCTTCTGCACCAGGGCCGCCGGATCGGTGTCGTTCCTGGCGACCGCGAGCTGGGGCAGATCGGCGGGCGCGTCGCGAAGGCGGAAGTCGCGCGTCTGGGGCCGGTCCTTGGACTGGGCGACGTCGAGCCCGCCCTTGTCCCACACGGCGCGGCCCACCCCCGCCGCCCCACCGAGGACGACGGCGGCCGAGCCTAGACGCTTGATCAGGTCCCGGCGCCCGTGATCCACATCAAGAGGACTAGCGTGAAGGCGGGGTCCTCACAAGTCGGCGGGGTCGGCGCGCGCGGAGCGTTGGGGAGGGGCAGAGCGTCGCCAACACCGAGGGCGTTCCGTGTTCCTTCGCTCATGTCGCCGATCCGGAGGTTCCGGGCCCGGACCGCGCGCTCTGCTACTTCTCGCCGGACGATCTCGACGACGTGGCGAAGATCGCGCCGAACAGCGCGATCGACTTCACGTGCGCGTTTCAGGGGTATGCGCCGCTCCCGCCTGGGGTCCAGGTCATCCTGAACAGCTGCACGATCGAGAGCTCTCCGTAGCGGCGGCGGCGGGGCTCGATTCGCGAACGCCGGCCCATCCGAGATCGTTTTGCCGTCACTGGTACGGATC
>CAYJPW010000207.1:0-5969 GCA_964372055.1 uncultured Polyangiaceae bacterium
GCGCGCGGCTTTGCCGCGCGACGCGAGCTCAGACTCGGGCCCCTCCCCCCGCGCGCGGGCCTTCGGCGAGGCCCCTCCGCCCGGGCTTGCGTCTTGGCGTCGTTGGGAGGGGTCGCGTTGGGGGGCAGGGCGCGGCGGTCCCTCCTCGCTTGGGGGCTGCCGCTTCGACGTGGGCTGCTGTTCGAGGGCGGGGCGGGCGCGGGCGGGGCGCCCAGGTTACTTGGCGGACGCGGCGAGGAGCGATTCGAGGAGGCGCTTCGACTCGGAGCTCTTGTTGCGGATGCCGAGGCGCACGGCGACTTGCATGTGGCAGGGGCCGTCTCGGAAGTAGGCCTCGCCGGGCTGGAACTGGAATGGGGCGGCGTCGGGTTTGCGGCAGCGGACGGCGACTGCGGTCTCGAGCTGCTGTCCGCTTTCTTTGCGGAAGGCGGCGATGCGGATCATCGAGGGGCCGTCGCCGGCGGGTGATTTGCCGGAGAACGTCGGGGTCCAGCCGGCGCCGGCGACGAGGCGCTCGAGCTGCTTGTCGGTGAGGTCGGCGAGGCTGTAGCTGGGCCGCGGGGCCGTGAGCTCGAGGGCGGGGGTGCGGTCGTCGTCGCCTGCCGCGCTGGCCGAGGCGGCGGGGGCGGAGGCGGACGGCGCGGTGGGCGCGGGGGATCGGTCGTCGCAGGCGGCGAGCGAGAGGCACACGCCGAGGGCGGGGAGGAGTCGCTTTGCAGCCATCGGGGGCATCGTCGCTCGCTCGTCGGGACGGCGCCAGCGCGGAACATCCCAGGCGTGGCGCGCAAGGCGGGATTTGGGCAGATGCCACTTTGGGCAATTCGTCGTGTCTCGCCGACTCGAGGTCGTGTCCTCGGTGTCCGCGACGCGCTACTCGTCGTCGTCGTCGCCGGGATCCTTCGGCGGATGCGGCTCGGGCGTGGGCGAGGGCTCGGTGCGCATCTGGTCGCGGAGGGTCGCGAGCTGCGAGCGGAGGATGCCGTGCATGGCGCCCTCGCTGCGCTCCTTCATCCAGCGGATCATCGCCGAGAGGAAGAGCTCCTTCAGGTAGGCGAAGGAGAAGCCGTCGGTGTCCTCGACCAAGGTGGCGGCCTCGCGGTCGGCGATCCGCATCGCGGCGTCGAGCCGCGCGCGCCAGGCGTCGACGTAGCGCGCGCGCTCGGCGGCGCTGGGCAGGCCGAAGTGGTACTTGCGGTCGAAGCGGCTCGGGCGCTCGAGGATGGCGGGATCGAGGCGCTCGGGGTGGTTCGTGGTCGCGAGGGTGAGCATGCCGGAAGCGTTCGCGAAGCCGTCGAGCTGGTTGAGGAACGAGGACCGGTTCTTGGGCGTGATGAGGGCGTCGAGGTCCTCGAAGACGAGGCAGCAGGGCGTGACCTCGCGCGCGCGATCGAACACCCTCGCGATGTTGGCGTCGTCGGTGTCGTACCGCGACTGCAGGCTCTGGACGTAGAGGCAGGTGACGCCGAGGAGCTTGATCGTGGCGCGGAGGCAGAGCGTCTTGCCGTTGCCGGGCGGCCCGACGAAGAGGACGCCCCGCTTCCAGGGGACGCCGTAGCGCTCGTACTCGGCGCGCGCGGCGAGGAAGGAGGTGAAGTCGTCGCGGATCTCGTTGGCGAGGTCGCCGGCGAGCACGAGCTCGTCGAGCGACGCCGACTGGATCGCCAGCCAGAGCTCGCGGCTCTTGCTCCAGCAGCCGCCGCGGAAGGCGAGCACGGCCTCGCGCGGCTCGTTGCAGAACGCGCAGACCTCGGCGGCGAGCTCGCGCGCGATGGCCATCGAGTCGGCGACGATCCAGCGCTGCTCCCGCCGCGAGTACCCCTCGGGCCACGTCGCCTGCGCGACCACGAGATCGTGCCCGCGCCACGAGACGTCGAAGAGCGCCGTCTGGGTCGCCTCCGAGATTCCGCAGCGCCGCGACCATTCGGCCTGGACGGCGGGGTGGGGTCTCGCGCGGCGCCGCGCCTCGCAGCGGCCGGCGCCGGCGAACTCCTCGAGATCGAAGGTGTGGGACAAGCCCTCGAGGATCGCCTTGCCGCGGAACGCGTCGCGGATCGCTCGCGTCATTCGGTAGGCGGTGCCCGCCTCGGGCCCGAACGCGCCGGAGAACAGGTCGTCGTGCTCGCTCATCCGCCAGGATAGCGCGCCGTCGTGGGAACGCGAACGCTCACGGGCCACGGCCGACGGCGGGACGCCCGCCTGCACGGCGTTCATCGACGCGCGGGCGCGGCCGCGCTCGTCGAATCACTGCCCCGGCATCTCCAGCTCGGCGACGGGCCGCTTCGGGTCCGCCACGCGGAAGCGCAGGGTCTTACCGTCCTTCTCGTAGAGCGAGTCCATGCTCGAGCCGCCGTAGCGGATCGCCTTCCAGCCCTTGGCCTCGAGGTGCTCGGTGAGGATCTTGAACGCGTGCGGGCCGCTCTTGCCCTCGAAGCCGATGTCGAGCTTGCTCTTGCCGCCGCTCTCGCTCGAGGCGCACGCGGTGCCGTCCGCCGGAACCACGTCCGCGTGTTGCTTCCACACGCCCTCGAGCGGCTTGGGCTCACAGACCTTGGAGCATCCCACGACGCCGAGCAGCACGGCGAACGTGAACGCAGTCGTCTTCGTCATCCCGGTGCCTCCGCGCGGAGCATATTAGCGTGCCTGGCCTCGTCTTCGACTTCATCCCGCGAGCGACGCCAGCGCGACCCTGTCGAACCAGACCTCGTTGCGCTCGATGCGCTCGCCGCGCACGAGCACGAGGTCCATGCCGTCGATCTCGGCGATCGAGCCCGAGCTCGCGGGCTGCAGCGTGGCGTGCCAGAGGACGGCGGCGCCCTCGCGATCGGACAGCGGGTACCCCTCGCGCAGGGACCACCGCATCCTCCAGGCGCCGAAGAGCTTGCTCAGGTAGCGGCGGAGCGCGTCCGCCCCGCGCACCTCCCCCCGCGTGTTCGGGTCGCGGTAGACCACGTCGTCGGTGTAGCAAGCGACCACTCGCTCCACGTCCTGCGAGTTCCACGCCGAGAGAAACTTCTCGGCGAACGTCACCACCTGGATCCGGTCCATCACGCGACCTCCTCTCGTGTCTCTTGGGTGCTGGTATGGCCCTCGACCCCGAGCGCCGCCGCGGCCTCGCCCGCGCCGAGGCGACCGACGATCGCCGGCCGGTCTTCGCCCTCCACGAAGAGGGCGAACCTCGTCGCTGCTCCCTCGGCGCCGGCGCGCAGACGCACCTCGCCGTCGTGGTACACGGGCCCCTTCAGCTGGGCATCGAGCCGCTGCCGCGCCTGCTCCGCCCCCACGGCGCCGGGTTGCAGGCGCGCGAGGCACTGCCCGAGGACGAGCTGCGGATGGTGGAACGCACGCCGGAACCCGAAGCGCCGGGCGTAGGCGTCCCACGAGTGGATGCCGTTGTAGTCGCCGGTGAGGCCGCCGAAGGCCCAGCCGTTTCCGGCGGGCATGCGCCATCGCGCGGTGACCTCCGCCGGTCCACCGTCGGGCACTCCGAGCGGCCGCGCGAGCGAGGAGGCGACGCCCGGCTCACCGAAGCGCCCGCGGTAGTAGAACGTGACGACGCTCTCCCAGACCAGCACGCCGCCCGAGGCGACGGTGGTGTAGAGGTCGACCTCGGCGCCCTTGTCGAGGGTCCGCTGGGCGCTCACCCGCGTCTCCAGATCGAGCAACGCGTCCTCCGGGACATGGCGGTGGCGCAGCAGGTGGTTGCGGATCTGGAGCGCGCGCCAGATGGGGACGGGGAAGCTCGGGTGCGTGAGCACCACCATGTGCAGGCGGAAACCCAGCACGTGGGGATAGAGCAGCGGCAAGCCCGGCTCCTCGCGGAGCCCGGTCAGCTCTCGGAAGGTCGAGAGGTGCCGGCGGTCGATCCGGTGCCCGCGCCAGCGCACGCGGAGGTCGGGGAAGAGCACGGGCCCGCGTCGCCTCGGCGACGGGTAGAACGCGCGCGCCATGAAGGCGAGCGCGGAGGGCGGCCTCCCGAACTCGAGCTCGATGGTCCCGCTTGTGCTCCGGTAGAGCATTGCTCTAGAGTCTTACTCCAGATGGCCGGACGTGACAACCGGGAGGCGATCCTCGTGGCGGCGCTCGCGCTCTCCTCGGAGAAGGGGCTCGACGCGGTCTCCACGGCCGAAGTGTGCCGCGCGGCGGGCGTCTCCAACGGGACGATGTTCCACTTCTTCCCGACGAAGGACGCGCTCGCCGCCGCGCTCTACCTCCGCGCCCTCGAGAGCTACCAGGGCGCCATCGTGGCGGGGCTCGAGCGGGCACGGTCGGCGCGCGCGGGAGTGCGCAGCCTGGTGCTCGAGCACCTCCGCTGGATCCTCGCCCACCCGGAGCAGGCGCGCTTCCTCCACGAGGAGCGGGGCGACGCCGGCCCCACCCTGCAGCGCGAGATCGCCGCGCGCAACGAGGTGTTCTTCAACCGCGTGAGCGAATGGCTCCGCCCCCACGTGGCGCGGGGCACCCTGCGCAAGGTGCCCGTCGACGTGCTGGTGGCGCTGGTGTTCGGCCCGATCCAGACGATCACCCGCACCTGGTTGCGGGGAGGGGACGCCGCGCGGCTGCGGGCCGTCGCGCCGATGCTCGCCGACGCCGCTTGGGCGGCCCTCGCGAGGAAGGCCTGAGACCCCGGAGGGTCGAACCCTGCTGTCCGGGTGAGCCGCCTAGGACACAGCCGCCTTGGACGCGATCGGGGTCGTCGGTCTCGGTCCACGCCGCAGCTGGCACGCCGCCGGAAGCGACCCGCGCGCGACCGCCCAACCCGTTGGAGGCGACCCGTCGTCAGTAGTACACGCCCGCGTTTCCGCCGGTGTGGATGAAGAGCACGTTTGCCGCGTCGTCGAGCTCGCCGTCTCGCGCGTGCCCGAGGAGGGCCGCGGCCGCCTTGCCGCCGTAGATCGGGTCCAAGAGGATGCCCTCTTCCTTCGCGAAGAGGTCGACGGCCGCCCGCGACGCCGCGCTCGGGATCGGATACCCGTCGCCGAGGTAGCGGTCGTCGACGACGACCGCCGACGCGTCGAACGCGATGCCGAGCATGTCGGCGGTCGCGCGCGCCAGATCGGCGACGCGCTTGGTCTGCACGTCGGCCGGCTGCGACACGGCGACGCCCACCACCCGCATCTGCTCGGAGCCGCTCGACGCACGCCCGAGCACGAGACCCGCCTGCGTCGCCGCCGATCCGGTCGCGAGGTAGATCCGATCGAACACCAGACCTTCGCGCGCCGCGAACGCGGCGATCTCCGCGAAGGCCTCGAGGTATCCGAGCGTCCCGATGGTGTCGCTCCCGCCTGGATGAAGCTCGACGACGCGCCGCCCGCTCGCCCCGAGCGCCTCGGCGAGCGCCCGCTGCTCCGCTGCGAGCCGGTCGCGCTCCGCGACGTAATGCAGCTTCGCGTCCATCGCCGCGAAGAAATCCCGACTGGCGACGCTGTGCGCAGCCTCGTCCCCGGCGACGAGCACGTGCACCTCGAGCCCGAAAGCCCGCCCTGCCGTCGCCGCGTTCCGGCTGAAGCTGCTCGCGTTCGAGACGACGAGCACCTCGGCCCTCTTGGCGAGCGCGTCGGCGACGAGGTAGTCGAGCTTCCGCACCTTGTTCCCGCCCAGCGCGAACCCGGTCAGATCGTCGCGCTTGATCCACAAGCGTCGTCCCGCCCCGAGCCGGGCCGAGAGCCGCCCGAGCGCATGGATCGGCGTCGGTGTGACCGACAGCCGCGCGCTCGGATACGCCTCGAGCACCCGCCGGATGGCCTCTGCTCCATCGCTTCTCATGACCCGCTCGCGCTCCCGTCGCTCGTCCTCGAGTAGCACAACGACTCACGCGGCAGGGATTCGCTCCTGCGCCGGCGATCTGGGCCGGCAGCCCGAGCGCGATCGCGGCACGACACCCGGAACGACAAAGCCGTGCCTCCTCCCGACGCCACCCATCGGCAACGACGCCCAACGCAAGCCCGGGTGGAGGGGCCTCGCCGGAGGCC
>CAYJPW010000207.1:5979-17192 GCA_964372055.1 uncultured Polyangiaceae bacterium
GGGGGGGAGGGACCCGAGTCTGAGCTCGCGTCGCGCGGCATCGCCGCGCGCCGCGCGAGCGAATTCGGGAGGGGTCCCCCCCGCGCGCGGGCCGAAGGCGAGGCCCCTCCACCCGGGCGTACCCCCATCGCAAAGCCGATTGATCTCCATCATCCCGCGCGCAGCGAGGAGCGCCTCTGATGCCGCCTTCCTCGAGGTCACCATGGCGGAGCGCTTCATCGGCATCGACGTCGGAGCAGAGACCCTCAAGCTCGTGGAGCTCGAGCGCCGGGGCGGCGAGCTCCTCTGGACTCGGCGCGAGCTCATCGAGCACAAGAAGGAGCCCGGGCCGGCGGTCCTCTCCGCCCTCGCGCGTTGGGGATGGGACGAGGTCGCCGGGGCCGCGGTCTCGGGCAGGCTCGGGCGGCTCCTCGATCTGCCGCGCGTCCCCATCAAGCGCGCCCAGGCCGAGGGCTTTCGCTTCCGTCACGCCGGCGCGGCCGACGCCGCCTCGCCCGCCACCATCGTCTCCATCGGCAGCCACGGCTTCTCGGTCCTCGAGCTGCGCGCGAGCGGCGCCGAAGTGCTCCGCGAGAACTCGCGCTGCTCGCAGGGCACGGGCAACTTCCTCTGCCAGCTCGTCGAGCGCTTCGACATGAGCATCGAGCAGGCGAGCGCGCTCGCGGCCGACGTCCCCGATCCCGCGCCCCTCTCCGGCCGCTGCCCCGTCATCCTCAAGACCGACATGACCCACCTCGCCAACAAGGGCGAGAGCCGCGCCCGCATCCTCGCGGGCCTCTTCGACGCGGTCTGCGAGAACGTCCAGGTGCTGGTGAAGCCGCTCGCCAGCCCGCCGCGGGTGATGCTCGCCGGCGGCGTCATGCGCGCCCCGCGCGTCCGCGCGAGCTTCGCGCGCTTCTGCGAGCGCCACGGGATGGAGCTATTGCCCTGGAGCGAGGACGACGCCGTCTTCCTCGAGGCGATCGGCTGCGCCGTCGTCGCCGCGGATCAGCCGGCGCTCGCGACCGAGCGCGGCCGGTCCTCGCCGCCCCTCGAGCGCCTGCTGCGCCCGGCGGAGGAGGCGCGCCTCGAGCGCCTGCCCGCGCTCTCGACCTACCTGCCGCGCGTCCACCGCATGCGCCCGCGCCCGGTCACCTCGGCCGGGCCGGCGTCGGAGGGCGTGCCCGTCGTCCTCGGCTTCGACATCGGATCGACCGGCTCGAAGGTCATCGCCGTCGACGCCACGACGCACGAGGGCATCTGGGAGGCGTACCTCTACACCAACGGCGACCCGGTCGGCGCCGCGCAGTCGCTGATGCGCCGCTTCGTCGAGGGCCCGCTGGCGAGCCGGCCCGTGGTCGCGCTCGGGGCCACCGGCAGC
Source organism: uncultured Polyangiaceae bacterium (assembly GCA_964372055.1). Classification (GTDB taxonomy): domain Bacteria; phylum Myxococcota_A; class Polyangia; order Polyangiales; family Polyangiaceae; genus CAYJPW01. The sequence continues at coordinate 7,340 of CAYJPW010000207.1, forward strand.
GGCCGCGAGATCGTCGGATCGCTCCTGGCGACCTGCTACGGCGCCGAGCGCGTCTACGTGCTCAACGAGATCGCGGCGCACGCCGAGGGCGCGCTCTCGCTCGACACCCGAGTCGACACCATCTTCGAGATCGGCGGGCAGGACGCGAAGTACATCCGCCTCGCGGGCGGCCGCGTCGTCGACGCCGCGATGAACGAGGCCTGCAGCGCCGGCACCGGGTCGTTCATCGAGGAGCAAGGGCGCAAGTTCAAGGGTGTCGGGTCGGTCGCGGAGCTCGGGGACGAGGCGCTGTGCGCCGGCGGCGGCGTCTCGCTCGGGCAGCACTGCTCCGTCTTCATGGCCGAGATCATCGACGAGGCCGTCGCGGCCGGCGTCGACAACCGGTCGGTCATCGCCGGCATCTACGACTCGATCGTCCAGAACTACCTGAACCGGGTGAAAGGAGCGCGGCCGGTGGGCCGGGTGGTGTTCTGCCAAGGCATGCCCTTCGCGTCCGACGCCCTCGCCGCCGCGGTGGCGCGGCAGACCGGCAGCGAGGTCGTGGTCCCGCCCAACCCCGGGATCATGGGCGCGCTCGGCATCGCGCTGCTCACGATCAAGGCCGTGGACACGAGCGCCGCCGTGCCGGTCGATCCGGCGCGCTTCCTCGACGCGCGCGTCACCCGCAAGGACACCTTCGTCTGCAAGTCGGCCCACGGCTGCGGCGGCGCCGGCAACTTCTGCCGCATCGATCGGATCGCCACGCGGGTCCTCGGCGCGCAGCAGCGCTTCACCTGGGGCGGCAACTGCTCGCTCTGGGACAAGGGCACCGGCAAGCGCAAGCTCCCGGATCTGGCGCCCGATCCGTTCCGCGAGCGCGAGGAGCTCGTCGCGGCGATCGTGGCGCGCGTGACCGCGCCGCGGGGCGGACGCCGCGTCGCGGTGAGCGACGAGTTCCAGCTCAAGAGCCTCTTCCCCTTCTTCGCCACCTTCCTCCACGCGCTCGGCCTCGACGTCGTCCACGTCGCGGGCGCCGGGCACAAGACGCTCAAGCGCGGCATCGAGAAGGCGAACGTGCCGTTCTGCGCGCCGATGCAGCACTACCACGGCGTCGTGAGCGCGATGGCCGCCGAGGAGGACGTCGCCTTCCTGTTCGCCCCGATGATGCGCGAGATGCCCCGCACGGCCGGCGAGGAGCACGGCGTCGTCTGCCCCATCGTCCAGGCCGCGCCCGACGTGCTCCGGCTCGACGTCGGCGCCCGCGCCGGCGCCAAGATGCTCTCGCCGGCGATCGACTTCGGTCCGGGCGGCCTCGACTCGCGTGTCTTCCGCGAGGCTTGCGCCGGGATCGCCGCCGCCGTCGGGGTCGACGAGGAGCTCGGCCGCCGCGCGTACCACGAGGCCCGCAGCGCGCAGGCGCGCTTCGATCGCAGCTGCCTCGAGATCGGCCGGCGCGCCCTCGCGTTCTGCCGCGAGCACGACGTCATCGCCGTCGTCGTCCTCGGCAGGCCGTACACCATCTACAACGACGTCCTCAACTCGCACGTGCCCCCGCTCCTGCGCGAGCAGGGCGCGATGGCGATCCCGATCGACTGCTACCCGGTCGACGCCGACGTGCCGACGTTCGACGGCGTCTACTGGGGACACGGCCAGCGGAACCTGCGCGCGGCGCACCAGATCCGTCGGACGCCGGGCGTCTACAGCCTCTGGTGCAGCAACTACTCCTGCGGCCCGGACAGCTTCAACCTCCACTTCTATGCGTACGGGATGGCGGGCAAGCCGTTCGCGATCGTCGAGACCGACGGCCACTCCGGCGACGCCGGCACCAAGACGCGCGTCGAGGCGTTCCTGCACTGCGTCCGCGAGGACCTCCGCGCCAGGCGCGACGTCCGTCCCGCCGATCTCAAGACGGTGGACCGCACCCGCATGGGCTTCTCCGAGATCCGCGCGCGCGGCGAGACGGTGCTCATCCCGCGGATGGGCTCCGGGGCCGAGGCGCTCGCCGCGTGCCTGCGCGGCATCGGCGTTCCCGCCGAGCCGCTGCCGCGACCGGACGGCGAGGCGCTCGGCCTGGGCCGCCGCCAGACGTCGGGCAAGGAGTGCCTGCCGATGACGGTCACCGCCGGCAGCCTGCTGCAGCGGCTCGAGCGCGAGCGCGATCCCGAGAAGCGCTTCGCCTTCTTCATGCCCACAGCGAACGGGCCGTGCCGCTTCGGCGCGTACAACATGCTGCACCGGATCATCCTCGAGCGGACCGGGTGGGCCGACCGGGTCCGCATCTGGTCGCCGGCGGACAGCGACTACTTCGAGGGCCTCCCCGGCGGCTTCTCGGCGCTGCTCATGGCCGGCTTCGCCGCGCACGACGAGCTCTCCGAGGGGCTCTACCACGTGCGGCCGGTCGAGACGCGGCCCGGCGAGGCGGACCGGATCTTCGCGCGGTACCACGCCGAGCTCGCGCGCATGCTCGAGGAGGCGGCGAAGGGCGAGCTCTCGGCGCCGTACGCGATCATGCAGGCCGCCACCGGCCGGCTCTTCGGCTGCGCCGACCTCTTGCGGCGCGCCGGCGCCGAATTCCGGGCGGCGCGATCGGCGCGCGAGGTGCCGACGGTCCTCGTCGTCGGCGAGATCTACGTGCGCTGCGACGACTTCTCGAACGACTTCATCATCGACAAGCTCGAGGCCCGCGGCATCCGCGCGCGCTTCGCGCCGTTCGGCGAGTGGCTCGAGTACACCGACCACGTCGAGAAGACGCGGGGCGGGCGCGCGGGCTTCTTCGCGCAGCTCTCGAGCGCGGTGCAGAAGCGCATCCAGCAGCGCTCGTACGGCGTCATGGCCGAGGCGCTCGGCTGGCCGGCGCGGACGTCGGTGAAGGACAGCCTCGAGGCGGCGCGCCCGTACATCCGCGGGGAGCTCCTGGGCGAGGCGGTGCTCACCCTCGGCGGGCCGCTCCACGAGTGGCGGCGCGGGCTCATCGACGGCGTCGTCAGCGTCGGCCCGCACGAGTGCATGCCGAACAAGGTCGCCGAGTCGCAGTTCTTCCACGTCGCCGAGCGCGAGGGCCTGATCTCGCTGACCTTGCCGTACAACGGCGATCCGCTCGATCCCGCGACGCTCGACACCTTCGCCTTCGACGTGAAGGACCGCTTCCGGAAGCGCGCGCACCTCCGCGCGAGCCGCGCCGCCCGCGCCCGCCGCCGCTGGGCGGAGTCGCTCGGCTGATGCATTGGACGACCGTGCCGCGGCGGCGCTCGCGGCGCTCGTGGCCGCCGGGCTGGTTCCGCCTCTCCGAAGTCTCGCCAATACGGCGAGGCTTCTCCGGCGGAGCTAGCCGAGCCCGCTGATGCGCCCGCGCTCCAGCGCGCGCGCCGCCGTCGCGCCGAGGATGCGCACGCCCATGATCATCGCCGCGAACCGGCCGTCCTTGGTGTGGCCGTCGACGAAGCGCTTGTAGATCTGCTGCGCGATGACGGCGATCTTGAGCAGCGCGAAGACGTAGTAGAAGAGGGCGTCGTCGACGCGGCGGCCGGTCCGCTCGGCGTAGCGCGCCAGGATCTCCGGGCGGGTCAGGTTGCCCGGCAGGAGCGTGGGCCCGAAGGGCAGGGCCTTGTGCTCGTCGGGATCGTCGGGGTCGAGCCAGAAGCCGAGCGTCGTCCCGAGATCCATGAGCGGATCGCCGAGCGTCGCCATCTCCCAGTCGAGGACGGCGACGATCCGGGTGAGATCGTCCGGGTCGAGGACGACGTTGTCGTACTTGAGGTCGTTGTGGATCAGGGCCGCGCCGCTCTCGGGCGGCAGGTTCCGCGCCAGCCAGGCGGCGACCTCCTCGATCGCGGGCACGTCGTCGGTCTTCGCCTTGAGGTAGCGCTCGGTCCAGCCCTCGACCTGGCGCCGCACGTAGCCTGCGGGATGGCCCAGCTCGCCGAGGCCGGCCGCCGCGGCGTCGACGCCGTGGAGCTCGGCGAGCGTGTCGACGAGCGCGGTCGAGAGGCGGCGCATGCTCGCGGCGTCGAGCGCGAGCGCCGCGGCGGGCCGCGAGCCCCGCAGGACGACGCCGCGCACCCGCTCCATCAGGTAGAACGGCGCGCCGAGGACGTGCTCGTCCTCGCAGTAAACGAGCGGGCGCGGCGCCTTCGGGTACACCGGCGCGAGCGCGCTCAGGATGCGGTGCTCGCGCCCCATGTCGTGCGCCGTCTTGATCTTCGCCCCGAACGGCGGCCGCCTCAGCACCAGATCGCGCGCGCCGGCGCGCACCAGGTACGTGAGGTTCGAGTGGCCGCTCGGGAACTGCTCGATCGCCAGCGGCCCTTCGAGCTCCGGGAGGCGGCCCGCGAGGTACGCGCGGAGCCGCGCGGCGTCGAGCTCCTCGCCGGGGCGAGGCGGGCGGGTCGCGTCGAGGTGGCTCCGACGTTCGTCCGCCATCTTCAGCTCCCCGACACCTTGAGCCCGTGATCGCGCAGGATGCGCCGGGCGACCACGCCGAGGTGGACCTCGTCCGGACCGTCGTAGATGCGCGCGGCGCGCTCGTGGGCGTACCAGTAGGCGAGCGGCGTGTCGTCCGTCATGCCGAGGGCGCCGTGCGTCTGCAGCGCGCGATCGAGCACGCGCCCGAGCACGTTGGCGACCGTGAACTTGAGGAGCGAGATCTCTTCGCGCGCGGCGTACGAGCCCTCGCGATCGATCTTCCAGGCGGCGTGGAGCACCATCAGTCGCGCGGCGTGGATCTCGGCGCGGCTCTCGGCGATCCACTGCTGGACGATCTGGCGCGTGCCCAGCGGCTTTCCGGGCGAGAGCTCGCGCGTGGCCGCGCGCTTGCACATGAGCTCGAAGGCGCGCTCGCAGATGCCGATCCAGCGCATCCCGTGGTGGATGCGCCCCGGGCCGAGGCGGTCCTGTGCGAGGGCGAAGCCCATCCCTTCGGCGCCGAGCGTGTTCGCCACGGGCACGCGGCAGCTCTGGTAGCTGACCTCGCCGTGGCTGGCGTAGTCGCTGCCGGGGTCGCCCATCACCGAGATGTTGCGCACGAGCTCGAAGCCGGGCGTGTCGGTGGGCACGATGATCATGCTCGCGCGCGAGTAGGGGCTCGCCGCGTCGGGGTGGGTCACCGCCATGCAGATCGCGACCGCCGCCCCGTCGGCGGCGGTCGAGAACCACTTCTGGCCGTTGATCACCCAGTCGGAGCCGTCCCTGCGCGCCGTGGTCCCGAGCCACACCGGGTTCGAGCCGGCGTGCTCGGGCTCGGTCATGGTGAAGCAGCTCCGGATCTCGCCGCGCACCAGCGGCAACAGCCAGCGCTCTTTCTGCTCCGGCGTGCCGTGGTGCATGAGGATTTCCATGTTGCCCACGTCCGGCGCCTGGCAGTTGAAGGCGTAGTGCCCGAGCGGGCTCTTGCCGAGCTCCTCGCTCATGTAGGCGAACTCGGTGAGCGAGAGCCCGCCGCCCCCCACCGCCTCGGGCATGTGCGCCGCGAAGAGGCCCGTCTCCTTCGCCTTGGCGCGCACCTCGCGCAGCCTGGGGACGAGCTCGCGGAAGGGCTTGTGCCGCAGCTCCGGCTCGAGCGGGTACACCTCGCGGTGCATGAAGGCGCGCACGAGCTTCTGCATCTCGGCGACGCGCTCGGGGATCGTGAAGTCCACGGCATCCTCCTCGGGACGGTCGCCCCAGGGCGACGGGGCCCGCATGCTACACCCCGCCGCCGGCCGAGGGCGCGTCACGCCGGCGCGGCGATGTGCGGCCAACCTGGTACCCTCGCCGCCCATGGAAAGGGCGAGATCGTTTCGGTTCGCTTGCGCCGCGGCGCTCCTGGTCGGATCGGTGGGCGTCTCCTGCGGCGGCCTGCCCGCGGCGGGCGAGGCGCTCGGCACCGACTACACCAAGCGCGAGCGCGGCAAGGGCGAGTGCAAGGACGCCGGCGGACAGAGCCGGCCCCTCGTGGTCGACTGGGAGTCGGCCGATCGCGCCGAGCTCGAGGCGCGCGCCTCGCGCAGCCTCGTCGTCGTGAAATACGAGAGCTGCCGGATGGAGGTGCTCAAGCGCTGCTCGGTCCGCGGCGGGCCCAAGTACGACTACATCGGCCTGACGCCCAAGAAGGACACGGTCACGATGCGCGACGCCAGCGAGGTGTACGCGAACATCCCGGTGTACGCGGCGAAGTTCGAGGGCCGCCTCGCGCAGTCCGGCTCGCTCGACGTCGCGATGACGATCGTCGGGCAGTGGGACACGGCGCAGCCGGTCGCGCGCGTCGACGAGCTCGAGGGCGAGTGCGCAGGCGCGACCCACCTGGTCACGGCGCTCACCGTGGGCGCCTTCGAGTTCTCGGCGAGCAACGAGGTGCAGGGCGCCGTCGGGGGGGAGATCGCCGGCGCGGGCGCGGGCGCGAAGCAGTCGCGCGCGCGCGAGGTCTTGAACCGCGACGGCGAGGACGCCTCGTGCGGCGCGGCGTCCGGCGAGGACAAGAAGCCGCCGTTCGGCTGCGGCGCGCTCCTGCGCCTCGAGGTGGTGCCCGTGGGCCAGGCGCGGCAGGCCGAGCCCACGTGCCCGGGCGGCACCCAGTGGGACGGCGCGCAGTGCGTGGCGGTGAAGCAGGCGCTGCAGTGCGCCGAGGGGATGATCCCGGACAAGGAACGCGGCTGCGTGCCGAAGAAGGCCGACGCCGTGGCGGTGCGCAAGGCGACGGCGCCCGCGGGCGCGCTTGTCGCCCCGGTCGCCGCGGCGTGCGGCAGCCTCGCCGCGTGCCAGGAGGGCTGCGATCGCGGCGAGGCGAAGGGCTGCCTCGGCCTCGGCGGCCTCTTGCGCGGCGGGGCCAAGCCCGGCCAGGCGAGCGACGAGGGGGCGCGCGCCGCGGCGGCCTTCCAGAAGGCGTGCGACGGCGGCGAGCCCACCGCGTGCACGGCGCTGGGTGAGATGAAGTACCAGGGCCTCGGCGTGCCGAAGGACGCGGCGGCCGCGCTCCCGTTGCTGGAGAAAGCGTGCGAGGGCGGCGACCTCGCCGGGTGCAACGACGTCGGGCTCGCGCTCTCGCAGGGGTCGCCGTCGGATCCGGCGCGCGCGGCGAAGTACTTCGACCGCGCGTGCAACGCGGCGTCGAGCCTCGGCTGCCTCGGCCTCGGCCTCCTCGTCCGCGATGGCCGCGGCATGGCCAAGGATCCGGCGCGGGCGAAGCAGCTCTTCCAGAAGGCGTGCGACGCGAAGATCGGGCCGGCCTGCAAGCTGCTCTGACGCGGAAGCACCCGCGCGGATCGCGCGATCGCGCCCGCTACTTCGGCGGATCGATGGGCGCGCAGGCCGACACGCCGGCTCCGATCACCTCGAACCCGACCTTCGGGACGACGACCTCGACCGTGTCCGCCTCGGGATCGTAGCGGACGACGCGGGTCATGCCGTCGTTGCCGCTCGAGAACAGGTAGACGTCCCCGCCCCAGTTGGCCACGGCCCAGGCGGCTCCGATCGTGACCCCGGCGAGATCGGTCACGGCGATCCGCGCGCCGGTGGCGGTGTCGTACTCGGCCAGCACGCCCACCGCGTCGCCGCCGTCGGGGGCCGCGATCTTCTCGAAGCCGAAGAGGCGTCCGTCGCCCGTGCCGGCGAGGTCGGCGTTGGCCCCCGAGCCCCCGCCGATGGGCGCGATCGTCGCAGAGCCCGTGTCGAACCTGCCGAGCCGCCGGCTGCCCGGATCGGTGCCGGCGTCGTAGAAGGCCGCCTCCCTCACGAAGAGCGTCTCGCCCTCGGGCGAGGCCGGGTCGGCGGTGAACGCCATGCCGAAGTACCCGAACGGGATCCCGATCTCGTGGGCGGCGTTGTAGCCGCTCTCGACGCACTTCCCGTTGGCGAGGTCGAGCCGATAGACGACCTGGTCCTGGTAGAGCACCCAAGCGGTGGCGTTGCGATCGATGGCCATCGACATGGGCGACCAGGTGGTGGGGCAGTCGAGGTGGCCGACGAGCTCGAACGAGAGGGTGGGGGGCCAGAACCGGTAGAGGTTCGAGCTGGTGCTGACCACGTAGACGAACTGGGTCGGCTCGGCGCAGGCGGTGCCGTCCCAGGGCTTGCCGTTCCAGTGGCCGCCCTCGCCTCCGCCGCCGCCTGTCGAGCTCGTGGTGGTGGTCGCGCCGCCCCCTGCGCCGTCGACCGCGCCTTCGGCGTCGATCGGAACCGTCCCCGTGGCGCAGGCCGAGGCACCGAGGGCAAGAAGGGCGGCGCGCGCGAGTCGGGTCACGGAGCGTGGGTGGGGGCGCCACGCGTTCGCCATCCATGAATCGACCGCCGGGCGGCGGGTGGCGGACGAGAGGCCACAGCACAGAAACGGCCGGGATTTGCGCTCGCCGACTTGGACTACACTCCCTCCGTGGCCACGCCATGGGCGCTGCTCCTCGGGACCAAGAGCCAGGACGGCTCGGCCGCTGCCCTCGCGGTCGCGGCGGCGCTCCGGGCGCGCGGCGTCGCGGTCGCCGGCTTCGTCCAGGAGCCGGTCCTCGAGGACGGCGAGCGGGCAGGGCACCGGCTGCGGCGCCTCGCCACCGACGAGATCGTCGCCGTCGGCCGCCGAGGGACCGAGGCCCGCGCGCCCAGCGAGGAGTCGTTCTGCTCGTTCGTCTTCGACGGCGACGCCTTCGCCGCCGCGCGCCGCTGGCTCGAGCTCGACGCGGCCGGCGCCCGCGTGCTCGTGCTCCACGAGGCGAGCAAGCTCGAGATCGCGCACAAGGGCCACCACGACGCGATCCGCGCCGCGCTCGACGGCGGTCGCCTCGTGGTGCTCGCCGTCCGCGCCGATCAGCTCTTCGGCGTCATGGAGCGGTTCGGGCTCGACGAGCCGGTCGCCTCGCTCGAGAGCGCCGATCCCGAGGCGGTCGAGGCCTTCGCCGCCGAGGTCGCCGAGGCGGTCAGCGCGACGGCGCGGTGAGCTTCGCCGCGAAGAAGCGCAGGCTCTCGGGCAGCCGCGCCTTCCAGTAGCCCCACTCGTGGCCGCCCGGCGCGAGCGCGAACGTGTGCTCGATCCCGCGCTGGGTGAGCACGTCGTGCAGGTGGCTCGCGTGGTCCTGGAACTTGTAGCCGTCGGTCGTGCCGCAATCGAGGTAGAGCGCGAGCGAGCCCGGCGCGAGCCGGCCGGCGAGCGTGACGGGATCATGGTCGCGCCACTCGGCGAACGAGGGCCCGAGCACGGCGCGGATGTGATCGCGCACCCTCTCGGGGTAGCCGGCGCCCCACGCGGCGGGCGTGTCGGCGAGGCGAACGCTCCCGGCGGCGTACGGGTGCGGCGCGACGTACAGGAGCGAGACGAGCCCCGAGTGGCTCGCGGCGGCGCCGAACAGGTCGGGGTGGCGCATGGCGAGCGTCATGGTGCCGAAGCCTCCCATCGAGAGGCCGCCGATCCCACGCGCGCGGCGGTCGGCGATCGTTCGGTAGCGCGCGTCGACCTCCCGGACCAGGTCGCGCGTCACGTAGTCCTCGTAGCGCGGAGACCGCACGCAGAACGAGGCCGGCGCCTCGCCCGGGTTCCACGCGGGCTTCTCCGCGAGGCACGCGTCGTACGACGCCGTCGGACGCCCGTTCACGTAGAAGCCCGCGTCGCCGTCGGGCATGACGACGATCGCGCGCAGGGGCACGGCGTCCGCGATCTCCTTCAGGTTGCCGTGCACCAGCCAGTTGGTCTCGTCGCCGCCGAGGCCGTGCAGCATGAAGACGACGGGGAAGCGCTCGGCGGACCCGTCGTACCCCGCGGGGAGGTACGTCTGGTACCGCTTCGAGACGCCGAGCGCCTCGGACGCGAAGGTCACCGCCTCGACCCGGCTCGGCGAGGCCGCTCGGGCCGAGGTCGCCGAGGCGGAGCCCGAGACCTCGGCGGCCGCGGTCGCGGTCGGGCCGGTGGCGGGCCCCGCCC
>CAYJPW010000208.1:0-16963 GCA_964372055.1 uncultured Polyangiaceae bacterium
CGCCCACGGGCGTACGCACGCAACGCGGCGATGCCGCGTCAGCCGGAGCGCGTGTCAGCCGGAGCGCCCGCCCTTCTCGTCGTACACATAGAACCCTCGGCGCGTCTTCTTGCCGAGCCAGCCCGCGGCGACCAGGTTGCGCAGCAACGTCGGCGCCCGGTACTTCGAGTCGCCGATCTCGCGGTGGAGCACCTCGGCGATCGAGAGGCACGTATCCAGCCCGATGAGATCGGCGAGCTCGAGCGGGCCCATCGGGTGGTTCAAGCCGAGGCGCGCGCCGGCGTCGATGTCCTCGGGCGAGCCGACGCCCTCCTGGAGCGCGAAGATCGCCTCGTTGAGGAAGGGGATGAGCATCCGGTTCACGAGGAAGCCGGGGTGATCGTTCGAGGTGATCACCGTCTTGCCCAACTGGAGCGCGAGGTCGCGCACGGCGTCGTAGGTCTCGCCCGACGTCTGCACGCCGCGGACGATCTCGACCAGCTTCATCAGCGGCACCGGGTTCATGAAGTGCATGCCGATGACGCGATCGGGGCGGGAGGTCGCGGCGGCGAGGCGCGTGATCGAGATCGACGAGGTGTTCGAGGCGAGGATCGAGGCCTTGGGGAGCACCTTGTCGGCGCCCGTGAAGATGGCGAGCTTGACGTCGAGGTTCTCGCTGACCGCCTCGACGGCGAGGTCGACGCCGCCGAGCTCCGACGTGCCCGCGCCGGTCGCGATGCGGTCGAGCAGCGCTTGCCTCTCCTCGGGCTTGAGCTTGCCCTTCTCGACCTGCTTGCCGACCATGGCCGCGATCTGTGCCTTGCCCGCGTCGGCGAGATCCTTCGTGGCGTCGCAGAGGACGACCTCGAGGCCGGTCGCGGCCGCGACCTGGGCGATGCCTCGTCCCATCTGTCCCGCGCCGATCACGCCGACACGCCGAATCCCGTTTGCGTTCATGGCGCGCATGGAAGGAGGGCGAGGACGGCGGGTCAAGGAGGAAGGCGACGCGCCGCGCGAGGGCAGAGCGCCCGGCGTCGGGCGCAGGGGGTGCGTGTGGGGCGGGCCCGCCGCTGCCTGCTTCCGGGGCGCGGCGCAAGCCCTGATGAAGGCGCCCGCGTTCGCCAAGACTCGTGTGCGTTCCATTACTTGGCTCCACGGGAGCCAAGCCTTGAAACCGTGCACCCGGGGGGCGTACATTCGGCCACCCAAGACAAAAAAAGCCCTCCCGCTGCTCGGACGGAGCGAGGGGAGCCGCCGTGCCGTCTTCGGGCAGGGGCACAGGTTGGACGCCCGGGGTGTCGTGTCGATGAGATTCCTGGACCGGGGTGACGATGAGCGTTGAGACAATCCGGGTGGCCCTGGGCCGCCTGCAGGATGAGCCGGACGACGACGCCGCCTGGAACGATCTCCAGGAGGCCGTCACTTCGCCCAACAGCGGGATCTCCCCCGACGACGTGGAGCGCCTGCTCGGCATGGCCCGCGCCAAGCACGAGCAGCGGCGCGAGTGGGGGAGCGTCGCGCGCCTGCTCGAGCTGGAGATCTCGTTCGCCTCCGGCAGCGCCGTCGAGGCGCCGATGCAGGCCGAGCTGGCTCGCATCTACCAGGAGGAGCTGGTCGACGTCGATCGAGCCATCGGCGCCTACCGCCGCCTGCTCGAGGTCCGCCCGGACGACCCGACCGCCACCGAGGCGCTCGAGAACGACGAGGCCAAGCGCTCGAAGTGGAAGGACCTCGTGGCGCGCTACGTCTCCGAGGCCGAGGCCCAGGCCGAGAACGCCTTCAAGAGCGCGCTCTACGCCAGCGCGGCCGACGTCGGCTGGCGCTACGGGGGCGCCGACGCCATCGACGGCGTGCTCGAGCACCTCGAAACCGCGCTGCGCCTCGACCCGAAGAACCGCCGCGCCGCGAGCCTCGCCGAGATCGTCCACCGCGAGCGCAAGGACTGGGAGGGCGCCGCGCGCGCCCTCGCAGGCATCCTCCGCGACGCCCCCGTCAAGGAGGACCGCATCGCCGCGGGCATCCGGCTCGGGCGCCTCGCGTCGAAGAAGCTGTCCGACACGACGCGCGCGATCGAGGCCTACCAGGCCGTGCTCGACATGACCCCCGGTCAGGCGGACGCGCTCGCCTTCCTCGCCGAGGCCTACTCGACGACCCAGCAGTGGGACCACCTCGTGGCGCTCTACGAGGACCAGCTCCGCGGCGGCGGCGTCAAGCCCGCCGACGAGCTCGGCATCCTCGTCCAGATCGCGATGGTGCACTGGCGCATGCGCCAGAACCCCGCCGCGGCCGAGCCCTACTTCGACCGCGTGCGGCGCGCGGATCCGGCGCACGCCGGCATGCTCACCTTCTTCCGCGAGCTCTGCACGGCGAAGGACGACAAGGCGCGCCTCGGGACCATCCTCACCGACGCGCAGCGCGCGCTCAAGGACGGCCCGGAGAAGCGGGCCCTCGCGGCCGAGATCGCCAAGCTCGCCGAGTCGCAGGAGAACGCGCAGAAGGCGATCGAGCAGTACAAGACGGTGCTCCGCACCGACCCGGAGAACCGCGAGGCCCGCGACGCGCTCAAGCGCCTCTACGCGCAGACCGAGGGGTACAACGCCCTCGTCGAGCTCTACCGCCAGGATCTCGAGCGCACCCCGGCGACGGAGCCGGCGGCCCGCGTCGCCGTGCTGCGCGAGATCGCCGCGATCTACCGCGACAAGGTGAAGAGCGATCCCGCGCTCGTCACGGTGCTGACCCAGATCGTCCAGCTCGACGAGAAGGACGTCGACTCGGTGCGCGAGCTCGCCCGCGTCTACGAGTCGTTGGGGCGCTGGCGCGATCTGCTCGCGACCCAGCAGCGCCTGGCCGAGCTCAGCCAGAATCCGGCCGAGAAGGCGAACCTCTACCGCGCCGCCGCGCGCCGGTGGATCGACCAGTTCTCCAACGTGCAGAACGCGGTCGCGGCGTACGAGGGGCTCCTCGAGGTCGAGCCCACCGATCTCGAAGCGCAGCAGAAGCTCAAGGAGCTCTACCAGAAGCGCCGCGCGTGGAAGGAGCTCTACGCGCTCTACGAGAAGCAGTCCGAGCAGGTCGACGGGGCGGCGCGCATCGAGCTCCTCCTCGAGATGTCGAAGCTCGCCGCCGAGCGCCTCGACCGCGGCGCCGACGCGATCGCGCTGCAGAAGCGCATCCTCGAGCTCGACGCCCAAGCGCCGGGCGTCTTCGACGCGCTCGAGAAGCAGGCCGAGCGCGAGAAGGACTACGACACCGTCGCCGAGGTGCTCGAGAAGCGGGCCGCGGCGGCCCCCGACGACGCCGCGCGGCTGGCCGTGCTCCAGAAGCTCGGCGCCGTGTACGCCGAGCGGCTCAAGGACAACACCGCGACGATGCGGACCTGGCGCCGCGTCCTCGAGCTCTCGCCCGGGCACGCCCGCGCCCTCCGGGTGCTGCGCGAGTCCTTCGTCGCCGCCGGCGACTGGGACGGGCTCGAGGAGCTCTACGCCAGCCAGAACGACTGGGAGGGCCTGGTCGACTTCCTCTCGACGCACGCCGACAAGGCCGCCGATCCGGCGGTGAAGCTCGACATCTCCTTCCGCGCGGCGCGGATCTTCGAGGAGCGGCTCGAGGCGCCCGAGCGCGCGACGCGCTCCTACGAGCGGGTCCTCTCGGTCTCGCCCAAGGACGCCCGCGCCGCCGGCGCGCTCGCCCCCATCTACGAGAAGGAAGAGAAGTGGGCGCGGCTGCCGGCGCTCTACGAGATCCTCCTCGCCGCCACCGAGGACGAGGAGCAACAGGTGGCGATGCTCCGCAAGCTCGCCGCCGTCACCGGCGGGCCGCTCTCGGACAAGAACGCGGCGCTCGGCTACGCCCGCCGCGCCTACGAGCTCAGCGCCGACAACGACGGCCTCGAGCTGCTCGAGGCGTGGTCGCGGGCGGCGGGCTCGTGGGGGCCCTTCGTCGACGCCGTCGAGGCTCGCCTCAAGAAGAAGAAGGGGCTCACCGCCGTCCTCCGCCGCCAGCTCCGGCTCAAGCTCGCCGAGCTCTATGCCCGCGAGCTCGGCAAGCTCGACGACGCCGTCACCGCCTACCGCGAGCTCGTCGAGGTCGATCCCGCCGACGGCGAGACGATCAAGACGCTCGACTCGATCCTGCGCGCCAGCGGGCGCAAGGACGACCTGCGCTGGCTGTTCCAGCTCCGGGCCGAACAAGTCGGAGGCGAGGCGCGCGCCGAGATCCTCGAGGAGTGGGCCACGCTCGAGGAGGAGGTCTTCGGCGATCCGGGTCAGGCGGCGGCGCTGCTCCGCAAGGTCATCGAGCTCGCGCCCCGGCGCGGCGATGCGATGCGCGCGCTCGGCCGGCTCCTCGTGGCGGCCGCCGATCACGCCGGCGCGGCCGAGGTCATGGCCCAGCACCGCGACATCTCGGAGGGGCCGGAGCGCGCCCAGCGCGAGGTCGAGCTCGCGACGATCTACGTCGACCACCTCGACCGGCCCGTCGACGCGTTCGAGGCGTGCGTGCGCGCCCTCGAGCTGTCGACCCACGACGCCGGCGCGATCGCGATCCTCTCGCGCCTCGTCGAGCGGCCCGAGACGCGCGCCCGCGCGGCGCAGGTCCTCGAGGCCGAGTACGAGGAGTCCGGCGACGCGCGACGCGAGGCCCAGGCCCTCCGCGTCATGCTCGAGGCGGAGACCTCGCGAGACGGCCGCAAGGCGCTGCACGTGAAGCTCGCCGACGTCGAGGAGCGCAAGCTCTCCGCCGCCGGCAACGCCTTCGACGTCATCCTCCGCGCGCTGCTCGAGTTCCCGGACGATCTCACCCTCTGGGATCGCGCCGCCGAGCTCGCCCAGAAGTCGGGCCGCCCCACCGATCTGGCCGAGGCGTACCGCGTCCACCTCGTCGCCGGCGGCGAGGCCCACAAGCTGCCGGAGCCGGTCGAGCTCGAGCTCTGCGAGCGCGCCGCGAGCCTCCACGACGAGAAGCTCGGCGACTCCGAGGGCGCGATGCCCTACCTCGAGCGCGTCCTCGCGGTCGACCCCAACAACGATCGCGCCTTCGCGCGCCTGAAGCAGATCCTCACCTCGGCCGAGCGCTGGGGCGAGCTCGAGGAGATGTACGACCGGGCGGCCAAGGGGACCACCGACGAGCGCATCCGCATCGAGCTGCTCAACGAGGTCGCGCTCATCGCCGAGGAGATCATCGGCGACGCCGGCAAGGCCATCGGCTACTACGAGCGCATCCTCGCGCTCGACCCGCTCTACCCGGCGGCGATCGACTCGCTCGAGAAGCTCTACGAGCGCGAAGAGCGCTGGAACGACTTGGCGGCGCTCCTGGAGCGGCGGCTCGAGACCGCGACCCAGGAGGAGTCGATCGACGTCAAGCTCTACCTCGGCCGCATCTACCTCGACCGGCTGCACGAGCCCGACCGATCCCTCGGCCACCTCGACGACGTCCTCCGCCTCCGCGAGGGCGACGCCGAGGCGCGGCAGCTCGTCGAGCGCCTGCTCGACATCGGCACCCTCCGCCTCCGCGCCGCGCGCATCCTCGAGGTCGTCTACGAGGCACGCGACGAGATCCGAAACCTGGTCCGGATGCTCGACATCCGCCGCGAGGGCGCGACCGACGTCGACGAGAAGCGTGAGCTGCTCCGTCGGGTCGCCACCTACCGCGACGAGCGCCTCAAGGACGACCCCGGCGCCTTCGCCGCGCTGGCCGAGCTCTTGCCGCTCGAGCCGGAGGACGCCTCCGCGCGCGATCGCTTCGTCGAGATCGGGCGCCGCCTCGGCGAGCACGAGAAGGTCGCGAGCGTGCTCACGGCCGCCGCCGACGCCTGCCACACGGCGTCCATCCGCGGCGAGATCCTCATGGCCGTCGCTCGCATCTGCGAGGACCTCCTCTCCGATCAGGCGCGGGCCGAGGCCGTCTACCGCCGCGTGCTCGAGATCGACGCCGACGATCCGACGCTGGTGATCCCGGCCGCCCAGGCGCTCGCGCGCGTCTACTCCGCGTCGAGCCGCAACGAGGATCTCGCCTCGGTGCTCGCCGTCGAGGTCCGCCTCCAGGACAACGTGGAGACGCGCCGCGTCCTCTACGAGCGCATCGGCAACCTCTGGGAGACGGTGCTCGGGCAGCCGGCGAAGGCGATCGCCACCTGGCAGGCGCGCCTCGGGGACGAGCCCGCCGACGCGACCGCGCTCGGCGCGCTCGAGCGGCTCTACGAGAAGACCGAGCAGTGGCGCGAGCTCGTGGGGGTGCTCCACTCCCGCGAGCAGTCCACGGTCGACCCCGGGCAGCGCCGCCGGACCATGGTCAAGAGCGCCGAGACGCTCGCCGGCAAGCTCGGCGACGTGGCCGAGGCCATCACCGCGTGGCGCGCCGTGCTCGACGAGTTCGGGCCGGAGCGGCCCACGCTCGCCGCGCTGGCGAGCCTCTACGAGAAGGCCGAGCGCTGGATGGATCTCGCCGAGACGCTCGAGGTCGATCTCTCGCTCGCCGAGGAGACGGCCGATCGGCTCGAGCTGCAGGCGCGGCTCGGTGACGTCCGCCGGCTCCACCAAGAGGATCTCGCCGGCGCGCTCGAGGCGTACCGGCAGGCGCTGGTGCTCGACCCGGGCAACGATCGCTGCCGCAAGGCGCTCGAGGCGATGCTCGAGCTGCCCGAGGCGAAGCGCGACGCCGCGTCGACGCTGCACCCGCTCTACGAGGCCGACGGCGACTCCGAGCGCCTGCTGCGCGTCCTCGAGATCGAGGCCGACACCACCGACGTCGTGAGCGAGAGGCTCGCGACGCTGGAGAAGGCGCTGCGGACGGCCGAGGGACCGCTCCAGGACGCCGGCCGCGCCTTCGGCTACGCGCTCCGCGGCCTCCGCGAAGCCGCGGGCGAGAGCGAGGTGGCCGACTGGATCAACACGCTGGAGCGCCTCGCCGAGCGCACCGAGCGCTGGAGCGAGGCCTCCGAGCTCTACCGCGCGGTCGTGGACGACATCCTCGACGGCGACGTCCAGCAGGACCTCAGGCTCCGCATCGGCGAGCTCGCCCGCACCAAGCTCTCCGACCGCGCGCTCGCCGTCGAGTGGTACAAGAAGGCGCTCGAGGCGCGCTCCGACGACCGGCGCGCGCTCGTCGCCCTCGAGGAGCTCTACGCCGAGCCGGACGACTCGTCGCGCCTGCTCGAGATCCTGAAGCTCCGCGTCGAGAACGCCGAGGGCGACGCCGAGAAGAAGGCGCTGCTCTTCCGCATCGCCGAGCTGCAGCGCGGCCCGCTGGCGGACCGCGAGGCGGCCGTCGCGACGTTCGAGGAGATCCTCGATCTGTCGCTCGAGCAGGCCGCGATCGACGCGCTCGAGGAGCTCTACCGCGCGACCGAGCGCTGGCAGGACCTCATCGCCATGTACGAGCGCCAGCTCGACGGCAAGGTGGGAGTCCCCGCCGACCTGCGCGTCAAGATCGCGATCGTCGCGCACGAGAGCACCGGCGACGTCTCGCGAGCGTTCGACGAGCTCGCCGAGGCGCTCACCGCCGAGAGCGCACACGCGGGCGCCGTCGCCCAGCTCGAGGCGCTGCTCAAGAGCGAGGACCTCGAGCACCGGGCCCGCGCCGGCGAGATGCTCGAGCCGGTCTACCTCCGCCGCGCCGACTGGGCGCGGGTCAAGGACGCGCTCGACGCCCGCCTGGCCGCGAGCCAGGACCCCGGCGAGCGCCGCGAGCTCCTCACCCGGCTCGCGACGCTGCACGAGGAGCAGCTCGAGGACTACCGCGCCGCGCTCGATACCGTCGCGGCGCTCCTCCACGAGGACCTCTCCGACGAGGGCGTGAGCCACGAGCTCGAGCGCCTCGCCAAGGTCGCGGGCGCCGAGCGCCGGCTGGCCGAGATCTACTCCACCGAGCTCAAGGCGCTCTCCGGAGACGACGCGTCGAGCGCGAGGCTCTGCCGTCGCACCGGCGAGATCTACGCCGACCTCGGCGAAGTCGAGAGCGCGCTCTCCTGGTACCGCCGCGCCCACGAGTTCGAGCCCGAGTCGCGCGAGCTCTTCCAGCTCATCGACGGCCTCCTCGGCAAGGAGGCGCGCCACCAGGAGCGGGTCGACCTCTACCGCGCGGCGCTCGACTACCGCCAGGACAAGGACCGGAGCGACGCGCTCCACACCATCGCTCGACTGGAGCGGGTCGAGCTCCAGGACCCGGCCAAGGCGATCGAGACGTATCGCGCCGCGCTCGACGTCGACGACGCCGACGGGCAGGCGCTCGACGCGCTCACCGAGCTCTACGCGGAGCTCGAGCGCGACCGCGACCTCGCCGACCTCTACCTGCGCCGGGCCGAGGCGGCCACGAGCGGCGAGCAGGCCGCGCCCTATCGCCTGTCGCTGGCGCGGCTCCTCAAGAGCAAGCTCTCGGACACGAGCGGCGCCATCGACCAGCTCGAGGCCATCGTCACCGAGGTGCCGTGGCACACCGACGCCATCAAGGAGCTCGAGGCGCTCACGCGCGACGACGAGCACAAGGCGCGTGTCGTCGAGATCCTGCGGCCGCTCTACGAGCGCTCCGACGACTGGCGCCTCCTCGTGCGGCTCAACGAGGAGCGGTTCGGCCTCGCCCAGGACCGGCACGAGAAGGTCGCCATCCTCCGCGAGACCGCGACGCTCTGGGAGACGCGCGGGGGCGACAAGGACCGCGCCTTCGACGCGACCCGCGCCGCCTTCGACATCGACCCGGAGGACGGCGACACCCGCGCCGAGCTCGAGCGGCTCGCCGGCGTCCTCGGCGCCTGGGAGGAGCTCGGCGAGAGCTACGAGCACGGCATCGCCTCGACGAGCGACGAGCTCTGCAAGCGCGAGCTCCTCGCCGCGGTCGCCAAGGTCTACGACGAGAAGACCGACGATCCCCGCCGCGCGCTCGACGCCTACGGCCGGCTCTCGGCGCTCGACGCCACCGAGGCCGAGCCGCTCGAGGCGATGGACACGCTCGCCATGCTCCTCAGCGACTGGCGCGCGCTCATCGCGGTGCTCGAGAAGAAGAGCGCCATCGCCTCCGACACCGACAACGCCGCCATCTGGCGGCGGGTCGCCGGCATCAAGCTCGAGATGCTCGAGGACGAGGACGGCGCCATCGAGGCGTACGAGCGCGCCCTCGAGCTCGAGTCCGACAGCAGCGAGACCATCGACGCTCTCATCGGCCTCTACGAGCCGCGCGCCAAGGCGCAGCGCCTCGTCGAGCTCTACACGCGGCGCGTCGAGCTCGCCGGGGCCGACGAGGCCGAGCTCCGCTACACCCTGAACGTCAAGGCGGCCGAGCAGCAGGAGAAGGCGCTCCACGATCCGCGCGAGGCGATCGCCTCGCTCGGGGCCGCGCTCGACGCGCGCCCCGGCGACCCGGCGGTGCTCTCCGCGCTCGAGCGGCTCTTCCGCGCCGAGCGGATGTGGGACGAGCTCCTCGACAACCTCAAGCTCCAGGCGAGCGCCGCCGAGTCGAGCGATCGCCGCGTGGCGCTGCGCCGGGCCATCGGCGATCTCTACAACGGCGAGCTCGACAGCCCGAGCGACGCGCTCGAGCAGTACCGGCTCATCCTCGACGAGCAGGCCGGCGACGACCACGCCATCAACGCCGTGCGCGGGATCGGCGAGTCGCGCGAGGAGCTCCGGCTCGACGCCGCCGCCGTGCTCGAGCCCGTCCTCCGCTCCGGCAAGCGCCACGAAGACCTCGTCGGGGTGCTCGAGCTGCGCCTCAAGGCGCAGACCGATCCGGTCGAGCGCGCGCAGACGCTGCGCGCCATCGCCGCCGTGCTCGACGCCGACCTCGGCCTGCCCCGCGACGCCGAGGCGGCGCTGCTCCGAGCGCTCGAGGACACGCCCGACGACGCGGCCCTCCACGCCGACATCGAGCGGCTCGCCGAGCGCTCGGGCGACGACGGCTTCGCGCGCTACGCCGACGCGCTCCAGCGCCGCGCCACCGGCATCTTCGACGCGGTCGTCGCCAAGGATCTGTTCCTCCGTCTCGGCCGCATCGCCGAGGAGCGGCTCAAGGACGACCGCCGCAGCGTCGAGGCTTACGCCAAGGCCGTCGAGCACGCCGGCGACACCCCCGAGCTCCTCGAGGCGCTCGACCGCCTCTACGGGCGGCTCGGCGACCAGAAGGCGCTCGCCGACGTCCTCGAGCGCCGGGTCTCGCTGGTCGACGGCGAGAGGGCGCAGGCGGACCTCTACCACCGCCTCGCGCTCATCCAGATCGAGAGCTTCGACGACAAGGCGCAGGGTCTCGGGACGCTCCGGATGGCGCTCGACCGCGCCGTCGACCACGAGCCGGCCCGCGAGGCGCTCGAGAAGCTCACCGACGACCGCGCCCTCTTCGAGGAGGCGGCCGAGGCGCTCGAGTCGGTCTACAAGGCGCGGGGCGACAACGCCGCCCTGGCGCGCCTCGTCGAGAAGCGGATCGGGTACGCGCCCACCGCCGCCGACCGCGTGCGGCTGCGGCTCGACCTCGCCAAGGTCCTCGAGGATCGCTCGAGCGATCCCAAGGCGGCCCAGGCCTGCCTCGAGAGCGCGCTGGCCGACGAGCCGTCCGACTCCGACGTGCTCCACGAGATCGAGCGGCTCGCCGCGATCACCTTCAACTGGGCGAGCGCCGCCGACTCGCTCGACCGGGCCGTCCGCGCCCGCGAGGACCTGTCCTCCGAGACGGCGCGCGATCTCTGGATGCGCGTCGCCGGCTGGCGCAAGGACAAGCTCAACGACGCCGCGGCCGCCGAGCGCGCCTACGAGGAGGCGCTCAAGCAGGATCCGCGCGCCGAGGAGATCCTCCGCGCCATCGAGGGGCTGCAGCGCGCGCCCGGTCGCGAGAAGGACCTCTGCAGCACGCTCCGGCGCCTCGCGTCGCTCGACGGCATGGGCACGATGGCGGCCGATCTCCGGCGCGAGGCCAAGGGTCTGGCCGAGAGCGCGCTCGGCGACGCCGCCCTGGCCGAGGCCATCCTCCGCGAGATGATCGCGTCGGACGACGCCGACGCGTGGGCGCTCTCCGAGCTCGGCAAGCTGCGCGAGAAGGCCGGTGACTACGAGGAGGTGTTCTCTCTCGTCGTGCGGCAGGCCGAGCTCGCGGCGCAGGCCGGCGAGGTGCGCGAGCTCCGTCATCAGGCCGCCGCCGTGGCCAAGGACAAGCTCGAGGACCTAGCCCGCGCCGTCGGCCTCTACGAGCAGATCTTCGAGGACGAGCCGGGCGACACCCGCGCTGCCACCGCGCTCCGCGAGCTCTACGCGAGGGGGAAGAAGCACAAGGAGCTGCTCGCGCTGCTCTCGCGGCTCGTCGATCTCGCCGACAGCCCGGCGGCGCGGTCCGCGCTCCGCCTCGAGAGCGCCGCCATCTGCCTCGAGAAGCTCGACGCCCTCCAGGAGGCGACCGAGCACCTCCGCGCCGTCCTCGACGAGGAGCCCAGCAACGAGAAGGCGACGCTCCTGCTCTCGCAGCTCTACGAGAAGACGGGCCGCGACGAGGAGCTCGCCGAGCTGCTCACCACCCAGATCGATCTGGCCAAGGAGCGCGGCGATCTCTCGGCCGAGCTCTCCTACCGCGTGCGGCTGGGCGAGGTGCAGGAGTCGCGGTTGAACGACGCGGCCAAGGCGATCGAGACCTACCGCGCCGTCCTCGAGCGCGAGGCCGGCCACAAGGGCGCGCTGCTCGCGCTGGCGCGGCTCTACGAGCAGAAGGGCCAGAAGGCCGACGCCGCCAAGACGCTGGAGACCATCCTCGCCGCCGCGACCGGCGCCGACGCGGTCGCCACCGCCCTCCGGCTCGCCGACCTCTACACGGCGCTCAAGGACGAGGAGTCGATCCGCCGCGTGCTCGAGCGCGGGCTCGACGCCGACAAGACGTCGGACGACATCCGCAAGCGCCTCCGCGCGCTCTACGAGAAGGGCAAGCACTGGACCGAGCTCGCCGGGATCGTCACCGGCGACGCCGAGCTCGCCGGCGAGGCCGCCGAGAAGGTGCGCCTCTACCGGAAGGCCGCCGAGATCCACGCCAAGGAGCGCAAGGACCAGGGCGCGGCGGCGGACCTGCTCGTCAAGGCGACCGAGCTCGCCCCGACCGACCGCGAGCTGCTCCTGCTCCTCTGCGACGCGTACAGCGCTTCGGGGCGCGGCAAGCAGGCCGCCGAGGTGCTGCACAAGATCGTCGAGTCCTACGGCGGGCGCCGCACCAAGGAGCTCGCCGCCATCCACCACCGCCTCGCCAAGGCGTACGTGGCCGAGGGCGAGAAGGAGAAGGCGCTCGCCGAGCTCGACGTCGCCTTCAAGATCGACCCCGGGTCGGTGGGCGTGCTCCGCGATCTCGGCGTGCTCTCGATCGAGCTGAGCGGCGCGGGCGACGACAAGGCCAAGGAAGCGCACATCGACCGCGCGCAGAAGACGTTCCGCGCGTTGCTGCTCCAGAAGCTCGACGACTCGTCGCCGATCACCAAGGGCGAGGTCTTCTACTACCTCGCCGACATCTCGCACCGGCAGGGCGACGACAAGAAGGCGATCCAGATGCTCGAGCGCGCCCTCGACAACGACAAGGAGCTCGCCCCGGCCAAGGAGCTGATGGCCAAGCTGAAGAAGTGACCGCCCCGGCCGAGCGCGACCTCGGAAGGACGAGCGCGCGGCCGGAGGCGCCCGCGCGGTGGCGGAGGCCGGCCTGGTGGAGCCGCGCGCTCGGGACGACGGTGGGGCTCGTGGCGCGCGCGTGGCTCGGGACGTTGCGGCTGACGCTGGTCGTCGATCCTGCGCTCGCCTCGGCCGGCGATGTGCCCTGGGTGATCGCGTTCTGGCACGGGCAGCAGCTCGGGCTCTTGCGCTGGCGCCGGCGGCGGCCCACGGTGGCCCTCGTGAGCCTCTCGGACGACGGCGAGCTGCAGGCGTCGGCGCTGCCGGTGGTGGGCCTCGCCATCGAGCGCGGCTCGAGCTCGCGCGGCGGCGCGCGAGGCCTCGCGGCGATCGTGCGCCGGCTGCGGCGCGGGCACGACGCGGCGTTCGCGGTCGACGGGCCCCGCGGCCCCCTCGGGACGGTCCACGGCGGAGCGCGAGCGGCGGCCCTCGCCGCGGGAGGGGTCATCGTCCCGGCGGCGTCGGCCGCGTCGTCCAGCTTCGTCCTCTCGCGCGCGTGGGATCGCTTCGAGCTGCCTCGCCCCTTCTCTCGCGTGGCCGTCGCGCTCGGCGCGCCGCTCGCGCCGCGCGACGCCGCGCCCGAGCTCGTCGCGCAGGCGATCGACGAGGCCCGGGCTCGGGCGTGGGCGGCGCTCGGTGCGGCCCCGCCGCTCCAGCCAGGGCGCGATCCCCGTCCGCCGACGCTCGAGGCCGCGACGGCAGGCGAGGAGGCGGCATGAGCCGGGTCGCGTCGATCGACGGCGTCATCCTCGCGCCCGACGACGCCAAGGTCTCGGTCTACGACCGGGGCTTCCTCTACGGGGACAGCGTCTTCGAGACGGTCCGCACGTACGGCGGCGAGCCCTTCGCGCTGCGCGAGCACCTGGAGCGGCTCGCGCGGTCGGCCGAGCGGGTCGCCATCCCGCTCCCGGTCTCGCTCGAGACGCTCGACGCCGACGTGCGCGCCGCGATCCGCGCCGCCAAGAACCCGGAGAGCTACGCGCGGCTGATGCTGTCGCGCGGCGCGGGGCCGCTCGGGCTCGATCCCAGCCTGGCGGTCCGGCCGCTTCGCGTCATCCTGGTCGAGCCCCTGGTGTTGCCCGCCGCCGAGAGCTATCGCGACGGCGTGGCCGTGGTCACGGTGCGGACGGCGCGCGCCGCCGACGCGGCGCACGGGGCCAAGGTCGGCAACTACCTGGCGAGCCTGCTCGCCCTGCGCGAGGCGAAGGCGGCGGGAGCCCACGAGGCGCTCGTGCTCGACGCGCGCGGCAACGTGCTCGAGGGCACGACGTCGAACGTCTTTCTGGTGACGCGCCCCGGCGGTCCCGGCACCGACCCCGAGCTCTGGACGCCGCCGGACGAGGCGGGGATCCTGCCCGGCATCACCCGGGCGCACCTCCTCGAGGTCGCGCGCGCCGAGGGGCTCACGGTGCGGCTGGTGCCGATCCGGCCCGAGGACCTCGCCCAGGCCGACGAGGTGTTCCTCTCGTCGAGCCTGCGCGAGGTGCTCCCGGTCGTGCGGGTCGACGGCGCGCCGGTCGGATCCGGCGCGCCTGGCGAGGTGACGCGCCGCCTCCACGCGGCCTTCCGCCGCCGCGCGGGGCTGGGAGACCGCCCCATGCCCTGGGAAGGCTGACTCAAGGCGCGGAATCTCTTGATCTTTCTTCGGCTCGTTGCGACGGGTCAGGAAGATCCAGCCGGCTCGCGCGTAAGATCCCTACCGAGGACACACACCCATGAACCGCTCGCTTCGCTCTGCCTTCTTCGCCGCCGCGCTGGTCTTCACCGCCGCCCCGCTCGTCGGGTGCGTCGTCACCCAGGACGGCAACAAGCTGACCCTCGAGAGCACCACGCTCTTCAACGGGACGCCGGTCACCAAGAGCGCCGCCTACGCTTCGGGCAAGGGGCTCAAGGTCGTCGGCGTGAACGGCGACATCAGCGTGAGCAAGGGCTCGGCGAGCGACTCGGTCGGCGTCACCTTCGAGCCGTTCACCCGCGAGAAGGACGAGAACGAGAGCGAGGCCGTCCGCCAGATGAACGAGGACCTCCGCCTCGAGGTGAGCGAGAGCAACAACGTCATCCTCCTCTCCGCCACGAAGGTGAGCGGCTCGAGCTCGCTCCTCGGCGCCCACATCCGGGTGACGCTCCCCGCCGGCTTCGACGGCAGCTTCGAGATCGATCAGGGCAACGGCGAGGTGAACGCGGATCTCACCGGCGGCTCTCCCGCGTCGACCAACGTGGTCAACAGCGGCGCCGGCGACATCACGGTGCGCGGCGCGGGCGGGGCGATCAACATCGCCGGCGACTTCGACGTCGACGTCAGCGTCATCTCCTGGCCCGCCGAGAGCGGCATCATCACCGCCGGCGATCAGCTCGGCGACATGACGTTCACCCTCCCGGCGAGCGCTGCGGGCACGATGACCGCGCAGGCGGCCACGCTCACCGAGCCGAGCCCGCTCCCGACGGGCTGGGAGTCGGCCGCGAGCGCCGAGAACTCGAAGAGCTACACGATGAACGGCGGCGGGGGCGGCCAGATCGATCTGCGCGCCCTTGGCGGCAACCTCACGATCGTGGCGAACTAGCGGCGCTGGCCGGCGCAGAGATCCGGAATTTTTTACAGGGAGACGGGGAGACGGGGAGGATTTTCTTCGGTCGATCCGCGTCGACGCCGAGTGAGGCGTGGGCCCGGATCGACCGCACGAAATACTCCCTGTCTCCCTCCCTGTGAAATTCCGAATTCCGAATTTTCTACAGGGAGAGGGGAGACGGGGAGGATTTTCTTCGGTCGATCCGCGTCGACGCCGAGTGAGGCGTGGGCCCGGATCGACCGCACGAAATACTCCCTGTCTCCCCGTCTCCCTGTGAAATTCCGAAATTGCGATCAGGGCTCCGGTGCCGGGGGCGCCGCTGCCACCGGGACACGCAGCGAGCCGCCGCCCTGTTGGACGAGGTAGCTGACGCCCTTCTGGAAGAAGGCGAGCAGGAAGGGGATCTCGCGCGGCGGGGAGGTGATGAGGCCCGCCTCCGTCACCGCGCGCGCGACGCCGAGGACGGTCGACGCGACGGCGTCGCCCTTGCGGGCGCGGATCGAGATCGCGGCGTCGCGCATGCGGCCCGCGACGATGGCCCGGACCTCGGGCGAGAAGAAGCGATCCGTCGCGTCGGCGATCTCGGCGCGGAGCGCCTCGTCGACCTTCTCGGGCTCCTTGGCCGCCTCGGGGCCGAGGCGGGCGCCGAGCTTCTGGAGGAGCTCGTCGAGGGCGCCGCGGTCGGGCAGCCAGCTCCGGAACTCGGGCTCGCCGTGGAGCCCGGCGGACCCGGGCGCGTCCGCCCACGCCTTCTCGCTGGTGACGGCCGCCTCGAGATCGCCGACGGGGTGCGGCGGCTCGGCGGCGGGCACCGGCTCGAAGAGCTCGCGGCAGTTGTCGTAGCCGAGCGGCACGACGTGCTTGGAGCGCGCGTTCAGCTCGCGCGCCGCGGCGATGCGCCACCGGGCCCACTCGAGCGAGACGGGCACAGGCGAGACGCCGAGCGCCTCGGTGGCGCGGGCGCGGCCGTCCTTGAGCTGCGAGCCGCTGATCCAGCCGCCGCCGGCGTGGAGGATGCCGATCGGCTCGCGCACGATCACCTCCGCGATTCGGTAGCGGCCGCTCGCGTCGCGGCTCGTGATCGAGAGCGCCGAGGTGCCGCTCGCGTCGGGCGGGGTCAGCGTCGCCTCGAGCGTCTCGCCGCCCTCGTCCTTGAAGCGAGCGACGACCGGACCGCGCGTCGGAATCGCCGTGCCCTTGGCCTTGAGGACGTTGAGCGCGCGGCGCGCCGCCTTGCGCGACGGGCCGATCGACTCGTCGGCGTCGGCGAGCGACGCGATGGCGGCGGCGTTGTTGGCGGCGAGCCATGCGTCGACGAGCGCGCTCGCGGCCTCGCCGGCCTGGCGCGCCGCGTCCTTCGCCTCGTCCCAGCCGGCCGCGATCCACTCGGGCTTCAGCGCCGCGACCTGCTTGGCCTCGGCCTCGCGCTCGCCCTCCTGCTTGGGGCGGGCGGACTGCGCCGCCTTCGCCTTGGCGCTGAGCGCCTCCTTTGCCGTGAGCGCGGGCTTCTGCGCCTTGGGCTGGGTGACGCCGTGCTTCGGGACCGGCGCTCCCAGCCACGCCGCGTGGCGCGCGGGCGCCGGCTTGGGCGCCGCGGGGCGCGAGGGCGCCGGCGGCGGCACGGGCCTCGGCTGCGGGGCCGCGGCTGCGGGGCGGTCGCGCCGCTCTCCGCGGGGCTCGCCGCGCGGCGGCCGATCGTCGTCGCGGCGCTCGCGCGGCTGCAGCGGAGCGCGGTTCTCGGCGCCCGGCTTAGGCCGCATTCCGACCATCGCGCGACCACCGGCGTCGTCGCGACGCGGCCCGCGG
>CAYJPW010000209.1:0-16639 GCA_964372055.1 uncultured Polyangiaceae bacterium
CCAGGGCGCCGGCCATCGACGCTGCTTGGACCGAGGTTTACCTCCGTCGACTCAGGGAGCAGCGTCGATGGCACAAGGCGCCCCAAAGAATATCGGGGGTGGGGACGCATGGTGGTGCAACATCCGCCGCGGCGGAGCGCCGCGGCACTACGATCTCGAGCGGTCGGACCTCCTTGCAGGGCTGGATTTCATTTGGATCCTCCGAGCGAGCTGCGCGCGATCAGCCACGCGAGCTCGACGACGCTGCCCGGGCTGCGATCGAGCCGGGCGGCGACGCGCCCGATCTCGTCGACCACGTCGCCGGGGAGCGCGAGCGGCTGCGCGACCCGGTCCGCCGGCGCGCCGGGCGCGGGGCCGGGGCCGGCGAGCGCGCTCGCGTCGGACCAGGTCTTCGACGCCTGGATGCGCTCGAAGGCGAGGTCCCACGCCTCGAGCGCGATCGCCGACGGGCTCTTGTCGGCGCGCACCGCGGCGCGCTGCAAGTCGTCGAGGATCGCCGGCGAGAGGTAGAACGTCTCCCTGCGCGTCGGCGTCGGCGGGCGCTTCGCCACCGCCGCCGCCGGGCGCGTGGACGCCGACCAGGCGAGGCGGAGCGCGAGGAGGTGCCGGCAAGGTCCGGTGCGGAGCCGGTTCTTGAAGAAGTGCTTGCAGCTGCACTTGGCCTTGGAGATGGCGCCCCCCTCGTCGGCGATCATCTCGCAGCTCGTCCTCTCCACCTTGGCCACGACGAGGTACCTCCCGCCGCCGACCGGCTCGTCGCGCTCGATCGAGACGGATCGCTCGCGCGCGAGTCGGCGGCCCTCGCTCACCTCCGGCGGCTCGGGCCCGAGCGTCGCGTCGGCGAGCGCGAACGGCATGACCTCGCGCCAGCGGTACGCCTCGGCGGCGAAGTCGTAGGCGACCTGGCCATGCTTGGCGAGCAGGTGCAGCGCCGGCAGGAGCACCTCGCGCGGCGTGCTCACCGCGGCGCCGAGATCGTCGAGCGAGGCGCGCCGCGCCTGGCGGAGGTGCCGCGCGCAGAGATCGGCGGCGCGGGTGTCGGCGCGCTCGCCGCCCGCCAAGAGCTCGAGGCTCGCGCCGCCGGTCCAGTCGTTCGCGGTCCACCCCGAGAGCGCCAGCACCATCCGCATGTCGCCGAGATACGCGATCCACAGGCTCGGCATCCCCGAGCCGAGGAGGCGCACCTCGACGCGATCGCAGAGCGGCAGGACGCGGGCGAGCGCGAAGAGGCGCCGCCGGCCCCAGATCTTGATCTCCTCCGGCTTCGCCGCGACACGCGCCGGCGCGGTGCGGTAGCCGTGGGGGCCGTCGGCGGCTACCTCGACGGCTTCGTACGCCGCGCCGCGCGAGGGAATTTCGACGCCCCACGGATCGAGCGTGACGAGCGGCGGCCTTCCGGGGACGAGCTGGAAGCGCAGGCTGCGCGGGCCGGTCTTCTCCTTGTGGCGCGCGAGGTAGGCGAGGATCGAGTAGACGACCTCGACGGGCAGCTCGACGCGCCGGCAGGGAAGGCCCATCGCGGCCTGGAGCTGGCCGAAGCCGCGCAGCCACGAGGCGGGCAGATCGATCTTCTCCTCGCGGTAGTCGTCGCGGCCGGCGACCTTGACCTCGAAGCCGGTGGGATCGACGAGGAGGCGCGTCGAGCGGTAGGTCCGGAGCCGCTGGAAGTGATCGTAGAGCGCCAGGGAGTAGTCGACGTTGGTCGTGCCGAGCCCCGCGTCGCCCGCGCCCCGGAAGGCGTCGCGGTCGACCGAGAGGCAGCCGTAGCTGGACTCGTCCTTGGAGAAGCACTCGAAGAAGACGACGTCGGGCGCGACGGTCACCACGGGATCGCAGGGCACGAGGTGGCGAAAGAGCTCCGGGTCGTTGCGGCTGAGCTCGCCCGCCCACTTCACCCGCGCGTCCCAGTAGAGCCGGTGCATTCGGCGGAAGTCGGCCTCGAGCCCCGCTGGGGGCGGCTCGCCGGCGAGGCGCGCGAGCTCGGCCGACTTCACCTCGGAGGCGATGCGCCTGCGGAGATCGGCCTCGAGCTTCTCCTGCTCCTCCTTGTAGGCGAGGTACGCGCTGCGGTCCTTCTTCACGAAGCGGAGATCGCCGACCACGACGTCGTGGAGCGCGCTCATCGCCTCCCGGAAACGGACCGGGTCCTTGAGCTCGCCGTCGAAGAAGACCTTGGGCCGCGCCAGGTTGGGCGCGAACGCCATCACCTGCCCGGCGCCGGCGGCGCGGACCTCGCTCCTGCCCAGGTAGCGGAGATCGAGGTTCATCTCAGGCCGCGTGCTCCGGCGAGAGCTTGAGCTCGGGGAGGCGGCGCTCGATCGCGGCGCCGAGCGAAGGCGACGCGAACGCGGCGCGCGCGAGCGCCGCCAGGGCGGCGCGGCGGTCCGGCGGGCGCACGCTCCGGAGCGCGATGCCGAGCAGCGGCAGCAGCGCCTCCGCCTCGCCGGGGCGGCGCACGACGCGCTCGGCGATCTGCGCCACGGCGGCGCGCTTCGCCTTGCCGCCGCGGTGCACCGCGAGCAGGGACGAGGCCCACACGTGGCGGAGGACGCCGGGCTCGAGAGCCCGCTGGCGCGCCTCGAGGTGCTTCACCAGGAAGGCGCGGGCGTCGTCGTACGGCGACTCGGCGAGCGCGGCCCAGAGCGACGTCTCGTCGCGGAACCGCCCCTCGCCCTCGAGCAGCGCGAGCCCGCGCGCGCGGGCGTCGGCGTGGGGCGCGTCGAGCAGCTCGCGCGCGTGCTCCGGGCGCGCGTGCCTCGAGCGTGCGAGGAGCCCGGCCACCCACTCCACGGCCACCTCGCGGACGCGCGGGGCGCCGGCGCCGCCGAGCGCGACCACCTGCGCCAGCGCCTCGGCCGTCTCGACCGGCTTCTCCTTGGCCCAGGCGAGCCCGAGCTCGGCGACCGGCGCGGCCTTGGCGCAGCCGAGCTCGACGCACTGGGCGAGCGTGAGCCGCTTCGGCGAGACGTTCTTGGCGACGAGCTCGCAGACGAGCGGCAAGACGTCGAGGTTCTCGATCCGGAGCAGCTCGAGCCACTCGGCGAGCGAGAGCCCCTCGATTCCCTTCGCGTCGCGCAGGAGCCCCGCGCCGAACGACTGCACCTCGTCGTGCTTCGAGCAGAGCAGGCGCACGACGCGCCGGATCGGCAGGCCGCGGAGGCCCTCGGCGTAGCGCGCGCGCAGCCAGGCGATCGCCCAGACGCGCACGGTGCGGGCCTCGGCGCCGTCGACGAGCGCGAGCACCTCGTCGAGGACCGACTCCCACGCCTCGGGGTGGATGGGCGCCGGCCGGAGCTCGGCGAGCGCGCCGCCGTCGGCGAGCTGGATCCCGTCGCGGAGGCGCGAGAGCACGGTCGAGCCCCAGTAGAGCGAGTGCATCAGCCCCCACGCGTCGAGGAGCTGCTCGGGGCGCTCGAGGTGCTCGTCGCGGTAGAGGCGGAGCGCGGCGCGGATGGCGCGGCCGTAGCGCGCCGGATCGCGGTAGCCCAGGGCGCGGAAGTACCGGAACGCCCTGCGGCAGAGATAGAGACGCGTCCGCCGCGAGAACCGCTCGGTCTGGTCGGTGTGCCCGGCCCACTCGGTGACGGACCGGTCGCGGCGGAGCACGAACGCCGGCACCACCTCGCGCGCCGCCCAGTCGTACCTCTCGACGCGCTCGATCCGGCGGACGACCATCCGGTCGAAGGCCACCATGAAGTGCCCAAGCGCCTCGTCGTCGCCCGCGGCCTCGGCCAGCTTGAACAGGCGCTTCACGAGAGGGCGGTGACGCGGCCGGTCGCAGCCGTCGTCGACGTAGCGGAGGAGCGCCGCGCGCGCGAACGGCCGTGCGTCCTTGTACCAGCGCTCGGCGAACGCGCCGAGCTTCGCCGAGGCCTTCGAGGCGAAGAGCTCCCGGAGGAAGCGCTCGTCGCCGCCCTCGAACGCCTCGTCGAGGAGCAACGTGGAGCCGGCGGGCGGTCGCGCGGGCGGCATCGCGAGGGCCGATGCTAGAAACCACCCGCCGGGTCCGCAACCCCCGGCGAGACCGTCACCGAGCCGCGGCGGGTCCGGCGCCGGGTATGCTGGAATGCGATGGGCTCGGGCGACGGAGAGAGCGAGCTCCCGACGCGCCGCGTGGGCCGGCGCCTCTCGGCGGGGATCGCGATCGCGTCGTTCCTCCTGGCGCTCGCGCTCTGGCTGCCCGCCGTCCACCTCGTCTATCGACCGAGCCTCCACGAGATCACGCCGCCGGCCGCCGGCGCAGCGGCGCCGGCGAAGGCTCGGCGGCTCGCCGCCCGGCACCTGGCGCTCTGGAGCGATCCGGCGGCGCGCGCACGCGAGATCGAGCGGATGCGCCGCAGCAACGCCGAGTGGGACTTCATGGGCCGGAGCTTCCTCGTCTGGGCGCTCGCGAACATGGCGCTCGCCGAGCCCGAGCAGCGCCCCGCCCTCCTCGCGGCCATCGACGCCATCCTCGACGAGACGCTCGCGCTCGAGCGCCGCGAGGGGGTCTACCACTTCCTCATGCCGTACGCGCGCCGGCGCGAGTTCGTGATGCAGCCG
The DNA here is from genome assembly GCA_964372055.1 of uncultured Polyangiaceae bacterium. Taxonomy (GTDB): domain Bacteria; phylum Myxococcota_A; class Polyangia; order Polyangiales; family Polyangiaceae; genus CAYJPW01. Next base: position 4,543 of record CAYJPW010000209.1, read on the forward strand.
GTCCGGAGCCAGTTCACCGACGGCGAGATCGCGCTGATGATCGCGCTGCGCCGCCTCGTGGAGGACAAGGAGGAGCTTCGCGCGCCGCTCGCCGAGCGTGTCGCCGCCATGACCGCGCGCATGGAAAAGAGCCCGACCCTCTCCGCCGAGAGCTACCCCGACGAGTGCTGGACCTTCTGCAACACCGTCGCCCTCGCCGCCATCCGCGCCTCGGACGTGCTCGACGGCACCGACCACGAGGCGCTCTTCCGCCGCTGGATCGAGGTCGCGCGCGACAAGCTCACCGATCCGACCACGGGCCTGCTCGTGTCGAGCTACACGCTCGACGGCAAGACGCTCGACGGCCCGGAGGGCTCGAGCCTTTGGGTCGACGCCCACATGCTCGAGGTGATCGATCACGAGCTCGCCGCCGACCAGTACGCGCGCGCCAAGCGGGCGCTCGCCGGCGAGGTCGTCGGCTTCGGCTACGCCCGCGAGTGGCCGGCCTCGCGGCGAGGCCCGGCCGACGTGGACTCGGGACCGCCCGTGCCGCTGCTCGACGCCAGCGCCGGATCGAGCGGGCTCGCGTTCGTCGGCGCCGCCACGTTCGGCGACACGGAGTGGCTCGCCTCGCTGCACACCACGCTCGACTTCGCCGCGTTCCCGACCGAGGCGGGCGGCGGCCTCCGCTACGCCGCCGGCAACGCGACGGGCGACGCCGTCCTCCTCTATTCCATGGTGATGGGCCCGGCCTGGGCGCGCCTCGCCCGGCGGAGCGCGCCGTGACGCGCCGCTTCGTCCTCGCGGCCCTGCTCCTCGCGGGCGCGTACGGCGCCGCGCACCTCGCGGGGCTTCGCGACCACACCGGCGTGCTCTCGGGCAGCGCGGGCTCGGCCCCGCTCGGGATCGCCTACGTCCTCCTGCACTTCGGCTTCGTCCTCGGGACGCCGGTGCTGCTCCTCGCCGGCGCGATCGACGCAGCGGTTCGGCGTCTCCTCCTTCGCCGCGCGGCTCGCGCCGGCCGCGCGTGACGCGCTTTCGGACGTTGCGACGGCCGTCCTCGCCCGCGCGGGGTCGTCGCCGCGTCCGAAAATTTCGACCTCGTGGGTCCGCCCGCCGGGTGAGCGGTGACGGCGCGCGCTCGCCGCCTACTGGCACGCCGGCAGCTCGGCCGAGCACGTGCCGTTCACGCATAGCGCTCCGACCACGCAGTACGTAGTGGGCTCGCTGCACGCCTGCCCGACCTGCGCCTCCGCCTCGCAGATCTCGGTGGTGAAGTTGCAGGTGCTGCCGGCCTCGCACCAGGTCATCACGTAGGTCGTCATGTCGAGGCCGCACTTCTCGCCCTGGCCGGAGAACGGCATCGGCAGGCAGGTGTTCGACCCGGAATCGCAGTGGAGTCCCATCGAGAGATCGCACTCGTCCAAGTCGCACGGCGCGCCGAGCCCGTGCGGCTCGGCGCACGTCCCCGAGATGCACTGGAGCTTCCCCGCGCAGCTCATTCCGCCGTCGCACGAGCCGCCGCTCTCGACGTCCTTCATGCACGTGCCGGCGTCGTGGCAGAAGAGCCCGGCGCCGCAGAAGGTCGGAGCGCCGAACTGCGGATCGCACGGCGCCCCCTCCGCGAGCTCCTGGAAGCAGATGCCGCAGCCCGTTGCATCGCGATCGCCGCACATGCCGCTCGCGCACTGCATACCATGCGCACACGACGCGCCGTCGGCCCGCGGGCCTCGCGTGGCCGCGACGCAGGCCGGCGGGCTCCCGCGCGAGTATTCGTCACAGCTTTCGCCCTCGAGGGCGGCGGCGCACGCCGAGATGTCGTCCGGTGTCGCCGTCACGTCCTCGAGCGAGAGGGCCGCCTGGCAGCGCGCGGTCTGCACCGCCTCGCACGTTGCAACGTCACCGTAGCTGAAGACCAACCCGAACGACGCGCAGGCAGCACTTTTCGCGCACTTCGCGGTCGCAAGGTGAGCGCAAGGGTCCGATGGCGACCCACCTCCGTCGCCAGAGCCTCCACCGGCGCCGGTCGTGACGCCTTCCGCGGAGCACGCTGACGCCGCCGCGGTGCAGACCGCGAGGATCCCGAACAGCCGCGCAGACCTAAAGCCCATTCCCATTTCGAGCCGCTCCTTCGGGTGACGAGCGCCGACCCGTCGCCGTGAAGGCGAGGGGACCACATGAGGCTGCTCGCCCGCAAGCCGCCGGGGTGGCAGGCTTCGGACCAGAGCTCGCGCCCCCAGAGGTTTGCCTGTCGGCCCCAAGAAAATTCTTGGCGTCCTCTGCGACTGGCGGTTCACCCCGTGTGTCGAGGCGGCGGAGGGTTGAACCGGCAAGCCGCCGGCCTCTCCGAGGCTTGCCGCCGCGCGGGCCCGAGCGCAGGGTCGGGGTCTCATGGCAGAGGCCCTCGCCGATCCCGCGCTCCGAGCCGTCGACGACTTCCAGGGCGCGCGCCGCGACCCGACGCCCGAGGGGCGCCTGCGCGAGGTCCGCAAGCGGGCCGCGCGCCTGCGCGAACGGATGCTCGCGGCGAAGCCGGTGCGCTACTTCGCGTCGCGCGCGCTCGTCCGCGCCCCTTACCCGACCCGGTACGCGCTGCTCAACGCCTGCTCCGTGCCGACGCCGCTGCTCCACATCGTCAACCGGGTCTTCATCGTGCAGACCGACACGCCGCAGGGCCTGCGCACCATCGTCTACTCGCCCTCGGACGTCACCGCGAACAAGGAGACGCCCTTCTTCAAGCGCCTCGCCTCGAGCTTCGGTCCCTTCCAGAGCCTGGGCGAGCGCCTCTTCGCGCCCACCCTGAACACCGTCGAGGCCGCGCTCGAGCAGGCGGGCCTCGCGCCCGAAGACGTCGACTACATCTCGTACGACCACCTGCACACGCAGGATGTCCGCCGCTGGCTGGGCACGGATGGCCGCGCCGGCTACTTCCCGCGCGCCAAGCTCCTGGTGATGCGAAAGGAGTGGGACTCGACCCGAGGACTCTTGCCGCCGCAGCGCGACTGGTACTGCCCCGGCGGCATCGACGGCGTCGATCCCTCGCGCGTCGTGCTCCTCGACGGCGACACGCTGCTCGGCGACGCGGTCCTCCTCATGCACACGCCCGGACACACCGAGGGCAACCACTCCTTCGTGACCCGCACGCCCGAGGGTTTGATGGTGACGAGCGAGAACGGCGTCGCCCCCGAGTGCTACGCGCCGCTGCATTCGCGCATCCCCGGCGTCCGCGACTACGCGCGCAAGACGGGGATGGAGGTCATCCTCAATGGCAACACCCTCGAGCTCGGCCTCGACCAGTACATCTCGATGGTCCAGGAGAAGGAGGTCGCCGGGCCCTCGCAGCGGAACCCCGACTTCCCCAACATGGTCTGCTCCTCCGAGCTCGGCGGCTGGTGGGCGTTCCCCGGCATCGAGCCCACCTTCGGCTTCGGCGACCTCACGTTCGGCGCACCGGTCGAGCGCCACGAGCGCGCCGCGCCCGACGCGGCGCAGCCGTCGGCGTGAGGGAGCGATGACCGACTCCCTCGTCATGCTCCTGACCGGCTGCGCGAGCGGCATCGGCCGGCACCTCGCCGGCGCCCTCGCGGTGCGCGGCCACCGCGTGGTCGCGACCGATCTCAAGGCGGCGGCGCTCGAGACGCAGGCCAAGGAGCGCGGCTGGAGCGACACGTCCGTGAAGCGCCGCGCGCTCGACGTCCGCAGCGAGGCCGACTGGGAGGCCGCGCTCGATCTCGCCGCGGAGGCGTTCGGCCCGGTCGACGTGGTGATGAACGTCGCCGGCTACCTGAAGCCGGCGTACACGCGCGACCTCACCGCGAAGGACCTCGATCTCCACCTCGACGTGAACGTCAAGGGCGTGGTCTTCGGCACCCGCGCGGCGGCGCGCCGGATGGTGCCCGCCGGGCGTGGACACATCATCAACATCGGATCGCTCGCCTCGCTCGCGCCGGTGCCGGGGCTCTCGCTCTACAGCGCCTCCAAGTTCGCCGTGCGCGGCTTCTCGCTCGCCGCCGCGACCGAGCTCTCGCGCCACGGCGTCGCCGTCACCCTGATCATGCCCGACGCCGTGCAGACGCCGATGCTCGACCTCCAGCTCGACTACGACGAGGCCGCCCTCACCTTCTCGGGCGACCGCGCGCTCACGGTCGAGGAGATCGAGCGCGTGATCGTCGAGCGCGTCCTCCCCGACCGCCCCATGGAGCTCACGGTCCCGGCAGGTCGCGGCTCGCTGGCGCGCATCGCCAACGCCGCACCGGCGCTGTCGCGGTGGCTCGCCCCGGTGCTCCGGGGCAAGGGGCTCGCCAACCAGAAGCGGATGCGGACGCGAGGGAAATGAGGGGCGGGCCGAGGAGCCCCGTCGTAGCCGCCGCCGCGTCGGCGCTCGCCGCGTGTCTCGGCTGCTCCTCGAGCGACGCCACGCCGGCGGCCGCGTCGGGCGCGCCTTGCGCCGAGCCTCGCTTCGCCGGCGCGCCGGTCGGCACCCAGTGCGGCGAGCTCGTCGACGCCGAGGGCCGTGTCGTCTACCTCCACGGCGTCAACGCGCGCGTCGAAGGGATCTTCGACGTCACCTTCGACGACGGGCGCACCGCGCTCGAGCCGATCCCGCCCCTCGACGCGCCCGACGCCGCCCGGATGCGCGCCATGGGCTTCAACGCGCTGCGCCTGCCGCTGAGCTGGAGCGCGCTCGAGCCGACCGAGGATGGGGGCTTCGACGAGGGTTACCTCGACCGCATCGCCGCCGTCGTCGAGCTCGCCGCGGGCGCCGGGGTGCTCGTGCTCCTCGACCTCCACCAGGACGCCTACTCGAAGGAGATCGGCGAGGACGGCGCGCCGCTTTGGGCCATCGTGCCTCCGCCGACCGAGCTGCTCGAGGGGCCGCTCACCGATCTGGACGCGCGCCGAAAATCCTCCCAGGTGCTCGCCGCGTTCGCGACGTTCTTCGGCGACTCGCCCGACGGCGCGCGCCTCCGGACCCGCTTCGCCGCCGCGGCCGCGCACGTGGCGGCGCGCTTCGCCGGGAGCTCCGGCGTGGTCGGTCTCGAGCTCTTCAACGAGCCCATCCTGAGCACGCCCGCGAGCCTGCGGGCGTTCCACGAGGAGGTCGGCGCCGCGGTGCGCGCGGCGGATCCGACCCGGCTCGTCTTCTTCGAGCCCGACTCGCTGCGGAACATCACCGACTCGGCGCCGCTTTCCGAGTCCCCCGCCCCGCCGGGGTGGGTCTACGCGCCGCACGTCTACACGCTCGCCTTCACGGCCACCGCGGCGCAGCGCGAGGCGATGACCGAGGAGACGCTGGCGTTCTCGAACACGAGCGCCCGCGCCGAGGCCGAGAGCTGGGGCGCCCCGCTGGTGATCACCGAGTTCGGCTACGACCCGGCGGGTATCAAGGCCGACGACTACCTTGCCTGGCAGGTCGGCCTGCACGACCGGGAGCGCGCGAGCTCGTTCTTCTGGCTCTGGAAGGAGGAGAGCCAGGGCGGCTGGGGCCTCTACGATCGCGACGCGAGCACCGGCGCATGGACCGAGCGCGACCACGTCCGCCGCGCGCTCGCCCGCGTGACCGCCGAGGCGGTCGCCGGCTGGCCGACGCGCCTCGGCTACGACCGGGCCGCGCGGCGCTTCGAGGTCGCCTTCCGCGGCGACGGCGCGATCACGGCGCCGAACCGGCTCTTCGTCCCCGGGTCCGACGACTTCGCCGCCGCGTTCGAGGTCCGCTGCGACGGCGCGGCCGTCGCAGCCGGCCGCGATCCCGCGTCGGGCATCGTCGAGGTCGCCTGCGGAGGCCCCGGCGACCACGTGCTCGAGCTCTCGGCCCGGTAGCCCGCGCACGCGCGATCAGCCCTGCTTGAGCTGCGGCCCCGGGAGCCGATCATCCCCCTCGCGCCGCGTCGTACCCTCGCGGTCGAGCTGCTCGAGCAGGACGATCGCCTGCTTCCGGCCGAGCCCCGACATGCTCTTGAAGTCGGCGATGGTGAGGCGGGGCGCCGCCGCCAGGTGGGCGGCGACGCGCGCGCGCAGCTCCTCGAACGCCGCCCGCGAGAACCAGAGCTCGCCGGCGTGGAAGGCGAGCCCTTCGCGCACCAGCTTGGCCAGGAGCGCCTTGACCTCCTTCGGGCTCGAGCCGGTCGCCTCGCGCATCGCGTGCTCGGAGACGCCCTTGAGCCCGGCCGCGAGCACGGCGCGGCTGCCCGCGTCGAGCGCGCCCTGGAGCGCGCCGGGCGGCGCGCCGGCGGCGAAGCTCGGGAGGCGCGCCACGTCGGCCTCGACGGTGATCGGCTCGCCCGGCACGTGCGGCGTCGAGCGCGCGGCGATGCGGATGGCCTCTTCGGCCACGTCCGGTCCGGCGATGTCGCCGAGCTGGCGCCGCAGGGTCTCGCGCGGCAGGCCGCGATCGAGCGGCGCCTGCCGGTGATGCGCGATCACGAGCGCCCGCGCCTTCGCCGCCATCGCGAACAGCGCCGAGCGCTCGATCACGAGCCGCGCCTTGACGCGGGCGATGTCGCCGCGCTCCACCATGCGCTCGGCGCTGCGCCCGAGATCCTTGGCGTCGAGCGGGAAGCGCGACGCGAGCGCGTCGAGAGAGAGGGCGCGCGGCGCGGCCTCCGCGACCAGCGCTCGCATGGCGGTGGCCGCGTCGGCCGCGAGGATCGCCTCGAGCACCCCGCGCCGCTTGCCGCGCGGCCGCGTCCGCGGCGGGCGCGCGTCGAGCACCACCCCGCCGCCGAGGACGGCGCCGGCGGGCCCCTCGACGTCCGAGCCGCGGAGCACGAAGCGATCGCCGCCGATCGCGACCATCGGCCGATGCAACCGGAGCCGGGCCAGGACCGGCCGGGCCTCGGCCGCGTCGGGCCCGCCGCCCACCGGTTCGGCGACGCCCGCCGGCGCGGCGCCGATCGGATCGATGCGCGCCGTGGTGCGCGCGGTGCCGAGGTGGAGCGACGCCGTGCTCCCGGCCTTCGGCGGCACGGCGGCGCGGAGCTCGACGTCGAGCGTCCGCGTCGGCTCGATGGCGACGTCGTCGGTCACCACGTCGCCGCGGTGGAGGTCCTCGAGCGCGAGACCGGCCAGGTTCACCGCGAGCCGCGTCGGCGCCTCGGCCACCTCGACGGGCCGGTCGTGGACGTGGAGCCCGCGCGCCGCGCTCTCGCGCCGCCCGCCCTCGCCCACGACCAGGACCTTGGCGCCGAGCGCGATCTTGCCCTCGACGAGCGTGCCGGTCACCACGGTGCCAGCGCCCTTCACCGAGAAGGCGCGGTCGACGCTGAGCCGCGCCCGCGGCGCCGCCGCCGGCGGGCCGAGCCGCTCGAGCGCCGTCCGCACCGCGGCGCGCACGTCATCGACGCCCTCGCCGGTCCGGGACGAGCAGTAGACGACATCCGCCTCGAAGCGCGACCCAAGCAGCTCGCGCGCCTCCTCGCCGGCGATCTCGGCGAGGTCCCGGCCGACGCGATCGATCTTGGTCACCGCCACGACCGCTCGGCGCAGGCCGAGGAGCTCGCACGCGGCCACGTGCTCGCGCGTCTGCGGCATCACCCCCTCGTCCGCCGCGACGACCAGCAGGACGAGCTCCATCCCGGTGGCGCCCGCGATCATGGTGTGCACGAGGCGCCGGTGGCCGGGCACGTCGATCACCGAGACCGAGATCCCGTCGCCGAGGTCCCAGGGCGCGAAGCCGAGCTCGATGGTGATCCCGCGCCGCTTCTCCTCGGGCAGCCGGTCGGTGTCGACGCCGGTCAGCGCGCGGACGAGCGAGGTCTTGCCGTGGTCCACGTGACCTGCCGTCCCGAGCACGAAGCGCCGCACGGGGCGGAGTCTAGCTGGCGCTCGCCCGTGGGGGCCGCTACAAAGGCTGCGGAAGCGCGTGGTCGGCTGGCGCCACCCCCGGTCTTCAAAATCGGTGCGGGGCAGCTCCGCTGTCTTGGGCAGGTTCGATTCCTGTGCGCTTCCGCCGAGGGCTCGCCCGGCGGCACCTGCCGCCGGGCGAGCTCGCCCATCCGACCGACGGCGAGAAGCTCAGCGGGCTGCCGCGCGGCGCTCGAGCGAACGCGAACGCGGATCGCGCTTGGGCGCGGGCGCGTTCTTCGGGTTGCCGCCCCGACCGATCTCGGGGCGGACGCGCGGGCTCACTTCGTGGGCGCCGGCTCGCTGCGCGAGACGAGCGTGCCGTCGCCGAGCTGGCCCCACTCGTTGTCGCCCCAGCAGAGGACGACGTCGTCGCGGTCGAGCGCGCAGAGGTGGTACCAGCCGCCGGCGACCTCGACGATCGGAGGGAGCCCGGCGACGGCCGTGGGCGTGGGGCTCCCAGCCTCGCCGCCGCCGGTGCCGGTCGGGAACCCCCAGCACGCGACCTCGCCGCCGGTCCGCACAGCGCACTTCCTCAAGTAGCCCGCGTACGCCGAGACCGAGTCGACGAGGTCCTCGACGAGCACCGGCGCGTCGCGATCCGTGGTGCTTCCATCGCCGACCTCGCCGGCGCCGTTCCACCCCCAGCAACGCAACCGGCCCGCTTGGCGTGCGCAGGCGCCGTTCAGCCCGGCGCGGATCTCGCTTGCCTCGCCCTCGAGCTCGACGTCGACCGGGAGGGTGCTGCAGGGAATGTCGCCACAGGAAGCGGCCGAGGCCCCATCTCCCAGCGCGCCCGCGTAATCGGAGCCCCAGCACTGGACGCGCCCATCCGAGAGCCGCGCGCAGGTCGCGAATTCTCCGCACGCGACCTCGACCGCGCCGGCGACGCCCTCCACCGGCGCGGGCTCCGCGCGGCTCGCCGTCGTGCCGTCGCCGAGCTGGCCGGTCCCGTTCTCGCCCCAGCACCAGACGCGTCCGTCGGCGGCGACCGCGCAGGCGTGCGCCGGTCCCGCCGCGATCTGCCGCGCGCCGACGATCCCGGGCGAGGTGACGCTCCCGTCGGCGCCGATGCATTTCACCTCGCCCGCCGGATCGATCACGCACACGAGCGCGGTGGGCGCCGCAGCGGCGATCGCCAGCGGCAGCACCGCCACGTCGATCGCGGGGCTGGCTCCAGGAACGGCGCGAGGCACGACGCCGAAGGACTGACCCCAGCACCGCACCTCGCCGTCGCGATCGAGCAGGCAGGTATCGGCGTTCGTCCCCGTGAGCCTCGAGAGGCGGTCGGTCTCGCCCAGCGCCTCGACCTCGGGCTCGGAGCGCGCGCCGCACGACCAGCTCGCCGCCGACACGACGAGCAGGAGGAGCGCGCGACCGAGCGACCGCATGGTGCGTGGTACCACGCAACCGCGAGGAGAGGACATCGAGGGTGGGTCCGTCGCGGTGCGCGAGCCTGGGCTCCCCTGCGCGCGGCGTCGGGGCGGGCGCTACGACGCGACCGGCGCCTCGGGCTCGGCCTCGCGCAGCGTCCGGAGCGCCGGGACGAGCGCGGCCACGAGCGCGGCGGCGACCACGCACAGCGCGCCGCCGCTCACCACCGAGATGCGCGCGCTCGTCAGCTGCGCGACGGCGCCCGCCTCGACCTCGCCCAGCTGCGGCCCGCCCATGAAGAAGATCATGGTGATGGAGGTCATCCGCCCGCGCAGCGCGTCGGGCGTCATCGTCTGCCGCGCGACCTGGCGGATCACGGTGCTGATGGTGTCGGCCGCGCCCGAGCCGGCGAGCAGCAGCAACGCGACCGGGAACCACGGGCAGAGGCCGAACAGCGCGATGCACGCGCCGTACGCCGCGATCGCGCCGAGCACCACGGGCCCCTGACGCGTGATCGGCGGCCGCGAGGAGAGCCAGCCCGACATCAGGAGCGATCCCACCGCCGGCGCGCCCGCGAGCAGCCCGAGCCCGCGCTCGCCCACCTTGAAGACCTCGTTCGCGAAGATCGGCAGGAGCAGCATCGAGCCCGCGAAGAAGGTCGCGAGGAAGTCGACCACCATCAGCCAGACGAGCACCGGCTTGCTCTTGAGGAAGCGGAGGCCCTCGAGCACCGCCGAGAGGCTGACGTCGCGCCGCTCGACGGGTCGCCCGGCGCCCTCCCCGCGGACGCGGATCACGAGCAGCGCCACGATCACGGCGCCGAACGAGACGGCGTCGATCGCGTAGATCGCCTGGACGCTGGTCGACGCCAGGAGCAGGCCGCCGAGCGCCGGGCCCACGACCGTCGCCACCTGCCAGCCGAAGATGGAGAGCGTGAGCCCGTTCGGCAGATCCCGCTCGGGCAAGAGGTTCACGATCAGGCTCTGGCGCGCCGGGTTGTCGAACGCGGTCGCCGCGCCGGCGAGCGCGACCAGCGCGTAGAGGAGCGGCGGCGTGGCCGCGCCCGACCACGTCGCGAGCGCCATCGCCGCCGACGTCGCCGTCAGCACCGTCTGCGTCGCGATCATGACCCGGCGGCGATCGAGCGCGTCGGCGGCGGCGCCGCCCCAGAGCGCCAGCACGACGACCGGCACGACGCGCGCGGCGCCGAGGAGCCCGAGCGCCAGCGGCGAGCGCGTGAGGACGTAGACCTGCCACGCCAGCGCGAGATCGCGCATCTGGGTCCCGACGCGCGAGACCACGTTCGCGCTCCAGAGCAGGGCGAAGTCGCGGTGGGCGAGCGCCGCGTACCGCCGCGCGCGAGCGGGCCCCGCCGGACGTGCGTCGGCGGGAGGCGGCGGCCCCCCACCCGGAGCCGTCATCCGTCGCCGGAGTCCTGCTTGGCGCTGATGCCGTGGCGGCGCAGGTAGGCGCGGACGTGGGCGCGCTCCATCCCCGCGCGGCGCGCCATCTCGGAGACGTTCCCCTTCGCCTCCTCGCTGAGCGCCGCGAAATAGTCGCGCTCGAAGCGGGTGAGCACGTCGCGCTTGGCGTCCTGGAACTGCCGCCCCTTGATGGGCGCGAGCGACGCCGTCCCGCCGCCGCCCGCGGGCTGGCTCTCGGTCATCGCGCCGAGGTGCGCCGCGATGTCGATCTCCTCGCCCTCGCCGCCCAGCGCGAACGCGACCGCGACCGCGTTGCGGAGCTCGCGGACGTTGCCGGGCCAGTCGTGCCGCATGAGCCGCTCGAGCGTCGCGTTGGAGACGCGCTCGTAGGCCGACTCGTCGCCGAGGTCCTTGAGCATGCGGCGCACCAGGACCGGCAGGTCCTCGAGGCGCTGCCGCAGCGGCAGGAGCTCGATCTTCACCTGCGCCACGCGGAAGTAGAGGTCGCTCCGGAACCCGCCCGAGTTCACGGCCCGGACCAGGTCGCGGCGGGTGGCGGCGAGGAGGCGGACGTCGACCTCCTTGTAGCTCGAGCCGCCGACGCTCTTGATGCGCCGCTCGGCGAGCGCGCGGAGGAGCTTGGGCTGGATCTCGAGCGGCAGCTCGCCGAGCTCGTCGAGGAAGAGCGTGCCACCGTCGGCCTCCTGGAAGGGCGAGAGGCGGCGGTCGACGGCGCCGGTGAACGCGCCGCGCTCGTGCCCGAAGAGCGTCGCCTCGGCGAGCGTCGGCGGGATCGAGCCGCAGTCGACGACCACGAACGGCTTCTTGGCGCGCGGGCTCGCGAGGTGGAGCGCCTGGGCGACGAGCTCCTTGCCCGTCCCGGTCTCGCCGCCGATGAGCACGGTGAGATCGGTGGGCGCGATCTTGGCCAGCCGATCGAAGATGGCGCGCATCGCCGGGCTCTGCGCGACGAGCGGCCCGAACTGCGGGATCGCCGAGACCGTGATCCGCTCGGGCCGCGCCGGCTCGAACTGCATCTCGGTCTCGCCGAGGCGCAGCTTGGTGTTGGCGAAGAGGTAGATGTCGCCGACCCTGACGCCGCCGACGAAGGTGCCGTTGCGGCTGCCGAGATCGCGCACCCGCACGCCGTGCTCGGTGGCGACGAACTCGGCGTGGACGGCGCTGACCTTGGCGTCGTCGAGGACCACCTGGCAGGCCGCGTTGCGGCCGACGATGACCGGGTCGGTGCCGATCTCGACCCAGGCGCCTGCTGCCTTGACCGCGCGGATGCGCCCCCCGCGCACCTCGACCCGGTTCTTCGAAGATACGGTTGCGTCGAGCAAGTCAGTGCCTTCCTGTCTTGCGGCGCCGGCTGGCGCCGCCCGGGGGATGAGGGGAACCCGCCGCCGCCGGCGCGCCGCGCGCGCCGGCGCCGTCCGGCGCGGAGCGGGCCCCAGGCCCCCGCGCGCGGCCATTTT
>CAYJPW010000210.1:0-16620 GCA_964372055.1 uncultured Polyangiaceae bacterium
CCCCCGCGCCGCCCGAGGCGCGGCCGGCGGAGGCCGAGCCCCCCGCGGCCGCCGCGGCCCCCGCGCCGGCGAAGGTCGCGCCGCCCGTCGTCACGGGCGCTGCTCCCGCGCCCGCCGAGGCCGCGCGCCCCGGCGACGGCTTCACGTTCGGCTCCTACGGCCGGATGATCGCCGCCACGGATGGTCGCGGGCGCGCGGGCCGCGACGCCGATCTCGTCGCTCACGGCTCGCGCCTCGACGAGGGCAACTACGTCGAGCTCGAGCTGCGCCGCCAGGACTTCTGGCAGAAGACGGGCGCGACCACGCGCCTCGTCGCGACGCTCGCCGTCGCGAGCCCGGTCTTCCACTACGACGGCGACTTCGACGTGAAGATGGCTGTGCGCAACCTCTACCTCGAGGAGCGCGACCTCGGCGTCGAGCACCTCGCCGTCTGGGCCGGGTCGCGCATGTACCGCGGGGACGACATCTACCTCCTCGACTTCTGGCCGCTCGACAACCTCAACACGGTGGGCGCCGGCGTGCGCTACGAGGATCCCGCCGCGCTCGATCCGAAGAGCCCTGTCTCGCGCCGCCTTTCGGGCGCGCTCCACGTCGGGCTCTCGCAGCCGGACTCGCCGTTCTTCCGCCAGTCGGTGGCGCGCAGCCCGGTCTCGAACCAGTTCGGCGCGACCGAGGTGACCGTCCTCGACCGGCAGAAGTTCATCGGCTCGCTCAAGCTCGGCTACACGCAGCCCCTCGGCGGCGGCGCCGGCCTCAAGGGGATCGCGTACGGCGAGATGCACCGGCTCCCCGCGGGACAGCGCGAGACGGATCCCACCGTGTTCGAGACGCTCCCCGCCAACTCGGGCTACGTGATCGGCGCCGAGCTCGGCGCCTTCTCCGGCAAGCGCGACACCCACGTGAACCTGTTCCTGCGCTACGCGACCGGCCTCGCCGCCTACGGCGAGTTCGCCTCGCCCGGGCAGCTCACCCTCGAGCGCACCACCGACGGCGCCCACGAGCTCGTCCTCGCCCTGGGCGGCAACTGGGAGCTCGGCCCCGTCGGGGTGATGATCGGCGGCTACGTCCGCTCGTTCCGCGACGCGAGCCCGGCGTTGAACTTCGAGGACGTCGACGAAGGCATCCTCGCCGTGCGACCGCACCTCTTCTTCGGCGAGCTCGGCGGCCTCGCGCTCGAGGGCTCGTACCAGGCCGTCCAGCGCGGCGTCCTCACCACGGTCGGGACCGAGGACGCCGAGGGCGCGCCCGGCGCGCCGGCGGGCCCGCTCGCTGCGCGCCTCGTCCGCTTCGGCGTGGTCCCGTTCCTCTCGCCCGCCGGGCGCGGCGACTACAGCCGGCCGCACCTGCGCCTCATCTACGCGGTGACGCTGCGCGACGACGCCGCGCGCGCGCTCTACCCGAAGGACGACGTCTTCGGCCTGCGCCAGACCGAGCACTTCCTCGGCATCGGCGCCGAGTGGTGGTTCAACTCGTCGAGCTACGGGGGCTAGGATGAAGCGCGCTCTTCCCCTGCTTCTCTCGTCCGCGCTCGCCTTCGCGGCGACCGGCTGCATGGAGTTCCCGGACGGCGCCGAGGGCGAGATCGAGCTCGGCACGCACGTGGTCGACTGGCGCGACGAGGTCATCTACCAGCTGCTCGTCGATCGCTTCGCCGACGGCGACGCCGGCAACAACTTCCGCGTCGACCTCTCGGCGCCCGGCAAGTGGCACGGCGGCGACTGGAAGGGCGTCGAGGACAAGCTCGACTACCTCGAGCAGCTCGGCGTCACCACGCTCTGGATCTCGCCGGTGGTGAAGAACGTCGACACCGACGCCGGCTTCGACGGCTACCACGGCTACTGGGCCCAGGACCTCACCGAGGTGAACCCCCACTTCGGCGATCTCCCCGCCCTGCGCAGCATGGTCGCCGCCGCGCACGACCGCGGGATGAAGGTGATCCTCGACATCGTCACCAACCACCTCGGCCAGCTCTTCTTCTACGACATCAACCTCAACGGCGAGCCCGACGAGCGCGTCCGCGGCTCGGGCCTGACCTCGAGCGTCGTCCACGTCAACGAGTACGACCCCGACTTCGACCCGCGCGGCGTCCAGGCGTCCACGTCGCTCGGCGAGGCGGGCCCGGCGCCGATCGTGTTCGTCTACGATCCCGCGTCGAACCACGTGCCCCCGATGCCCGAGGTCTTTCGGACCTCCGAGGCCTACAACAAGAAGGGCCGCACCTACAACTTCGAGGACCCCGACCAGCTCCTCCACGGCGACTTCCCCGGCGGCCTCAAGGACGTGAACACGAGCCGCTGCGACGTGAAGGAGGCGATGGTCGACTCGTATGCGCGCTGGGTCGAGCTCACCGACCTCGACGGCTTCCGCATCGACACCGTCAAGCACGTCGAGCGCGAGTTCTGGCGCTACTTCACCCAGAAGGTCCGCCAGCGCCTCGCCGCCAAGGGGAAGAAGAACTTCTTCATGTTCGGCGAGGCCTTCGACGGCCGCGATCAGCTCGTCGGCGCCTACACCAAGAACGATCTCCCGAGCGAGGCCGACCTCGAGAAGGAGAACGCCTGCGTGACCGACGGCGTCGGCATCAGCGGCGATCAGCTCGACGGCGTCTTCTACTTCCCGCAGTACTTCACCGCGATCCGCGACGTCTTCCAGCTCGCCCAGGGCACGCAGGGCATCCAGGACCTCTGGAACAACCGGCCGGTGAACTACGGCGTCACCCCGGCCGAGGGCGGCACCGGCGTCTCGCCCCAGAAGACGCTCGTGAACTTCCTCGACAACCACGACGTCCCCCGCTTCCTCTTCAGCGGCAAGGGGATGCAGGCGCTCCACAACGCGCTGCTCTTCCTCTTCACCGAGGACGGCATCCCCTGCGTCTACTACGGCACCGAGCAGGAGCTCGCCGGCGGCAACGATCCGGCGAACCGCGAGGACCTCTGGAACACCGGCTACGACACCGGCAAGGGCACCTACCGCTGGATCCAGCGCCTCACCGCCATCCGGAGGAGCTACCCGGCGCTGACCCGCGGCGATCAGAAGGTGGTCTGGGCCTCGACGCGCACCGGCGACGAGCCCGACGCCGGCGTCTTCGCCTTCGAGCGCGCGGGCGGCGAGGCCGGCGACCAGTACGCGCTCGTCGTCCTCAACGCGAACCAGGCGCACCCGAGCTCGCCGCAGTTCAACGGCGCCCCGATGAAGGTCGCGGCGCCGGCGGGCACGGTGCTCGTCGACATCCTCTCGGCGGACGGCGCGACGTACACCGTCGCCGGCGACGGCGGGCTCTCGATCACGGTGCCGCCGGTCTCCGGCGCGCTCCTCGTGCCCCAGGGCCAGGTGCGTCCGGGCCTGTAGCGCCGATGGCGAGCGTCACCGTCAGCGGCCTGTCGAAGACCTTCGGCAAGACGACCGTCCTCCGGGGCGTGGACGTCCACGTCCCCGAGAAGGCGTTCGCCGTGCTCGTGGGGCCGAGCGGCTGCGGCAAGTCGACGCTCCTGCGGCTGCTCGCGGGGCTCGAGGAGGCCGACCAGGGGAGCATCCGCTTCGGCGATCGCGACGTGACCAGGCTCGAGCCGCGCGAGCGCGACATCGCCATGGTCTTCCAGAGCTACGCGCTCTACCCGCACCTCACCGTCCGCGAGAACCTCGCCTTCGGCCTGCGCCTGCGCAAGACCGATCCTGCCGAGATCGATCGGCGCGTGAAGGAGGCGTCGGACATGCTCGGGCTGGGCGCGCTCCTCGAGCGGCTGCCCAAGGCGCTCTCGGGCGGGCAGCGCCAGCGCGTGGCGATGGGGCGCGCCATCGTGCGTCGCGCCGGGCTCTTCCTCTTCGACGAGCCGCTCTCGAACCTCGACGCGGCGCTCCGCTCGCAGGTGCGCGTCGACATCCGCAAGCTCCACGATCGCCTGGGCGCGACCAGCGTCTACGTCACCCACGACCAGGTCGAGGCGATGACCTTGGCCGACGTGATCTTCGTCCTCAACAAGGGCGTGGTGGAGCAGTCGGGCACGCCGCTCGACGTGTACGCGCGGCCGGCGACCCGGTTCGTCGCCGGCTTCCTCGGCAGCCCCGGGATGAACTTCGTGGACGCGTCGCTCGAGCACGGCGCCTCCGGCTGGCGCGCCACGGCGAAGGGCGCGCTCGAGGTCCCGCTCGACGAGGCGGCGTTCGGCGCCGCGCTCGTGCCGGGCCGCCGGGTGGTGCTCGGGGTGCGCCCGCACGACGTCGCCATCGTGGGGGAGGGGGAGGGGGAGGGGCACGCGTCGCTCGAGGTCGCCATCGTCGAGGCGCTCGGGGCCGAGTCGCACGCCCACGGCGAGATCGCGGGCGCTCCCTTCGTCGCGCGCACCGAGGCGCGCGCCGGCGTCCGCAAGGGCGAGCGCGTGCGGGTCGCGCTGCGCGACGTCCACCTCTTCGATCCCGAGGACGGACGCTCGCTGCGCGCGGGCGCCCCGGGCCCGTCGGTCTACCGCGTCGAGCCCGGCGGCGAGCGAGCCTCGCCATGAGGCGGCCGGCGCCGATCACGTCGGGCGCTCTGCCCGCGCGCCCCCGGAGACGTCGCCCCTTCGCGTGGATCGCGCTCCTGCTCGCGGCGGTGATCGCGATCCTCCCCCGCGCCGCGCTCGCGGCGCCCATCCGCCTCTGGCACGCCTACCGCGGCGAGGAGGAGGCCGCGCTCAAGGAGATCGTCGCGGGGTGGAAGGGCGAGCCCATCGAGCTGCTCGCGCTGCCGTACGACGCGTTCGCGGCCAAGCTCCAGGCCGCCATCCCGCTCGGCGACGGCCCCGACCTCTACATCGACACGCACGAGCGCCTCGGCGACTACCGGGCGCGGCGCATCGTCGCGCCCGCGGGCGACGCCCTCGAAACGCCCGGCGCCTTCACGGCGCTCGCGCTCGACGCGGTCACGATGGACGGCGAAGCGTGGGCGGTGCCGCTCAGCCAGAAGTGCGTCGCGCTCTACGTGAACACCGCGCTCGTGCGCGACGTGCCGGCGGATCTCGAGGGCATCGTCGCCCTCCAGCCCTCGCTTCCGCCCGGGGTCTTCGCGCTCGCCTACGAAGCGCAGGGCGCCTACGTCCACTCGGCGATCCTCTCGGCGTACGGCGGGGCGCTCCTCGGGCCGAACGACCAGTTCGGGTTCATAGGTCCCGGCCCGGAGCGCTCGGTGGCGCTCGTGGAGCGGATGATCGCGTCGGGCGCCGTGCCCGAGGAGGCCGACGGCTCGCTGGTCACGAACCTGTTCAAGGGCGGCCGCGCCGCCTTCGCCATCAGCGGGCCGTGGCTCGCCGCCGATCTCGGCTCCGGCCCGGGGGTCGTGCCCTACCGCGTGGTGCCGCTGCCCCGCGTCGCCGAGACCGGGCAGCCGATGCGCCCGCTCCTCACCGTCGAGTCGGTGATGCTCTCGCCCGACGGGGCCAAGCGGCCGGAGGCGCGAGCGCTCGCGCGCCTCGTCGCCGGCGCGGGCGCGGCCGAGATCCGCCAGCGCCGGGCGCGCACCATCACCGCCCGCGCCGACGTCGCGGTGCCCGAGGACGACGCGTTGCTCCGCGCCTTCGCCCAGCAGGCGCGCTCCGCGATCCCGACGCCCTCGTCGCGAGCGATGCGCGCCACGTGGGAGCCGGCGATCCGGGCCATCCGCAAGGTGCTGCGCGGCGAGGCGCCGCCCGACGTCGCCCTCGCCGAGGCCAAGCGCCGCTTCGACGACGTGCGCCGCCCGGCGCCGCCGCCCGCGTCGCCCGTCCCCGGGGTCTTCGTGGTCGGCCTGCTCTGCCTCTGGGGCGCGTTCGCGCTCGTACGCCGCGCCCGGAGGGGCGACCTCTGGGCGCCGGTGCGTCGCTCGCTCCCCGTGTACCGCTACGTGCTCCACGCGGTCCTCGCCGTCGGCGTCCTGGTGATGCTGCCGCTCCTCGTGGGCGCCGGGACGTCTCTCTTCGCCGGAGGCACCGGCGAGGCGCGCTACGTCGGGCTCGCCAACTTCGTCGAGATCCTCGGCGCGCGCGGCGGTCCGCTGCTCGCCAGCGGCTCGTTCTGGCTCGTGCTCCTCGTCACCGTGCTCTGGACGGTGATCAACGTCGCCTTCCACCTCGCGCTCGGCATCGCGTTCGGCCTCCTCCTCGCGCGCCCCGCGCTCCGCCTGCGCTCGGTCTACCGCGTCCTTCTCATCATCCCCTGGGCGGTGCCGAGCTACGTCACCGCGCTCGCCTGGAAGGGGATGTTCCACCGCCAGTTCGGCGCCGTCTCCGGCCTCATCCTCGAGGTCAACCGCGTCTTCGGCGCCGACATCCAGCCGATCGCCTGGTTCTCGAGGTTCTCGACGGCGCTCACCGCCAACATCGCGACCAACGTCTGGCTCGGCTTCCCGTTCATGATGGTCGTGACCCTGGGCGCGCTCACCGCGGTCCCGAGCGACGTGCTCGAGGCCGCCGAGGTCGACGGCGCCACGCGCTGGCAGCGCCTCTGGCGCGTCACCCTCCCGATGATCCGGCCGACGCTCGCCCCCGCGGTCACGCTCGGCGCCATCTGGACGTTCAACATGTTCAACGTCGTGTTCCTGGTCTCGGGCGGCGATCCGGACGGCACGACGGACATCCTCATCTCCGAGGCGTACCGCTGGGCGTTCACGCGCGAGGCCCAGTACGGTTACGCGGCGGCGTACGCGGTGCTCATCTTCCTCCTGCTCTCGGGCGCGACGCGCCTCGGCGCGTGGCGGAGGGCCCGCGCCGAGGCCGCCGAGCAGGCCGCGCCGCCCGCGCTCGGCGAGGCGGTGCCGTGAGCCGCCGCCCGCGCCTGCTCGAGTCGGTGCTGGTCCACGTGGGCCTGTCGCTCGGCGTCGCCTTCGCGCTCTACCCGGTGCTCTGGGTCGTGGCGCTCGCCTTCTCGGGCTCGCGGCCCGTCACGCCGCACGTGATGCCGCTGCCGCACGAGCCGACGCTGGCGCACCTGACCGCGGTCGTGACCACGACGTCCGGCGCGCCGGGTCACGAGTCGTGGCTCTTCGGCCGCCAGCTCGCCAACTCGGTCGTCGTCGCGCTGGCGACGGCCGCGGTCGGCGTGGCGATCGCCATCCCCGCGGCGTACGCGCTCGCGCGCTTCGAGTTCGCCGGCAAGGAGGGCGGCGTTCGCTCGCTGCTCGCGACGCAGATGTTCCCGACGGTGGCGAGCGCCGTGCCGCTCTACCTCCTGCTCGACGCGCTGCACCTGCTCAACTCGAGGACGGGCCTGGTGCTCTGCTACGCCTCGACCTCGGTGCCGTTCGCGATCTTCCAGCTCCGGAGCGCGTTCGAGGCGATCCCGGTCGACCTCGAGGAGGCGGCGATGGTCGACGGCGCCACCCGCTTCGAGGCGTTCGTGCGGGTCGTCCTCCCCGCGGCGCGCCCGGCCATCGCGGTGACGGCGCTCTTCGCGTTCATGAGCGCCTACAACGAGTTCATCCTCGCGGCGACGCTGCTCGGGCGCGAGGACATGTACACCATCCCGGTGGTGTTGCAGCGCTACGTCGGCGAGTACGACCAGCAGTGGGAGCGCTTCGCCGCCGGCGCGCTGGTGGTGAGCGTCCCGGTGATGGCCCTCTTCTACGTCGCGCAGCGGCACCTGGTCGCCGGACTGACCGCCGGCGGCGTCAAAGGCTGAGCGTCGCCGCGCGCGGGCGTGCTCCTCCCGCGGCCCGCCTTTCCAGAGCCGTTCGCCTCTGCGATACTCGAGGCTCTCTCTTCGCTGCGGAGCTTACCGGAGCCGATCATGCTCGTTCGATACGGCGGAACGTCCATCGCACTCTGTCTCGCGGCGTCCGCGCTCGCGGCCTGCGGCGAGCCGTTTCAGGCCGCGAGCGGAGCGACGGGCGCCGGCGGCGGCACGGGCGCGACGACGTCGACGACCGGAACGGGCACGAGCACGACCGGCGGCGGAGGCTCGGGCGGCGGAGAGTGCACGCCGTCGGCCGAGGTCTGCGACGGCGCCGACAACGACTGCGACGACGCCGTCGACGAGGAGATCGCGCCCATCTCGTGCGGCCTCGGCGAGTGCCAGGTGACGGTGGCCGGCTGCAGCGGCGGCCAGGTCCCCGACTGCGTCCCCACGGCGCCCTCGCCCACCGAGCACTGCAACGGCGTCGACGACAACTGCAACGGGACCACCGACGAGGGCTGCAGCTGCGACGATGGCGATTCGCAGCCCTGCTACGGCGGCCCCGCCGGCACCGAGGGCGTCGGTCCCTGCAAGGGCGGCACGCAGAGCTGCGTCGCGGGCCAGTGGGGCGACTGCGTCGGTCAGGTGCTCCCGTCGGCCGAGGTCTGCGACAACGAGGACAACGACTGCGACGGGGCCGAGGACGACGGCAACCCCGGCGGCGGCAACGCGTGCGCGACGGGGCTGCCCGGCGTCTGCGCCGCGGGAGCGCAGCAGTGCATCAACGGCGCCGTCATCTGCGTCCAGCTGACCCAGCCGTCGAACGAGATCTGCAACAACCTCGACGACGACTGCGACAACGCCGTCGACGACAACCCCGCCGGGGTCGGCCAGGGCTGCGCGACCGGGCTCCCGGGCGCGTGCGCCATCGGCGCCAGCATCTGCAAGGGCGGCGCGCTCGGCTGCGAGCAGACGGTCGCCCCCATCGACGAGATCTGCGGCAACGCCATCGACGACGACTGCGACGGCCTCACCGACCAGGTCGTCACCTACCTCGCCGAGGACTTCAGCGACGCGAACGGGGGCTTCATCCTCGGTGCCGAGTGGCAGATCAAGTCGGCGACGGCGTCCTCCGGGCAGACGACGGGCAACCCCGATCCGGCGCTCGATCACACGCCGACGGCGGACAACGGCGTCGCGGGCGTCGTCGTCGGGGGAAACACGACGACGGCGGTCCACGGCTACTACTACCTGACGAGCGCGACGCCCTCGACGACGCCGGGGGCGCGCGTGCACCTCGTCTTCTGGCGGTGGCTGAACAGCGACTACACGCCGTACATGGACAACGACATCGAGGTCTACGACGGCTCGTCCTGGATCACGGTGTGGACCTCGGGTGGGCAGCCGGCGATCGCCGACGCGAGCTGGACCCGAGTCTCGATCGACGTGAGCCCGTGGGCGAACCCCTCGATGAGGGTGCGCTGGGGCGTGACCGTCGGTCAGTCGGGGGCGTTCGTCGCCTCGTCTTGGAACCTCGACGACGTCGCCCTCGTCAACACCGACGCCTGCCTCTCGCCGAACTGATCGCTCTCCTGCGGGGCTTCGCCGCTCCGAGGCAAAGCCCCCCGCAGGGGTCGGCTCACTTCGGGTAGGTGTAGTTGGCGCGGACGGTCGCGACCGGGACGGCCTTGATGGTGCGGGAGCCGATCTGGACGTCGACCGACACGATGTTGCCGCCCGAGCTCGTCACCTTGGTGACCTTGCCGGTGGTGCCGGTCTTCACCGTCAGCTTCAGGAAGCCGCCGCCGAGCGTGTGGTCGGCCTTGGCGGTGAGGGGCGTCCCCACGACGAACTCGGGGCGCGACGTCGATTGCGCCGCCGCCTCCGTGGGCGCGCACAGCGTCGCCGCGAGCGCGGCGGCGCCGGCGAGCGCGGCGAGGATCAGGGCACGGGAAGCGAACCGACCGATACGGGGCATGGACGTGGGCATGACGACCTCCGGGGGGACCAGCGGGGGCATTCTACGCGGAAGGGGCGAGCCGTCTTCCCCCTCGGCTGGCAGCTCGGGGGAGAGCCGGGGGGCGCGCGCGTACAACCCCGCGTCTTGTCGACGGAACCGACCAGGAGGACGTGGGTGGAGCGGGTGGGGCTCGCGCTCGTCCTCGCCGGCTGCGGTGGGCCGCCGGCCGAGGGGGGGCCGCCTGGCCTCCCGGTCGCCCCGGAGCCCGACGCGGCAGCGCCCGCCGACTACGTCGCCGTCGGGCCGCGGGCGCTGCTCGCCGCCGTCGCGCCGCTCCTCCAACACCGCCAAGCGCAGGGGCACGCCGTCACGACCCTCGCGCTCGAGGATCTCGCCCCGCAGGGCATCGAGGCGAGCAGCGCCGAAATCGCCGCCGGTCTCCGGCGCATCGCCGCGCCCGGTCGTCTCCGGTTCGTCCTGCTCGTCGGCGACGCCCCGACCGTCGACGGCTACCGTGGGCGCGGACCGGATTGGCGGTCGCTCGAGTCCCGGCGCGATCGGGATTCGCGGTGGCTCGAGCCCCAGCGCGATCCGTCGCTCGAGCGGTTCACCTCGGTGCCCACCTTCTACCTGCCCAAGCTCGCGTACGGCGGCCGATCCGGCGAGAGCTACCCGAGCGACCTGCCCTACGCGTACGCGGCGTCGCCATCCGGGCGGCGCGAGGGCACGCGCCCGCTCGCGGTCGGCAGGGTTCCGGCGCGCACGGCGGCCGAGGCGAGCGCGTTCGCCCGCAAGGTGATCGACTACGAGACGGCGCCGGCCCGCGGCGCCTGGCAGCGCCGCATCGCGGTCATCGGAGGTCCCGCCAACTTCGGCGCCGTCGCCGACCGTCTCATCGAGGGCACCGCGACGCGCCTGCTCGATGCCGAGGTGCCCTACGAGTACGACGTCGGCGTCGTCTTCCCCAAGCTCGACTCGGCGTACGCCTACCCGCCGCCCGCGATGCGCGCGAAGCTCGTCCATGATCTCGAGGAGGGCGCGCTCTTCGCCGCGTACGTCGGCCACGGCGCGGCCACCTCGTTCGAGGACGTCTGGTTCCGGGGCCGCTGGTTCGACATCGGCACCGCCGATGACGCCGCGCGCCTGCGCATCGGCGCGGGCAACCCGGTCTTCTTCTCGATCGCCTGCGACACCGGCGCGTTCGATCGCCCCGACGCCTCGATCGCGGAGGCGCTGATCATGAATCCGCACGGAGCGATCGCGGTGCTCGCCTCGAGCCGGGTCAGCCACCCGTACCCGAACGCGCTCTATGGCGAAGGCCTGATCGAGAGCTTCATCCAGCGCCGCGCGCCGACGATCGGCGAGGGCGTGCTCCTCGCGAAGGAGAGGATGCTCGCCGGAGCGATGCCGCTCGCCGAGCTCTTCTTCGACACCGACGTCGACGAGCTCAAGGCCGAGCACGAGGGCCTCTACAACCTCTTCGGCGATCCGGCGACCGTCCCGCGCTACCCGGACGCCGCCGAGGTGCGCACCGATCGGAGCTCGCCGGTCGAGCCCGGGGCCGCGATCGCGGTCGAGGTCGAGGCGAGCGGCGCCGGCCGCGCGACGGTGCGGCTCACGCTCGAGACCCGGCGCAGCGTCATCCGCGGCGAGATCGTCGCGCCGTCCGTGCTCGAGACGTTGTCCGACGACGAGGCGAGCGCGGCGATGATGCGGAACCACCGCACGGCCTCGAACAAGGTGCTCTGGAGCGAGGTCCGCGCCGCGGAGGGCGGGCGGGCGGCGTTCCGCTTGAGCGCCCCGCGCGAGCCCGGCGACTACGCGCTCAAGGCGATCGTCGAGGGGGGTGACAGCGCTGCCGTCGGGCACCGCGCGCTGCGCGTCGAGCGAGCCGCGTCCACCGCGCCCGCGGCGGCGCGCGCGGGCGCTCCGCGGCGCTGAGCTCGGCTCAGATCGGGTCGGAGCCTTCGGCGGCGATCCCCGCCGGCCGATCGTCGGTCCAGAGGCGGCGCGCGCCCCGCGGCGTCCACTCCCAGCCGGCGTCGCCCTCGATCACGAGCACGCTCCGCGGCGAGTCGGGCGCGTCCTCGAGGCCGACGTCGATGCAGACCAGCCTTCCGCCGTGGCGGAGCGCGATGCGCCCGCGCTCGCCGCCGGGGATGTGCTGCGTCGAGGTGTGGCCGACGACCATCCGGCGCGCGCCCACGAGGGCGAGGCTCAGCGCGGCGGCGCGCGCGGCGAGCGGCCCGCGCTCGGTGGCGAGGCTGCGATCCCAGAGCGGCCCGTTGGGCACGCGGAAGAGGTGCGCGCGCGGCAGCCGCTGGAAGAAGCTCGGCCGCGCGGCCCACGCGGCGCGCGCCATCCGGTTGAGCTCGTCGACGCCGTGGCGAGCCCACACCGGGGTGAGCCCGGCGTGTACGAACAGCGCTCCCCCGGCGAGGTGCGCGATGGGCAGCCGGCGCACGGCCTTGCCCAGCGCGGCGCGCTCGCCGAGCGCCTTGCGCATGGCGGCGCGGCCCGGCGCGTGGAGCGCCCGCCAGGCCTCGAGCCGCGGCCCGATCGGCAGGACCGGGCCCCGCGGCCCGTGCGCGCGGTAGAGCCGCAGCATCGCCTCCTGCACCTTCTCCGGCCACGCCCGGCGCTCGCGCTCGGTGGCGAACGCGAGGTACTCGGCCTCGGTGCAGTAGGCCTCGTTCCGGAGCGCGGTCATCGCCTCGTGGTTGCCGAGCAGCACGGTGACGCGCCCGCCCGCGCGCCGGGCCTCGCCCCGGAGCCGGAGCAGGAGCTCGAACGCGCGCCGCGCCCCGCCGCCCCGGTTCCACACGTCCCCGATCTGCACGAGCTCCGCGCGGCCGCCGATCCAGCGCTCGCGGCGATCGACGAGCCCGGTGCCGCGCAGGATGTCGACCAGCACGCCGCCCGCCGCGTTCAGATCGCCCACGGCGACGATGCGATCCGGGCGGCTCGGCATGGGCCCTCATAGCAGGCATGGACGGCGGCGACACCGCCGTCGCGCCGCCTCGGGTCTGCCGTTGCGTCCCCGCCCACCTCGACCTGCGCGCCGCACGAGCGCGGCCCGGGTATCATCCGCCGCCATGGAAGGCCTGCTCCCCACGACGATGGTCGGCTCGTACCCGCGGCCGCGCTGGTTCACCCACCAGCTCGACGGCCGCGACGTCTTCGAGGCGTTCAAGCTCGTCGCCCACGACGAGGCGTTCCGCGACGCCGTCCGGGTGGTCGTCGCCGATCAGGAGGCGGCCGGCCTCGATCTGCTCACCGACGGGCAGATGGTGTTCGACGACTACGGCATGGGGATCGGCTCCTTCCTCTGGTACTGGTACGAGCGCCTCGGCGGCATCGATCCGGCCAAGGTCGTCCACCCGGCGCGCGCCAAGGCGAGCGGCACCGACGTGGCGATGCTCGACGAGGTCGGCTCGGCGCGCGTCGTCGGTCCGGTCGGGCGCGGACCGATCCGCCTCGCCGCGCTCTACCGCCTCGCGCAGGCGATGACCTCGCGCCCCATCAAGGCGTGCGTCGGCGCCGGTCCGGTGCAGCTCGCGATGGGGCTCACCTACGAGTCCGGCCCGGTCCGCGGCTGGCGCGACATGGCGCGCGAGCTCGTCCCGGTGTTCCGCGCCGAGATCGCCGATCTCGTCGACGCCGGCTGCCGTCACGTGCAGCTCGAGGACCTCGGCGCCTGGGCGCCGAACCTCACCGGCGAGAAGGACTTCTCCCTCGTGCTCGACGTGGTCAACCAGGTCCTCGACGGGTGGGCCGAGCGCGGCGTCTCGACCTCGTGGCACTTCTGCTTCGGCAACACGTGGGGCAACCGCAACCACGGCCTGACGCGCGGCGGCTACGGGG
The DNA here is from genome assembly GCA_964372055.1 of uncultured Polyangiaceae bacterium. Lineage (GTDB taxonomy): Bacteria > Myxococcota_A > Polyangia > Polyangiales > Polyangiaceae > CAYJPW01. The sequence goes on from CAYJPW010000210.1 coordinate 13,445, forward strand.
CGGTCCTGCCCGCGTACCGGGACGCGATCGCCGGCGAGCTCGTCCTCGACTTCGCCTGCCGCGAGATGGACGACGCCCGTCTGCTCGAGCTCGTCCCCGAGCCGAAGCGCGTCGCCGTCGGCGTGATCGACGTCCGCAGCCTGGAGATCGAGCAGGACGAGCAGGTCGCCGAGCGGATCCGCAAGGTGCTCCGCCACATCGATCCGAAGAGGGTGACCCTGACCACCGACTGCGGGATGAAGCAGCTGCCCCGCTACTGCGCCGTGGGGAAGCTCCGGGCGCTCGTCGCCGGAGCGGCGATCGTGCGGCGCGAGATCGCCCCCGCCTAGTTCGCCTTTCCGAAGTCTCGCCAACACAGCGAGGCTTCTCCGGCGGAGCTGGCGCGCCGCGCAGCGGCGCTGGGGTGCGGGGCGGAGCCCCACCGGAACGATCGTGCCGCGCGCCCGGAGGGCGCCGCCGCGAAGCGGCGCGAAAGTGCGCAGCACTTTCGGCAGGCGGCACTGGTCCGGCCCGAGCTGGGACGCCGCGTTACCACGGCGCGCATGTGCGCTCGGCTGCCACCGTCTTGCGACCGGCCCCTAGACGCGGCGTTGCGGCCGCGTTTAGCTGCGTGTGGGGTATGACGCCTAGGCCTCGCCGGATGCCGGTGGCGCTCGATTTCGCGTTGCTCTGCGGCGCCATCGAGGAGATCCCCTATGGCGTCGCCACCACACGCAACGGCGAGATCCACTACGCGAACGCGAAGCTCGAGCGCATGCTCGGCGCCGACGCCGCGGGCATCGAGGGCCGGCGGATCGAGTCGCTCTTCGACCCCGACACCTACCAGCGCGTCCTCGCCCTGCTCCGGACCGAGCGCGTGTTCGACGGGCGCATCTCGCTCCGCCGCGTCGACGGGCGCGAGGTCGAGGCCGAGCTCTACGCCGAGCGCTACACCTCCGAGGTCGCCGGCGTCGGCGGCTTCCTCCTGGTGCGCGACGTCTCCTTCGAGCTCGGCGCGCTCGCCCGCCTCGTGGACCAGCTCGGGGGGGCGCTCTTTCGCGTCCGCGTCCGCGATGGCCGCGTCGAGCAAGTCTCGCCGGCGATCGGCCCGCTGCTCGGTCTCGAGCCCTCGGCCATCACCGATCCGGCCGCCAGGCTCCACGAGCTCGTCGCCCCGGGCGAGCGCGACCGCCTCCAGACGCTCTACCGGCGGCTGACCTCGGGCGAGCTCCCTTCCACGACCGCCACCGTCGCGGTCCGCGGCCCGCGCGGGGGCACTGTGCTTCTCCAGCTCGTCGCCACGGGGAGGCGCGACGCCGCGGGCGCCGTGAGCCACATCGAGGGCGTCGTCGCCGAGTCCTCGAGCCGCGGCAGCCGCCGCCCCGCCGTCTCCGGGCCGTCGCCGGAGGCCCGCTCGGCGCTGGTGACGCTCTCGCGTGTGCTCCTGCGCGAGGCGAGCGAGGCGATGCGCTCGGCGTCCACCGAGATCCGGACGGGCCGCGCCTCGCTGGAGACGGCCGATCGCGCCGCCGGCGTCACCGCTGCCCAGGAGCGCCCTCCGGCACCCAGCGCCCGCACGACGACCGGGCCGTTCGAGGCGAAGATCGGCCGGATCACCGGCGTGTCGTTCGAGTCGCGGGGCACCGTGCAGCCGCCGAGCCCGCGCGCCACGCCGTCGGCGAACGAGCTCGCCGCCCAGCTCGCCCGCGCCCAGACGTGGCTCGCCGCCGCGGACGAGCTCAACCGGCGCGTCCGGGTCGCGCTCGCGGGGCGGCCGGCGCGCCGGGCGCGCGTCGGCGAGGTGCTCTCGGGCGTCCGCTCCAACCTCGCGCTCCTCTGCGGGGACGACGTCTCGCTGACGCTCGAGATGGAGGACCAGGTCATCGAGCTCCGCTTCGACGAGCTGCACCTGGCGCTCGTGTGCCTCGGCCTCCGGGCCCACCGCGTCGTCGGCGGCGGGCCGCTCCGCCTCAACGTGCGCGTCGGCGCCTCGCGCGGCACGGCCTGGGACGACCTCCTCATCGAGCTCTCCGCCGTCGCCATCATCCCCGCCACCACCGCGCCCGAGCCCGAGGCCGAGCCGAGCCGCGCCGCGCCGAGCTCCGGCGACTACGGCTCGCTCGAGGCGCTCGTCACCCTGCTCCACGACATCGGGGGCTCGCTCGACGCCGACGAGCACTCGCCTGCGCTCTCGCGGTCCCTGATCCGGCTGCACGTCGCCCGCTGACGGCGCGCGGGGGCGCGTACGTCCACCGCCCCGCCGCGCGGAGGCGCCGCTTTGCGCTACCCTGCCGCCCGATGAGCACGTCGGACGAGGGAGCGCTCTCCAGCGCGAGCAAGGTCGCGGTCGTCGTGGGCGTGGGTCCCGGGCTCGGTGCCGCCGTCGCCCGGCGCTTCGCGCGTGAAGGCTACGCGGTCGCGCTCATGGCGCGCGGCCAGGGCAAGCTCGCCCCGGTCGAGGAGGCGATCCGCGCCGAGGGCGGCGCCCCGCTGTCGGTTCCGACCGACGCGTCGGATCCGGCGTCGGTCGCCGCCTCCTTCGCGCGGGTGCGCGACGAGCTCGGGCCCGTCGGCGTCCTCGTCTACAACGCCGGAGCGTTCACGATGGGCGGCATCGCCGACATCTCCCCGAGCGAGCTCGAGGCGAGCTGGCGCGCCAACTGCTTCGGCGCGTTCCTCGCGGCGCGCGAGGTGGTGCCCGCCATGGTCGCGGCCGGCCGAGGCACCGTCCTCTTCACCGGCGCGACCGCGTCGCTGCGGGGCGGGGCGCGGTTCGCGTGCCTCGCGGTCGGGAAGTTCGGCCTGCGCGCGCTCGCCCAGTCGATGGCCCGCGAGCTCGGGCCCCAGGGCGTGCACGTCGCCCACGTGATCATCGACGGTCAGATCGACACGCCGCGGCTCCGGGCGATGCAGCCCGACCGGGAGGCGAGCACGCTGCTCGCGCCCGAGGCGATCGCCGAGACGTACTGGCAGCTGCACCAGCAGCACCCCACGGCCTGGACGCAGGAGATCGATCTGCGCCCGGCCGTGGAGAAGTTCTGAAGAGGTGTCGGACATTCATCCGAGCAACGCCTCTCGAGGCCCGAGGTCCGACGCCTCTTCAGATCCGGGGGCGCGGGGGGCGGGCCCCCCCGGGGGGCCGGGGGGGGGGGGGGGGGCGCGGCGGGCCGCGGGGGGGGTACTGACCCGGGCGGTGG
>CAYJPW010000211.1:0-16413 GCA_964372055.1 uncultured Polyangiaceae bacterium
CCCCGGCGGCGTGGGCGGGGGCGGCGCGGGCGGCGCCGGCTCGGGCGGCGCGGGCGGCGCCGGCTCAAGCGGCGCGGGCGGGGCCGCTCCGTCGATCGAGAACTTCGAGTACCACTCGGCGGCGTGCGGCTCCTGGACCGAGATCCGGATCGCCGACTTCAACGGCAACGGCTGGGCGGACGTGATCGCCGCCAGCTCGACCAAGAACCTCGACTTCTACAACGGCGCCGGCGACGGCCTCCTCAACCACTACACGGTCCCGACCGACGGCATCCCCCAGCACCTCGCGGTCGGCGACTTCGACGGCGACGTCCTGCCCGACGTCGCGTTCGCCGAGCGGTCCGAGGCGCCGGACGAGGGCACCAAGGGCTCGGGGGGCGGCTCGAGCGGCGGCGGCACGACCGGCGACACGACCGACGAGCTCGTCGTGGCGTTCGGGCAGGCTTCGGGCGCGCCGCTCGCGCCGATCAGCATGGGCCGCCTGCCGACGATCGGACAGACGGTCGAGGCCCGCTTCTACAACCCGAGCACGCAGGTGCTCGACGGGATCTCGGAGCTCGGCGTGCTCTCCAAGCTCACCGACCAGAACGGCGACGTCGTCCTCAGCCTTGCGATCCTCACCGGCAGCCCCGACCGGCAGCTGTCGTCGCCGTACCTGCTCGCGCGCAACGCCAGCCAGAACGATACGGTCCCCAACACGCCGCTCTACCTCGCCCTCGGCGAGTTCTCCGACAGCGGCGAGCCGCACCTCGACATCTGCGCGCTCGCGCGCGAGGGCTTCGACGACCAGATGCAGGGCGGGGCAGGGGGCCGTCAGGGGCCCGCGGCGCTCGCCTACCGGATGTGGCTCGCGCAATCGACCGGCGAGGCCGAGCTCACCACGACGACGACGAAGGCCTCGGACGAGTTCCCCGCCGATCAGCTCCTCGAGACCGCGCTCCTCGCGACGGTCGACCTCGATCAGCAGGGCTCGGACGAGCTCGTCTTCCTCCACCCGCGCGTGAAGGACGACTACACCGGGGTCCAGGGCGTCCTGCGCGTGATGCGCTCCGAAGGCGGCAAGCTCGTCGCCGACGAGCCGCTGGTCGGCGACGAAGCGTTCATGATCTTCGACGTCTTCGGCGACGGCGCGACGGTGCCCTCGCTGAACCGGGTGCTCACCGGGGACCTCGACGCCGACGGCTTCCCCGATCTCGCGCTCGTGACCCGCACCATCGCGTTCGATCCCGAGAAAGGCATCCAGACGACCGCCGTCACCGCCACCGTCTACTGGAACGACGCCGGCACCCTCGATCTCGCGAACAAGGCGACGGTGGCCCTGCCGGAGGGCAGCGTCCCGACCGCCCTCGCCGAGCTCGAGGCCGACGGCTCGACGGGGCTCGAGCTCGTGGTGTTCACGCCGACCGAGGGTTTCCTCGTGGACTTCGACGGCCGCACACCCAAGGAGGCACGACGGCTCAAGGGCGTGCCCGGCGCCACCGCCGCCGCCGCGGGCGATCTCGACCGGGACGGCGTCGACGACATCCTCATCGGGGACGCGAGCACCACGCGCCTGCTCCTCGGGAAGGCGAAGAACCCGTGAGACGCACCGTCATCGCAGCCGCCCTCGCGTCGGCGCTCTCTCTCGGCGCGACCGCCGCGCGGGCCCAGGCCCAGGGCGGCTCGGTCGAGCAGGCGAAGATGTTCTTCACGGCGGGCGCCACCGCCTACAGCAAGGGCGACTTCCGCGCCGCCATCCAGGCGTTCGAGGAGGCTCACAAGCTCGCCCCACGCCCGGCCATCCTGTTCTCGATGGCGCAGGCCTACAAGCGCCAGTACTTCGTCGACCGCCGGCCCGAGGACCTGCGGCGCGCCGTCGACCTCTACAAGCAGTACGTCGCCGACGTGCAGCAGGGCGGCTGGCGCGGCGACGCCGTGCAGGCGCTGCGCGAGCTCGAGCCGATGCGGCAGCGCGTCGGCGGCGCCGCCGCCGCCGGCGCCGCGCCCGCCCCCGCGCCCCCCAAGGTCCAGACCCGCGTGATGGTGAGCTCGTCGGTGAAGGAGGCCAAGGTCTCCCTCGACGGCGCCGCGCCGGTCGAGCTGCCGCTCATCGAGGAGGTCAAGCCCGGCAAGCACAAGGTTCGGGTCACGGCCGAGGGCTACTTCGACGAGGAGCGCGAGGTGCTCGCCGTCGAGGGCAACCTCATCCCCAACGACATCTCCCTCCGCGAGAAGCCGGCCCGCGTCACCATCACGGCGCCGAACGGCGCGCAGATCAGCGTCGACGGGCGCCCGCAGGCGACCACGCCGCTCGGCGGCCCGCTCGAGATCCCGCCCGGACGGCACCTCGTCGCGGTGACCAAGAACGGATCGCGCGCGTTCACGCAGCAGGTCGATCTCGAGCGCGGCGAGGCCAAGAAGATCGAGGCCTCGCTGTCGATCACGCCGCAGCGGGTCGTGAGCTACGGATTGATGGGCATCGGCGTCGCCGGGATCGCGGTGGGCGCGGTCGCGACCGCGATCACCCTGCGCGAGCAGAACACGGCCAACGCGGTGCTCGCCTCGCGCGAGGAGGGCAACATCACGCGCGAGGACCTCGACACCTACAACGCGGCGCGGACCGCGCGCGACGAGTGGCGCAAGGTGATCGGGGCCGGGTTCGGCGTCGGGGGCGCGTTCGCCGTCACCGGCCTGCTCCTCTATGCGTTCGATCAGCCCGCGGTCGACGTCGGGAGCCTCGAGCCCGAGCAGCGCAAGAAGAAGACGACCGATCACGAGGAGCCCTCGATGGAGATGTCGGCCGTCCCCGCCGTGGGTCCGGGCTTCGCGGGCGCGGGGCTCGTCGGCCGCTTCTGACCACCGGCGCGCGGGCGCTCGTGTAGAGTGCGCGCATGCTCAAGGTCGGCGACCGCGCCCCCGACTTCACCGCCAAGGCGACCGACGGCCGCGAGATCAGGCTCTCGGAGCTCCGCGGCAAGAACGTGGTCCTCTACTTCTTCCCCAAGGCGTTCACCACGGGGTGAACGATCGAGGCGACGCGGTTCCGCGACGCAAGCCCCGACCTCTTGGCCCTCGGCGCCGAGACCATCGGCGTCTCCGGCGACCATCACGAGACGCAGTGCGACTTCGCCGCGAGCATCCGCGCCGACTTCCCGATGATCGGCGACGCGAGCGGGGCGGTCACCAAGAAGTTCGGCGTCCTCTGGCCGCTCGTCGGCCTCGCCCGCCGGGCCACGTTCGTGATCGATCGCGACGGCATCATCCGAGGCGTGTTCCACCACGAGCTCCAGGTGGCCCGCCACCTCGACGACGTGCTCGCGCTCCTGCGCCGCCTCGAGCCCTCCGGCGGCGGCGAGGGCTAGAACAGATCGGCGGCGACGCCGTCGGTGAAGACGCGCGCCCGGTCCGGAACGCGCAGCCGGCCTTCCACCGCCTCGAGGCGGCCCGCCGCGACGAGGCGATCGGCGGCGCGACGGCGCGCGTGCGGCCACGCCGCGACGCCGAGCGCCGCCGCGGCTGCGTCGAGGTCGAGGCCCTCGTCGAGGCGGAGCCCGAGCATGATCCGCTCGCGCAGGCGCGCCTCGGGGTCGAGCCGCTCGTCGCTCTCCTCGAGCGCGGCGCCCTCCCGCGCCGCGGCGGCGTACCGCCGGGGATCGACGAGGTTGCGGTAACGGCGCGCGCCTCCGCCGGCCGGATCGGACAGCGTTCCGAACGCGGCGCAGCCCAGGCCGAGGTAGTCGTCGCCGCGCCAGTAGCCGAGGTTGTGGCGGGCCTCGTCGCCGGGGCGAGCGTAGTTCGAGATCTCGTAGTGGCGGAGGCCGAACGCGGCGAGCGCCTCCTCGACGGCGAAGAACGAGTCCGCCAGGACGGCGTCGTCGCAGAGGGGGAGCCGGCCGCGGCGGGCGAGCTCGCCGAACTGCGTGCCCGGCTCGATCGTGAGGCTGTACGCCGAGACGTGGGTGACGCCGGTCGAGGCGACGCGGCGGGCCTCGGCGGCGGCGTCCTCCGCGCGCTGGGGGCGCCCGCCGGGCGCCGTCGGGGAGGCGCCGGCCCCGGCGACGCCGTAGATCAGGTCGGCGCTGACCCGGGCCACGCCGGAGGCGAGCGCCGCCTCGAGGGCCGCGAGACCACCCGCCGGATCGTGGAGGCGGCCGAGGAAGGCGAGACGGCTCGGCTCGAGCCCCTGCACGCCGACGCTGAGGCGGTTCACCCCCACGTCGACGAGCGCGCGCGCCCGCGCCTCGTCGAGCGAGGTCGGGTTGCACTCGACCGTGACCTCCACCTCGTCCGCCGCGCCGTCGGCTGCGGCGCGGACCGCGGCGAGCACCCGCCCCAGCTCGGCCGGCTCCCACAGCGACGGCGTGCCGCCGCCGAAGAAGACGGTGGCGAGCCGCCGCCCCTCGAACGCCGCGCGACGGCGCCCGAGCTCGGCGATCACCGCGTCGGCGTAGCCGGCGTGGTCGATCTCGCGGCGCTCGGCCGCGAACGAGACGAAGTCGCAATACGGGCACTTCCGCAGGCACCACGGGAAGTGGACGTAGACGCCGAGGCTTCGCGAATCCAAGGACACCGGGTTGGGTGGGTCGGGGGGACGACGCCCGAAGCCCTTTAATTGCAGGGTCTTGGGGCGAGTGTTAGCGTAAAAAAGGTTGTCCTGCGCATGCTGACCTTACCGAACCTGGTCGAGCGCGTCCGATCGTACCAGCCCGGCGCCGACGTCGATCTGGTCGCCCGCGCGTACGACTATAGCCTCGAGGCGCACCGCGGCCAGACGCGCAAGAGCGGCGACCCGTACTTCTCCCACCCGGCCTCGGTCGCCGGGATCATCACCGAGCTCAAGCTCGACACCGCCAGCATCTGCGCCGGCCTCCTCCACGACGTCGTCGAGGACACGCTCGCCACCATCAGCGACATCGAGCGCGACTTCGGCCAGGAGGTCGCGTTCCTCGTCGACGGCGTCACCAAGCTCTCGAAGATCAACTTCGCCTCGAAGGAGGACCGGCAGGCCGAGAACTTCCGCAAGATGCTGGTCGCCATGGCGCGCGACATCCGCGTGCTCCTGGTCAAGCTCTGCGACCGCCTCGACAACATGCGGACGCTCGAGTTCATGAAGCCCGAGGCGCAGGACCGCATCGCCCGCGAGACGATGGACATCTACGCGCCGCTGGCGAACCGGCTCGGCATCGCGCGGTTCAAGAGCGAGCTCGAGGACCTCTCGTTCAAGTACATCGAGCCCGACGCCTGGGCCGACCTGAACCAGAAGTTTTCGACCTCGAAGAAGGAGCGCGACAAGTACATCGCCGACGTCTGCAAGACGCTCGCGTCGCGCCTCGCCGAGCAGGGCTTCGCCGCCGACGTCACCGGCCGCGCCAAGCACCTCTACTCGATCTGGCGCAAGATGCAGACGCAGCAGTGCGACTTCGACCAGGTCTACGACGTCATCGCCTTCCGCGTGCTCGTCGAGTCGGTGGCCGAGTGCTACGCGACGCTCGGCGTGATCCACTCGCAGTGGACGCCCGTCCCCGGGCGCTTCAAGGACTACGTCGCGCTGCCCAAGCCCAACATGTACCAGTCGCTCCACACGACGGTCATCGGGCCGGGGCGCGAGCGCATCGAGATCCAGATCCGCACGCACGACATGCACCGCGTCGCCGAGCAGGGCATCGCGGCCCACTGGAAGTACAAGGAGAAGATCTCGGGCGGGCTCGATCCCAAGGACGCGGCGCGCTTCGGCTGGCTCCGGCAGCTGATGGAGTTCCAGAAGGAGCTCAAGGATCCGGCCGAGTTCCTCGAGAGCGTCAAGGTCGACCTCTTCCAGGACGAGGTCTACGTCTTCACGCCCAAGGGCGACGTGCGCGTCTTCCCGCGCGGCTCGACGCCGATCGACTTCGCCTACGCCATCCACAGCGAGGTCGGCCACCACTGCTCGGGCTCCCGCGTGAACGGCGCCATCGTCCCGCTTCGCTACAAGCTCAGGAACGGCGACGTCGTCGAGGTGATGACCAACCCGGCGCAGCACCCGTCGAAGGACTGGCTCGACTTCGTCGTCTCGGGCAGGGCGCGCTCGCGGATCCGGAGCTTTCTCCGCACCGAGCAGCGCGACAAGTCGCTCAAGCTCGGGCGCGAGCTCCTCGAGAAGGAGATGCACGCCCACTCGCTCTCGCTCAGCCGGCTCTCCAAGAACGCCGACGAGATGCGCAAGGTGACCGAGAAGTTCGGCGTGGCGACGGCCGACGAGCTCTACATCGGCATCGGCTACGGCAAGATCGCGGCGCGCGCCGTCACCGATTTCCTCGCGCCCAAGGAGCCGGATCGCGAGAGCGTCCCCTCGGCGTCGATCAAAGAGGGCCGGATCGAGTCGCTCGTCCGCAAGGTCACCGGCCGCGACAACCACGGCATCCGGCTCAACGGGATCGACGACGTCCTCGTCCGCTACACCAAGTGCTGCAACCCATTGCCTGGCGACGAGATCGTCGGGTTCATCACCCGCGGGCGTGGCATCACCGTGCACCGGCGCAACTGCCCCAAGGCCTTCGACACCGACCCCGAGCGGCGCGTCGAGATCTCCTGGGACGCGCGCGCCAAGATCAACCGCCCGGTGCAGATCCGGGTGATGACGGCGAACCGGCCCGGCATCCTGGCGACGGTGGGGCACACCTTCCACGAGCAGGGGATCAACATCAGCGAGGCGACTTGCCGGGCCAGCGACGACGGACGCGCCACCAACACCTTCACCTTCCTGTGCTCCGACCTCGCGCAGCTCAAGAACGTGATCCGTCAGCTGCAGCGCATCCCCGGCGTCATGGCCGTGGAGCGCACCTAGCAGGGTGCTGAAAGAGCGGCCGTCTCGATCGCCGAGAGCGGATCGCTGCAGTTCCTCACGTCTCCCGGAGGGCGCGGAGGGAGAGGGGGGGCGCCGGAGAGCGCGGCTCGCGCGGCGCCCGCTGCTTCGCAGCGGGGGGTCAGAAGAGCGCGCGGGTGAGCGGCCTGCCCCGGTCGCCGCCGGGCTCGTGGCGCGCGGCGAGATCCTGGATGCGGCGGACGAGATCGTTGATCTCGCGCTGGCGGACCTTGCCTCCCGGCTCGGCTCGGTCGCAATAGAACGTCCGGCACCCGAGCGGCCGGGAGGCGTACACGGCGCACCGGCCCTCGTCCGTCAGCATGGGGCAGCGGCGCTCGTCGGCGATCGGCAACGCGCCGCGCGGCGGCCGCGGCGGCCGCGGCGGCCGCACGCGCCGGCCGAGCGCGGCGAGCGCGCGCCGGAGGGCGGCGAGCTCGAGCGACGTGACGTAGGGCTCGCGGCCGGTGACGCCGAAACGGCAGCACTCGGTCGAGGCGGGGCAGCTCCAGCCCGAGAAGGCGGCGTCGGCGTCGCGGTAAACGGCGGCGAGCTCCGCGAGGAGAGCAGCGTCGGCGGGGGGGTGCCGGGCGGGTGAGCGGGGCATGCGGGCGGTCGAGCCGTGGCGCCTCGCTGGGCGGCGGGCCCGGGTGCGCTAGGCTGCGAGGCGGGTGAGCATGCGATCTCGGGACGGCACGAGGCAAGGCCCAGCGCGACCCAAGCTCCGCGCCATCGAGGCCGTCGTGGTGCCGGACGCGGTCCACGGCCGCGCGCTGATGCTGCGCGACGGCGAGGGGGTGGCGCCGCGCGCGGTCGTGGTGCCGGGGCCGCTGGTGGCGATCGTGGCCCGCTTCGACGGCACGCGCACGATCGAGCAGATCGCAGCCGACGCGGCCCGCGCCGGCGGGCGTCCCATCGACGTCGCCGCGGTCGAGGGGCTCGCCGAGGATCTCGACCGTGCCTTGTTCCTCGACTCGCCCCGCTTCCGCGCCCGCCGCAGGGAGATGGAGGCCGCGTTCGCCGCCCTCGCGGTCCGGCCCGCGTCGCACGCGGGCGGCGCCTACCACGGCGACGCCGGCGAGCTCGGGCGGTACATCGATCGCGAGTGCCTCGCCAAGGCCGCGCCGCGCCCGTCGCGCGGCCGGATGGTAGGGCTCTGCTCGCCGCACATGGACCTGTGGCGCGCCGCCGTGGGCTACGGCCACGCCTACCGCGCCTGCGCCGACGCCCTGCCGGACGAGGTCGACACCTTCGTGCTCCTCGGCACCTGCCACGCTCCGATGCGCAGCCCGTTCGCGATCTGCGACAAGGCGTTCGCGACGCCGCTCGGCACGCTCGAGCCCGACGGCGCCGCCCTCGCCGAGCTCGCCGCGGCAGCCCGGTTCGACGTGCGCGAGGAGCAGTACCTCCACAAGAGCGAGCACTCGCTCGAGTTCCAGGCGGTGTTCCTCCGGCACCTGCTCGGCGCGCGGCCGGCGCGCATCGTCCCGGTCTTGTGTGGGCTCGGCGACGCGCAGGCTCGGCAGCGCGATCCCGCGCGGGACGCCGACGCGGAGTCGTTCGTCGTCGCGCTGGCGGAGCTCGTGGAGCGGCGCGGCAAGCGGGTGATGGTCGTCGCCGGCGCCGACCTCGCGCACGTCGGCCCGCGCTTCGGCGACGCGCGGGCGCTCGACGCCGGCGAGCGCGCCGAGCTCGAGGCGCGCGACCGTGGCTCGCTGGGGCGGGTGCTCGACGGCGACGCGGCCGGCTTCTTCGAGCACGCGGTCGAGGACCTCGCGACCCGCCGGGTCTGCGGCGTCGGCCCGATCTACACGCTGCTCCGCGCGCTGCCCGGCGGCTTCCGCGGCGAGGAGCTGCACTACGCGCAGTGCGTCGACCCGGACGAGGGCTCGATCGTGAGCCACGCGTCGATCGGGTTCTACCTCTGAAGAGGTGTCGGACTTCGTCCGAGCAACGCCTCTCGAGACCCGAGGTCCGACGCCTCTCCCGATCCGGGGCGCGGGGGCAGAGCCCCCGCTCGCGACCGATCCGCGAGCCGCGGGCCCGCGCGTGGCGCGGGCACCGCGGAGCGGGCCGGATCAGCGCGTCGCGCCCTTGCGGCGGGCGATGTCGAGGCCGAGACGCTCCGCCTCCCGGTAGATCGCCTGCCGCGACATCCCGAGCGATCGCGCCGCCGACGCGACCGAGCCGTTGGCGCGGGCGAGCGCGTCCTCGAGGCGCGCGCGCGCGAGCGAAGGATCGGTGGCCGGGGGCAGCGAGGGCTTCACGTGCGCGGCGCGCGAGAGCGAGCCGGCCACGGGCCCGACCGAGAGCGGGCCCTCGCCGGCCGCCTCGGCGGCCGACGCGATCGTCGCCTCGAGCTGCGGCACGCCGCCGGGCCACCCGGCGCGCATCAGCGCCTCGAGGAACGGCGCCCCGATGCGGTCGGCCGCGATGCTGCGCCGCTCGGCGATGTCGCGCACGATGGCCGGGATGTCCTCGCGGCGCGCCTCGAGCGAGGGGATCGTGATCCGCTTGCCCGAGAAGAGCGACGCGAACCACGGCGCGATCTTGCCGTCGCCGGCGGCGCGATCGAGGGGCTGGCTCGTGGTCGCGATGATGGTCACGCCGCTGGCGCGCCCGACCGCGTGCGCGATCTCGAGCTGCTGCGGGCGCGGCAGGCGGTCGGCGTCGAGCACCACCCAGGTGGTGGGCCGGACGCCCGCCGGGATCGAGGGCTTCACCTCGGAGCGGCCGTCGACGACCACGATCTCGCCGGCGCCCTCGCGGACCGCGCCGGCGAGCCGCGCGAGCGAGCGCTTGCCGATGCCGGGCGTGCCCTCGATGCAGACGCACGAGCCGGCGCGCGCGAGCTCGAGCACCGGATCGATCCAGTCGCGCCGCTGCTTCGGCCCGTGCACGAGGCTCCCGGCGCGGCTGACGGCGCCGCCGTAGATGGCGAGATCGCGCTCCACGAACACCGCGAGCTGGTGGCCGAGGCGGACCACGTCGCCGTGCGTCAGGCCGATGCGGCGCGCGCGGACGCCATCGACGTAGGTGCCCTCGGGCGAGCCGAGGTCCTCGAGGTAGCAGCCGTCGGCGCGGACGCTGACGCGCGCGTGCTCCGGCGCGATCCCCGCGCCCTCGACCTTTGCGTCGCGCGAGGCGCTGCCGACGACGGCGCCGTCCGTGAGGCTGACGAGGCGCGGCGCCTCGACGAGGTCGAGCAACACGAGCCCCCAGCCGCCGCCGTCACGGCGAGACTTGGCATGGACACCCGAGCGGTAGGCCTTCTGCGGCTGCGAAGGCGTGGTGGTGGACGGTGAGGCACCGGTGCCGGCGCCGACGATTGCTTGCATTTCGTTCATGTTCCCCCCATCGCGTGGGTTCAGTCTCGCCAGGTGTTCGACTCGCGACAACGACGGGCTGCCGGGGCAGCCCGGGCAGCCGAGATCTCCGATGCACGAACCGCTCGAACGCGAGACCGTTTCTCACACGGTCCCGAGACCATAGCTGCCGAGCGCGACCGTGCAACCGCCCGAGGCGCAGCGCTTGACAGCTCCCTCGCCGGGCGGTAGTTGTTCCCGGCCTTCACGTCGGGGCTCCGCCGAGACGCGTCGGTTTGCGGGAGTAACTCAGTGGTAGAGTGCAACCTTGCCAAGGTTGACGTCGCGGGTTCAAGTCCCGTCTCCCGCTCCAGGCAGTGACGAATCGCGGCCCGCTTCGCGCGGGCCGTCGTCGTTTCGGGCACCGGCCTGTCCGCGTCCGCGAGCGTTCCGGTCGCGGCGAGGCGCGCGACGGTCGCCGCCCGAGCCGCGCGCCCGACGCAGCCGCACTCGTGCCCCGTGACGGGCGCCCGCTGCGGGGCCGCCGCGGCGCGGGGAGCGGGCGAGGTGAGCGTCTTCATGGCGGCAGGGAGTGTCGCAGCAGTCGGCCCCCCGGATCACTCGGGGCCACGGCGGAATGGTCGGTGCGGACGGATCCGAGTTCCGTCCACGACTACCTGACCCTCGGTCGTGATTTTCCCGACTCCTCTTTCCGAGCCGTCGTACGCCGCAGCGACGCGTTGCGTCGAGCTCGGCGTGCCGGTCCCGGGCCGCCTCACCCATGATTCCGCGGCGTTCGCGCGACACAGCCGGCGGTCCAGGTGTCCTCGCGACCTCGCGGCGCGCATCACTCGGCTTCGCGGGCGCCGTGCGTCGCGTCGCGTGTGGACGCCGTGGCCGCGCGGCGGCGCGCCGCATGGTCCTCGGCCCTGGCGCGCGCGAGCTCGGCGGGGCGGATGCGCCTCCAGCCCAGCATGCTCACGAGCTGCGCTTCGGCGCGCGCGCAGAGATCGTCGCGGTCACGCTCGGTCAGCCCCTCGGTCGGCAACGGCTCGCCGACGGTGACGCGCAGCGCCTGGCCTGGGTAGATGCGGAACGACCCGCGCGGGAACACGGCGCCGCCGCCCTCGATCGCGACGGGCAGGACCGGCACCTGTGCCTTGATCGCGAGCAGGAACGCCCCCTTCTTGAACGGGAGGATCGTGCCCTCGGGCGAGCGGGTGCCCTCGGGAAAGACGACGACGTTGAGCGCCTCCTCGCGGATGCGCCGCGCCACCGCGTCGATCGAGGCCCGGCCGCGCCGCGCGCTCTGGCGATCGATGAAGGGGAAGCCGGCGAGCCGGAGCATCCAGCCGAGCACCGGGATCCGCCCCACCGAACGCTTGGCGAGGAAGCGGAGCGGCGTGGGGACGAGCATGAACAGCGCGGGGACGTCGGCGTTGCTCTGGTGGTTGGCGACGATGACGTGCGGGCGCGTCCAGTCGATGCGCTCCGCGCCGATCCAGCTCGCGTCGCAGCCGCCGATCCAGAGCAGCCCCGGCGCCCAGGCGTGTCGCGCCAGGTAGAAGTAGTGCCGGCCGCGCCAGAACGGCGGCAGCACCCACGCGACGAACACGAGCAGGTGCCAGCCGAGGTGCCAGAGCACCATGGCGATTTGGCGCAGCAGCGACGACAACCAGTTCCCCATGGGCGACCCGGGCGGATCCCTATACCGCGCACCGGGCCGGGCGCGTAGCCTCGCCGCGTGCAAGACGTCGCGTGCCCCCTGTGCCCGGAGGGAACGCCCGCGGCCCCGTACCACGAGGAGGCCGGCTACCAGGCCGTCCAGTGCTCCGGCTGCGGCCTCGTCTACGTGACGCCTCGGCCCGGCGAGGACGAGATGAAGCGCCTCTACGAGGGCCAGGACACGCACATCGACGTGGCGGCGCAGATCGCCAAGCGCCACCGCAAGCGCGCCGAGTCGCGCGCGGCGCTCGAGGTGCTGTCGCGCTACGCGACGGGGGGCCGGCTGCTCGAGATCGGGATCGGGGCAGGCTACTTCCTCGACGAGGCGCGGCGCCGTGGTTTCGACGTCGAAGGCCTGGACATCAACGCGCACTTCGCCCGCTTCGCGCGGGAGGCCCTCGGGCTGCGCGTCACCGAGGGGACGTTGCGCAGCGCGCCGCTCGAGCCGGGAGTCTACGACGTGGTGTTCCACCGCAACGTGCTCAGCCACCTCGCCTACCCGGTCGCCGAGATCGCCCGGATGGGGGAGCTCCTGCGGGCCGGCGGCGTGATGCTCTTCGAGACCGGGAACGTCGCCGAGCTGCCCGGCGAGAGCTTCCGCGGCACCGACGCGCTGGCGTTGCCCGACCACCTCTTCCACTTCTCCGAGGCGACGCTCCGGCGCCTTTTGCATCGGACCGGGTTCGACTGCCTCGAGGTGAGGAGGTACGCTGTCTTGGACGAGCTCGTCCGGCGGCGTCGCCCCGCCGCAGCGCCGCCGCGCCCGAGGCGCGCCACGCCCCCGGCCCTGCCCGACGCCGCGCCCCCGCTGCGCCCGCTCCGGGGGCTCGCCGCGGAGCTCTACCGCGGAGCGGTCGACCGGCTCGGGGCGGCGCTCGCCGCGCCCGGCCGCCGCGCCGCGCGCGCGGTCGCGGCGCGACGGCGGGGGTAGGGGAGACACGCTCTCTCCCAGCCTCGGCCGGCGACCTCGGGTGTCGCGGCCGGTTCGTCAGGGTCGCCGCCCGCGGGGCGACCCGGCGCACCGGATCCGACCTTCGAGACTCACGCGGAGCTGCCCCATGCGCGTCCTCTATCTCGCCCCCAACATCCCGGTGCCCGGCAGCCACGGGGGATCGACGCACGTGACCAGCGTGCACCGCGCGCTCGCCAAGCGGAACGAGGTGCTCCTGGTGGCGCGCACCGGCTCGACCGAGCCGGGCGCGCTCGCCGTGGGCTGGGGGCTCGCGCCCGTGGTCAAGCACCTGGCGCCGCTCGTCTACCTGGCCCGCATCGCCGAGCGGGTGCGCCGCTTCGGCCCCGACGTCATCTACGAGCGCTACTCGGCGTTCGGCCTCGGCATCGCGCTGGGGCGCCTCCTCGGCGTGCCGTCGGTGCTGATGACGCTCGACCGCGACGCCAGCCCGGTGTCGTTCCACTTCGCCGAGCTCATCGCGGCGACGTCGGACGAGTTCATCCCGCCGCGCTACCGCGCCAAGGTGCGCGAGGTCCGCTGGGGCGTCGATCCGGAGCGCTTCGCCGGCGTCAGCGGCGATCCGGTCCGGCGCCGGCTGGCGCCCGGCGGCGAGCGGCTCGTCGTGTACACCGGCAGCTGCGCCCGCTGGCACGGGCTCGATCAGCTCGTCGAGATCGCCGCGAGCTGGTCGGGGCCGCCGATGCGGCTCGTCGTCGTCGGCGACGGTGAGGACCTGGCGCGCGTTCGCCGCATCGCCGCGGCGCGCCGAGCCGGCGACCGCGTCGTCTTCACCGGCAAGGTCCCCCACGACGAGATCGCGCCCTACGTCGCCGCCGCCGACGTGGGCGTCGCCCCGTACGCGCCGTCGCGGCACCCCATCTTCCGCGTCCACGGCATGAACCGCGACCCGATCAAGGTGCTCGAGTCGATGGCGGCGGGCCGCCCCACGCTCACCATCGACACGCCGCGGATGCGCGCCCTGTTCGAGGCAGGCGTCGACGCGGTCCTCTACCGGCCCGAGGATCCCGCCTCGCTCGCGACCGAGCTCCGTGCGCTGCTCGAGGATCCCGCGCGCGCCGCCCGGATCGGGGCCGCCGGAGCCGATCTGGTGCGCCGCCGCTACACCTGGGATCGCCACGCCGAGGAGCTCGAGACCATCTTCGCCGAGGCGATCGAGCGCCACGCGTCGCGCGCGGCGGCTCGGCCCTCCGCCGGCTGAAGAGGTGTCGGACGATCGTCCGACTGACGCCGCTCGAGGCTCGAGGTCCGACGCCTCTTCAGTTCGGGGGTGCGGGGGCAGGAGCCCCCGCTCGTGACCGAGCCGGTGTCGCGCGACCGCGCGGCATCGAAAGCCGCGGCGCGCTCTCAGCGGGCCCCAGGGCCGAGCAGCTCGCTCAGGGTCACCGGCCTGAGCCCCGCCGCCGCGACCGCGTCGAGCAGCAGCGGCAGGCCGAGCGCCGTCGTCCTCCTCGGCTTGCCGAGGACCGAGCCCGGCGCGAGCCCGTCATGGAGCAGCAGGATCGCGCCTGGCTCGAGCGCGCGCGCCAGCGCGACGGCCATCGCCTCGGGCGCCCTGCCCTCGTCGGCGCTCGCGCTCCAGCCGACGCAGCGCATCCCCTCGAGCGCGAGCACGTCGCGCGGGGCGACGCGGCCGGGGTCGCCCCAGGGGAAGCGGTACCAGCGCGGCGAGACGGCGAGCTCGCGCGCGAGGAGCCGGCGGCACCGGTCGACGTCCTCGCGGAACGCGCCGAGGCTGTGCACCACCTCACGCCGGTGATCGTACGAGTGGCAGCCGATCTCGTGCGCGGCGGCGACCCTCCGCGCGAGCTCCGGGTGGGCCTCGACGTGCGCACCGAGGACGAAGAACGTCGCCCGCGCGCCGCGCGCCGCGAGCGCGTCCAACACGGGCGGCGTGTGCTCGGGGCTCGGCCCGTCGTCGAAGGTGAGCGCGATCTCCGGCCGCCGCGGCCCGCTCATCACCACGCCGCGCAGCAGCACGGCCCCCTTGAAGGCGCGGATCGCCCCGCGCACGAGCCGCCTCACGCCGCTGGCCACGAGCCGGTTCTTAGCCGATCGAGCGGGTCGCCTCACGCCTGAAACCGCTCGCCGGGCGCCATCCGAGGCGGGCGGGTCCCGTCCGCGAGCGCCCGCGCCCGGCGCGCGGACCGGCCCGATCGCCGCCGGCCGGACGGGGCGGAGGGGGCGCTCCGTCGCCAGATGCCCGTGCCTTCTGCGCGGGGGGCATGCTACTCATGGCCGCGCATGGCCGGTCCCCTCCACGAGCGCCTCCGCCAGTTGGCCGGCACCCTCGAGCGCACGTTCCTCGGCAAGGACGAGATCATCCGCCTGTTGATGATCGCGGTCGTGGCCGGCGAGCACTGCGTGCTCCTGGGGCCCCCGGGAACGGCCAAGAGCGCCCTCATCCGCTCGCTCGCCGAGCTGATGCAGGCGAAATACTTCGAGTACCTGCTCACCCGCTTCACCGAGCCGAACGAGATCTTCGGCCCCGTCGACATCGCCGCCTTCCGCGAGGGCAACTACCGCCGGAACACCGCCGGGATGCTGCCCGAGGCCGAGATCGTCTTCCTCGACGAGGTGTTCAAGTCGAACAGCGCCATCCTCAACGCCCTGCTCACGCTCCTCAACGAGCGCAAGTTCACGAGCGGCGGTCAGATCCTCAGGGTCCCGCTCATCAGCGTCTTCGCCGCGTCGAACGAGGTCCCCGGCGACGAGACGCTCACCGCGATCTTCGACCGCTTCCTCCTCCGCGTCCACTCGGACAACCTCGACGCCTACCACTTCACCGAGCTGCTGGAGCGCGGCATCGCCCACGAGATCCGGCAGATGTCGCGCGAGACGCTCCAGCCCGTGGTCGCCGCGCGCGAGCTCGCCGATCTCGGCCGGAGCTTCGGCTCGCGCATGAACTTCGGCGACGCCTTCCTCTCGACGTACAAGGGGCTGGTCTTCCAGATCCGCGCCGAGGGCATCTCGCTCTCCGACCGGCGCGTGATCAAGATGCTCAAGCTCTTCGCCTCGAGCGCCTACCTCGACGGCCGCGCCGCCACCGACGCGAGCGACTTCTTCGTGCTCAAGCACATCTGGAACAACCAGGACCAGGCGGCGATCCTCGACGGCATCGTCCAGCCGGTGCTCGAGGCGTTCTTCCGCGAGCACCCGGACCGCCGCCGCGTCGGGGCGCTCGGCGTCGGCGTCGAGGCCCTCGCCGGCGAGATCGATCGCATCCGGCAGATCCTCACCGGCGGCGCCGCGCTCGGCGACGTGCAGCTCTTCAGCCAGCTCAAGGCGCTCGGCGAGATCAAGGCGGCGCTCGCCTCGATCAGCGATCCCCGCGCCCGCGAGCTCGAGACCCGCGTGGCGCAGCTCCTCGAGGCGTCGTTCCGGAGCGGCCGCTTCGCTCAGGTCTGACGGGCGGCTCGGGGCGGCGCCCCGGCCGCTCGATGCGCTCGGGCCGTCCGCCGTGCTCGGGACGCGCGGCGCGCTCCGGGCGCGCCCCGTGCTCGGACCGCCCGGCGCGCTCGGGCCGGGCGACGGGCTCGGGTCGGGCGGCGCGCTCGGGCCGGGCGGCGCGCTCGGACCACGTCGCGCGCTCGGGC
>CAYJPW010000212.1:0-16409 GCA_964372055.1 uncultured Polyangiaceae bacterium
CCCGCGCCGCCGGTGCCGCCGCCCGCGCCGCCGGTGCCGCCGCCGCCCGCGCCATCGACGCAGACGCCAAGGCCAGGCGCCGGCGGGAACACCGGCGTGCCGGCGTCCTCCGTGAAGCAGGTGCCGGGCCCGCAGTCGGCGTCGCTGCAGCAGTACTTCGCGCACTTGGTGCCCGCGTCTCCGACGCAGGTCGCGCCAGGCGTGCACCAGGGGCCGCTCCCCGCGTTGCAGGCGCCGCAGAGCGCGACGTCGTTCGGCGGACCGAAGCAGCTGAAGCCGCCGTTGGCGTTCGCGTCGCACGCCTCGCCGCCGGCGGTGTTGCAGGGCTCGTTGGTCACCGGGTTGCACTCGACGGCGCCCGCGAGCGTGACGCACGCTCCGGCCGCCTGAGGACCGGCCGGGGCATCGCACTCGGGTGCGCCGACCGGCGCGCCGGGCGGGGTGGTGCACTCGGCCTCGCACAGGGAGACGCCGCAGTCGTTGAGCTCCGCCGTGAGGTCGCCCGCTCCGCCCCACGCCTCGAGCTCAGCACAGCAGTTCGCCTCGAGGCAGGGGCCGCAGTCGCCGGCAAACGCATCCCCCAGCCCCGCGCAGCTCGGCATGCCCGACGACGTGCTCGACGCCCCCGTGGTGCTCGACGAAGACACCACGGTCCCCGACGTCGAGGTGGTGGTACCACCGCCGCCGGTACCGGTCGTCCCCGTGTTTCCCCCCGTTTCCTCGCTCGTGCACGCCGCCGGGACGGCGAAAGCACCCAAGCCAACAACGACCAACCAGCGGAGAGAGCGCATGCTTCTTGTCCTTCGTTGAAAGAGTCGCCGACAGGCGCAGCGGAAGGACGGTCTCCTGACCGTGCTGCGACCTCGGTAAGACAGCCAAGGCGAGAAATACACGACCTGGCGCGAAATAACCATCGCCCCTGGTGCCGAGGCCGCCGGGTGGTCACCACCGCCTTTCTCCAGGATCCCCCGGCGCCGCGCCGCCTCTCGGCGGTGCCCTTTCCCGCGCCCCCTCAGTCGATCAGGAGCTGTGCGCCGAAATCGCCGAGCCCGCTCAGATCCGTGTCCTCTCCGATCATGTGGCCCGGCGCGTAGACGTCGGCGGCGACGCCGGAGACCACGTCCGCGCCCTCCGGGTGGAAGAGCACGTCGAGCACGGCGCCCGCTTCGAGCGGCACGGGGGCGTCGAGCACGAACCGCGTGACCCAGAGGTCCGAGTGGATCCCGTCGTAGTCGGGCAGCGTGCTCTTCGGCGCGCGTGACGACGCCACCGCAGTCCGGGTGCCGTCGCAGACGAGGGAGACGTCGGCGATCACGTCGCCCGCGTCGTCGGTCGCGAAGAGCACCGCGTCGACCTCGACGAGGTGCCCGTTCGTCTGGACCTCGTAGCGCTCGCCCTCCGGCTGGCCCGCGTGGAGCCCACGCAGCAGCGGGTACTGCCCGGCGCTCGCGAGCGGCGCCGGTCCTTCGAGCGCGCCGGCGCCGTCGATGGGCAGGTCGACGTCGGCCAGGCAGCTGGGAGCGCCGCCGCCACCCGACCCGCCGCCGGACGCCGAGCCGCCGTCGACGACCACCTTGCCTCCGCAGCCGCAGAGCACCGCCGCGACGGCGGCCGCGATCGCTGTCCTCACGGGTTCCCTCCGGTCGGCGACGTCACGGCCGCCGCGGCGCCGATGCTACGCGAAGGAGGGCGCCGACGGCGACGCGACCGCTCGAGCAGCGCGCCACGCCTCTGCGGCTCGACGACCTGGCTGCGGCGTCGCCGCCGGGTGCGACGAGAGGGCGTGCATCCGGTCGTGCCTTGGTGCACCCTCGGTCCATGAGCGACCGCAAACGAACGGCGCGCCAATGGGTCCACCGCTACGCCGCCGCGGGCGCCGGGTTCGCGGTGCTCCCGCTGCCGGTCACGTCGACCGGCCTCGCCACGCTCGAGCTCTACCTCTGCCGCCAGATCGCGTCGATCTACGGCACCAAGCTCGGCGCCATCGGCACGGTCGCCGTCGGCGGGGGCCTCGGCATCGCCTCCCCGGGGCTCAAGTGGCTGGCGACGCGCGTGTCGGACGTGCTCCCGATCCCGGGCGTGCTCGTCCGCGCGGGCATCGCCGCCGGCGCCATCGAGCTCATGGGCCACGCCGCGATCGAGATCTTCGAGCGCGTCCACGGCGCGCAGGGCGGTTGACCGCTAAGGTGGAGACGGCTCCGAGCCCGGCTCGCAGTCCTCTTCGGACGTTTCCCAAGGAGGGGGTTCGGGGCTCATCCACTCCGGCACCAGCTCGTCTTCCGCCTCGGTGAATGGATCGACGGCGAGCGAGGCGGCCAGGGTCGTCGGGGCCTCGAGCCAAGGGAGGTCAGTCAGCATCTCGTCGAGGCATTGCTCGAAGCGCAGAATCGCGACTTCGATCTCGTGTCGGGCGAGCATCTTCTCCACCTTCGCCCGCACTCGGGGGCTGGGGTGCGAGGAGAGCGCTTCGAGCTCGGCCCGACGCTTCCTCGGGATCAGGTCACCGAACCGGCAGATCCGATCGACGCGATCGAGTGCCCGCCGGACCGCGAGCTCCTCCGGGCCCAGCGCCTGGCACTTTCGACAGACATGTCGTGCGTGACCGCGGCCCGAGAAGCGCTCGTTGGGTCGAACGCGTCCGCAGGACCAGCAGTAGTGGCCTCGACGGTGCCGGGTCATCTCGTCGGTTCCCCGCCCGGCGGCGCAGCGGCACCGCAGGGCAGGCATGTCCGTACTCTACCCGTTCGCGCGGCGGTCGCGCGTGCCGAGCCGCGCCAGCGGGACGAGCCTCACGGCCTCCGGCGTCGCCCTCGGCCCGCAGTTGCACACGAACGTCCCCCGGTCCCTGGGCGGCAGGAGCGGCCCGAGCGCATCCCACACCCGAGGCGACTCGAGGCAAAGCGACACGCGCGTCTCGGGCAACGCGGCGCGTACGATCTCGATCACCTCGCGGTAGAGCCGCGTGCGCGTCGCCGGCGGGAACGGCGCGCCCTTGTCGCCGCGCATTTCCTCGGCGCCCGCGCGCGCCTCGGCGAGCACCTCCTCGTCGAGCTCGTCGAGCGGCACGACGCGGGGCAGCTCCTCGAGATCGATCATGCTCAGCGTCCACAGCGTCACCAGCTCGGGCTCGCCGGCGCGGGCGATGCGCGCGACGAGATCCTGGTACTCGGCGCGCCAACCGCGCAGCGGCACGAGCGGAGAGAAGCGGACTCGGGTCGGGTAGCCGGAGCGGTGCATCGCGCCGAGCGCCGCGATCCGTGCGTCCGGCGCAGGCGCCCCCTGCTCGAGCAGCGCCGCGATCCGGTCGGGTGTGATCGTGAACGACGCGACCGTCCTCCCGCGGTGGTCGAGGCCGGCGAGGTGATCGACGGCGTCGCCCTTGGAGTAGAGCATCAAGGTCGGGCCGTTCATGCGGGCGAAGCGCTCGACGAGCTCGCGGGCGAGGCCGTACTCCGGCTCGAGGCCGAGGGTGTCGGTGCGGTTGTTGAGCTTCCACAGCGTTTGGCCGGGACGCGACCTCACCAGCGCCTCGACGCGATCGGCGAAGCTCTCCACGTCGAGGCGGATGCAGAGGGACGAGGTGTAAGGACAGTAGGCGCAGTCGAACGGGCAGCCGACGGCGGACTGGATCTCGATCGCGGTCTGGCAGAGCACGCCGTGCTCCGCCGACTGCTCGCGGCCGTTGCGCACCTCGCGCCACGAGTAGCCGGGGAACACCTCGACCTCGCGTTCGCCCGCGACGTTCGCGCCGGGGCCGAGGCGCGCGAAGGCCACGAGCGCCTTGGCACGCCCGCGACCGTCGAGCCCCCCGCGCGGGCGACCCTCGCGCGGGCCCAGATCCAGCAGCGCCCGCTCGACGGCCTCGTCGTCGAGGATGTCCACGGCGCGCGACTCGACGCGCGCCAGCATCGCCTCGAGGCGGGGGCGGCATCGCGGATCGGCGAGGACGCCGCGGGCGATGACGACGCGGTCGGCGCGGAGCGGTTCGATGAGGCAATCGTGGCGCGCCGGTGCGGCGGGCGCCAGAAACGCGCAAGCGACGCGACTGTGCCGCCATGCGCCAGCGCTGCAGCGCCGATCCTGGGCAGCGGCTCGAGGGGTCGCGGGCCACACGGCGCCGTGCCGCCCGAGGAGCGGCACCGGCCTTGCACTGGATGCCATGCATGAAGAGCTTCCGCACCGCTTCCCGTTTCGTGACGCGTTCCCTCCCGTCGGTAGCCGTCTCGGTGTGTCTCGCGGCCCTCGTCGGCTGCGGCGGCACCGAGGAGAGCGGCACGATCCCCGACCAGCTCGAGGCGTTCGAGATCGCCGGCGAGCAGAGCTACGAGGCCGTCGAGCGCCAGGGCGCGGTGACGGTCTCGGGCGGCGAGCGCGACTTCCACCTCGTCCTCGACGACGCCGCCGGCCCCGTCGACCTCGCCGTCCACACGCCCGGCATGACGGATCTCAAGTCGCTCGACGGCCGCACCGTCACCGTCACGCTCGAGCCGATGGGCCTCCACGAGGAGCGCAGCGTCGTCGTCGCGGACGAGGCCGGGCCGCTCTACGTCGCCGACGTCGGCCACGGTGTGGACGCCGATTCTCTCTTCGGCGCGGGCTTCGTCCGTTACGGCGAGACCGTCGGCACGAGCAGCGACGAGTCGTACGACTGGGAGTACGCGCCCGCGGTGTTCAAGAGCGACGACGGCGACGTCTCGGTCCAGCCCGGCAACGTCGCCTCGGTCGTGCTCGGGGGCGCGACGTACCGCGTCGCCGTCATCGCGGCCTACAAGGTGACCCCGCACCCGGACGCCTCGCTGCCGTGCGGCGGCATCTCGGACCTGCTGAGCTACGAGATCCTCCGCGTCGAGACCGCGCCGGCCGCCGCCAAGCTCCAGCGCCTCCAGAGCGCCGAGCTCGCGCACCTCGGCTGCATGTAATCGGCTCAGGGGACCGGATCCGGCTTCACGCCCGCCGCGGCGGCGGGCTCGCAGCCGACGGCGGCGTCGGTGGGCCCGCTCGTCGTCTTCACCAGAACGAAGCGGACGCGCCGGTTCTTGGCGCGGTTCGACGGCTTGTCGTTGGGCGCCATCGGGCAGAACGAGCCGTAGCCCTTGGCGCGAAGCCGCGAAGCGTCCACGCCGCGACCGATGAGCGCCGCCCGGACCGCCTGGGCGCGGAGCTCCGACACCGAGAGCTCGGCGCGCTTGCTTCCCGCGGTGTCGGTGTGGCCCTCGACCTCCACCAGGAGGACCTCGGGGTGCGCCTGCATCGTCGCCGCGACCTCGTCGAGGATGGGTGCGGCGGCTCGCTGGACCGCGGCGGAGCCCGCGTCGAAGAGGACGACGGGCGGCGGCGGTGGGTTCGCAGGCGAGATCACGACGCGATCGGGGCAGCCGTCGCGGGGCTGGTTGCCCTTCGCCGTCTCGGGCTCGGTCAGGCATCGATCGTCCCCGTCGGGGATGCCATCGCCGTCGGCGTCCGCAGGGGCTGCCGGCGCCGCGGTGCCAGGCGGGGCGTCCCGGTCCGTGGACGCCTCGGGCGCGGCCGGCGCTGCCGACGCCGCCGGCGCGCCGATCTCGACCGCCGCCGCGGCCGGCGGCGAGGTCGGCGCCGTCGCGCACCCCGTCGCGAGCTGCGTCACGACGACACAGAGAGGCGCCCGAAGCCGCGCGCGCGATCGCATGCGCCAAGCGTAGCCGACGCGGCGCGCTCGATGACGCCGTCCTCCGCGCCAGCACGTTTGCGCCGGCCAGCCGTGCGCGACGGTCGAGCCGACCGTTCGTCAGTCGCAGTACCAGCAGAAGTACGAGGCGGATCCTTCGGTGAAGAGGCTGCCGTCCTTCTGGCAGTTGCCGACGGGCGGGCTCTTGTCCGACGTGCAGCGAAACGTCGTGGTCGCATCGCGGTACGCGCAGATCCCGCACCCGTCGCCGCTGCAGAGCATGCAGCCGCTCCCCTGGTCCTGCCCGACCTCGCCGACGCCGGGGAGCCTCCCGTCGACGATGGTCACGTCGCTCCCGCACCCGGCGAATCCGAGCGCGAGGACGAGCCCGAGCCCGAACGGTGATCGTGTGGTCATGTCGGTTCGATGCCGCCAAGGCGCCCGATCGCATCCGCGGCATGGTGTCCGAGGCGTCCTCGGTGCTTCGGCCTGAAACCGGCCCGCCCGAGCGCCGTAGAGACGCGCTGATCCCGGTGCTCCACCGACGAGATCCGCGCTCCGATGCTCGAACGGCTTGCTCCCGACCTCTGGTGCATCCGCCACGACTTCCGCCTCGGCTTCGCCAACATCGGGACACGAACGACGCTGGTGCGCCTGCCCGACGGGTCGCTCCTGGCTCACTCACCCGGCCCGCCCGATGGCCACCTCGACGCCGTGCGCGCGCTCGGCGCGGTGAAAGCGATCGTCGCGCCCAACGCCATGCATCACCTCTTCGTCCCCCGGTGGGCGGAGGCATTCCCTGACGCGCGTGTCTACGGTGCGCCGGGTTTGCGTGAGCGTGTGGCCGCGCTTCGGGTCGACGAGGTGCTCGGCGACGAGCCTCCGCCGGCGTGGGCCGGAGGTCTCCGCACGCACGTCGTGCAAGGAGCGCCGTCGGTGAACGAGGTCGTGCTCCTGCACGACGCAACCAAGACGCTCCTCGTCGCCGACCTCGTGTTCAACATCAGACAGGCCGACGACGCCTGGACCCGCCTCGCCATGCGCCTCAACGACTCTTACGGCAAATTCGGGCCGAGCCGCGTCTGTCGGCTGCACGTCGAGGACAAGGGCGCGCAGCGACGGTCGATCGAGAAGCTGCTCACCTGGGACTTCGATCGCGTGACCATGACCCACGGCGAAGTCCTCGAGTCGGGCGGAAAGCGCGCGTTGCTCCGCGCGTTCAGCTGATCTCGCAGGCCGCTATCCCGCGCGGGGCGACGCACCCAAGCAGCCGCGGAGCGCACCGAGGGCAGATGAGCGGCGCAAGGGGAGGAGAGCCGAAGGCTCTCCGAACAGGGTGGAGGCGCCGGGGAATCGACCCTACCTGTACGGAGCGAAGCGAAGTACAGGTCGGGCAGATGAGCGGCGCGCTGGTTTGAGCGCCGCGATCAAACAGAGGTGGAGGCGCCGGGAATCGAACGCCGATTGCGGGTGCGCGGAAACCCTTTGCGGGTCGCGACCTTGGCCGGTATCTGCGCGCAATCGCGAGAGGAGTTCGTTCCGCGGCGTCCCACCTCGTTCCGTCCGGTTCCACGCTGGGCTGCAGGGTCGCGGCAACCTGACGACAACTCCAGACAGTGTGCTGGGCGGCCCCTCAGGCGGAGCGAGGTCGGCGTCTGCGAGTGCCAAGCGCCGCCCCACCTGCAGGCGGCGGACGCCCTTGTTGGGATCGTCGAACAAACCGCTGTCCATGGCTTGCGGCGCGCGCGGCGGCATCGCGTGATCTCAAGGGGAGCGGAAGTCGGGAACGGCTTCAGGTAACGCGGGCTGCGTGCTGGGGTACGCGACGACCATGTCGTCTGCGAGCCGCCCGACGGCTGGCGCGACTTCGCTCACGTCGTCGAAGAAGCGCGCTCGCCAAGGATACGAGGCGAGGGACGCTCGCGCGAGCTGGATCGACGTTCCGCCGGGCATCCGAGACAGCAACGCCGCCCTTGCGATAGGCTGACGGACGGCTTGTCGGTGGGCTGCACCGGTGAGTGGCCCAGGAGCGGAGTCATGGCTCGATGTCAGAAGTGCGGCCGCAGTGGTCACAGTGTACGGGAATGCTGGTTCCTGACGGACTTGAGTGGCCGGACGCTCGCGGGAGGGGGACGCGTCGAGGGAAACCGAGACCGCGGCGGATGGCACGGCCGTAGTGGCCCCGGTTGTGGGAAGTGTGGCCGCGATGGCCACGGCGCTCGCGACTGTTGGTTCCTCACCCATGCCACCGGTCACACTCTCGGAGACACCATGCCAGCTTGCCGGCCGTCCGGATCAGTACGCCGTCGGAGCGCATGTGAGCGCTGCGGTCGAGAAGGCCATGCCGGTCGCGCATGCTGGTTCCTGACATACGTAGACGGAAGGACGATCGGCGCGCCATCCTTCCCAGGAGATGGTGGCGCTTTGCCGGACGCGCTTGCCGGCTTGGCTCTGCCGAAGGTGCTCGAGCGCCTCATCGGCTGCATCGCCGTGCTCGCTCGATCGCACACCACGTTCTACATCGGGCGCAGCTATGATCCAGATGCGCGCTGCGAACAGCACGGTGCCCCAAAGCACACGAAGCTCTATTCGTCAGGCAACAAGAATCACATCATGTGGCTCGAAGAGGAGCTGATTGAGAACTTCTTTGATCACTGGAAAAACGACAATATTTCCACGGAGTCGTTGGGCAACTTCTCGCGACAGAACCCGATTAATCACATCTACGTGGCGCTGTGGCCATAGCGCCCCGTCCCCTCGCCGCTCTCCCAAGCCTCCGCTCGCAGGCCGATCGCACGGCCCCCTCGGTGGTCAGCGCCGCGTTCAGCGTCTCTGTTCCATTGTGTCAGCGCGGTGATCGTCGCGTGGGTCTTGTTGCATAGGTTCCCGGCCGGCGTCAGCTTCTCCCGGTGCTGCGCAGGCGACGCTTCATGGAGGCCACTCGGACGAAGAATTCGTGCCTGGCCAGTTCCGAGAGCGCCGTCTGAGCTGCCGCGAAGTCCCGTCGCGTGACAGCACGCGGATGCGCGGCCGCGTTCCGGAGATCCTCGATCCGCTTCCAGTGCTCGAACATGATATCGTCGATGTCGTCGCAGTACGGGGGCGGCCGCTCGGCCTTCGCCTCCTCGCGTACGGCACCAAGTCCTGGTGACTGCCACCGCCCAGGATCGTGTCGACTACGCTGGTTCATCTTTCCCCTCGCGCCCAACTTCTCGGCGCCGGGCCACGGGCGGTCGTAGAACTCGCCCATCGGTACACCCAGCCGCCGTCGGACCTCCTGCCCGATCGACAGGTTCACTTCGTGCTCGAATAGCTTTCCAAGGCAGATCACGCCGGGCGTCTCGTCGTGCCACTCGGTGCCGAGAATAGGGCCCACAACGTCGGACATCGAGGCGCAGCGCAAGGCGGTTCCGAGCCAGACCCGGGACTCCCGCTCAAGATGTTCTTCGTAGCCGGTGACGAACGGTGTGGCTTCCTCGCTTGCCCGCGGATATCGCCCGCTTGTGAAGGCGATGAGGTGTGCGAGCAAGAGCGCAGCGCGTTCGACGTCCTCGTACTCGTCCTCTCCGGTAGCATCTTGCCGGATCTCGTCAAGGCGGCCTAACGCTGCAACTATGGCCTTCTTGGCGACGTCGATGGAGCGCTTGCCGGGTAGCGTCGTCGCAAGCACGTCAGCAAGATGTCCCGCGATCGAACCGCGGGCGATTCGACCAGCGCCGTGCGCCCCGGTCGGCCACGCGGGCGACTGTAGCCCAAGATCAGCCGGGGTCCGTCCATCGTGCGCAGCCTTGCCGAGTGCGATGAGCTGTCGGGACAAATCGCGCGAGTTTGTCGTCAGGATCATCGCGTCGGCATCGCGGAGGTCTTTCAAGATGAGCAGGCAAGGCAGATCCTCGGGCCGTACGCCAACGGCGAGGGCAAGCGCTTCCGACAGAGCGCTTCCTTCGACGCGCTGGGTACTGGCGATCGTGGCCGGTGGACCGTAGCCGATGCGATCCCGGAGCTTCTCAAACGCGGCGATGTAGGGCTCTGCGGCGCGGCGCCGAGACCAGGATGAAGGCGCCGGCACCAGGGCGAAGAAGAGCAGGCGATCGGCGGTCGCCTGGTGGAGGTAGTCAAAGTCGTCCGTCAGCGTTTGATGGAACTCTGAATGTAGTTCCGGATCATGGAGGACGATCGCGAACAGTCGAAACTGCGCCAGAGGTCGCGCGAGCCACTTGGGAAGCACGCCCCCCCGCGCCTGGTGCAGAACCTCGAACGAGTCGATCGGCATGCCCATGGTCCGCCTCGGGAAGATGCTCGCCCGGCAGTCGGCGAGATGGCAACGTAGAACGTAGATCGACCAGCCCGCCGCGGGGAGCTTCGGCGAGAACCTTCGCGACGGTGTAGACGGGGAACTCACTCGGGCCGGCGGCGGCGCGTGCGCCCACCACCACCCCCGAGCGCGTCGGACGAGCAGCAACGAGCAGCTCGTTGCCGCCGATCGCCAACCTGTCCCCACGCCACGACTAGCGCTGGGCGCGCCTCGCCAACCTGCTCTGGCGGCGCTAGGCTGTGCTGTGACCTGGAAGGATGACATCGAAGCTGTCGGGAAGGCGTACACAGAGCGCACCGCCGCCGTGAACCAGAGACGCGCGCTCTGGGCACCGGCGGTCACCGACGTTCTCATGCCCACCCTCGATGAGGCTCGCGCGTTGATGAAGGCGGGTGGCTTTCGCGGGCCTCAGGTCAAGCATCATGTGTTCGGGAAGTTCGCGGAAGCCGTGCAACTGACGACGGGGCAGACCGCGACCGGCCAGTTCTTCGAGAACGGGAGAACGCAGGCAGAACAGATCGGGCTGGAGATCGACTCGACGCTCGGCTACAGCCTCCGCACCGACGGGCGCATCGTGATGTGGTACCGGCCTCATTGGTTGACTCGGTACGAGAACCATCCTCCCATGCGCGAGCAGAAGGTGATCGACGACGGGAGTGCGCTCACGGTCGACATGGTGCGCCGACACGTGGTCGAGTTCCTCCGCTTCGCGCTCGAGAGCAGTTACCTGAGTTGGAGGTGCGACAAGGGCCCCGTCGGCTTCTTGGCGGGTGATCTTGAGCCCTGAAACGTCGTCTCCGAGGTACACGACACCCTTCTTCGTCCCTCGGTCGTAAACGAAATCGCCTGCTCGCCTTCTTCGTTCTCGAAGTATCCGCGGTACTGGTCGGGCGCCGTGTCCGTGATGTGGGGCGTGCGCGACGTCAACTGCATCCGCCCATCAACGACAACTACACTTCCACATCGAGCGCGATCGTGCGGGGAGCTCGCGCGAGCGTCAACTTGGATGTGAGGAGCGCTCGCAAGAGCGTTCGCTCTCGAGGGAGCGAAGAAGCGCAGAGGCTACGGCTGCGGCCAGGCCGTGATCTCTGCCCTGAGCCCCAAGGCCTTCAGCCGCATCGCGGCCGCGTCGGCGTACGTCCTCCGGGAGAAGTAGAACGAGAGGACGGCTGAGCCGTCTCGGAGGACGCCCGAGTGCCCGCGTCTGCCAACCGTTTCCGCGACGCGAGCCTCCGTCTCTGAGTCGCGGCCCGGCGAAGATGACGAATCAAGCGATGCATGTCGCCCTGGTCCTGGGAGCCGCTGGCCTTGGGGGTTCGGCCGCGAGCTGGCTACTGGTCTTCGTCTACGCGAGCGTAGACTGTGTACACGTAGGCCGCGTCCTCCTCTGGAGGCGTGCCCGTGATTGTGATCTCCCACTCGTCTGCTGACTTCGTGGCCACCGACGCGACGAGTGCATCGGGCCCCCATCCTTCCGAGCCTACGTATTCAAGCTGGCCCCGGAACGTCCCGTCGGCGGTCTCCTGGAGAGCCAGAGTCTGCCGCTGGCCGTGCTCCAGCCAGCGGAAGACGAACCGACGGGGGGGCCCTGGATCGAAGGTCCCGAGATCGTGGTTGACGACCACTTCGCGCTCGTCGTGGTGGTAGCTGTCGAGCCTCCGGTGCCCGGACATCTACCGCTCCGGCCTCTTCGTCCGAAGCGCCACCCTCGCGCCGCTGACTCTTTCCCTCGCGGCGACGATCATCGGCTCGGCCGAGGTGAGCATGTCCACGAGGTCCGCCAGTCTCGCGGTTGCGTCCTCGGCGCGAGCCCATGCGGCCCGGTGACCGACGATCCCGGGCTTCGCCTCGGCCGCGAGGTCGATGGCGACCTTCAGGTCTGAGCCGACGCGGGCGATCGCCTCAAGGCGTACGCGCCCGGCCCCCGCCGCCTTCGCCGCCGCATACATGGCGCGGACGATCCCCAGGAGGTCTCGCACAGCCTCGAAGGGGAGCGGGTCGTTGCGTCGGGCGAGCACGGTCGGCCAGCCTACTACGCTGGCAGCTGCTGGTCTGCCCGAAGCTCTACTCGCTCGCGTCGTCATGCGCCGGAAACACGCATCGATCGGCGTGCTCTGCGCGGACCTACTCACCGGAACCTCTCCGCCTGATCAGCCGCGGCGAGCTCGCGCTCAGCGGCATCCCCGGGGCAAGCCCGGCCGCGCCGACCCGACTGAGACGGATGACCTGGGAGACACGAAGCCGTGACTCTCCTAGGCTCGCTTTCACCGTGGCCAGTTGGCAGGAGTTCCTCCCCGCTCGCCTCGGCGATCTCCCCCTCGGCGGCGATCTCGTTCGCACTGATCCTGGTGGCGCCCCGGGCGCACGGATCGCGATCCTCGGGGTCTATCCGGCGCTCACCCGCAAGGCGCGGTTCGACGTGGGGGACGACACGCTCCACGTGCCGGTCGCGGTCGAGCGCACCTCGTTCGATCCGGCGTCAAGCTCGGGCAAGGAGATCGACTCCGCCTATCTCCGGCCCCTCGGCCTTGTGCGGAGCGAGGTCTTCCTGTTCGACATGATGCCTTTCTACCTAGCGAACACGAGCCGAGCCAGGCCCAGGATGCGCTCGATGTGGGACAACGTGCAGGCCTACGAGAACGCGTCAGGGCACAAGACCGCAGTCCGACCGCGCCCCGAGCCCGATCGTCTGGTAGAGGAGGCGCGGAGGATGCCCGGCAACCTCGATCGCTTGTCCGAGCAGCTCACCACGTGCCATCCCGACGTCATCCTGACACTGGGAAACGAGGCCGCCTCGCTGATCCGCGGCAACCGGGTCGCCGCCGACGCGCAGCAGTACCTGCTTCAGGAGGCCGCGATGCACGACGTCCTCGGCTCGCGAGTGCTCGTCGTCCATCTTCCACACCCTGGCATCGTCATGAAGCATTCGGGCTGGCGAGAGCGGCTCGCTACTTGGTGCCGTGACCGAGGCCAACCGTGGCTGCGAGATGTCCGCGGGGGCTGACCTTCGCGGGCGGCGATCTGAAGGCGCCCCACTCCCGTCAAGAAGCACGAACAGCTCCCCGCGCCATGCAGGTCCGCTAGGCTGCGGCAACCTCGCTCCCCGAACGGAGGTCAAGTGCCCGCCCCGCTAGACGAAGCCCGCGTCCGTGACACTCTCCGCGTCCTGTGCCGGATCCCGGTCCCCCGGGGTCAGCTCGTGCTGTATCGCTTCGCGGTCGGTGCGCCGGACAAGGGGTTCACCAGCGACGAGGTGAAGGAGCTGCTCCAGCTCGACCAGGCACAGCACCGGGGCTTGATGGCGGCGCTCACGGTTCGGATCAACAACACCAAGCACGAAACGGCGGCCGACAAGAAGCCGGGCCTCTCGCTCCTCTTCAGGCAGGAGTGGGATGGCAAGCAGAACACCTACTGGCCGCGCCCAGAGCTGACCGAGGCAATCCAGCGGCTCCCCGAGCTAGCCGCGCTGATGGAGCGGCCGATGCCTGAGATCGTGGCCTGGCCCTTTCTCGCTCTCAAGCTCCCGGCCGAGGTTCCCGCCGAAGCACCGAGCCCTCCATCTCGAGCCCCATCGACGCGACCACCTCCGCCTTCCGGTGCGCCGTTCCAAGCGCTGCTCACAGAGCTCGATACCGCCGGCCTCGTCTTTCCGGCAGAGCTCATCGCGAACGTGCTGCTCGCACTGCAGGTCAAGCGGTTCGTGATCCTGACGGGCATCTCCGGGACCGGGAAGACGCGCATCGGTCAGGCCATCGCAGCAAGGTTCCAGACCACCCGGCGCGCGCACGTTCCACCTGACGTCGACGACCGAGCGGCTGCAGTGGAAGTCCACCCGTACATGCGTCGTCGCAGCCGCATGGTTCTTCCCGTCGTGCTCGCGAGCCAGCTCAGCACCCAGGCGGGGCCCGGGCGGCTCCGCGCGCGCTGGCCGGGCGGCACTCTGGAGCTAGCGACTTATCGCCGAAACGCGCTGGTCGTCCTGATGAAGGGCGGACTGAAGACGTGGTTCAGCGAGACGTTCGAGGAGGGCTCGACCTTCGTGGTCCGGCTCGAGGGTCCGGCGGAGGCGCCGGACACCCTGGTGTTCGAGCCGCCGGGGCCCGTTCGCGAAGTCGTCGTCGAGAACGCCGAAGTCGTGGCGGTCCGGCCGGACTGGACTGACCACCGGGGTCTGCTCGGTCACTTCAACCCGCTTACCCGAGCGTACGTGACGACGCCGTTCCTCCGACTGCTTCTCCGGGCCACCGAGGAGTGCGAGCGCGCGCGGGCCGAGTCGCGTCCTCCGGCGCCGTTCTTCGCTCTGCTCGATG
Organism: uncultured Polyangiaceae bacterium; assembly: GCA_964372055.1. GTDB lineage: Bacteria > Myxococcota_A > Polyangia > Polyangiales > Polyangiaceae > CAYJPW01. The sequence continues at coordinate 14,270 of CAYJPW010000212.1, forward strand.
AGATGAACCTCGCGCGCGTCGAACACTACTTCTCCGACTTCCTCTCCGCCCTCGAGTCAGGTGAGCCGCTGCATCTGCACGACATCAGTGAGATCGAAGAGGGAGAGAGCGAGGACGGAGGAACACCTGTTCCCCGACGGCTGCCCGTCCCGCCGAACGTGTTCTTCATGGGCACGGTCAATGTCGACGAGAGCACGTACATGTTCAGCCCGAAGGTGCTCGATCGCGCCTTCGCCATCGAGTTCGACACGGTCGACCTTCGCGGGCTCGGAGCGGGGCTCGAGACGGGCGGGGACCTTGAGCTCGTCCGATGGTCAGGTCGGCTCGATCCCCCGGCGCGCGCAGCACGTGACGATTGGAGATGGCTCGAGGAGCAGCAGGGCGGCGAGTTGGCTGCCCACGTACGCGCGGTTCACGACCTGCTCGCAGTCTACCACCGCCACTTCGGGTACCGCGTCGCGACAGAGCTGGCGCGGTTCGTTCGGCTCGCGGTGGAGCAGGCGGCGGATCCCGAGGCCGCCGCCTGGGCGGCGCTCGACCTCTGCGTGCTCCAGAAGGTGCTTGTGAAGCTCAACGGTACGCAGGCCGAGCTCCAAGAGCTGCTCGAGGCGTTGCTCGGGCTTGCCCTGGCAGGAACCGGCGCAGACTCCGGCTCGCACGATCTCGCTCGCTGGCGCCTCGACCCGGCCGTGGGAATCGTGACCGCTGCAGACGAAGCGTCGGACCGGGAACCCGTCTTCCCACGCGCCGCCGCGAAGCTCTGGCGCATGCGCGAGCGTCTCCTGCGCCAGGGCTTCACGTCTTGGATCGAGTAGCGCGAGTTCGTCTCGTCCGCCGGGGAGACGGTCCCGCCGCCGAAGCCGTCGCCGGCGGATGGCGGGTCGACGCCGAGGCCGATTGGCTCGTCGAAGGAGATGATGACGGGCTCCGCGCAGTTGTCGCTGCCTTGCCCGCCGGCATCGCCCAAGTGTGGGGCTCAGTTGTGCGACTGCGGCTCGGCACGAGCGTCGGCCGAATCGCGGCGGGACCGCTCGGCGTGCTGTATGTGCGCTCGGGGAAATGGAGCGAGGTGGAGTACGAGCAGATGCTCGACGAGATCGCGGCGGAGGCGATGGCGCTTCCCTTCGCCGCCGCGGCGGCATCTGCGCTGCCATACGCACGGGACCCGCTGCTTCGAGCCGTGGACGTGCCCTATCACGCCTTCGTGTGGCTTCGTCATGCGCTGCTGGATGCCCCGCGCCGACCGCTTCTCGGCGCGCTCCGCGGCATCGTCGCCGACCCGCATCGCCGCCTGCTGCGCCACGAGCGCGATGTTCCCGTCGAGCTCGCTGCCGCCATCTCGCCACGAACTCTCGACGACGTCGTGGCCGGTCGATGGCCTCTCCAGCGCGCACCCGAGGGCTGTGGAGTGCGAGGCTTCCTGCCCATCCGCGTCGCGGACAGCGCTGCGAAGCACAGCGTCGACACCGCGGAGAACCGCTTCGTCAAGGTCTTCCTGGAGCTCTGCGCTCACGTCATCTCGTCGATGCGCCGGCGGTTGTCGGGCGCCGCGGCGGGGCTGCGTGCGCGGCTCGCCGCGGATCTCGACGCGATCGACGGCGCCCTGGCGCCCGTCCGGCGATCGACGTTGTGGCGGGAGGTCGGTCGACTGACGCACGTGCCGTCGGGTTCGAGTGTTCTTCAGCGCAACGCGAACTATCGCGAGGTCCTCCGCAGCAGCGTTCTGCTCCGCGCTGCCTCCCGAGTGCTGCCGCTGTCCGAGCCGGAACTCGTGCGGCTGCTCGAGGTGAAGGACGTTGCGAAGCTCTACGAGATCTGGTGTGGGTTCCACCTCGTCGGGCTCCTTCGGGCCCGGCTCGGCGCACCCGCGGTCCTGACCGCTATCCGCCGAGATGCCTTCGGTGCGAATGTGCGATGGGGGCTGCACGCGCGCTGGTCGACCGGCGTAGAGGTCGCAGTCAACCCGACGTACACAATGAGCTGCGGGTGGCATGGTCGATCGCGCTCCGTCGAGCTCCGACCGGACCTGGCTCTGTTCGTGCCGAGCGGTCCGGGTGTGGGTCTGCACCTCTTCGACGCGAAGTTCCCCTCTGTGCCAACGTGCGTGAGACACCGGACCCCCTGGAGTTTAGTGTAGAGG
>CAYJPW010000213.1:0-16269 GCA_964372055.1 uncultured Polyangiaceae bacterium
TCGATCTGCGAGAAGGTCGCCTTGAACAGGGCGTCGTGGATGCTGCTCGCCATCGCCGCCGCGCCCGAGCAGGTTCTGTGCCGGCGCATGCGGGGCCGTTTCGCGCGGGAATTCGGGTTGCTCGGCGCCGCGCGAGGTGGCGGGCGCCATGGCGGCCGGCCGCGGCCGCCACCTGTTCACCTTCTCCAGCTCCAGAACCAACGCGACGACTCGTACGCGCTCGGTCGCGTCATCGCCAGAGCGCCCAGGCCGCGGAAGCGAAGAACATCGCATTCAACCCGACGCCGATCAGCGCTGGAGCGAGGATCCCAGCACGCCCGACCTTGACCAGCATCGCGAGGGCATACAGGCCGGCAAAGAACCCGGCCACCATCAAGACGGCTCCGAAGGCGGACACGACGAGCGTGCTCTCGGGCCGCCCCGCGGCCTGCGCTGGAATCATGCCCCCCACGGCGATGAGGACCGACATCCAGCTCGACCGCGCGGCGATCCGTGGCCAGCCGGCTGGAGCCGCGGCGCGCGCCCCGGCACGCTGGTACGCAATCCAGGCCCATACGGTCAGTACGCCCAACGCTGCACCGCCCAGCATGATGGCGACGGACGACATCCAGCTGGTCACTTGCCGGGACCGTTCTGCTGGGGCGCCGGACGGCAGGGACACCGTCGCGATCGTTCGGTCCGCGAGGGCCCTGGCCTGTGGCGCGTGATCGGCGTCCGACGAGAAGGACAGCATCACGGTCGATCTGGAACCCAGGACCAAATAGAAGAGCGACGCGAGAGGCGGTGACGCGGTGCGGCCGTCGTCTCCCGTGCGAACGACGCGTACGCCCTCGATCCGAAGCTCGTCGAACCGCGCGCCCGGTGCATCGCCGCGAAGCGTCACGGAAGGTCCGCCCTGTCGCCGCGCGGCGTCCTCCGCGCCCGACAGCAGCTCGTCGAGGCTCGCCTTCGTGCGCACCGACAGGTGCGGCATGGACATCATCGAGATGGTCACCATGGACCCATCTGGATAATGCGCGATGGCGACTCCGAAGGGTCCTGGATTCGCTTGCTCTACCGCGGCGCGCACGGCCGCCAATTCGAGCCCTGCGCAGGCATCGGCCACATCCATACCTCGCGGCAGCAGCACGCAGACGCGCGCTTCCGGGGCGCTCAGCACGATGCGGAACCCACTCTCGGCGTCGACGATTTGCTGCGCTTGCGCCCGCGCGCTCAGGACGAGGAGCGACAGGCAGAGCGAGGCGACAAGCGGTAGAGACGCGCGGCGTCGGAACGGCCTATTGTCGTTCTTTGCGGCGCTCATGGCGAGATCGTTCCTTCGACGAGGACAGCGTCACGAGTGCGAGGGCGCACCGATCATGGGCGGCGGCGTCGGAGCCACCGCCGAGAAGCCGGGCTTCGGCAGGGCGTGGGGTGCGCACCGTCGACGACGTGGTCGCTGAGGCTAGGACATCCCAGCGGCCTCGGCAACGCGGCGGGGTCGCTGTTCGTGCGCCGGGAGCTGCTCCGGCAGGCGGCAGGCACGTACCGGCGCCTGCTCCGCGACGTCGAGCCGACCGCGGAGGGTCGGCCGGCTCGTCGATGCGCAGGGTGAGTGACGCGAGCCAGTCTTCCTCGTTGGTCCCTGTTTCCTCGCGGGCGGCAGTGTCAGGCCGGCTCCGTGTCCCTGGTGCTCGCGAAGTAGCGATCGCGGAGCGCACCGGCAGTCGCGGGGTCGATCGCCGCCGGGACCGAGATCAGGTCCTCGATCGTGCGAGCCACGAAGCTGCCAGCCCCGCGCACGAGGCTACCGTACCGCGTGGCCGCCGACGCAAAGCTCGGATTCGCGGCAGGGTACGCGAGAACGAACCTCCCCCACGTCCATCTGCTCTCCCGGTGCTGCAGCATGGCGAGCATGAGCAGGTGGTCCAGCCAGATCTGCTGAAGATCGGTGCCGATGATGCTCTCGCGCCAGCCCTCGAGGAAGAGGCCCGATCGCTCGGTGACCTCGACGTAGCGCGCCAGCGCCGCGGGCTTCGGCGGCGCCTCGACGACGGCGTGCTCGTGGTACTTCGTCTCGACCCCGACGATTGCGCACGTCCGGTCGCCCGCCTCGATGTCGAACGCGACGTCGAACGCGCTCTGGTTCCCCAGGAAGGCGGGATCGCGCCGGCCCGGCGAGTGCTCGAAACACACGCGAACATCGCCGGTCGGCGCGTCCGGCCACCAGGCGCGCACGGCGCGAGCGGCCGCCCCGCGGTCGACCGCGAGATCGCCGAACAGGTTGAAGCAGAGCGGCATCGACGAGAGCAGGTCGGCCCAGAGCCGGTGCTCGTTCAGGGTCTGGTACGGCTCGGGCTTTTCGAGGCGCTTCCGGACGGCCGCGAGGGCACCGGGCGTGATGAAGTTCGCGCCCGAGGAGCGCGCGAAGGCGAGCTCGAGACGGCTGCCGACCGGGGTCGCATCGGGGCCGCCGGCGTACGGCTGCGCTCCGACGGGGTAGCCCCGGGCCTCGCGCCACTGGGCCTGGCCCCACCGAGCCCGGCGCTTCCAGGCGGTGGACTCCGGGTCGCGCGGAACGCGATCCACGGCGAACCAGCAATGGGCTGCCTGGGCGGCGGCGTCGGTGTAGCCGGGGGCGGTCGTCGTCACGAGCATCTCCTTCCCCTGAAGTGAGCCTGGCGGCTGAGCGCGATCATCCCGTCTTGAACACGTGCTCGAAGTGCCACGCCAACGCGTCGCGGCTCGGGCGGAGCTCGGGCTGCTCCGGGAGGTGGAGCAAGCGGTGTCCGTCGTAGGGATAGTACCGTTTGCCATTGCGCCAGTCGGTGCGAAGCCGATCGCTGACGCGCACCTCGTAATCCGGCGTCACGGCGACGTAGCCTCGGTCGAAGAGGGCGTGGAACTCCTTCGTGAGGACGAGGCCGTTCTGCACGTGGTTGCTGCGCGGGCCGACGTACGGCTGGATGTGCGCCGCGTCGAGGACGGGCTCGGTGTGCTCGCCGGTGATCGCACACTGGCCGTCGTAGGCGCGGAGCAGGCGGAGTCGGAAGGCGCCCTGCCCCTCGCGCTCGGCGATCTCGCGCATCACCATGGCCCGCTCGTCCACGTCGAGCGGCACGAAGCGATCGGACAGATCGTCGGGAGCTCGTCGAGCTTCAGCGAGGATCGCGGCGGAGAGGCGGGCGGCTCGAGCCTCGTCGCGCTCCGTCTTGCCCTGCACGATGTTCGGAGCCCAGCCCTCCTCGAGCCCCCACGGGATCCAGCGGCTCTGCGGCCAGAAGATCGCGTCGCGCAGGATGGTGCACCCGAGGGGCGCCACCCGCGCCGACGGTGCGAGCAGATCGAGGCCCCGGTATCCGCCGATGCGGTCGAAGAACCGTCGCTTGTCGGGATCGCCGTTCTTCCAGCCGAAGGCGGACCAGGCGGTGTGCAGGTCGATGACGTCGAAGTGCGCGAAGAACCCGTACCCGACGATGGCGTAGTCGGGCCTCTTCAGGCGGAAGAAGATGGGCTCGCCGGGGAGCATCTCCTTCATGGGAGTGGTCGCCCTGGGCAGCCAGAAGTTCACCTCGTCCACGCGGCCGTCGACCGCCTTCGCCGAGAGGAAGTCGAACCACGCGCGGTCCGTGTTCGCGATGAACGGCTCGCGGCTCGGGTAGCGCACCGTCATGGTAAGCCGCAAGAGTAGACGATCGGCGCGGAGCGTTCCCGGGTCGAAGCTGTGAACACCCCTTGCGCCGAGTGCCGACGCCTCACGCCGGCTCCGGCTCGGGGAATTGCTCCGTCACGGTGGGTGCCGAACCAGTTCTCGTGAACTGGGCCGTCGAGTGGACCCGCAGGCTCTCGTGCCGACGCGGCCCGCGTGTGTCCCGGTCCGGGCGCTCGAGACCCCGCACCAGCGCGCGCACCTCGTCCTTCATCCGCGTCACGCTCCAGCCGCTCTCGTCGAAGAGGCCGAGGTGCAGCGTTCCACACCGGTGAGGCCGCTGGACGAAGACGCCGTGCCGGTCCTGGGGCCGAGGACCCACCGAGGGGTACACGAGCAGCGCGCGCGGGGCGCCGAGCAGCTCGTTGTAGACGAACATCTGCTTGAGGTCCTCGTCGGAGGGGGTGCCGTCCCGGAGGACCTTCCACTTCGTGTCGGCGACGAGCACGGGCTGACCGGTGACGGCGCACCGGACGACGAGATCGGGGCGGACGGTGCGGCTTGGGAGCGCAGCGGGCTTCCAGAACGGCCGGCTCTCCTGGGTCGATGTCACGAGGTCGTCGACGCCGGCGCGCTGGAAGAGCCGCGCGATGTACCGCTCCCAGAGGAGGTTCATGTCGAAGAGCAGCGCGAACACGGGCGTGCGACCAGCCCTGAGCTCGGGGGCGTACTGCTCGAGGATCATACGCGCGAGCACGAGCGCGTCGCGGTATCGCGCGACCGAGCGGCCGACCGGGATGCGATCGAAGAGAGCGGGCGCGAGCCGGATCGAGCTCAGGTCGGGGAATGAGGCGCGGCAAGCGGCTCCGCGAGCGGCGATTCCGGGCGAGAGCGGTAAACCTGCGAGGGCATCGAGCGTGGCCCCAAGGATGCGGTTCACGATGACGTCGCGATCGTAGGTCTGGTACCGCACGTAGAAGCGGTCGGCGCGCGCGATGTTCTCGCGGATGTTCTGAGGGACCAGCAGCTTGCCGCGGAACACGGGGCCGTTGGCCTCCTCGTCGCGGTAGCCCCTCGCGAGCCCGTCGTGGAGCAGGCGCTCCGTCTCCTCGGTGAACCGCAGGGCGACGAGCTCGAGCAGGCTGGAGCGCGCCGTGCTCTGCGCCGCTGCCGACGGGCTCTCGAGCCGCATGCCGCCCGCGATCTCCAGCATCCGGAGCAGACCCTGACGCCAGCGGAGATCATCGCCGCGGTGTGCAGCCGCGCGATCGGCCTTGGGCAGCACCTCGATGCCGAGCCGGCCGACCTGGATGTACCCGACGTAGTTGGCGAACTTGATGCGCCGGTGGCCCACCTCGAAGAACCGGCCGGCCGCTGCGTCGTTGAACCGGACCAGGGCGTCGAAGTCCGACTCCCTAAGGGCCACCTCGGCGCCGTCGGCGGCCCGGAGCGACTCGCCGACCCGGACCACCTGGTGCTCGAAGACCCTAAGCGTCCTCGACGCCACGATCGTAGATCCTCCGGAACGCCAGGCTCGAGAGCGCACCAACGTCCGCGATCTCCCACGTCGGGCGCTCGCCCAGGGTGTCGCGGTCGTCGTGATCGAAGTCGGCGAGGACGACCGAGGCGTCGCGCCGGCGCACGAAATCACGGCCGAGCACGAGGCCGATCTTGCCCCAGTCGCCGAAGAAGTACTCCTGCAGCAACGGGAGGATCGCGCGCTTGAACACGCGCTTGAGCCCCTCGAGCGTCGGATCCCGCTCGAGCGGGAGGAAGTACGCGTGGCCGATGCAGTGGTCGCGGTCGTAGAGCTTCTCGAGGCGGCGGTTGATGGCCCGCAGCATCGCGGCGGGATCGATCTGACCGTCGATCGGGAACTTGAGCAGCTCGGGATGTGGAGGGAGCTCCTCGAAATCGAAGCGTCGGCGGAGCGCGGTGTCGAGCGCCTCGACGCTCCGGTCCGCCGTGTTCATCGTCCCGACGACGTGGAGGTTCTTCGGGACACCGAACAGCGTCCGGGAGTAGGGCAGCGTCAGGATGAGCTCGTTCTCGGCGCCGAGCCGCTTGTCCGCCTCGAGCAGCGTGATCAGCTCGCCGAAGATCCGCGCCACGTTGCCGCGGTTGATCTCGTCGATGAAGACCGCGTAAGGCGGGGCGCCCTCGAAGAGCTCCGCGCGGTCGTCCGGGGGTAGCTTGCAGGCGTCGTCGAGTGTGCCCTCGAACCCGGTAAGCCGCAGGGCCGCGCGAACGGCGCGCTTGAAGACGCCGTCCTCGAGCTCGTACACGAGCTGGCGGCGATCCTCGTCCTCTCCCGCCGCCACGCGAGGCCGGATGCCCTCGATGAAGTCCTCGTACCCGTACGCCTGGTGGAAGGTGACGAAGACGTAGTCCTGCGTCGCCGCGGTCGGACCCGCAGCGCGGAGGCGCGGCGCGACGTCGGTGAGATCCTCCGGAAGTTGCTTCGCCGGCAGATACCAGGTGCCGTCCTCCCGCTTGTCGAAGAGCAGCTCCCCGAACCGCCTCTCCATCTTGACGGTCTTGCTCTCCTCGACCGCGTGCTGGCCCAGGCAACCCCAGACCATCTGCCGGAGCGGTGTGGCGATCGCCTGGGCCGCGTACTTGGCCTTGAGGAGCGGGTGCGCCAAGAGATCATCGACCTTCCCTTGTCCGCCGAGATCGAAGAGAGCCAGCGCGATCACCTGGTACCACTTCAGCTCGGAGGCGAGCTCGTCGAACGCATCCGCCTTCGCGGGAGTGCGCGTGAACAGCGGCGCGAGGTCCGTCTGGATCTTGAACGTCTTTCCGGTTCCGGGTGGGCCGTACAGGATGAGGTTCGACGGCAAGCGGACGGTGGGCGTGCTCGGCGACTGCGCGGCGCGACGTCCAAAGAGGGTCTCGATGGCGTCCGGCCGCGTGACCGGGAGGAGCGGGTCCTGCCAGTTGCCTGCGCCGGCGCCGCGCGGCGCCTTGCCCTTGTACCGCGGCACGTCGAGCGGCTTGAGGCCGACGCGCCCCGTCTCGGCGTCGACCTCGGTCACCTCGCCGACGAAGTGCACCACGAGGTCGTGGGAGCCGCCGTACCCCTTGATCGCGAACCAGTCGCCGGCCTGGACTCGCTCGAACTGCCGCCACGCCGCCTGGGCGGAGCGTTCGACCGACGACCTGGGCGAGCCGAGCTGCCAGTACGACCCGGCGAGGAAGGCGTCGAGCTTCGACTCCTTGTCCCACTGGAAGCCGCCGGCCCAGTACCGGCGTGCCCCGTCGTCCTCCTCGTCTTCCTCTTCGTCGCCCTCCCCGGGATCGGCCGGCGGACTGGCGGTGATGAGCTCGTCGACGTTGACGAGCGGACGCCCGCGTGCGGCCGCGGCCGGGCCGCGGTCGATGAAGTCCGTCTTGAGCAGCGCGAGGTGGATCGCGCGCCGGAATGCGACATCGGAGCTCGGAACGATGGCGCCACCCGGGACCTCGACCTGGCACACGTCGACCTTGCTGCTGGTAACGAGGGGAAGCCCCGACGCGGCCGCGAGTGCCTTCAGCGCGGAATTGAGGGTCGCCCCTGAGTGAGTGCCCTTCGCATGCTCGCGTCGCTTGGCGAGGGAGATGTTGCCCCAGAGTGCCACGCGTCCGCCGTCCTCGGCATCGGAGATGAGGCATGGGATATTGATCCAAAGCAGTTGACCGCCGTCGCGCAGGATGACCTCGAACGCGGCGTCGTCCTGGTACTTGCCCGTCGCTGTTCGGCACCGAACGGTGATCGAGCATCGGCCGCCGTCCCACGAACAATCCACGTTGACCGGCGTCGGCCAGGGGCCGTCACTCTGCTCATCGAGCCCGCGAACGGGACTGGATGGCCATGGACGAGCAGCGCCGGGCGCCACCGAGCACGTCACCGTGGTCCCTGCGATCTGGATCTCGAAAGGGCGGGCGCCGTCGAGGAGCGCTCGGACGGTGCGCAAGGCGATGCGGTTCGCGTCGGCTCTCATCCTGTTTCTCCTCGTCCTCCGGCGAGCCGCCGCTAAGAGCACCGCCCTCGCAGTCGGTCATCACGCCGAGATTATCGTGAGTCGGAGCGGCTGAGGCGCAGGAACCATGGGGTCTGGCACAGCGCGTACCGCCTGGTGTAGCAAGCGCGATCGTCTCCCCCGTGTTTGGGCGAGTTGTTGGGCCATGCGGCCACCGCTGATCGGGCGGAGGCGCTGGACTGCCCTCTTCGCCCCGCACCCGCCGGCGGCGCGAATCTTAGAGCGGGACATGCGGCTGCAGTCGCTCAACCAGGGCCAGCGCATGATCCACCGCCCACCGCGCCGTCTCCGGCCCGAAGCTGACGTCGTCGCAGAAGGATGTCTCCGGATAGTCCGGCTCGGCGAGGACCCGACGCCAGCACGACCAGAACTTGAGCGGCCGGAACTCCTCGTCAATCGCCGGGCCGTCCTTCGCGTTCGTCGCCTTCGCCCACTTCTGGAGCTTCCCCGCGACCCGCGCAAAGTCGTCTTCGAATACCCATACGCGCACGGCTGGATGCATGCGGCTCGGAGGGGGGTAGCCGTAGAGCATGAACGTCAGAGGCAATCCGGCGGCCTTCCAGGTCTTCAGCTGGAACTTGATCTCCCTGAGCTCACCCTTGTCAGGGTAGTGGCCGAACGACACGTCGCTCCCGAAGCGCGCGCGTATCCCCGCCTCGTATGCACTCTGAATATCGGCGAGCTTCGGGCGGTGGGCGACGAGGAGCGCCGCCGCGGTGCCATGCTCTCGCCAGATCGCGCGAACGCGCTCCTCGACTTTGTGGTCGGTCTTGGTTGCCATGATGCTCCCTCGGAGGTGGTCGAGAAACTCGGTCAGAACGCGGTGCTCGGCCGTAGTGCCGGGGACGTCCGCGAGCAGGCTGGCGACAACCCGCTCGAGACAGCCGTACCCCAACGGCACGTACGGCACCGGGGCGGTATCGTCGGCCGTGGTGCTCAACCGCCCGCTCGGCGTCAGGAAGAGCACGGCGCTCGAGCATCCGGGATACGCGAGCTGGAGGGCGCGCTGGTAGCGCGCGACCTGTTGCGGGCCTTCAGCGGCGTCGATCTTGTTCTCGATCCCGAACACGAGGGGACCATCACCGGTGTTCACGACGAGCACCAGGTCAATCCGGTCCAGCTCGCGGTCTACCTTGATCGAAAGGATGGGACCGCTCGATGCCGCCTCGCACCGCCGCAGCAACGTTGCCGCTCCCAGCGCGTGCCGCCGCAGGCCGTCAGCGATCTCCTTGAGGAAAAGCCGCAAGAAGGGCTCTGCGTGGCGGTGAACACGCGGCCGGAGCAGGGCGGCGAGCAAATCGCTGTGCCGTAGCTCGTCGCGTTCGACGCCAAGCGCGCAGAAAAGCGAGAGCGGTGGGACGAAGTCCTCGAGCGCAGTGAGCTCGCTGGCCAACGCATCGAGGGCTACTGTTGGCATGGGCGCAGCGTACACCAAGCCCGGAGGGTCGCGTTCGTCGTCCGCTCCCCGTCCGCTTCCGTGCCCGACTGCCCACGCCTCGGTGGGACGCCAGCGCTCGGATCAGCGCTCCCCGGCATCCTGCCGCAAGGTCTTCTCGTCGCAGTCGAGGGCTTTCGCGGCAGCGGCCCAGGTACCCCATGTGTCCTTGGCCCACCGAGCCAGGCGCGCCTGGAAGCCCCGCACGCGGTCCTTCCGCGAGCCGGTGCCGAGCTCGTTTGACGTGGCGTTCGATGTGCCCGCGGCGCGCCACTCCTGGAGCGCCGAGTGAATCCCGGAGCCGACGTCGTTCCCGCCGGCGCTCCACGCCATCACCAGCAGCGCGAGTCGCTGCAGATCACGGAGGTTGCCGCTAAGCGGATCGGTCACGAGCGCCCGTTCGACATCGGGCGTCCACGGCGCGCTCTCCGGCGTCCCACTGCCGCGACGGAGCTCGCGCCAAACGCGCCGCCAATCGCCGTGGAGGTCATCGCGGCACTCGCGCAGCGGGGGCACTCGCACCTGAAGGTGACTCACGCGGTCGAAGAGGTCGGCGTCAAGCCGCTCGCGCAGCGCGCTGACGTCGAGGTTCGTCGCGCAGACGACCTCGATATCGACGGAGCGCTCGGTGTCGGCGCCGAGCGGCCGGTAGCGGCGGTGTCGGTCCTGCAGGACCCGCACCAGCTTCCGTTGGGCCGCGCCCGGCAGGTCCTGCACCTCGTCCAGGAACAGGATCCCGCCGTCCGCCTCGTCGAGCAGGCCGGCACGATCGGTCGCAGCCCCGGTGAACGCTCCTTTGCGGTGCCCGAAGAGCAGGCTCTCGGCGAGGGTCGAGTCGAGCCCGCCACAGGCGAGGGTCACGACCTTCGCCCGGTGCTTCAAGGGGCCGACGTGCGTCTCTACCAGGCGGGTCTTGCCGGTTCCGCGCTCGCCCACGAGGAGCAGCGGCGCGCCCGGAACTCGCGCGTACCTGCCGAGCCGCTCGAGCGCGGCGCGCCGCGCGGCCGAGCGGGCCTCCGTTTCGTACGCGGCCACGTCCGGCTCTACGCGCTGTCGTCGCCTGATCTCACCAAGGTAGGTCGTGACCGGGAAGTCGACGGCGTCGAGCCGCGTGCGTCCGGTCTCCGGGTTGTACTGGGACGACCAGAGGCGCGTGCCCGACGGCAGCGCGTTCCCGGCATGGAGCACGAGCCAGACGGCGTGCATCGCGGGTGTGCCCGGCGAGACGTTGACGTGTACCTCGCCGGCGAGCCGTGGACACACCTCGTCGACCACGGCCGCGTACACCGAGGCGTGACGCGTCGGGTCTGCGACCGCCAGGGTCACCAACTCGACCGGGATGCCGTCCACATTTTCGGGCACCCCGCGGTACCGATCCTTCTGCACGAGGTAGAGAACACGATGGGGCGCGAGCCGCTTGTTGCGCAGCGCCACGACGGTGTTCTTGACGACCTCCACGCCGGCTCGCTCGGAGTGCCAGCAGACGAGGAGCCGGCGGTGCTCGGTCACGTGGGTCCCTCCCGGACCACGATCGCCGCGGCCCGAACCTGCTTCGCGATCTCGCGAGCGCGCGCCACCTCGTCCGTCGAGCGGACAGCCACCACGATCCTGCCGTTGGCCTCGCGGAATAGCGGCGGATCATCCGGCCGGGCGCCCTTGCCCGCCTTGCGTTCGACGATCTTCGATTTCGGCGCGAGACGCGGGGCGTCGACCACCCAAGAGGCGTCCAGCTCGTGCGCGGGCTGCGGCAACCCGAACCTTCGGGCGACGGGGGGTCGTTCGGCGTGCAGCTCGTCGGCCGAGCGCGCGACGACGCTGCCCAGGGCGATCGGCGCGCTCGACGCGACGGTGTACGGGACGAGCTTGCCGTTGACCCAAACCTGAGCCTCGCCGACGACCTGACCCAGCGTGGTCGCTCGGCGCAGCTCGAACGGAGCCCGAGCGGTCCAGCCGCGGAGGATGTCGCGAAGCCCGGCGGCCCGTGCGCCCTCGAGCACCACACCGAGCTCGAAGCCGTCGTCGAGACCATGCCGCTCGAGGTTCGCGGACATCACGAGCGCGGTGCCTTCGTCGATGGCGATCGCCTTGGCGTGCAAGTAGCGGTACCCCACGACTTGCGCACCGGACTCCGCGAGCGCGAGCAGCGCGGGCATCGCGGCGGGCCGAACACGCGCGAGGACCGTGACCGCGACTCCCTCCTTGGCTCGCGCGCAGAGCGCCTTGATCAGCTCGTGCTCGGCGTCCCAGCCGTACGACGCGACGATGATCGCGCGCTCGGCCGCTCGAACGATTTCCAGAGCGGTGGCGCGGAGTGAGCCCGGCTCGTTCGACGTCGCCACGATGCCGCCTCGTGCCGACGGCTTCGCGATCCGCTTCAGCGCCGGCGGGGCGGCGGCGAGACGTCCCGGCTCGAGCAACTCGTGCTCCGACGCCTCCCACATCGCCCAGCGGAGGTGCTCGAAGACGACCTGCGACTCGGATGGCGTGAGCTCGACCGCGATCTCCTCGTTCCGACAGAGCGCCTCGTGGGTCAGGTTCGCGGTGAGCAGGAACGCTCGCCCTCCGCGCGCGGGATCGACGAGCACCACCTTCGCATGGAAGCTCGGGGCGGAGCGGATGAGCGCCCAGCCAGCGAGGGTCTCGAGCATCCGCTTGTGCTCGGCCAGCGCGCGCTGCTCGAATTCAGAGTCGTCACGCGGCTCCTTCTCGAGGCGCGTCTCCGTCGCAAGCAGGAGGTACACCCGCACACCTCGCTGCGCAGCCCGCAGGAGCGCTTGCTCGACGTCCTCGTCGGCGAGGAGGAACGTCGCGGCGACCACCATCTCTTGCGTTCCGTCGATCGCCCTCACCAGCGCCTGCACCAGGCACCGTGTGCGGTCGGGGCGCATCACGCCGTTCGTTGCGATGGGAGCCTCTACCGCGTCAGACGTGCGCGGGCACCAGGTGGGCGGCAAGACCTCACCCCGCTGGTCGATCGTCCTCTGAATGGGCTTCGACCACGTGCTCATCGGGCCACCTCCCGTGCCCCGTTCTCATCAAGCAACCAGTCCGCCGGGGCCTGGAGCCGCCAGTACACGGGCGGCGGCTTGTCGGCACCGCGCACGCGCTCCGCCAGCGCCGCGCGCGACGGACACTCCGGCGCCATGTCTTCGAACGGCGCCGAGGCCTCGCGGTGTGCGATCTCGAGCGCATCGTCGATTGCGTAGCCGGAGATGCTGTGTAGCAGGCGCCACTCCGACCACTCGGCGGCGTCGCTCTTGGACCAGGGCCGCAGCGGCACGTGCTCGATCGTCGTTGCGTCGAAGCGGCCGAGGTCTGGGAGCGTGGGACCTTCGATCTGCACGGCCCGTTGGACGGTGGTCCGCTCGATCTCCGAGGTTTCCCTGAACGCCACCCATAGCGCCTTGCGGTGCGCGTCCCACTGCTGCCGGAGACCGGCCTGGTGGACCAAGGTGGTCCAGACCGCGTTGTACGAGAGGCCGGGCGCGCTCGCGTCGGCGTCGACCCGCCGATCCCCGAGATCGCCGGTCACCCGCAGCCGGACTTCGGTCGGATCGATCGTCAGCGTGACTCGGAGCTGGCCGCCCGCATCGATCGCCTCGCCCTTCTGTTCCTTCCCTAGCTCATCGAGCCGCACGGCGTGGTGACTGCCGCTGAGCGGCTCGCACGGACGCCCGAACGTCTCGATCAGCCAAGCGGGTAGCCGGCTGAACGCTCGCTTGGTGGCACGCTCGTCGTACGCGGACGGCTCGCCCCACGGCTCAACGGCCACGACGCGCGAACGCAGAACGGGGTCCTCGGACGCCCACACGGTCCAGGCCCCTCGCTGCGGGAGCAGAACCACACCGGTCTGCGCGACCTGCCTGCCGGAGTCGGTGGGAACTGCCTCGGATCCGCGCTGCTCCAGCAAGCCGAGGCGCGTGCAGATCTCGATCAGGCGTTTCGCCATGCCCGAGCGCCCGCCGAGGAGGTCCTTCACGACGAGGTCTGGCGTGACCGCACCGTGCTGCACCGCCAGCTTGAGAACCGCGGGCTCCCACTCGCGCTTCGTCGCGAAGGAGATCGTTCCCGTGACGTGCCAGGCGTGGAGGTCGAGCGAGCGTTGGAGCTTGATGGGAGTTCTCATCGCGCACCTCCGATGACCCTCTCCCAGTGCTCGTTCTCGGCGAGGTTACCGAGCAGCGTTCCTGGGCGCTTGCGCAGCCGCTCACGGTTACCGACGATCACGCGCTGGTACCGGGCGCGGGTGAGCGCGACGTTCATCCGGTTGCTGCTCTCGAGGAAGTTGGTGGCGTGCACGTTCGCGAGCGAGAGAAACACCAGGTCGGCCTCGTGCCCCTGGAAGCGATCGACGGTACAGAGCTCGACCCGCACCTCGACCCGACCCTGCGCGTGAAGGTGGAAGTGCCTGAACGCATCGCGCTCACCCGCATGGCGCCTGAGCCGCTCGCGGAGCGCGCGCTCCTGCCCTCGGTAGAACGTCAGGATCGCGACCTCCCACGGCTCCGCCGCCCCATCCTCGGCGCGGCTCCTCGGGTTGCCCCGCGCCCAGAGTCGAAACCGCTCGAGCTCGTCGACCACCGCGTCGACCTCGGCGAGGTTTCGGTTGCGGCGATCGAAGACTCCCGGGACTTGAACCCAGACTGCCCGCCGCTGATACCCGGAGTAGCTCCAGGCTCGCCGCGCCGCCATGTCCTGCGGATCCTTCAGCGCCGTGCCCCCATAGACGCGCTCCCTGGGCCAGGCCGAGAGGTCCGGGTGCATCCTGTGCTGGTACTCCAGGAGCACGTGACGCTCGGCGAGCACATGGTGCGGAAGTCCATCCGTCAGCGCCGTACCGGAGCGTTTCTCTTCAGGCCGGTCGATGCCCTGCTGAAGCGACTCGAGCACCGACGGGAACGCCACGCGCCTGACGCGCTCGACGCGTTCGGCCGCGCCGTTCCGCTCGCCGCCGGACCCGACGGGAAGGAGCGCCTCGATCTCGCGCCGCAGCCCGGTAGCGGTGGCCGATTCGCGCGCCTGCCGGAGCTCGAAATGCCGGCAGAGACGCCAGCCCAGCTCATCCTCCCAGCACGGCGGCTCGTCGTCGCGAACCTGGATGCCGCGTCGATACGCGGCCGCCCGGCGCAGGGTTATGGCGTCGGCGGGCCCACGCACGGTCCCGACATCCGCGGGAAGACCGTCCCGGCACGGGCCGACGGCTTCGCCGTTCCCCACGACCACGTCGGCCAGCGCCGCATCGGCTTCGCCCGGAGCGCGCACCTCCACGCCTCGCCCCGAGGCCTGGAGCCGATACGCCTCGTACACCTCGGGCCGATCATCGACGACGAGCGTCGCCCGCCGCTTGTTCGGGGAGCCGTGACCCGCGAGGAAGATGTCGACACAAGCGTTGCGGCGCGCCTCGTCCGGCAGGGCTGCGCGGAGGTTCGCAGCGACAGCCGAGTCCTCGACGAACGGCGAGAGCTGCCGGGCGTCGCCGACGATGATCCACCGCCTCGCGAGCAGGGCCGGGACGAGAAACTCCTGGAACGTCGTCTTCGACGCCTCGTCGAGGATGAGGACATCGAACATGCCGGCCCGGCGCGACGCATCGGCCGCGCGGACGTCGGGATGCCGGAGGATGCCTGTCGTCGTGCCGCAGACGAGGTTCGCGGCGTCGAGGATCATCCGCTCGATGGCCGAGGTCTCGTTCGACTCCCGCGAGAGGGTGCGCAGCAGATCCTCCTGCGCGTCGCTCCGGGGCGACTTCGCTTGGAGAAACCCAAGCAGCCTCTGTCGTTCCGTGCGCACGATCTCCTCGAGCTGAAAGGGCAGCGCGCCGTCGGAGATCTTTCGGCGCTCGCCCACCCGCACGGGTACGAGATCGCTGCCGTCGCGCAGAGACCGCGGCCCGAGCTTCTCCAGCACATTGTCCACGGCGACGTGGGTCGAAGCGCAGAGCAGCACACGCTTGCCTTGCTCCACGAGCTGGAGCACGAGCTCGCAGATCGCGGTGGTCTTTCCGGATCCGGGCGGTCCTTCGAGGATGGCGAAGTCGGGCGTCCGCAGCGCGAGCGCAACGAACTCGCGCTGTGCGTCGGTGCCGGGGCGGCTGTCGTCGAGCAGAAGGTTCCACTGCGGCGCGCGCCCGAGAGGTGGAACGGGCGGCCAACGCGCCTCGCGGGTGTTCTCGAACAGCCGGAGCAGCGGCAGGTGCGCCGCCGCCGGGGCATCCTGCAGCTGCTGCAGCGCGTCCCGCTGCCGGCGCAGGGTGCTGGTATTCGGGCGGAGGCACAGCTCCGCCAACCTCGGCTCACGGTCGAGCAGAAGTCGGCAGGTCTCGGGATCGCGGTCTAGGACGCTGATGCGGTACTCGTCACGGAGCGGAACTCGCCCGGGCCCGGACGCTTTGGCATCGCTCGTGCGCTGCAGCTCGAGCACCTCCCGAACGTCCTCGTCCAGGAACTCGTCGAATGTGCGATCCGGCTCGTCGGGTCGGTCCTCGGGCTCCCGCAGCTCGACCCACACACCGTGGGTCTCGCCGCGGAAGCCCTTTGGGGATGACGCCCGCCTCCAGGCGAGACGCAGCACGGCGTCTGCGTTCTCGAGGTGGGCGATCGTGTGCTTCAGGTACTCGTAGAAGTCGCGCAGTCCGCTGAAGGCGAGCCGCATCAGCACGTCGGGGCGGTGGACACCGAGGTTCTCGTAGTGGAGGAGGGCCATGGTGGTGCCGCAACTGCAGGGACGATGCCGGTCCCTCGGGATTCACGTGACACCGCTTTGTCTCGGAGAAATCGTCAGTGAGGCGATCGCCTGGTGGTAAACGCCGCCCGCAGGCGGGCGATTCCGCCCGGTGGTCGTCGGGGTGCCTCAACGCCGACTTCCCCGCCCCTTCCTCTCCCCATTCCGCCCCGGCTCGAGCACCTGATCGAGCTCCTCGGCATCCGTATCCGTCTCCACCTGGATCCAGAGCGGCAGGTGATCGCTCAGCTCGTACGTGAACTCCCGCTTCGTCATCCTCGTCCCCGGATACAGCCCCCGGTGGTCCCCGCCGTAGAAATCGAGCACCCCTCCCCGGCTCGTGAAGCTCTTCACGTACCGGGGATCGTGCAGGATCTGGTCGTACCGCTTGTCCCTGGCGAGGTTCGATCCGTGCGTGCGCCATGAAGCAAAGGAGAGACCGATGACCTAAACGATGTCGTCCT
>CAYJPW010000214.1:0-16227 GCA_964372055.1 uncultured Polyangiaceae bacterium
CGCCGGTGGTCGCACCGCCGCCGCCGCCGCCCGCGCCGCCGGAGCCGGTCGGATCCTGCGCCTCGCCCGAGGTGAGCTTCACGCTGCTGAACGCGCCGTCCTCCTCGCCGCTGCTCGCGATCATCACGTAGGCGCTGGTCGCCCCGGCGGGGCCGACGGCGACCGCGTTGAACTTGTTGGACCCGGCGTCGGTCGGGTCGACGACCTGCACGTCGGCGGCCGCCGCGAACGGGCCGTACGTGAACGTGATCGGATCCGGGCCGAAGCGGACCAGGACCTTGGGCGCGAACGGCGTGCCGGGCGTGCCGAACCCGCCGCCGCCCGAGGAGACGTTGACCTTCGTGAAGTCGACGGTGACCTGGGGGAGCCCCGTCGCCGAGGGCGCGAGGGCGACGTGGAACTGGATCACGCCCGGCGTCCAGCCGAGGTTCTTGATGCCCGTGGCCGTCGTGCCCGGCGCGAACCAGATGCCCTGGAGCGGCCCGATCAGCGCCTGGCCCGAGGTCGCCTCGAGGACGCGCCCGCACTTCGGCAGGACGCCGCGCGCGGTGAACGCCGCCGTCTGCGCGTCGGCGACCGTCTGGCCGAGCGGCGAGGCCGCGAGCGCCTCGACGATCATCGTCGCGAACTCGTCGTACCCGAGGTCGCCGGTCGGCGCCGAGCCCATCGCCGCGAACACCGCCGCGTCGAAGTCGGACTGCTCTGCCGCCGAGAGCGTGACGCGCACGTCCCAGAGCCCGGCGGAGAACAGCGTCGCGTCCTGGTGCACCTCGCCGCCGATCGCGGTCGGGCATTTGTCCGGGTCGGTGAGCGAGCGGATCGCCGACGAGCCGGGCGCGAAGTCCTGCGAGGCGTACTCGCCGACGTCGCCGTCGCCGGTGAGCGCCGAGGAGAAGTAGTCGGCGATGCCCTCGTTCATCCCGCCCGGCGAGTAGACGACGCCGAACTCGTCCTTGTGCGGCGCGCCGACGAAGTCGACGGTCGCGGCCACGACCGCGTGCCCGAACTCGTGGTAGACGACGTCGCCGTCGTACGAGTAGTCGCGGTTGGGGCCCTGGCCGAACCACATGGCCGCGCCGGACAGGCCGAACACCTGCGAGAAGATCGGGTTCGACGGCGCGAAGAACGCGTTCTGGAACGGGACCAGCGGCAGGTTCGGATCGGCCATCTTGGCGAGGTCGAACGTGGCGAAGCCGTCGGGCATGCGCAGGTTCGACACCGTGTCGAGCGGCCCCGCCTGCACCGTGAACCCCGGCTGGAAGGCGCGGAAGAAGTCGTAGGCGCGGTTCGCGTGGTAGAACATCGACACCTCCGAGAACGCGTCCTCGGGATCGGTGTCGGCGCCGGGCGTGATGAGGTAGTCGCCGTTCCCGTCGGGCGTCGCGGTCTGCAGGAGATCGCAGGTGTGGACCGTCAGGCCCATGATCGACTTGGTGTTCTGCTGGTCGATGCAGTTGTGGCTCTTGATGAGCGCGTTCTCGAGCACCGTGTTGCCGGCGCCGACCGTGAGCGTCACCGGGACGAGCGTCGGCGATTTGACCGGGTTGCTCGGGTAGACCTCGCTCTGGTTGAGGTCGACGACGGCGTTGTAGCGGAGCACGAGCTCGCCGGTCTTCGCGTCCACGACGGCGACCGGCGCGTACGGCACCCCGAGCGCCGCGCCGCCGTAGACCACCCACGCGAGCAGCGGGCCGTCGGCGCCGGGCCAGATCGCGAGCGTCGCGTCCGACGGATCGGCGCGGAGACCGGTGTGCTTCGCCGCGGCGTCGACCGCCTTCACGGCGTCGATCGCCGGCGTCACGTCGGACGGCAGGTCCTCCTCGAGCGTCACCGCCACCAGGCGCGCGGCTCCGTCCTTCGCGAACGTCACCGCCGCGCCGCGGAGCGCGACCGGCAGGCCCTGATGCATCTGCGGCAGGCGCACGGTGCGCTCGCCGCTCGCGAGATCCGCGACGCGCGCGGCGCCGAGCGCGAGCGATGCGGCCCACGGCGCGCGCTGCTTCACGAGCGCTCGCGCGGCGATCTCGGGCGTGTCGCCCGGCGCGGCGACCGCTCCCTTGAAGAGCAGCGTGCGCGTCGGCGGGCCGGCGACGGCGGCGCTGGACACCAGCAGGGCGGCGAGACCGGCGGTCAGGCAAGAGAAGGATCGCATCGTCGTTCCTCGGGGCAGGGGGGCGGTGCTCGCCCTCGGGGCGGCACGGCGCGGTGGGATCACGCGCGCGGCGAACGGTAACGGTGCGCAGGATCGCGAGCAACCGGTGGAAAAATCCAGGCGAGGCCCCGCGCCGCGAGCTGCACGGGCGCCGCGGCGATCGCCCCGACGACGCTCACCTCGCGACGTAGCGCAGCGTACCGAGGACGCTCCGGCCCGGCAGCGGGTAGCCGAGGAAGTCGCTGAGCGGCACGGCCGCCGGCCGCTCGCGCAGCTCCGACGGGAAGTGCTGGGTGCGCACGTCGAGCAGGTTGTCGACCTCGAAGCCGGCTCGCAGCCCGCGCAGCCCGGGCACGTCGAGCGAGGCGCCGGCCGAGTGGAGCGCGCGCGGCGGCAGCACCTGCGCGCCCTCCGGATCGACGGTGATGCCGGCGAGCACGTCGAGCCCGTAGCGGACGCGCACCGGCCCGAGGCCGTAGGACACGTCGGCGGTGAGATCGTGCAGCGGTCGGCCCGGCAGCGATCGTCCGCGCGTGAGCGCGTCGTCGCTCCGGTCCTCGGTGTGCAGCAGCGTGTAGCCGATCCGCGTCGAGAGCCGGCGCGTCGTCAGCGTCGTCGTGAGCTCGCCGCCGACCACGAGCGCCTCGGCCACGTTGCGCGCCTCGGCGGTGCTCCGGCCCCTCGGCACGAACGCGATGAGGTTCGTGGCGGTCGTGACGAAGCCGACGAGCTCGTAGCCGAAGCGGACCGCGCGGTCGCCGGCGTCGCCTTGGACGCCGAGATCGAACGAGAGCGCGCGCTCGGGCAGGAGGCGCGGATCGCCGATCAGCGTGCCGCGATCGCCGTAGAGCTCGACGAAGCTCGGCGGGCGCTCGAGCGCGCCGGCGTGCGCGGCGAGGGCGATCCCGTCGGTGATCCGGAGCGCGCCGCCGAGGTGACCGCTCGGCGCCAGATCGCTCGACGAGCCCAGCGCCACCTGCCCGAGCCCGAAGGCGCCCTCGGCGTCGTCGCGCCGCGCGTCGAGGCGCCCGGTCGCGGCCAGCTCCACGCCGTCGGTCGCGCGCCAGGTGAGGTCGAGCCCGAGGCCGCCGGCGAGGCGGGTAGCCCCCGTGCCGGTGGCGGCGACGGCGCTCTCTTCGGGCACGAAGCGCTCGACACGCCCGTCGAGGAGCAGATCGGCCGTGAGCGCGTCGACGGGGCGGCCGCGCCAGCCGAACGAAGCGCCCGCGCCCTCGATCGCCTGGACGACGTGGGCGCCGGGCCGGGTCGGGTCGATCTCGCCCAGGGGATCGTCGAACGTCGAGGTGTCGCGCCGGCCCCATAGGGCCGCGTGCCACACGGCGCTCGGCCCGCTCCGGAAGCGCGCGTCGATCCCGGCGGCGAGCCGCCCGGCCGAGAGGCTCGCGAACCGCCGGCCGTCCCGAGCATCCAGGTCGGCCGGCCCCGGCACCCCGTGGCGGCTCGTCTCGGCGAACAGCGTCGCCCCGATGCTGCCCCACGGGCGATCGAGCGAGACCCTCTCGACCAGCCCCGCCGCGGCGTGCCCGGCGTTCCCGCGGGTGCGCTCGGTCACCGCACCGGTGAAGTCATCGGTCTCCTCGTACGTGAAGTCGCCGTCGGATCGCGAGCCGTAGAGCCCGCTCGCGATCGAGAGGTCGCCGATGCGCCGCGCGTCGCCCAGCCGCAGCTTGAGGGCGCCGAACGAGCCGGCGAGGGCCCACCACTCGGTCCGCGGCGTCGCCGCCGGCGCGGCGGGATCGATCGCGACCACCCCGCCGAGGTAGCCGGTCGCCCCGAGGCGCGCGGGCGCGAAGCCCCGGTAAACGCGGAAGGTCGCCCCCGGCCAGAGCGGCAGGCCGCCGGCGTCGATGGACGGATCGGCCGCGCTGGTGAGCGGGATCCCGGCCAGCACCACGCCGACCTGCGTCGACGCCGATCCGCGGACGCTCAGCGTCCCGAACGATCCGTCCCCGCCGAGGCGCCGCACGTGGACGCTGGGGAGCTCGGCGAGGAGCGCCGCGGCATCGACGGGCTCGCGCGCGGCCGTGTCGGCGGAGGTCTGCGACGTCCACGCGCCGGCGCTCGTGCCGCGCACCACGACCTCGAGCGCCTCCTCGTCGCCGCCGGCGCGCGCCGGTAGGGCGAGCGTCGTCGCGATCAGCGCCGCGGCGCCCACCACCGTGAGCCCGTGGTCGCGCGAGTGACCGGGGCGCATCGCCGCGGAGGTAGACCGAAACCCGAGCGATGGCGAGGCTGTTCCACACCCGGTGCCGGCCCCGGAAACAAGGGGTGGGTCGGCGAGGGACCATGCCACGATCACCGACATGGTTCCCGGCTTTCCTTGTGTGGCTTCCTCCTGTTACCTAGTCGGTATGAGAGCTCGAACGAAGGTCGTCAGCAGTCTCATCGCCGCCGCAGCTGTGGTGTCGCTCACGTCCGCGGCCGAGGCCCAGGTCGTCATCAAGCGCCCCAACGCCCACCCGGACTACACCGTGGAGCTCGAGCCCCACGGCACCTTCGTGTTCTGGCACCGCTACTACGGCTACGGCTACCGCGGCCGCGGCTTCGGCAGGGGCGGCGGCTGGACCTCTTTCAGCGATCCCGAGCTCGGCGCCGGCTTCCGGGCGACCATCGAGATCGTCGACCCGGGCTTCATCCCCAAGCTCAACAACACCGTGGGGATCACGTTCGGCGCGGACGTGACCAACTGCCAGTTCTGCGCCCGAGGGTACGGGTTCTCGATCTACACGCCCGTCGGCCTGCAGTGGAACTTCTTCATCACGGAGAAGTTCAGCGCCTTCGCCGACCTCGGCTTCGTCCTCGCGACCGAGGGCTTCTACCACAACGTCTATCCCGACTTCATGGCGATGCTCGGCGGTCGCTACCACTTCAACGATGACGTCTCGCTGACCTTCCGCATCGGCGTCCCGTTCGTGAACTTCGGCGTCTCGTTCTTCGCGGGCTGAGAGCTCGGGTCGCCTCCCCTCGCCGGCGGGGTCGCCCTCTCGGCCGGCCGGCAGGGGGGCGCTCCGATCCGTGCGGGCAGGATTTCCCGGACGTGCAGCGCGTCCTGGGGACCGCTAGACTCCTCCTGGATGTACTACCTCATCGGGATCCTGGGCCTGGCGCTCCTGATGGTCGTCCATGAAGGCGGCCACTTCCTCGCCGCGCGCGCGTTCGGCATGCGCGTGACCAAGTTCTCGATCGGCTTCGGCCCGACGTTCTTCAAGATCGTCCCGAAGGACGGCCACTACTGGTTCACGACGGCGGCCGACCGCATCCGGTTCAAGCTCTTCCGCCACATCCCCGAGAAGCACGGGCCCACCGTCTTCCAGGTCGCGATGATCCCCTTCCTCGCGTACGTGCAGATCGCCGGGATGAACCCGCTCGAGGAGATCGATCCCAAGGACCGCGGCAGCTACGCGAACGCCAGCCTGCTCGGCCGCATCACCACGATCTTCGGCGGCCCCTTCGCGAACTACGTCTTCGCATCGGTGCTCTTCTTCGTGAGCTTCTTCTTCGGCGGCCGGGCGTACCTCTCGACCGACATCAAGGTCCTGCCCGATCGCCCCGCCGCCGCTGCCGGCCTCCAGGACGGCGACCGCGTCGTCGAGATCGCCGGCACGCCGGTCGAGGAGTGGGAGCAGATGGCCGAGGCCATCGCCAAGCACCCGGGCCAGCCCGTCGCCATCGTCGTCGATCGCAAGGGGACGCGGCAGTCGTTCGAGGTCACGCCCGCGAACGACGGCGGCAAGGGCAAGATCGGCGTGCAGGCGGGGCTGGTGCCCCGGAAGAAGCCGGTCGACGCCAAGGGCGCTTTCATCCTCGCGCTCGAGCAGCCGCCCGAGGTGGTGAAGAACCTCGTCGTCGGTCTCGGGCAGTACGTCACCGGCAAGGCCGAAGGCGAGCTCGCCGGCCCCACGCGCATCGTCCAGGAGACGGCCCAGGCGGCGAAGCGCGGCTGGACCGACCTGCTCTTCTTCCTCGGCGCCCTCTCGGCGTACCTCGGCGCGTTCAACCTGATCCCGTTCCCGGCGCTCGACGGCGGCCGGCTCATGTTCCTCGGCTACGAGGCGACCACGCGCCGCCGGCCGAACGCCCGCATCGAGGCCCACATCCACGCGATCGGCCTGGTGATGATGATCGGGCTCATGCTGTACGTGACCTTCGCCAACGACTTCGGTCTGGCCGGCTCGAAGTAGGCTCGGCCGTCGAGCGCGCGTGCCTGCCCCTCCGACGTCGAGGCCGAGCCCGGCCCACGCGCCGGAGGCCGAGCGCGCCGCGGTCGTGCCGGGGGACTCGCCCGCGACGCCTCCGATCACCTTGGCGGGACGGGCGCTCCACTCGGGCGAAACCAGCAGCGTGACCTTGTCGCGCCACGACGGCCCGCTCCTCATCGAGCAGGCCGGCGTCTCGGTCGCGCTCGAACGGCTCGACGTGGTGGGCACGTACCGCGGCGTCACCGTCGAGGGCAGCGAGCTCGGCAGCGCGGCGCGCCTGCGGATCGACCTGGTCGAGCACCTCCTCGCCGCCTTCGGCGGGCTCGGCGTGCGCGAGGGCGTGCGCGTCCTCGTCGCGGGCGCCGAAATCCCCCTGCTCGACGGAGGGGCGCGGCGCTTCGCCGACGCCCTGCTCGCCCTGGGCGCGCCGCCATCGCCGCCTCGCCTGCGCGTGCTGCGCGCGGCCACCCTCGAGCGCGGCCGGAGCGTCTACCGCTTCGAGCCCGGCGACCGCGTCTCGATCGAGGCCGACGTCGATCTCCCGCCGCCGGTCGGGTGCGATCGCGCGTCCTGGGACGGCGACGCCGAGGACTTCGTGAGCCGGATCGCGACGGCGCGCACCTTCGGCTGGCTCGCCGAGCACGCCGCGCTGCGGGCGCGGGGCCGCGCGGCGGCGGTCGATCTCGACAGCGTGCTCGTTTTCGACGATCACGGCGGCGTGCTCGAGGCCTGTCGTCCCCCGGATCCCGGCGAGCCCGCGCGCCACAAGCTCCTCGACCTCATCGGCGATCTCGCGCTGTACGGCGGACCGCCGGCGGGCCGCGTCCGGGCGGCGCTGCCGGGGCACGGGGCCACCCACGCCGTCGTCCGCGAGGCGCTCGCCGCGGGCATCCTCGGGAACGCGTGACGCGGGCGGAGCGCGCGGACGGCCGCCTCGTGCGCCGGGCGACCCAAGCGGCGCTCGCGATGGCGCTCCTCGGCGCCTCCGGCGAGGCGCGCGCGCAGCGCGGCGAGGTGCGCGATCCGCCGCAGGCGCCGACGCTCCCGGCCCTCACGCACAAGGACCTCACCTACACGTTCGAGTACACCGCCGCGAGCATCGAGCCGAACCCGATCGCCGGGGCGCCCGCGGGCCAGGATCCGGGGCGCGCCTGGGCGTGGTTCGCCCACGGCGAGCTCGAGCTGCCGCTCGCGCCGCGCAAGTGGTACATCGGCGTCGCCAACGACGTCGCCTCGGCGGCGATCCCGGGCGTCGGAAGCGCGACCCTGCTCGGCAACCCCGAGCTCTGGGCGCGGGGCGTGTGGTCGAGCGTGCAGGGCCTCTCGGCCGGCGGGGGCCTCGGCGTGGTGCTCCCGGTTGCGCGCGATCGCAGCGACATCGAGCAAGAGGTGCTCCGCGTCGTCGGCGTGGTCCGCCCCTGGGACGTCGCGTACTTCGACGACCTCACCCTCACGTTCCGGCCGGCGTTCGACATCCGCCACGTCGTCGGCCGCGCCACGCTGCAGATGCGCCAGGGCATCGACTGGTCGATCAAGGGCGAGGGCGACGGGCTCCGCTACGACATCACCGCGCGCGCGACGTTCTACGTCGGCTACCGCGTCCACGACGCCATCGGCCTCGGGATCGAGGTCTGGGAGGTGTACCAGGTGACGCGCGATCTCCCGGACGACAAGCGCGCCGCGGTCGCGATCTCGCCGAGCGTGCGCTTCATGCTCCGCCGCGTGCAGCCCGCGGTGAGCGTGCTCTTTCCGGTCGCGACGCCGCTCCGGGGCGAGGTCGAGTCCTACTACGCGCTCCGCCTCAACGTCGGCTTCGCCTTCGACCTCGCCAGCTTGACGCGCTGACGGTTCGACTCCGCCGGCGGCGGCGTCACGGCGTCTACCCGTGACGCCGTGCTTGCGCGAGAGCACCTCCGCGACGGGGCTGTTCCTGGACGGCCCCGGGCCCGCATGTTACGGCTGAGGGACCCGGGCGCCGAGCACTGCGCGCCCTCGCGCGAACGAGGAGGGTGGCTTGCAGCTGGCCGAAGGCACGGTGGTCGCGGAGCGCTTCCGGCTGGTGCGGATGCTCGGCGAGGGCGGGATGGGCTCGGTGTGGTTCGCCCATCACATCGGCCTCGACATCCCCTGCGCGGTCAAGTTCATCCACGCCGAGGTCGCGTCGCTCCCCGAGATCCGCGCGCGCTTCGAGCGCGAGGCCAAGGCGGCAGCTCAGCTCCGCAGCCCCAACGTGGTCCAGGTCCTCGACTACGGCGTCTCGGACGGCATCCCGTACATCGCGATGGAGTTCCTCGAGGGCGAGGACCTCGCCCACCGCGTCAAGCGCCTCCAGCGCCTGCCGCCGCACGAGGTCGCCTCCGTGATCAGCCAGGTCGCGCGCGCGCTCGTGAAGGCGCACGCCGCCGGCCTCGTGCACCGCGATCTCAAGCCGGAGAACATCTTCCTGGTGCGCGACGACGATCGCGAGATCGCCAAGGTGCTCGACTTCGGCATCGCCAAGAGCCAGGCGCCCGTGATGGGCGACAACGCGACCAAGACGGGCTCGCTCCTGGGGACGCCCCACTACATGAGCCCCGAGCAGGCGCAGGGGACGAAGGCGGTCGACTTCCGCTCCGATCTCTGGGCCCTCGCCGTGATCGCGTACCGGTGCGTCACCGGCCGGCTCCCCTTCGAGAGCGAGGCCCTCGGCGATCTGCTGGTGCAGATCATCGTCAACCCGGTCCCGGTGCCCTCGCAGGTGTGCCCCGGGGTGCCGCGCACCTTCGACGCGTGGTGGTCGCGCGCCGCCGCGCGCGATCCGGCGCAGCGCTTCCAGAGCGCCAAGGAGCTCGCCGACTCGCTCGCCGTCGCGCTCGGGATCTCCTCCCAGCTCGGGGGGCCGACGAGCGGGCAACCGTACCACGCGCCCGGCCCCACCGTCGTCGCGACGCCGCCGTCGGCGGCGTTCCACACGCCGCAGCCCGGCTGGGCGCCCGCGGGGCCGACGGTCCCCTCGGATCCGAGCTACCCGTCGGTGCCGGGCTATCCGTCGAGCCCCGGCCACGCGAGCGCTCCGGGCTTCCAGAGCAGCCCGGGCGCGACCGTGGCGAGCCAGGGCGGGCCGACGCCGTTGCCGCTCCAACCGGGCGTGCCGGGCACGGCCGCCACGGCCATCGGCCACATGAGCCCGAGCTACCCCGGACCGGGCGTGCCCATGCCTGGCGCCGTCCCCCACACCACGAACCCCGGCGTCTCGCGGACCTTCAGCGGCCAGATGCAGCCCGCGCCCCTCCCCGCCGGCCGTGGCAAGCTGATCGCCGCGATCAGCGGCGCCGGCCTCGTGGTCGGCGTCGTCATCGCGTTCGTCGCCCTCCGCGGCGGCGCGAGGGACGTCGCGCCCGCCGCCAGCGTCGCCGAGATCCAGCTCACCCCGCCGACGGCGGTCCCTCCGCTCCCGCCCGATCCCGCGCCGTCGGCCGAGGCGACCGCGACGGCCGCCGCCGCGCCGACCACGGCGCCGATCGATCCGCCGGCGCCGCCGCCGCGCACGACGGGCAAGGCGCCGTCTTCGCCCCCGCCTACGTCCACGCGCCCCCCGGTCGTCCCGCCGCCCCCGCCCGCGACCACCCGCAGCGGCAAGGTGGTGCTGCCGACGCCGCCGCCGCCTCCGCCGCCCGGCAAGGGCAAGGACTTCGGGTTCTGACGATCCGCCCTCGGATCGACGCGCCGCGCGCGCCCCCGCGCTCGTGACGGTCGAGCTTTCCAGCCGATCCGCGGGCTGATACGACAGCGCTCACGATGACGCTCTCCCGCCGGAGGGCACGGGGCCGTTGGCTCGGCGCCGTGCTCGCTCTCGCAGCGCTGGCGCCTGGAGCGGCGCTCGCGCAATCGGACGCCGACAAGGCCACCGCCCGCGCCCTCGCCACGGAGGGCCAGGAGGCGTTCGAGAAGAAGGACTACGCGACCGCGGCCGATCGCTTCGCCCGCGCCGACGCGCTCTACCACGCGCCCACGCTCGCGATCGGGCTGGCGCGCGCGCAAGCCGGCCAGGGGAAGCTCGTCGCCGCGCAGGAGACCTACAACAAGATCGTGCGCGAGGGCGTGCCGCCCAAGGCGAGCGACGCCTTCGTGAAGGCCGTCGCCGACGCGAAGCGCGAGCTTGCCGCGCTCGAGCCGCGCGTGCCCTGGGTCGTGCTCTCGGTCGAGGGCCCGAGCGAGCCCAAGGTCGTCCTCGACGGCGCGCTTTTCTCGAGCGCGGCGCTCGGGGTCAAACGAGCCATCGATCCGGGCAAGCACAAGCTCCAGGCGAGCGCCGACGGCTTTGCCCCCAAGGAAGCGACGTTCGAAGCGGCGGAGGGCGCGACGCAGAGCGTGAAGCTCACCCTCGACCGGGCGCCGGCGGCGGGCGCCGGCCTCCCGCCGGGCTCCGGTCCGGCCGCGCCGCCGCCGCCCGGTCCGGACCGCGCCTCGTCTTCGAGCGGCGGCGGCTGGATGAAGCCGGTCGGGATCACCGCCGTGGTGCTCGGCGGCGTCGGCATCGCGGCCGGCGCGGTCACGGGCGTGCTGGCGATCGGCGAGCACGCGGTGCTCGAGGACGACTGCCCGCTCGACCGCTGCTCGGCCGACTCGCAGACGACGCTCGACAACTTCCACACGCTCTCGACGATCTCCACGATCGGCTTCATCGGCGGCGTGGTGCTGCTCGGCGGCGGGATCGCCCTCGTCGCGCTGGCGCCGAAGAGCCGCGACACCGGCGCCACCATCGCGCCGTACGTCGGCGCCGGGCAGCTCGGCGCCAGGGGGACGTTTTGATGAGCCGGCGAAGGACCACCCCGCTCCACCTCGCCGCGCTTCGCGCCGTGGGCGCGCTCGCGCTGCTCGCGCTCGGCACGCCCGCCTGCGCCTCGATCCTCGGCGACGACTTCGAGGTCACCGACCACGGCGGCGGCTCGAGCGGCGGCAGCGCCTGCCTCGATCAAGGCTGCGACTCGTGCACCTTCTGCGTGCTCGCCGAGGCCTGCGCCGGGGTCGACCAGAAGTGCTACGAGAACCCCGATTGCTCGTTCATCGACGGCTGCGTCTTCGGCTGCAACAACGGTGATCAGGCCTGCATCGACGCCTGCGGCCAGCAGTACCCCGGCGGCGTCGACGACTTCAACGCCCGCGCCGCCTGCATCCAGTGCGAGTGCTCGAGCGTTTGCGGCACGTCCTGCTGAGGAGCGTCCGCCCGTGCTATAGGCCGGCCCGAAACGGAGGCATGGGCACGTGAACGTCTTCGGGTTGATGGCGGGCTACGACTACGGTGAGGTCCATTTCGCGCGCGACGCCGGCAGCGGGCTCCGTGCCATCGTCGCGATCCACGACACGCGCCTCGGGCCGGCGCTGGGCGGCTGCCGCTTCCTCTCCTACGCCAAGGACGAGGACGCGCTCGTCGACGCGCTCCGCCTCGCCCGCGGCATGACGTACAAGGCCGCGCTCGCCGATCTCCCGCACGGCGGCGGAAAGTCGGTCCTGCTCCGGCCCGCGACGGCGCACTTCGATCGCGCCGCCATCTTCCGCGCCTTCGGCCGCTTCATCGACGATCTCGGCGGCCACTACATCACCGCCGAGGACTCGGGCACCGGCCTCGAGGACATGGAGATCATCCGCACCGTCACCCGGCACGTGACCGGCGTCGACGTGAGCCACGGCGGCTCGGGCGATCCATCGCCGTTCACCGCGCTCGGCGTCCGCCGCGGCATCGAGGCGTGCGTGAAGATCAAGCTCGGCCGCGGCTCGCTCGAGGGGATCCACGTCGCCGTGCAGGGCGTCGGCCACGTGGGCTACCACCTCTGCAGGGAGCTCACCGCCGCCGGCGCGCGCCTCTCGGTCGCCGACGTCGATCCGCTCAAGGCCGAGCGCGCCCAGCGCGAGTTCGGCGCCGCGATCGTTCCCCTCGACGCGATCTTCGACGTCGAGTGCGACGTGCTCGCGCCCTGCGCCCTCGGCTCCGCGCTCAACGATCAGACCATCCCGCGCATCAAGGCGGCCATCATCGCCGGCGCCGCCAACAACCAGCTCGCCGAGCCGCGCAACGGCGACGACGTGCACTCGCGCGGCATCCTCTACGCGCCCGACTACGCCATCAACGCCGGTGGCCTCGTCAACGTCGCGATGGAGGTCACCGGCTACGACGCCCAGCGCTCGCGCGAGCGCGTCATGCTCATCTACGACACGATCTACGAGATCGCCGATCGCAGCCGGAAGTCGCTGACGCCCACGTACCGCGTCGCCGACCTCATGGTCGAGGAGCGCCTCGCCCGCGTGAACCGCTCCTCGCGCAGCAGCCAGGCGTAGCGCGTACGGCTGCGCCGACGCTCCCCGGATTTCACAGGGAGGCGGGGAGATGGGGAGGATTCTCTTCGGTCGATCCGCGTGCACGCCGCGCGACGTGCACGCGTGCGCCGCGATCGCGTCGATGGGTACGCACCTGAGGACGCGCCGCGAGTCGACCCGCGGCCAGAATCAGGAGAGCTACTGCGCGCGCGTGCTCTTCGGCTCGAAGTAGCCCAGCGGAGAGCGCCACATGCCCGGTTCGGGGATGGCGAAGTCGACGCGCGCCGGCGAGCCGTCGACGCGCAGCGCCATCGCCGAGGGGCTGCCCACGTGCGCCCACTCGACGACGCAGGGCAGCGTGTACTCGACGCCGGAGACCGCGTCGGCGATGCGGACGATGGTGCTCTGGCCCACCCGCATCGGGGCCGCGCAGGCGAGCACGATTCCGTCGGCGCAGACGAGGCGCAGCTCCGCCGAGAGGAAGCCCCCGCGCGCGGTGAGCTGAACGGGCACCCCCTGGTCGGTTCGAGGTGCAGGACCCTGATCGGGGAGACGCAGGTCCGTCGACATCAGCCGCAGGAGAGAGAGCAGCTCGACGCGCTCCACGGGCGTGAGCGGGGCGCCCAGCGCCTCGTGCCGCGCCCGGAGCTGCCAGAACCTCACCATGAAGTCGACCTTGTCGATCATCGCGACCTCCCTCGAAGGGGGTAATCTCGTCTTCGTTCAAGCACCGGTCGTGCCACCGCGCGCCCGTGTTTCGCGCCGCCCGACGATGGTTAGACGGTGCACGCGCCCAGGCGGTCTGCGGACCCTTGCGCCGCGGCGCGGCAGAGGCCCGGCCGGCGGCGTCCCCACGGCAAATGCGTGCATCGCGCCGCGCCGATCGCTACCCTGGAGGAGGTGATTCGGTCGATCACGACGGGGGCTGCGCCCCCAAACCCCCGGGGGGAATCCGCCTCGCTCCGGCCTTCGATCCGGCGCGCCTGCTCGGTGCTGGCGCTCCTGCCGCTGCTCGCCGGGTGCGCCGCCCAGAAGGTCAGCCTGCACGAGGGCCCGCGCGAGTACGTCGCGACCGACTACGAGAACGTGCTCCGGAAGTGGACGCGGACCGAGCACCTCATCGCGCTCTCCGAGCTCGACAACTTCCTCACCGCGACGGCGACGTTCGAGTCGTGGGACTTCCGCTGGGCCTACGTCGTCCGTTACGTGCAGGACTACCGCCTCACCATCGACCAGCGGAAGAAGCTCCTCGAGCGCACGCTCGAAGAGACGCGGCAGCGCCACCAGTTCTTCGTCGCCATCTACGGCGGCGAGCGCAAGTACAACGACCTCACCAAGCCGAACAGCGCCTGGATCGTGCGGCTCATCGACGACACCGGCAACGAGACCGCGCCCGAGGAGATCGTCGGGATCAAGAAGCCGAACGCGCTCGAGCGGACGTACTACCCGTACAACACCATCTTCCGCCAGGCGTTCCGCATCCGCTTCCCGCGCACGAACGCCGAGGGCCGCCCCACGATCTCGCCCACGGCGAAGTGGTTCGGCCTGCGCTTCGCCGGCGCCCAGGGCAACAGCGAGGTCGTCTGGCAGCTCGACGAGCAGACGGCGTCCCAGTCGGCGCGCGCGACCGCGCCCGCGCCCGCCGCCGAGTAGAGGGCACAGGCTTCGACCGAAAGGTCCGCGCGCAACCCCGAGCGCGCCGCGCCGTTGCAGGGCGCTTCCCGCTCACCTGGAGCGCCATCCGAGGTCGTCGAGCGGCGTTGCTCTTCGAGGCTTGGCGGCCGCTGCGGCAAACGTAGGCGTCGTCCTCTGGATTCGAGGCGGTCGCGATCGGGGCGATGGAAGCCGATTCGCGATTCGCGATCGTGGATCTCGGTCGCGAGCGGGGCTCTTCAGCCGCTGAACATCTCGATCAGCGGCGGGACGCTGACCAGGAGCTCCTGCGCGAGCGCGCGGTCGGCGCAGAAGAGGATCGCGCCCGCCTCGCCGGCGCGCGAGTCGGCCGTCGCCGGTGCGGCGCGGAGGAACTCGGCCGCGAAGACCGGGTCGCCCGCGCGGAGGGTGCTCTTCACCTTGCCGCCGTCGAGGAGATCGATCGATCCCACGCCGACGATGCACATCCCCGGGTTCGGTCCGCCCTCCGCGGTGAACGCCTCGTTGGGGCGGAGGACGCGCAGCGAGAGCCGCCCGAGCGCGAGGGAGCGGGTGCTCTCGTCGACGTCGCCGAGCGGGCCCATCGTGGCGCCCGCGAGCGCCTGGAGGCGGTCGGCGCCCTCGCGGAGATCGTCGAGCACCCAGGGGCAGGACCTCAGCGCCTGATCGAAGAAGGCTTGATCCCAGACGGCGACGCGCGCGCCGGCCGCACCGGCGACGATGCGGATGGCGAGCCCGTCGGCCAGCGTGCCGCGCGCGGCGATGAGGGCGGGCGCAGGCGCGCGATGCGCGGGCGCGTCGGTGATGGTGGCGCAGACGAGCCCCTCGCCCTCGAGCACCAGCGCCGCGCCGAAGCCGGCGACCTCCTCGTCGGCGCGCAGCGCCTCGACCTTCGCGCTCGCGGCGAGCGACGCCTGGATCTCGTGGGGCAGATCGGCGAGCGCGTCGACCGTGTCGAGCGCGAGGCCGCCGACGCTTCGCTTCTCCTCGGGGAGCTCGAGCGGCGGGACCGGATCGACGCGCGGCTGCACCGGCGCCTTCTGGGGCACCGGGACGCCCGTCACCGCGATGCGGCCCTCGGAGCGAGGACCCATGCCGACGTCGGGCACGGTGGCGCGCATCGACGCCGGCTGCGCGTCGCGCGCCGCGCGGGCGGTCGGCGTCGCGGAGGCCGTCGGCGCGGCGGCCGCAGGTGCGGGCGGCGGCGCCGAGGCGATGAGCGGCGGAGCGGGAGCCACGGGCGCAGGCGTGGGTGGTGCGGCCGCGGCGGCAGGAGGAGTGGACGCCACCGGCGGCGGTGCGGCCGGCGCCGCCGAGCCGAGGGACGGCGCAGGGGTGAGGGGCGGCGCCGAGGAGACCGCGTCCGAGGTCTGTGGGGCACGCGGCGCTGGAGCCGCAGGCGGCGAGACGCGCTCCGCGCCCGGCGTCGAGGCGGCGGGAGGCGCCGACGACGACCGCTTCGCGGCGGCGGGCACCGGGGGAGGGACCGGCGGCGCGGACGAGACCGCGCCCTCGACGGCGGGCAGCGTCGGGGCTTGTCTGCGCGGAGGCGGCGGGGGACGCGCCGCCGGCTTGCCGAGCGCGATGTCGAGCGGCACCGCCGAGGTGACGACCTCCTCCTCGTTCATCGAGGGCTCGGGAGCGCGCGCGCCGATCTTTGCGGTGCGGGCGGCGGGGGCCGCCGCGGCGGGAGCGACGTTCTGGCTGGGCGCGGGCTCCTCGGACCACGGGTCGAGGATCGGTGCGCGCGGCTTCGCCTTCTTTCGCTTCGGCTGCGATGCGCTCGCCGCGGGCGCCGAGCCGGCCGCGGCAGGCGGCGCCGGAGCGGCGATCGGGGGCGCGGAGCTCGCGACCTCGGCGGGGGCGGGCGCCGGCGGCGGGGGCGGTGCGGCGGACGGCGGGTGGGCC